>NZ_CM172014.1:0-175000 GCF_057443035.1 Thiopseudomonas sp. SA1F2-1K
GTGTCTGTCGAACTTTGGCTACAGTGCGTAGATTTTTTATGCGATGAACTGCCCTCGCAGCAATTCAATACGTGGATTCGTCCCTTACAGGTAGAAGCGCACCCCGGTGGATTAAATATTTATGCCCCCAATCGCTTTGTTTTAGATTGGGTGAACGAAAAGTATATTACCCGTTTATTGGAGCTGATGGCCGAGCGCAATAATGGGATTGCTCCGCAGCTGACCTTATTAATCGGCAGTCGGCATAAAAAATCCGCAATACCGGCCGCAGCGCCAGTGGGTAAGTTGCAAATTCCGGCACCGATCGTGATTCACACGCCACAAATGCCCGAGGTTGAGCCAATTTATCAGGCCGCGCCTGAGCCAGTAGCCGCACCGACGCCAGCCCCAGCTCCCACAGTAAAACGCACGACCAGTAGCAGTAGCCAAAAAAGCAGCGCCGAGCGCCCAGGTTTTGAGCCTTTGCTTGAGGCCAATAGCGCACCAACGCCGGTTTCTACCCCCGAGCGTAAAGAGCAAGTAGAAGGGGCACTGAAACATGTTAGTGCGCTGAACCGAGCGTTCACTTTTGATAGCTTTGTTGAGGGTAAATCGAACCAGCTAGCCCGTGCAGCTGCTTGGCAAGTAGCTGATAATCCTAAGCATGGTTATAACCCACTCTTTTTATATGGCGGAGTAGGGCTTGGTAAAACTCACTTGATGCATGCGGTGGGTAACCATTTAATGCAAAAGAACCCCAATGCTAAGGTTATTTATTTGCACTCAGAACGCTTTGTCGCCGACATGGTAAAAGCCTTGCAGATGAATGCCTTTAATGAGTTTAAAAATTACTACCGCTCGGTGGACGCTTTACTGATTGATGATATTCAATTCTTTGCCAATAAAGAGCGTTCCCAAGAAGAGTTCTTCCATACGTTTAATGCATTACTGGAAGGTAATCAGCAGGTTATTTTAACCAGTGATCGCTACCCTAAAGAAATTGATGGCTTAGAAGAACGGTTAAAATCCCGTTTTGGTTGGGGCTTAACTGTTGCTGTCGAGCCGCCAGAGCTGGAAACGCGGGTTGCGATCTTGATGAAAAAAGCGGAAGAGAGCAAGGTCAGCTTGCCCCATGATGCAGCGTTCTTTATTGCTCAGCGTATCCGTTCCAACGTGCGTGAACTAGAGGGGGCGTTAAAAAGGGTCATTGCCCACTCGCACTTCACTAATGAGCCAATTACCATTGAGCTGATTCGCGAATCGCTTAAAGACTTATTAGCACTGCAAGAAAAGCTGATTAGTATTGATAATATTCAGCGTACCGTGGCTGAGTATTACAAAATCAAAATGTCCGACATGATGTCGAAACGACGTTCACGTTCTATCGCGCGGCCTAGACAAATGGCCATGGCACTGGCAAAACAGTTAACCAACCACAGCTTGCCAGAAATTGGTGATGCTTTTGGCGGCCGAGACCATACTACGGTGTTGCATGCTTGCCGAAAAATTGCTGAGCTACGCGAAACGGATGCTGGCATCAGCGAAGACTTCCACAACCTTTACCGCACCTTATCAAGCTAATTTATAGGATTTGTTATGCACTTTACTATTTCACGCGAGGCGCTGCTGCCTGCTTTACAACTAGTAGCAGGAGTGGTTGAGCGTCGCCAAACCATGGCAGTGCTGTCAAACATCTTGTTAGTGTTGCAAGGCCAAGAATTAAGTTTGACCGGTACTGACACTGAAGTTGAGTTAGTCGGGCGAGTCACTTTAGATCAGCCTGGGGAATCAGGTGAAATTACAGTACCTGCGCGTAAACTAATGGATATTTGTAAAAGCCTACCCACCGATGCGCAGTTAAACATAGAGCTAGATGACCATCGTTTAGTGATTAAGTCAGGCCGTAGTCAGTTTACCCTGACCACGTTACCGGCGGCTGACTTCCCATCAGTTGAAGAGAGTGCAGGCTCCTTAATGCTCAATATTGAGCAGAAAAAACTACGTCACCTAATTGAGCGCACCAGTTTTGCCATGGCCCAGCAAGATGTGCGTTATTACCTTAATGGTTTGTTACTGGAGGTGCGCTCTGGACAATTGCGTGCAGTAGCAACCGATGGTCACCGTCTGGCAATGTGTGAGGTGGATACTGGTGTTGATCGCAATGATGAGCATCAAATTATTGTGCCGCGTAAGGGAGTACTTGAGCTGGCTCGCTTAATGAGTTCAGATAGCGAGCACGTTAACTTAGTGTTTGGCAGTAACCATATTCGCGCCACCACACCTAACTTTACCTTCACCTCTAAATTAGTTGACGGCAAGTTTCCAGATTACGAACGAGTACTGCCACAAAACAGCAGTAAATTAGTAACGGCTAATCGCTTAGGCTTAAAAGATGCCTTAACCCGTGCGTCGATCTTATCCAATGAAAAGTACCGTGGAATCCGCTTAGATCTAGAAAATAATTTACTGCGCATCGAAGCCAATAACCCTGAGCAAGAGCAGGCAAAAGAAGAAGTGGCAGTGGAGTACTTGGGCGAGCCATTAAATATTGGATTTAACGTCAGCTACCTATTAGATGTGCTTAATGTCATGACTGAAGAGCAGGTGGTGCTGCGCATGGCCGATGCTAATAGCAGTACCTTGTTGCAAGAAGCCAGTAATGCCAACTCGTCATACGTTGTTATGCCAATGCGCATTTAGGGCTAAGCCGCAATCTTTATGGGCATTCGCCAATTACAGATTAACGGGGTGCGCAATCTACACCCCGTAACTCTTAATCTTTCCCCGCAAATTAATGTCTTTTATGGCGAGAATGGCAGTGGTAAAACCAGTGTCTTAGAAGCCATTCATTTGTTAGCACTCACGCGTTCTTTCCGTAGTAATCGAATTCAACCGGTGATTCAGCAGCAGCAAGAGCAATGTCTAGTATTTGCTGAGTTACACGATGTAAGTTTAGATACAGTCCATCGACTAGGTATGAGTCGTAATCGTCAGGCTGAGTTACAGTTACGTTTAGATGGGCAGGCAATAAAAAGCGCTGCTGAATTAGCTGCAGTGTTGCCGGTGCAGGTGATTAATCCCGATAGTTTTAGTTTGTTAGAAGGGGCGCCTAAGGTCCGTCGGCAGTTTTTAGATTGGGGAGTGTTCCACGTGGAACATTCTTTTATGCCTGCTTGGCAAAGGCTACAGCATTCGCTGCGGCAAAGAAATTCATTGCTGCGTCATGCTACAATAGACCCCATTTCTCAGCAGAGCTGGGACCGTGAGCTAAGCTTAGCAAGCGCGCAGATTGATCAGTTACGCCAAGCCTATATTCAGCAGTTAAAACCTGTGTTTGAAGAAGTACTGGGCAAACTTATTACCCTTGAAGGACTTAGCCTAAGTTATTATCGCGGCTGGGATCGAGAGCGCGAACTAAGCGAAGTGTTACTAAGTAATTATGAGCGTGATCGGCAGCTGGGATATACCCAAGCCGGACCACAGCGGGCAGATTTACGGATAAGAATTGGCACCACTAACTCGGTTGATGTGTTGTCCCGAGGCCAGCAGAAGCTGGTAGTCTGTGCCCTAAGAATTGCCCAGGGTTATCTGTTATCACGTTTGCGTCAACACAACTGTATTTACCTTGTGGATGATCTGCCATCAGAGCTTGATCAGCAGCATCGTAAGGCGTTATGTCAGTTGTTAGAAAATTTAAATTGTCAGGTTTTTATCACCAGTATTGATAAAGACCTAATGATCCATGATTGGAGTGAAGCCACTTCGGTCAAAATGTTCCACGTGGAACATGGACAAATCACACCTTCGGAGTGAATGCATGAGCGAAAATAAATCTTACGACTCCAGTAGTATTAAGGTTCTGAAAGGCCTAGATGCGGTTCGTAAACGTCCTGGCATGTACATTGGGGATACTGATGACGGCACAGGATTACACCACATGGTATTTGAAGTGGTGGATAACTCGATTGATGAAGCTCTGGCAGGTTACTGCGATGAAATTAGCATCACCATTCATACTGACGAATCTATTACTGTACAAGATAACGGTCGTGGTATTCCGGTCGATATTCACGAAGAAGAAGGCGTTTCTGCTGCTGAAGTGATTATGACCGTTCTGCACGCTGGCGGTAAGTTTGACGATAACAGCTATAAGGTTTCTGGCGGATTGCACGGTGTAGGGGTGTCGGTGGTTAACGCGCTGTCTAAGCAGTTAATTATGACCATTCGCCGTCAAGGTAAAGTCTGGGAACAGACCTATGTGCATGGTGTACCGCAGGGGCCGATGTCACCGATTGGTGACACTGATGCAAGCGGTACTCGCATCCACTTTAAGCCTTCAGAAGAAACCTTCCGTAATATTCAATTCAGCTGGGATGTGTTGGCTAAACGCTTACGCGAATTATCCTTCCTCAACTCTGGGGTAGGGATTCTGCTTAAAGACGAGCGTAGCGGCAAAGAAGAATTGTTTAAGTATGAAGGTGGCCTTAAGGCGTTTGTTGAGTACTTAAACACCAATAAAACCTGCGTCAATGATGTGTTTCACTTTACGGTACAACGTGAAGAGGATGGGGTTGGCGTTGAAGTGGCGATGCAGTGGAATGATGGTTTTAATGAGAGCATTTTATGCTTTACCAACAATATTCCACAGCGTGATGGCGGCACCCATATGGCGGGCTTTCGTTCGGCACTGACTCGTAGTCTGAATAACTACATTGAGGCTGAAGGTTTAGGTAAGCGTGAGAAAGTAAGCACTACGGGTGACGATGCCCGTGAAGGTCTGACTGCGATTATTTCGGTCAAGGTGCCTGATCCTAAGTTTAGCTCGCAAACCAAAGACAAACTGGTGTCGTCTGAGGTGAAAACTGCAGTTGAGCAGGAGATGGGCAAGTTCTTTGCTGACTTTTTATTAGAAAGTCCAAATGAAGCCAAGGCCATTGTTGGCAAAATGATTGATGCGGCCCGTGCCCGTGAAGCCGCTCGTAAAGCCCGAGAAATGACCCGTCGCAAAGGTGCCCTCGATATTGCTGGGCTGCCGGGTAAACTGGCCGATTGCCAAGAGAAAGATCCGGCGTTATCAGAACTTTATATTGTGGAAGGGGACTCTGCTGGCGGATCTGCCAAGCAGGGACGAGACCGTAAAACCCAAGCTATTTTGCCGCTGAAAGGTAAAATTTTAAACGTTGAGAAAGCACGCTTTGATCGGATGATTTCGTCCCAAGAAGTGGGTACGTTGATTACAGCGTTAGGCTGCGGAATTGGTCGTGAGGACTACAATATTGACAAGTTGCGCTATCACAACATTATCATCATGACCGATGCTGACGTGGATGGCTCACACATTCGTACCTTGTTGCTCACCTTTTTCTTCCGTCAATTACCCGAGTTAGTTGAGCGTGGCTATATCTATATTGCTCAGCCGCCGCTGTATAAAGTTAAACGCGGTAAGCATGAGCAATACATCAAAGATGATGAGGCCATGGATGAATACATGACCCAAGCGGCATTAGAAGAAGCCAGCTTGCATGTTAATGAAAACGCGCCAGGCTTATCCGGTGCTGCGCTTGAAAGCTTAGTTAATGAATACCGTGGAGTGATGAAAACCTTAGATCGTTTATCACGCCTGTATCCAAAAGAAATGACCGAGCATTTTGTCTACCTGCCACGCTTAGAAGCTACCGAGCTTACTAGCCAATCAGCTGTTGCTGCTTGGGTTGAGTTGCTGCAAGCCGAATTAGATGCGGTCGAAAAATCAGGTGAGACGTATACGGTCTCGGTCCGTGAAGATAAAGAGCGTGGTTTATGGCTGCCTGAAGTTAAAATTAAGGCCCATGGCTTAGCTAATTATGTCACCTTTAACCATGATTTCTTCGGCAGTAATGATTACCGGAGTATGACTGAGCTTGGTGCTAAGCTGAATCAGTTACTGGAAGAAGGCGCTTACGTTAAGCGTGGTGAGCGCACTAAAGCGGTCAGCTCGTTTAAAGAAGCACTTGATTGGCTACTAACTGAAAGCATGCGTCGCCACAGTGTACAACGCTATAAAGGATTAGGTGAGATGAACCCAGAGCAATTGTGGGAAACCACCATGGATCCCAATACCCGCCGGATGCTGCAAGTCACTATTGAAGATGCAGTGGCCGCGGATCAGATCTTTAATACCCTCATGGGCGATCATGTAGAACCCCGCCGCGAGTTCATTGAAACCAACGCTTTAGCTGCCTCTAATTTAGATTTTTAGTTAAGGTTATACGCTTAAGAAAAGGCGAGCTCAAGATGAGCTCGCTTTTTTTGTACCGCTAATTAAGAATCCACAGTGGTTAAAATAGGCAGATATAAGCGCGCAATTAAGCCTTGGGGCTGGTTGCTGCTGAGGGAGAGCTGTCCTTGATAGCGATCGGTAATGGCCTGCACGATGGCCAGTCCAAGGCCAGAGCCTTGCTGATTACTGGCGCGCCAGAAGCGTTGATGCATCTGTGCCAGTTGCTGCTGATCGAGGCTAAGCCCTTGATCCTTCACCTCAAAAATTAGATCTTGCTCAATTTGGCTGAGGGTGAGGGTAATCGGTTGCTGGTGGCTATAGCGCAGGGCATTTTCTAATAAATTGCGCAGCGCAATCACTGCTAAGGATTCAGGTAGTGCTAAGCGCACCGGTTGTTGCAGCTGGTTATCGAGTTGAATCCGTTGTGGTTGTAAGTTGGTAAGTTCTGACAGACTAACGCGCACGACCTGATCGGCCAGTACCCCTTGTTCATTTTCAAATAACTCAGTGGCTTCAACCCGGGCCAATAGCAGTAACTGCTCTAGGGTGCGCTGTAGACGTTCAACGCCATGCTCGGCTTTAGTCAGCGCGACTTGCGACTGCTCGCCGGTGGTCATCTGGGCCAGTTGTAGATGGGTTTTTATTGCAGTAAGCGGGGTGCGTAGCTCATGGGCGGCATCTCCGGTGAAGCGCCGTTCTCGAGCTAATAAATCCTCAATTCGGGCAAATAGCTGATTTAACGTATCAACCAAGGGCGCTAGCTCGTGGGGTAAAGGCTTGAGCGGTAAGGGGGCTAAATCATTGGCTGAACGTTGAGCTAGGCTATGGCGCAACTGTTTAAGCGGTGCTAAACCTTGGCCAATTCCAAGCCAGATCAGCACCAAACTTCCCAGCAAAGCTAAGAGTACCGGTAACGCAGCAGCGATTAAGATCGAGCGCTCTAAGGCTTCACGTTCTTCCATGCGATCAGCGGTGGTAACCATTAATTGATTACGGGTCAGGGTAAAGGTGCGCCAGCGATCGGCATCAACGCTGGTTTCGCTAAAGCCGCCGGCATGGCTCGCTAAAGCCTGACTGGGGCTGCTGGGGGTATGCACCAAGACTTCGCCCCGCAGCGAGTTAACTTGGCAGACTAAACCATCGGGAATCCCCAGCTGATCAGTGGCTAATGGATTACTAGGAATCAGTAGCGGTGGCGGCAGTTGCTCTAATAAGCCAGCGACCATCCGCGCTGAAGAGGCTAAGCGCTCATCTAGGGCGTAGGAGACCTCTTTACGCAAATCACCCAGCAACCAGATAGCTGCTAAGGACCAGAGCAAAATAAAGGTACCACTGAGGGTCAGCAGGAGGCGGCGGCGAATACTCATGGTGCCGGGCCTAAACGAAAGCCTAAACCGCGGACAGTTTCCACAATCTGGCTGCCCAGCTTACGGCGCAAATTATGGATATGCACATTCAGCGCATTGCTTTCTACACCCTCACTAAAACCATAGAGACTGTCTTGCAGTTGCTCGCTGCTGAGAATGCGCCCAGGGCTATGCAGTAACGCCATCAATAACGCATGTTCTTTGGCTGACAGTAAGACCGGCTGCTGATTGAGAGTGACCGACTTCCCAGAAGGATCGTAAGTGAGTGCTCCATATTCAATTAAATTACTGCTTCGGCCGCTGCTGCGGCGTAATAAGCTGTGCAACCGAGCAGCTAGTTCCCGTAAGTCAAAGGGCTTGAGCAAATAATCATCGGCCCCCGCCTGTAGGCCAGCTACGCGCTGGGTGACGGCATCGCGGGCGCTTAAAATCAGCACCGGTAAATCGATTCTTTGCTTACGTTGCCGCTCTAAAAAAACTAAGCCGTCTTCATCGGGCAGGCCTAAATCTAAAATTAAAGCATCAAAACTGGCCAGTTTTAAAGCTTGTTCAGCAGCGGCAGCAGTGGCCATATGGTCTACGGTAAAGCCTTGTACGGTTAATCCAGCCACTACGCCTTCGGCAATTAAGTGGTCATCTTCAACTAAAAGTACATGCATCGAGCCTGATCCTTACGCCATTAAGTGACGCACTAGCAAAACGTAAGCCTGTATCATACAGCGGATTTCTTAATCCTAGATTAATCGCCATCGGTAGAATACTAACGCAAACTATTGTTAAAGGGTGGGTCATGCCTCGTTTACTCTCATGGTTGCTGTTGTTCTGGTTAATTCCAGCCCAGGCATTTATTACCAATCAAGATGATTTTTTACCGGTGGAACAGGCGTTTCAGTTTGAATTGATTCAGCCTGATCAAGGTCAGCCAATTTTGGCCTGGAAGATTGCCGATGGTTATTATCTCTATCAACATAAGCTTGGCTTAATTGATGACAGTGGAACAGCGGTTGAGTTGGAGTTGCCGCCGGGAATTCCTCATTCTGATGAGTATTTTGGTGATTCTGAAATTTACCGTAATCAACTCTCAATTAGTTTGCCTGAAGCTGTCGAGCCACCTTACGAGGTGCGCTGGCAAGGTTGTGCGGATGCAGGTTTATGTTATGCACCTCAAGAGTTAGTTATTGGTGGCGAGTTAAGCCAAACGGGAGCGCCTGCGTTAGCTGAGGATCAAAGCATTGCTGCCACCTTGGCCGATGCCGGGTTGCTGTGGAACTTAGTGGCCTTTTTTGGCATGGGCTTACTGTTAGCCTTTACTCCGTGCATGCTGCCAATGCTGCCGATTCTAACCAGTGTAGTGGGTGGCGCTCAGCGTGGTGGCTGGAGCGGCGCACGGCTGGGACTGGCCTTTGTGCTGCCGATGGCATTGGTGTATGCACTCTTGGGGGTATTGGCGGCTAAGCTTGGGGGCAACTTACAGGCCGCGCTACAGCAGCCGTGGCTCCTGATTCCCTTTGCTGGAATTTTTATTGCTTTAGCCTTAGCTCAGTTTGGGGTGTATACCCTGCAATTACCGGCAGTTATTCGTGATCGCTTACAAACGGTAGACCGCAAACAAAAAGGCGGCAACATGCTGGGCGTGGCGATTATGGGAGCGTTGTCGGCACTACTGGTGGGTCCCTGTATGACCGCGCCGTTAGCCGGTGCCCTGCTTTACATTGCCCAAAGTGGTGATGGTGCGACTGGTGGATTGGCATTATTTGCCCTTGGCTTAGGTAGCGGAACACCATTGCTGTTAGCGATTAGTTTTGGTATGCGCTGGATGCCAAAACCTGGGGTATGGATGGAAAACGTCAATAAAACCTTTGGCTTTGCCTTAATTGCTGCCGCTATTTTAATCACTCAACCGCTGTATAGCGATACCTTGGCCTTGGGTTTATGGGGCGCTTGGTTATTGAGTGTAGCGGTATTTTTTAGCCAGGTGCAGGCTACGAGTAAGCTGTATTTTATCGGTCGTTATTTAGCTTTTTTATTAGGGATTTGGAGTGCGGCCATGATTTTTGGAGCGGCCGCTGGAGGTTATGATCCTTTGCGTCCACTTTCAGGCTTAACAGCCGGTGCATCGGTAGCCAGTGCTCATCAGCAGCAGTTTTTGCGTACGCCATCGGTTGATGAGCTAAAGCAACAGCTGGCCCAAGCACAGCAACAAGAGCAATGGGCATTAGTGGATTTTTACGCCGACTGGTGTGTTTCTTGTAAGGTGATGGAACGTGAAGTATTTGCTAAGCCAGAGGTGCAGCAGGCATTAGCTGGCATGCGTTTACTGCAAATTGATGTGACTGATAACACCAAAGCACAGCAGGCCTATATGCAAGAAATCAGTATTATGGGACCCCCGACGATTTTATTTATCTCCCCTGATGGTAGCGAGATTCGAGCCCAGCGAATTACGGGTGAGGTCAATGCTGAGCAATTTTTGGCTTACTTAGCCCGCGCTAAAGGAGAGGCTTAATGTTAAGTGTTAACTTGGGACCTTTAGCTATTCCAGCAAACTTAGCGTTATTGTATTTAGGCTTTTTTATCGCCTGGCTGACCGGCTGGATTATTGGCCGTAAGCGTGGAGTTAATCCAGAATCAGCACTTTTTAATATGCTGTTAGGCGGTGCCTTAGTTGCTCGAATCGCCTTTGTGGTGAGTTATTTTGAGCAATATAAAGCCCAGCCGTTAGGCATGCTGGATATTCGTGATGGTGGATTTTTACTTATCCCCGGCTTAATCGCGGCGATTGTGATTGGCGTGCTGTATGCTATTTGGCAGCGACCATTACGCACACCGCTGAGTATTGGCGTGGTGGTTGGTGCTATGATTTGGGGCGCTGGAATGTCATTGTTGAGCGCCTTTGAAAGCAGTCAAAGTATCCCTGAGTTGGCCTTGCGTGATCTGCAGGGAAATCCTGTGGCTTTGCATGAGTTAGACGATAAACCCTTGGTGGTGAATTTGTGGGCGACTTGGTGTCCACCTTGTCGTCGTGAAATGCCGGTCTTAGAAGCGGCACAAAAAGCCAATCCTGATGTCCGTTTTGTGTACGTCAATCAAGGTGAAGGGCAAGAATTAGTGGCTGATTTTTTATTGCGGCAACAATTAGAGCTATCCGGTGTATTACTTGACAGTGGCGCGCGGGCGGGACAAGCCGTCGGTTCGCGCTCCTTGCCTACCACCTTATTTTATAACAGTGGCGGTCAGTTGCAGCACAGTCATTTGGGTGAGCTGTCCAATGCCAGTTTAGATCATTCGTTGAAGCACATTAAAGCTTCAGCTAAGTAATAGAGAACAAGGAAATTTTTAATGAAACCATTTGCAATTGCATCACTCGCTGCACTTTTAGCCGCGCCTACTGTGGCGCTAGCCGCAGACTATCCTGCACCGATTAAAGCCATGCAAGAGCGTGGCATTGAAGTGTTAGAGAAGGTCGACGCGCCGGCCAATCTAACCGCTTATACCGCACTGTATCAGGGCCGCCCTTTAGTGTTGTATGTAACCGCAGACAATAAGCATGCGTTAATCGGTAGCTTACTAGATGAGCAAGGGACAGACTTAACCAGTTCGGTAATTGAGGAAAAAATTGCCCGTCCCCAAGGTGAAAAAATGTGGGCAGAAATGGAGAAAATGGATTGGATTAAAGATGGTTCAGATAAAGCGAAGCAGGTCGCCTATGTTTTTACTGATCCCAATTGCCCTTACTGTAAAAAATTCTGGGCCGATGCGCGTCCTTGGGTAGATGCAGGAGAGGTTCAGCTGCGCCACTTTGTGGTGGGTATGTTAAGTGAAGGCAGTGCCAAAAAAGCGGCGTCTATCTTAATGGCGAAAGATCAAACCAAAGCATTAAATGATAACGAGAGCGGTAAAAAAGCGGCAAAAGAAATTACCGTGTCCGCGGCAGTGAAAAAGCAGTTAGACACTAATATGCAGATGATGCAAGGCTTAGGTGCAAGCGGTACACCAGCGATTTTCTATAAAGACGAAACGGGTTTACTGCAACTGCAACCAGGTGCAGCCAGTGCTGAAAAACTGGTGGAAATGTTTGGTGCTAAACCGAAGAAATAATCTTGGGTTAAGCAAAAAAAGGCGCTATCACAGCGCCTCAGACTGCTGACAAACCCCTCGTTCCCATCGAGGGGTTTGTTTTTTATACTGGGCACACATCTGCTGCAGGAGTTGTACAGTGCTACGTGATCGCCCCCAGACCCAGTCCGAACTCGAATTTGTCTGTATTGACGAGCTGGTTCCTTCAGACCATTTACTACGCAAAGTAGATCGTCATATCGATTTCTCGTTTATTCATGATCTGGTCAAAGACTTGTACTGCGCGAACAACGGTCGCCCAGCGCTGGATCCAACCCTACTGTTTAAACTGCTGCTTATAGGCTATTTATTCGGTATTCGTAGTGAACGTCAGTTGATCCGTGAGGTTCAGGTCAATGTAGCCTACCGCTGGTTCCTCGGTTTAAACCTGACCGACAAAGTCCCTGATGCCAGCACCCTTAGTCAGAACCGTCGCCGCCGCTTTAATGACTCGGATATCTACCAGCAAATTTTTGATGAAATCGTCTTGCAGGCGATGCAGCGTAAGTTGGTATCCGGCACGGTACTGTATACCGATTCAACCCACCTGAAAGCTAATGCTAACAAGGGGAAATGGGTCAAAGCACACGCCGTTTCAGAACGGCAAGCCTATATGGATAAGTTGGATCAGGCGATCGAGGAGGATCGCCTAGCCCACGGAAAAAAGCCCTTGCCGCCGCCATCGAGCGAACCTCAGGTGCGGGAAATCAAACAAAGTAAGACCGACCCTGAAAGCGGCTTTATGACTCGGGATAATAAGCCCAAAGGCTTCTTCTATCTTGACCATCGTACGGTGGATACCAAAGCCAATATCATTACCGATGTGCATGTCACGGCAGGTAACGTCCATGACGCAGTGCCCTATTTGGCACGATTGGAACGGCAGACACAGCGTTTTGGCTTTAACGTCCAGTATGTTGGCCTGGATGCAGGCTATCACACCACAGCCATCAGCAAAGGTCTGGAAGATAAGGGGATAAAAGCGGTGTTTGGCTATCGGCGACCGATCCATCGCCAAGGGTACTTGCGTAAACGTGAGTTTATCTATATCGCCGAAACAGACCAGTATGTGTGCCCACAAGGACAGGCCTTGATTTACAGTACAACTAACCGGGAAGGGTATCGCCACTATGTATCTGATCCGGCTGTGTGCCGACAATGCCCGCTGCTGTCACGCTGTAATCAGAACGCCAAACAACAAAAAACGGTCACCCGTCATGTGTGGGAAGGCAGCAGAGAACGGCAGGATGCCAACCGGCTGACGCCTTGGGGTAAGACCATCTATCAGAGGCGCAAAGAAACAGTAGAGCGCAGCTTTGCCGATGCCAAAGAGCTGCACCAATACCGCTACGCGCGGTATCGCGGTCGTCACAAAGTGCAGGCGCAATGCCTGATGACTGCCGCGGCACAAAACATCAAGAAAATCGCACTATTGGCAGGATAATCCCGCTTTTGTAAACCTCTTGCCCTCATGAGTGCCTGTTTACACGCCTACTTAAGCTCAGATACGCCCAATTTACTTTAAAAAATCTTGGAGCAAAAACTTCCGCTCTTTGAACGCTTATCCCATTTGAGTGCTTATCCCAAAAGAAAAAGCGTCATTGAAGTGCATAAAACAACAAACCCCACCAAAAAGGCGGGGTTTGTCAGCTACCTGAGGCGCTATCACAGCGCCTTTTTCATTTTTAATTTAGCCTCAGTCGTTAGCGAGCACTGCGAATGCCTTGGCTTAGCTCGCGGCACAGTGCCAGCACCTCATCCACAGCTTGCTGATCATTCTCAGCTTGTTCGATTTTATTGACTAAAGCTGAACCGACCACCACGCCATCGGCACGTTTAGCCACCTCGGCGGCATGCTCTGGGGTGCGAATGCCAAAGCCAATGCACACCGGTAAATCCGAGTGGCGACGAATTCTCGCGACGGCTTCTTCCACTTGATCCATGGTAGCTGAACCAGCTCCTGTGACTCCGGCAACGGAAACATAATAGACAAAACCAGCACTTCCGGCTAAGACCGTAGGTAACCGTTGATCGTCAGTGGTGGGAGTGGTTAAACGAATAAAATCTAATCCAGCGGCTTGAGCTGGGGTACAAAAGTCAGCGTTATGTTCGGGGGGTAAATCCACCACAATCATGCCATCGACGCCAGCGGCTGTGGCATCGGCAATAAATTGCTCAACTCCGTAGTGATAAATAGGGTTGAAGTAACCCATTAATACCACTGGAGTTTCTTGGTTAGTTTGACGAAACTCACTGACCATTTGTAACGTTTTACGTAGATTTTGACCGTTGGCCAATGAGCGTAAGTTAGCCTTTTGAATCGCAGGACCATCGGCCATTGGATCGGTAAAGGGCATCCCTAGCTCGATAATATCGGCCCCAGCGGCTGGTAAACCCTTAAAAATTTGCATGGCTGCCAAATAGTTAGGGTCCCCTGCAGTGACAAAGGTAACTAGTGCGGCACGATTTTCTTGTTTTAGCTTGGCAAAGCAATCTGTAAAGCGACTCATGCTGATTGCTCCTCTAGGTTTAAATAGTGCATGACCGATTGCATGTCTTTATCACCACGGCCAGAGAGATTCACTACCATTAGGTGATCAGTTGGCAGTTTGGGCGCTCGTTTAAACATTTCAGCCAGCGCGTGGGAGGATTCCAGTGCCGGAATAATTCCCTCTAAACGGCAGCACTCTTGGAAGGCGGCTAAGGCTTCATCGTCCTTAACTGCGGTATATTCCACCCGACCGATATCATTTAACCAAGAGTGTTCAGGGCCAATGCCTGGGTAATCTAAGCCTGCAGAGATTGAATGAGCATCTACAATTTGGCCATCTTCATCTTGCAGTAAGTAGGTTTTATTACCGTGTAATACTCCCGGTTTGCCACCTTTTAAGCTGGCCGCATGCAAGCCAGTTTCTACCCCTTTACCGGCGGCTTCTACGCCAATAATGTGGACGCTGCTGTCATCTAAAAACTCATGGAATAGTCCCATGGCATTTGAGCCACCGCCAATGCAGGCGATTAAGCTATCGGGTAGACGGCCTTCTTGTTCCTGTAGTTGCTGGCGGGTTTCCTTGCCAATGACGGCTTGGAAATCGCGCACCATGGCCGGATAAGGGTGAGGGCCTGCCACCGTACCAATTAAATAAAAGGTGCTATCGACATTGGTTACCCAGTCGCGCAGCGCTTCGTTCATGGCATCTTTTAATGTGCCGGTACCAGCGGTTACCGGAATCACCTCAGCCCCTAATAACTTCATCCGAAATACGTTAGCTTGTTGGCGTTCAATATCGGTTGAGCCCATATAAATAACGCACTGCAAACCAAAGCGAGCAGCTACTGTGGCGGTGGCAACCCCATGCATACCAGCACCAGTTTCAGCAATAATGCGCTTTTTACCCATGCGTCGGGCCAGTAAAATTTGGCCAATACAGTTATTAATCTTATGCGCACCGGTATGGTTGAGTTCTTCACGCTTGAGATAAATTTTAGCTCCGCCACAAAACTCAGTAAGGCGCTCGGCAAAATACAAAGGGCTTGGGCGACCTACATAATCACGCTGAAAGTAAGCTAGCTCTTGGGCAAAGGCTGGGTCCTGTTTCGCTGCTTCGTATTCTTTGCCTAGTTCTAAAATGAGTGGCATCAGCGTTTCAGCGACGTACTGTCCACCAAACTGGCCAAACAGTCCTTTGGCATCGGGTGCTTGAGAAAACTGGCTCATGATAAGTCCTGTTAAAAATAACTAATGGAATCAAGTTAAAGGATTGATTGGCGCAATAAAAGCGATATTATTGAGTGAATAGGTTAGGAAAACTCACATATGGAAGCTGTAGAACTACCTCCACTTAATGCACTTCGGGCGTTTGAAGCAGCGGCTAAACATCAAAGTATCAGTCTTGCTGCAGATGAGTTGTGTGTGACCCATGGCGCAGTGAGCCGACAAATCAAACAATTAGAAGACTACTTAGCAGTAGCACTATTTAGTAAACAGGGGCGCGGCGTAAAACTCACAGAAGCCGGTGAGCGCTTATATCAGGCAAGCCATCAGGCGTTTAATTTGTTGCGACAAGTCACTTGGCAGCTTCAGCAGCAACAACAGGAAGCACCTTTTGTGCTGAGTTGTCCTGGTAGTTTGTTGGCGCGTTGGTTAATCCCTAGGCTCGATCAACTGAAGCACGATCTGCCCCAGTTACAGTTACAAGTAGTGACCCATGAAGGCGATGATGCAGTCGATATTCATAATCCCTATGTTAATGCTTACCTAAGCTTTAGCCAGCCGCCTTGGCCACAGCAGATGCACGTGATTGAATTGGCCGATGAGCGAATTGGGCCAGTGGTTAGTGGCTATTCAGCATTAGCAGAACAATTACAGCAGGCAAGTCCTGAGCAGTTAACTCAGGTACCATTGCTATATACACAGTCAAGGCCACAAGCATGGCCCAACTGGTTGGCCGCCCATGGCTTAACTGTCGAACAATTATCCTTTGAGCAAGGTTTTTCCCATCTTTATTATTTGTTAGAAGCTGCTGTTGCAGGTTTAGGAGTAGCCATTGCCCCCGAGCTTTTGGTGCAAGATGATATGGCCAAGCAGCGTTTAATTGCCCCTTGGGGCTTTCATAACACCTCAGGCAAGCTGGTTTTACTGCTACCTAAGCAGAAACTAAACCCTCAGGCGCAACTGTTTGCTCGTTGGTTACAACAGCAAATTGCATCAGGTGAAGAAGGGGGGAAATCAGTTCAGAACTAAAGTCGTATGCGGGTTTCGAAGCACTTGACAAGTGCGGGGTCTGAACGTAACTTTTCAAACGACTGTTTGAGGGTGGCAAAAACGATGATTCCCACTCTTTTTTTAGAATCTTGTTGTGGATTTACGCAAGGTCATTACACCTAGAGGTGATTCAACTATGGCTAACTATAAAGCTCCTTTACGCGATATTCGCTTTGTTCGTGATGAATTATTAGGTTACGAAGCGCACTACCAAAATTTAAACTGTGAAGACGCAACACCCGATATGGTTAATGCGATTCTTGAAGAAGGGGCTAAATTCTGTGAAGAAGTTTTAGCACCATTAAATCGCGTAGGTGACCAAGAAGGCTGTACGTGGAGTGCTGAAGGTGTGACCACGCCGACTGGCTTTAAAGAAGCCTATCAGCAGTTTGTTGAAGGTGGCTGGCCAAGCCTAGCTCACGACGTTGAGCACGGTGGTCAGGGCTTACCTGAGTCACTGGGGATTGCTATCAGTGAAATGGTGGGTCAGTCGAACTGGTCATGGGGTATGTACCCAGGTCTGTCCCACGGTGCAATGAATACACTGCACGCTCACGGTACAGAAGAGCAACAAGCCACTTACTTAACTAAATTAGTCTCCGGTGAGTGGACCGGTACCATGTGCTTAACCGAGCCACACTGTGGTACTGACTTAGGTATGCTGCGTACTAAAGCTGAACCTAATGCCGATGGTAGCTACAGCATTACAGGTACTAAGATCTTTATTTCAGCCGGTGAACACGACATGGCTGATAATATCGTGCACATTGTATTAGCCCGCCTGCCTGATGCACCGCAAGGTACCAAAGGTATCTCGTTATTTATCGTGCCTAAGTTTTTACCGAACGCTGAAGGCGGTGTGGGTGAGCGTAACGGCGTGAGCTGTGGTTCGATTGAACACAAAATGGGTATCCACGGTAACTCAACTTGCGTAATGAACTTTGACGCGGCGACCGGTTTCTTGATTGGTCCACCAAACAAAGGTCTAAACTGCATGTTCACCTTTATGAACACTGCTCGTTTAGGTACTGCACTACAGGGCTTAGCCCACGCTGAAGTTGCGTTCCAAGGCGGTATTGAATACGCCCGTGAGCGGATCCAAATGCGTTCCTTAACCGGACCTAAAGCACCAGAAATGGCGGCTGACCCAATCATCGTGCACCCTGATGTGCGTCGTATGTTACTGACCACTAAAGCCTTTGCTGAAGGTAATCGTGCGATGTTGTACTACGCAGCACAACAGGTTGATATTCTGCAGCGCAGTAAAGATGAAGAAGAGCGCAAAGCAGCGGATATGATGCTGGGCTTCTTAACCCCAATCGCTAAAGCCTTTATGACCGAAACTGGTTTTGAAGCGGCTAACCACGGTGTACAGATTTTCGGTGGCCACGGCTACATCTCTGAGCACGGTATGGAGCAGAACGTACGTGATAGCCGTATTTCTATGCTGTATGAAGGTACCACTGGTATTCAAGCGCTTGACTTATTAGGCCGTAAAGTTCTGATGACTCAAGGCGAAAGCTTAAAAGGCTTTACCAAGGTAGTACACAAATTCGTTAAAGCTAACGAAGAAAACGATGCGGTTAAAGAGTTCGTGGCGCCGCTTGCAGAGCTCAACAAAGAGTGGGGCGACATCACTATGAAAGTAGGGATGGCAGCGATGAAAAACCGTGAGGAGGTCGGTGCAGCTTCTGTGGATTACCTGATGTACTCAGGTTATGCTTGCCTTGCTTACTTCTGGGCTGATATGGCGCGTTTAGCTGCCGAGAAAATTGCTGCAGGCACCACTGAAGAAGCGTTCTACAAAGCGAAAATTCAGACTGCACGTTTCTACTTTGCTCGTATTCTGCCGCGTACTCGCGCGCACGTAGCTGCAATGTTATCTGGTGCAGATAACTTAATGGATATGGCTGACGAAGACTTTGCATTAAGTTACTAAGGCTTAGGTCTTGGAACGACAAAAAGGTCCATGCAAATGGGCCTTTTTGTGTTAATAAGTATATGCATTCTTATATCTTTTAAAGTCATCACGCTTTGTAAGCTTTCTCTTACAAAGCGTGATGACTTTTTCGTATTCCATACTTTTTATTGCGCACTATAATGGTACCCAAGGAATGAGGCAGGGCGCCCCCTACTAGTACTAGAAGTTAATCTAGCGGCAACCATGAGGGTTGAGCTTACAAGGATGTCAGGAGAAAACCACACACGACGAAAGCTGTGGTAAAAGGATAACGACAGGAATCGTTCATCAGGAGTGGAATCTGATGATAGTAAGGATTCTTGATAGACAGGGATGTAAGGAAACAGTCTGCAAAACCCCGCTTAGGCGGGGTTTTATTTTTCTGCTAAATAATTAGCTCAGTGCGCAACCTGTACCCCGTAGACCACAGTAACCATTGGGATTCTTGGCTAAATACTGTTGGTGTTCCGTTTCTGCATAATAAAACCGAGGAGCCATGGCTATTTCGGTAGTGATCATTCCTTTGCCATAGCGATCCAATTGCTTTTGAAATTGAGCCTTTGAAATCTCGGCTAATTCCAGTTGTTCCGCCAGTGAGCAGTAAATGACCGAGCGATACTGACTGCCAATATCATTGCCTTGGCGCATGCCTTGGGTTGGGTCATGGGACTCCCAAAACACCGTTAATAAATCCCAGTAAGCCACTTGCTTAGGGTCATAAACCACCTTGACTACTTCAGCATGCTGAGTTTGGCCCGTACATACTTCAAGATAACTAGGGTTGTCGATTACTCCTCCAGAATAACCCACTGCAGTTAAGTAAACCCCTGGCTGCTGCCAAAAGCGGCGCTCTGCGCCCCAAAAACATCCCATACCAAAATAAGCCACTGCTAATCCCGTAGGTGTCGGTTGAGTAAGGGGACGCTGAAAAATAGGGTGAATGGTTTGCATAGCCTAAAGCCTATTAATTAAGAAGAGTGAAAGCAGGGCAGTAAGCCTAGAAACTTTCTGACAACTTTGAAAGCGAAGGGTTGATGTCCTGTAACTGCTTAAGTTCAGGTATGATAGGCAAACATTTTAAGAAAAAGCAGTGAAATAATAAAAACAGAGCGATAGTTTCCAGGAAATATTGAAATATCCTGACTTATCGAGACTTTTAACCAAAATTCACCGCACAAACTTCTACTTAATTATGGACTCCTGCTATGACTACTCTGAAAAATGATCGTTTTCTTCGCGCCCTGCTGAAACAGCCGGTAGATGTCACCCCGGTCTGGATGATGCGTCAAGCAGGACGCTATTTACCTGAGTATCGAGCAAGCCGTGCTAAAGCGGGCGACTTTATGAGTCTCTGCATGAATCCCGAGTTTGCTTGTGAGGTTACGTTACAGCCACTAGAGCGTTACCCATTAGATGCGGCGATCTTGTTTTCAGATATTCTAACCATTCCAGATGCGATGGGTTTAGGCCTGTATTTTGAAACCGGTGAAGGTCCGCGTTTTCGCAATGTAGTGGATACCCCCGAAGCGATTGAAGCATTACCGATTCCAGATGCCAATGATGATCTGGGTTATGTAATGGATGCGGTGCGTACTATCCGCCGTGAACTCAATGGCCGTGTGCCGCTCATTGGTTTTGCCGGTAGCCCTTGGACTTTAGCTACTTACATGGTTGAAGGTGGTTCTTCTAAGGACTTTCGCAAGTGTAAGGCGCTGATGTACAACAATCCGCAAGCCATGCATATGCTACTAGATAAGTTAGCGCAATCAGTGACGAGCTACCTGAATGCACAAATTCTCGCCGGTGCTCAAGCGGTACAGATCTTTGATAGCTGGGGCGGTAGTTTATCCGATGTGGCTTATCAAACGTTCTCGTTAGCTTATATGCAAAAAATTGTTGATGGCTTAATCCGCGAACATGAAGGTCGCCGCGTACCAGTGATTTTGTTCACTAAAGGGGGTGGTTTGTGGTTAGAGTCAATGGCCGATACTGGCGTTGAAGCTTTGGGGCTTGATTGGACTTGCGACATTGGCAGCGCGCGTCAGCGCGTGGGCGATAAGGTAGCGCTACAGGGCAACATGGATCCTTCGGTACTGTACGCTAGCCCTGATTCGATTCGCGATGAAGTGGCCCGTATTTTAGCCAGCTACGGTACTGGTACCGGTCATGTATTTAACCTTGGCCACGGCATTACACCGCAGGTTGATCCCGAGCATGCAGGCGCCTTTATTAATGCAGTGCATGAGCTATCAGCTAAATACCACGAGCAAAACTAAGTACTCTAGTTTTCGCTAGGCCGCTGTATTAGCCATATCCACCAGCCCTGCTAGCCTTAGGTTATGCAGGGCTGTTTGGTTTTATGCCAGTGCTTGCTGCAATTGCTCGGTTAAAAAATCAATCATTACTCGCACCTTCAACGGTAAATAGCGCTGCTTAGGATAAAACGCATAAATTCCCTCTTGCGGCAGCACCGGTTGATCCAAGGTTAAGTTGACTAAACGCCCATCGGCGAGAGCATCACGCACTAAAAAGTCGGGTTTATAGATAATGCCTTGGCCGCCAATGGCTGCTATGACTAAGGCATCACCATTATTAGCGGTGAGATTACCGCTAACCTCAACCACAGTTTGTTGATGCGTACCAAATGCCCAGCGATTGGGCTCGCTCAGGCTGTACTGTAAACAGTTATGCTGGGCTAAATCGGCCACAGTTTGCGGTGTGCCGTGTTGCGCTAAATAAGCCGGTGCTGCACACACATGTAGTTGGCAGTCGGCCAGTTTACGCGCTTGTAAGCTGGGGCTATTGGCTAAGCTGCCGACCCGAATCCCCATATCCCAGTGGCCAGCCAATAAATCGATCGCTTGATCTGTTAAACCCAATTCCACTTGCACCTGGGGGTAAGTTTGGCTAAATAACGGCATTAATGGCGCTAGGTATTTAATGCTAAAGCTTAGGGGAACATTCATCCGCAATATCCCTTGGGCTTGGTGCTGCTGGGCGGAGACCATGCGATTGGCCTCACTGATATCAGCCAAAATTCGTTCGCAGGCGGGTAGGTAGTTAACCCCAGGCTCAGTAATGGATAGGCGTCGGGTAGAGCGATGAAACAGCTTAACTCCCAAATATTCTTCTAGCTGGGTTAAATGGCGTCCGGCCATGGTAGGCGAAAGTTCTAGCCGCTCGGCAGCTGCAGAAATACTGCCTTGCTGTGCAGCCAAGACAAACACGCGCATCCCTGTTAATTGATCGAACATTATCTACTCCTAGTACAAAGATTTTGTACATAAAGGGTGATTATCTTTGTTTAGTATACCTATAAGCTAATTGATAGTGATTCTTATCTAGTTTGTGGGGTGTCTTATGTTTCATACAGCAGCTACAGCATCGGTGCCGAGCCCGATGCCCAGACACTATATTCCCCATGGAGCAGGCCCGTGTTTTTTTATGGACTGGCAGCCAGCCGATGAGTGGTATGCATTAAAAGACTATTTAGCTAGCGTTCAGCAGCGGTTACCGCGTGTGCCAAAAGCTATCGTAGTGATTTCGGCACATTGGTTAGAGGCAGAATTTACTGTGCTCACTCAAGCCCAACCGCAACTGTTGTTTGATTATTACGGCTTTCCAGAGTCGACCTATCAGCTTACCTACCCTGCAGCCAATGACTTACCGCTAACCGATACTATCGTGCAGCGTATTCAAGGGGCAGGGCTTAGGGTTAATACTGACGCCGAGCGTAACTATGATCATGGTGTGTTTATTCCGTTATTACTGATGTTTCCTGAGGCTCAGATTCCGGTGGTGCAGATTTCCTTACGCCAAGATTTAGATCCAGCGGCCCATATTCAATTAGGCCAAGCTCTTGCGTCTTTGGCCGAAGAAGACGTATTTATTTTGGGCAGTGGCATGAGCTTTCACAATATGCGGGGGTACGGTGATCCTCACTATACTGCTGCGTCCCAGCAGTTTGATCAGTGGTTGACGGATACTTTGTGCCTACCGGTAGCCGAGCGTAATGCTGCTTTAGCTAATTGGCAGCAGGCGCCTGCGGCACGTCTTTGTCATCCCGTAGGTGCCGAAGAACACTTATTGCCGTTAATGGTGGTGGCGGGTGCGAGTGGGCAGCCGGCACAGAAAGCCTTTAGTCAATTACAGCTTAAAACACAAATTTCAGCCTTTGAGTTTGGCTGATTATTTTACTTATCAGAGGTGTCTTGCATGCAACAGTTAATAGGACAGGTAACCACAGCAAATCCGCAGCGCTTAGCCAAGCGTTTAGCCAAACATTGGGCGCACAAATTTCCGGTGACCGAAGATGAGCAGCAGCTCAGCATTGAGCTGACGGATTTTGGTCGTTGTGTGATGGGCTATCAAGCCAATGGCTTACTGTTGCAGTTAAGTGCGAGTGCGGAGCAGTTAGCTCAACTTAAGCAGGTGGTGGTTGATCATTTGTTGCGAATGGCCAGTAAAGAAACGTTAGAGTTTAGCTGGCAAACGGCTGAATAAGGGATAAACCAATGGGGAGTAACACGATGTGGCAGGACAGCAAGCAGCGTTATGGCACTTTCAGCAAGCTATTGCACTGGGGAATGGCCATCTTATTTTTGCAGCAATTTTTTAAATTTGCTGGACGGATCAATGATAATCAGCACTGGCTGGGCAACACCTTTGGTCCTTGGCATGGTTCAGTAGGTAGCTTGTTATTGCTGCTGGTGATTGTGCGGCTAGTTTGGGCCTTTAGCCAGCGTCGGCAGCGGCCATCGACAGCAGGTAGCTTAGGTCTGTTAGCCAAATTAGGCCACGGTGTACTCTATGCTTGTATGCTGGCAATGCCCTTAACCGGTATCGCTTTTATGCTGGGTAATGGCTATGGGTTAACAATTTTTGGTATGCAGTGGGTAGCTAAAAGCCCTGACACTATTCCTTGGTTAGTGACGCTTGGTAATTTGCACTCGCCATTGGCTTTGTTATTTGTGTTGTTGGTGCTGGGTCATATTGCTGCGGCTTTGGGCCATCACTGGCTATTAAAAGATAACACCTTAAAACGCATGCTTTAATTCACTTGTCCGTGCCCTAAAATGACGGACAAGTGAAGTGTAAAATCTGCTTAGTTGGTGCTAGGCAGATTTTTTTGTTTTCAGTAGTGGTTTACTAATGCTGGCAGCGAGGCTGCGCAAGGAGGCCAGCTGCTGGCTGATCAGCAAGAGCTGAGTTTGTAGTAGCCGCAGGGTGTCGTCCTCTTCGCTGTCGAGATGGCGTAAGCGTACAGTTTGTTGCTGTTCGGTTTCATTGATCAGCTCGATGGTTTGCCGTTGTTTCAGTTGTTCTGCTAAGGCCTCTAAACTGTTAACCAGTAACTGCGCCTCAGCGGATAAATTGCTATAGGTCGGGGCATCTGCCAGTAGTTGACGATGGGCACCTAGCGCCGAAATATAGCCTAGCAAGGTGTGCGACAGCAGTAAAAAGCGAAAACCAACATCGGTTTCTTTACGAAAATGTCCCGGTTCTTTGAGCATATTGGCTAAGGTAACAGAGAGCGCAGCATCGGCATTATGGGCATCGCGGCGTGCTACCCGATAACTCATATCGTTGGTTTTACCGGTTTGATACTCCTGCATAATTTGCTGTAGGTAATGGCTATTAGCGGTTAGGGTGTTAGCCACTACCAGATTTAAGCGCCGGCCTTGCCAGTCAGGCAGAATTAATAACACTGCTAAACCTGCAATACCCGCACCAATTAGGGTATCGGTTAAGCGTGGCAAAAACAGATGATAACCGTCACCAATTTGGTTAAAACAAAACAGCACCATCAAGGTAATAAAGGCGGTCGACAACATATAGTGGGTGGTGCGGGTGGCAAAAAAAGCCACCCCAGCGGCCACCGCAAATAGGGCTTGTACCCATAAATAAGGAAACAGGGTAAACAACACCCAGCTGGCACCCAAGCCGGCAATGGTGCCAATAATCCGCTCTACTAATTTAACTCGGGTAGCACCATAGTTCGGCCGGCAGACAAATAGCGCAGTCAGTAAAATCCAAAAGCCTTGATGGGGATGCAGCCATTGCATCACACTAAAACTCACTGCTACTACCAAGGATAAACGCAGCGCATGGCGAAACAGTAAAGAGTTAGGTGTAAGTTGCTGTACGATACGTTCCCAAGCCTCGCGTAAGGTTTTAGGATCACGGTCTAAAATCATAGTGTCTTGGCTCAGCGCCAGTGCATCAGGATTAGCGGCATCACTTAGTAAACTATCGAGGGTACTGAGGTTGTTAGCCAGCGCGCGCAATGAGCGCAGTAAATCTCGCCATTCGGGATTGTTTTGTTGGCGTAAATATAAAATTGCTGCTTGTAAATCCTCTAACGCTGCGGTGTGCCCCGCACCGTAATCGAACGGCTGCTTAAACTGAATCGCCTTGGCCAGCGCCTTACAGGCATCACCTTGCTGGCGCAATAAACGTAAACAGCGAAACAGTACATCGCTGTGGAAGAAAGCTTCAGCTAGTTCTTGGTAAGGGTAATGCGACGAGCTGGCGCGCTCGTGAATATCTTGGGCTAAAAAATATAACTTAAGGTAGCGACTAACTTTA
Source organism: Thiopseudomonas sp. SA1F2-1K (assembly GCF_057443035.1). Taxonomy (NCBI): domain Bacteria; kingdom Pseudomonadati; phylum Pseudomonadota; class Gammaproteobacteria; order Pseudomonadales; family Pseudomonadaceae; genus Thiopseudomonas; species Thiopseudomonas sp. SA1F2-1K. The sequence goes on from NZ_CM172014.1 coordinate 25,035, forward strand.
GGGCTCGGGCGACCGCCACCTACACGGTGTAGGATGATATTTTTGGTGTCATTGAGGGCCGCTACTACTCGGCTATTTTGCTGGGCCAAGGCTAAACGATGACTCTCCACATCCATATTGCGTAGCGGTTCAAACAGGGTGGACTTGATTTTTAAGTATTCACATTGACGGCGAAATAATCGCGCTAAGCTTTGCTGCAGCGGCTGTTGGGCAAACAGACCATGCCAAATGACCGAGATCACCCCATAAATAGCCGCCCCGCTAAGTAATACTAAAGAATCATCAAATAAGATAATGGGCTGATCACCTTTTTGTTCTAAACCGATCATGGTGTAAATCGACAGTACTAAGGTGGCAAAGGCAATGGTGCCGTAGCGCTCACTCACTGCACCAAACATAATCAAGGCAAAGGTTGCCATACTGAGGCTAATACCAAACAGCAAAGGGTGAGGGTAGAGCAGCTCGACCGCGGTGGCGGTGACTAAAAAGCAGCCTAAGGTAACTAACAACGCGACCAGACGACCTTGCCAAGTGTCATCTGATTCAGCCAGTGCACTGGCAATCACTCCTAAGAACAGAGGAATTAGCTGCTGCATATTATGCTGCGACCAGCTCCAAGCCATGCAAATAGTCAGCGCGATAAAAAAGCGCACACTGGGGCCAAACTTATCAATCGCCCACACTCGGCGTAAGGGTAAGCGTAGGGTGAACACAGCCATAATGATTTTCTCCTAAAACTCTCGCGCTGAATTGCGAGCTTAATCAGCGCTCAAGTTACTACAACTGGGTGACAATTGGGTGAGAAACAACAGGGCGTTGGTAAAATGTTCCACGTGGAACATTGTGTGCCACGAGGAATAAAACACGCCTAAGATAAAGCAAAAACACTGGTTAAAAGCTCGTATACTTTGGCGTAATTTTACTTTACCAAGAGTGCAGCGATGTTGACTGAACAAACCTTTATTGCCGGCAAAGACGCGGCCTTAGAAACTACCATTGAGCGTTTTCAGCAGCAGCTGCAAAACATAGGCTTTAATATCGAGCAGGCTTCATGGCTTAACCCGGTGCCTAATGTCTGGTCGGTGCATATTCATGACCGTGATTGCCCGCAGTGCTTTACCAACGGCAAAGGCACCACTAAAAAAGCGGCCCTGGCTTCGGCTTTAGGTGAGTTTCTTGAGCGCTTATCTTGCAACTATTTTTTTGCCGATTTTTATTTGGGTGAGCAAATCGCCAACAGTGAGTTTGTGCATTATCCCGATGAGCGTTGGTTTGAATTAACTGATAACCAACAATTACCCGCAGGGCTGCTGGATCAGCGTTTATTAGATTTTTATCAAGCCGAGCAGCCGTTACAAGCCAATGCCTTGATTGATTTACAGTCTGATAACTTCGAGCGCGGTATTTGTGCGCTGCCCTTTGTGCGTCAGGCCGATCAGCAAAGGGTGTATATCCCGATGAATATTATCGGCAACTTGTATGTATCTAATGGTATGTCGGCGGGTAATAGTCGTGATGAGGCGCGGGTGCAAGCGCTATCGGAGATTTTGGAGCGCTATGTAAAAAACCGAGTATTAATTGATGCCATTAGCCTGCCAGAAATTCCAGCCGCAGTGCTAGCGCGCTATCCGCTAGTAGTAGAGGCGATGCAAGCGATTGAGGCGCAGGGTTTTCCGCTGTATGCCTTTGATGCTTCGCTAGGTGGCGAGTTTCCGGTTATTAGTGTGGTGTTATTTAACCCAAGCAACGGCACTTGTTTTGCCTCCTTTGGCGCACACCCTGATTTTTCCGTAGCCTTAGAGCGCACCGTAACCGAGTTATTGCAAGGCCGTAGCCTAAAGCAGCTGGATGTGTTTTTACCACCGACCTTTGATAACGACCAAGTAGCCGATTACACCAACCTAGAAACTCACTTTACCGATTCAAGTGGTTTAGTTTCTTGGGATTTATTTAGTCAGCAGGCTGATTATGAGTTTGTCGACTGGAGCTTTAAAGGCAGTACTGCTGAAGAGTTTGCCAACTTATTAGCCATTGTGCAGCAGCAAGGAACTGATGCTTATATTGCCGATTATCAGCACCTAGGGATTGACGCTTGCCGCATTATTGTGCCGGGACTGTCTGAAATTTATGCAGTGGAAGATTTAGAGTTAGCCAATAACAACATGGGGCAAGACTTGCGTGAACTGGTGCTTAATCTTGCCGACAGTGATTGGCAAGAAGAAGAGTATTTAGAGTTAATTGATGCCTTAACCGAAGAGGGTTTTGATGACTTTATGCCAATTGCCGAGCTAATTGGTGTAGTGCCTACCGCAGGCTCGGTACTGGCTGGGCTGCGTATTGGCGAATTAAAAGCAATGTTGGCGCTGGCTGGTGGTGACTTTGCAGCCGCCATGGAATGGACTGAGTGGACACTGGCCTTTAATAGCAGCGTGTTTTCAGCAGAGCGTCAAAACTATTACCGTTGCCTACACGCATTCCTTAGTTTTGAGTTAGACGGCACCGAGCGCGAATTTGCGGACTACTTGCCTGCATTTAATCGTATGTACGGCGCCGCGGTCGTTCAGCAAGTACAACAGGTAGTAAACGGCGAGTTGCGTTTTGCTGGCTTAGAAACAGTCGACAACAACTTAACCCAGCTTCCCGCCCACCAACGTTTACTCGAGGCTTATCAAAAGTTGCAGCGAGCAAAAAGATCAGCCTGAAAGAGAGCTGGGTACTTTAGATAAGGTGCCCAGCGTTTGTTTCGGGCTCTGCTGTGTTCAACTGAGTTTACTGGCGGCTGAATTAAGTTTGAATGTCAAAAAACGCCTTAGGCGTAGCTGAAAAAAGTTGTTTAAACGCAGCAATAAATGCCGATACCGATTCGTAACCGCAGCTAAAGGCTACTTCAGTAACCGCTTGTTGCTGTTCGAGTAGGGACAGTGCGCTGAGCAATCTTAGGCGTTGACGCCATTCACGAAAGGTCAGTCCTGTTTCCTTAATAAATAAGCGACTTAAGGTTTTGCTCGAAACAGTCAGTTGCTCAGCCCACTGCTCCAGCGTGGTAGGGTTTTCTGGGTGCTGGCTTAATTGCTCGGTAATGCGTTTTAGCCGCGAGTCTTCAGGTAGCGGCAGCATTAAATCGTGCTTGGGAGCAGCGGCTAGTTGATCCAGTAACACGCTGGCTAAACGCCCAGCAGCAGAGTCTTCATCGTACTCAATCGGCAGCTGGCTAAAGGCGCGGATTAACTCCCTGAGTAATAAATTGACTTCCAGCACCCTGCAGTCAGTACTGCCCCAAGGGGCTGCTGCCGAATCAATGTATAAACTGCGCACCACAGTTTGCGGTTGGCTAGTCACCCGGTGTTCGATGCCTTGGGGAATCCAAATACCCCGTTGTGGCGGCGCTATGTAGCGGCCGCGCGCGGTTTTCACCTCCAGCACCCCTTGTAACGCATAGGAAAACTGCACCCACGGGTGGCTATGCCAAAAATTCAAGACATAATTGGGCAGTGATTCAGCTTGTCCGTAAATAGGTCGTGGTAGCTGTGTTAATTGATTGAGATCCAGTAAGGCAGGGCTCATTTTATGTCCGTTTAGCATTACTCTTAGACTGTTTGTCGTTAGCAAGAAGGTTAGCAACTGCGTATGCTGTGCCGCAATCTTTATTCAGTTGTTGTAAGGAAAGTTAGCCATGTTGGCCAAGTTACGTATTTTATTTGATAACTTTACTCTGATTTTAATTGCGGTCATTGTTACGGCTTCGCTGTTGCCGGCCCATGGTCAAGGCGCGTTGGTGTTTGAGTGGATCACAGCCTTTGCCATTGCGCTGTTGTTTTTTTTACATGGCTCTAAATTATCGCGCAGTGCGATTATTGCCGGTGCTATGCATTGGCGACTGCACTTGTTGGTGTTTGCCTGCACCTTTATTTTATTTCCTATTTTAATGCTTGGTTTGCAGCCGGTGCTGCGTCCGTTACTGGGTGATGAGTTATGGGTGGGGATGCTGTATTTATCGGCTTTGCCAGGCACCGTGCAATCGGCGATTGCTTTTACCTCCATGGCACGGGGCAATATACCGGCCGCGGTGTGTAATGCTTCGGCGTCGAGCTTGGTAGGAATTTTAGTCACCCCGCTGTTGGTCAAAATCTTGTTAGATGCCGATGCGGGAACCACCGGAATGTTAGAGGCGGTGCTAAAAATCAGTGTGCAATTATTACTGCCATTTATTGCCGGGCACCTTATGCGTCGTTGGATTGGCGACTGGATTGATCGCAACCGTAACTGGTTAAAAAATGTCGATCAAGGCTCTATTTTGTTAGTGGTCTACACCGCCTTTAGTGCGGCAGTGGTTGGTGGCTTATGGAGCGCCGTGCCACCGTTATCGCTGTTGTTACTCACGGTGGTTTGTAGCGTGATTTTAGCCATAGTGCTATGGATGACCACCACGCTGGCGCGCCGGTTACACTTTAATAAAGAAGATGAAATCACCATTGTGTTTTGTGGCTCGAAAAAAAGTATGGCCACCGGTGTTCCTATGGCCCAGGTGTTATTTGCCGGTGGCGCAGTAGGTCCTGCTATTTTGCCGCTGATGATTTTCCACCAAATTCAATTGATGGTGTGTGCCGTGATGGCGCAGCATTACGCTAAGCGTGAAAATCTACCCGAAGATTGATCCGTCTTAAGCTTTACAGTAACACCCAAGCGAGCCTGCATCAGCGGCTCGCTTTTTGCGTTACTCTATTTAAACCTTGCAGCCGATCATCTAAGGCGTCGCGGGCGGTGCGCATAATAATCGGCGTATGATTCTGAGCATCTTGGCGCAGCCGTTGGCAAACCTGATAGCCATCAATTCCTGGCAGCATAATATCCAGCACAATTAAATCGTAGCTGTTACTGGCCGCTAGATGCAGACCACTTAGGCCGTCTTGGGCACAGTCTCCGGTAAAGCCCTTAAGCTGCAGATAATCCAAAATATTCGACAAAATATCCCGATTATCTTCAATTACTAACCTTGGTTTGACGATACTATCTTTGTGTTTGTCGCCGATCACACGGCAGGTAGTGCCGGTAAAGAAGACTTACCGATTGCCAACTACCATATTCCGCTCTTTATCTACAGTCCCCAGCATATTCCAGCGCAAACAATCGAGTTAGTCACCAGTCAGATTGATTTAGCCCCAACCTTATTGGGCTTGCTTAATGTGTCCTATGAGTCGACCTTTTTTGGCCGTGATGTATTGCGAGCCGAAGCTCAGCACAAAGGCCGCGCACTGATTGGCAACTATCAGCACTTAGGTTTATTTGATGGGCAAGACGTAGCCATTTTAAGTCCGCGCAAACAAATGCGCCGCCATGATCATGTGCTACAAGATAGCCAAGAGCGTAGCGCCACCCGAGCAGCAAGGCAAGGTATTGATTCACTGCAAGCATGGACAAAATCGCACGGGACTCATCGCAGCGATGTATCGCATGGTGTATCAAGGCTGGAGTAAAGCCCAAGCGCTAGCTGAGATGCAGCAAGGATTTGGCGGTGAAGCCCGCATGGAAGACACTACCCGCTATATTCAACAGGTAGATGTGGCAGCGATTCGTTATGCCTTAGCCAATGGCCATTGCAGCACGCAAAAGTGGCATTTTTGCCAGATATCCCAATGGTGGCGTGATTTTAATTTAATTGGAGGTGCAAGTTGATTAAATGTGAGATTTAGCGATTTTAGCCAATAGGATTATTTGTTATTTGTTATTTGTTATTTGTTATTTGTTATTTGTTATTTGTTATTTGTTATTTGTTATTTGTTATTTGTTATTTGTTATTTGTTATTTGTTATTTGTGTAAATAGCATTTTGTTTATTGTTTATTGTTTATTGTTTATTGTTTATTGTTTATTGTTTATTGTTTATTGTTTATTGTTTATTGTTTATTGTTTATTGTTTATTGTTTATTGTTTATTGTTTATTGTTTATTGTTTATTGTTTATTGTTTATTGTTTATTGTTTATTGTTTATTGTTTAATTAAAAATTAAAAATTAAAAATTAAAAGAGCTTGCGCCAGTTATTGTTGTATGTAATAACTGACGCTTAGTTTAGTATTTTATTTAGGGGTTAATTTAAGTGATGAAGCCGTTTGTTGTTTAATTAACTCAGGAGATAAATATTGTTTTTGATAAATACCTAATGTATGGTCTTGGGCTTGGTCTGCATAATGTTTATCAAAAAATACGCCACTTTGCCCAGTGGGAATAATGCCTAATGAATAATCAGTATTAGCAAAGTCAATAATCCGTCGCGTAGAAGGACCATAACTAACGGGCCAAGGCGCAATACTGCGGGCAGCAGAAAAGTTATTGGGCAGCTCGTGTCCACCTGGCGCGGCAAACTCGCCAATATTAAGCAAAAAATCCAAAGGGGCGACCTGACCTAAGGGGTGTTTGTGGGTAATACGGTGGGCTTGTCCCCAATGCCAGTCTTGCCACTGCTCGCCATACAGTTCGCTTAAGTGCGCCCAACTGGCTTGCCAAGCGGCTGCGACTGCGGCTTGCCGCCCTTGGGCATCACGCCACCAAGGTGATTGCTGGCGCTGGGCCAGTTCAGGTAAGGCGTAATCGATAATTGGCGTGTGCACCAAGGCGTGATACAGCTCCTCACCAATGTTAGGCTGCACCACGTTTTGCATTAGCTGCATGCTAAATTCACTAAACAGAGTAGGTAGCGCACTGTCTAGCGGATAGTCGCCGTGCCAATTCAGTAACGCTGCCACTGCCTGCTGTTGCGCATCGGTTTGCGCGGCCTGTTGTAACTCAGTAGCTAAGGCCTGCAGCACCTTAGGCGCATAGTCTGATTGGGCATCTAGCTGCAGCGCTTGCATATCGCTGGCTTGCCAAGGGCTGGCCTGGGCTTGTAGCAAGTCCCAGAGCCTTTGCCCACGCTCGGGCGGGTTGTAATAGCCAGGAATACTAATGCCTTTAGGCGAAGCAGTGCGGTAGTTGGCGGATAAAATTTTGCCGTTTACCGGATTTTCTAGCTGCGGATTGTAGCTAAAGTCATAAAAGCCTAACTTTTGTGCCTGCCCTTGGTTGGCCTGCAATACTAAGTTAGGGTTCACTCCCTCTGGCCTAATCGGCAACTTAGCTGCGGCCCACCAAGCAATATCACCTTCGGCGTTGGCCCAGACAATATTTAATCCTGGTGCATGAATTTTTTGCACCGCCTCCCGCGCCGCTTCTAGATGATCCGCGCGATTGAGCAGATAAAACGCATCCAGTAAGGGGTTTTCAGTTTCTAAAAATGCCCACCATAGCGCGATTGGCTGGCTCACTGGTCCTTCAACAATATCGGTAATAATCGGGCCATTGGGCGAGCGCGAAAGGGTTAACGCCACCGGCTCAGCGCCTTTAACCTTAATGAGCTCGGTGTGCTGTTCTAGCTCGACCCATTGCTGCTTATGCCAAACTTGCTGCGGATTGTCCGGATTGAGCTGCTCGGCAATTAAATCCACATCATCATTTTGGAACATCGTAATGCTCCAAGCGAAGTTTTGATTATGCCCTAGCAACGCAAAGGGATTGAGCGCCATAAAATGTCCATACAGTTCAAAATCTGGGCTATTTAGGTGTGCCTCATACCAAACTGCTGGGGTCGAAAAAGTAATGTGTGGATCACCCGCCAAAATAGGTAGGCCGCTTGCAGTATGGGCACCAGAAACAGCCCACGCATTACTGCCTTCAAATTGCGGAAGACCCGCATCTAATAAAGCACTATGGGATAAGCGGGCAACCTGTTGCAGCGCTTGCAAGGAGTCTTGTGGCAGTTGGCTGACTGCGCCAGTGCTTGGGCTATCGAGCGGGAAAATATCTAAATAATCATTGCCCAGCTCTTGCTGAATAAAGCTTAGCACCGGCTCGGTGCGAAAAGCCGCAGCAAAGCTGTAGGCTAAATAGCCGGCAATCGCCACCGTGTCTTCTGGGGTAAAAGGACGCGGCTGAATGCCCAGTAAATCGTACTCAACTGGTGTAGGACCTGTTGCTTGGTAATGATTAACCCCAGCTAAATAGGCTTGCATTGCGGCTAATGCGGGGCTATCGGCAGGGATATTCGCTACATACTGCCGTGCGTGTTCGGCCAGCCGTAGGGTACGAAACAGCTTATCAATGTTAACTAAATCTTCACCCAGCACTTCGGCTAGCTCGCCGTTAGCTAGGCGGCGCATAATTTCCATTTGAAATAATCGATCCTGGGCATGCACAAACCCCAGTGCACGGTACATATCGGTTTGATTCTTAGCATAAATATGCGGCACCCCGCGCTCATCATAATGCACCGTTACTTCAGCACTTAGCCCAGACAACGCAAGACTGCCGCTGCGCTTGGGCAGTTTGTAATACAAATAGCCCGCGCCTAAGGCTAGCAGTAACAAAGGCACCGCTAACATCACCGCCAATAACCGTCTCATCTGCACGACCTTCCCAGCAAAGATTCTAAAGTGACCAAAGCATGGCAATTCGTTCTGTGTGAGGCAAGGGTTCTAGATAGAAAGGATGAGGCGTACCAGCTGCTATGTTTGCTGTTACAGTAGCTAAACGAGTGAATTAAATGAGCCCAAGAACAAATCACCTGATGTACACGTTTTAACGGCAGGCTACGTGTTGCTTGCTCTGGGTGGCGGATAAGCAAGCATTGATTTTCATAAGCCAGTTCTAAATGACGATGATCAAGAATAATGGTTTGCATGATTAGATACTCTAGCGTGCATTATTTAATCTAAGTTACTTATAACATCCGCTGAATAGATAAAAACTAAGCTTATGTTGAAGCAACGACAGAACACTTACTAATTATTAAGAGTTGGATTTAGCACCATGTCAGGCACTAAAGATACGCTGTTACGGCAATTAACTTTGTTGCGTTTAATTCCGGAGGCGCCGCGTTTTACTAGCACTGCAGTGTTGCAAGAAAAGCTACAAGAGCGGGGCTTTGAGGTAACGCTGCGTAGTGTGCAGCGTGATTTAGTGCGATTGTCTGGGCCTTTTCAGTTAACCACCGAAAAGCGTAATGGGCGTAATGCGTGGAGCTTTATTGCCGGTGGCACAGTGGATTTGCGTGATATAGAGTCGCCAACGGCCTTGGCTTTGGCGCTGGCTGAAGAACACTTGCAAAACTTATTGCCGCAAAGTGTGCTGGACTTAATGGCGCCGCAGTTTAGTCGGGCGTGGTCGTACATTAATAGCATGAGTAAAAACCACCTATCGCATTGGTCGCGTTCAGTGCGGGCGATACCGAACGGTAAATGTTTGCTGCCAGCAGAAGTCAGTGCTGAGGTGTGGGCGGCGGTATCGAATGCGTTGCTGGAGCGCAAGCAGATACAGGTTAGTTACTTAGGGCGTAATAAAACCCAGCCCAGTCAGTTTGTCTTGCATCCTGCGGGGGTTGTCTCAAGGCATGCTATCAGCTACTTAATTGCCAGCGTTAATGAGTACACTGATCTACGCCAATTTGCCTTGCATCGAATTCAGGCCGCTACTGTATTGGAGCAGCCTGCCAAAGAGCATCCAGAGTTTAATATTGATCACTACATTCGCGATGAGCTGAACAGCGCCGCGCCTATTCAGCAGGTAACACTGGAGGCGATTGTTTCGGCCGATATGGCCTGGGTGTTAAAAGAAACCCCGCTGGCTGAGCAACAACAGCTGACGCCTATCGCCCATAGTGAGGATTATCGTTTAGTTGCTACTGTGCCCGATGACAGTGAAACCCTATGGTGGGTATTTGGCTTGGGCGAGCATATTCAGGTGCAAGCCCCCACGCATTGGCGTAAGGCCATCACCGAGCGCTTACAAGCTATGCAGCGGCTTTATCCTGAGTCAGCGCAATAAAATAATGGAATATTTTGCCGTGTATGCGGTCTGATGCTGCATCTAGTTGGGAGGACACCTTAATGAAAACACTTACTCAGTCATTGAAATACTTAGGTTTTGCAACACTGGCGCTAGCGGCTGTGGGCTGTAGCAGTATGGAAAACTCATTTAAAAAGTCAGGCGATACCCTAGAGCGGGTTACCACCGCAGTAGTTGGCAAAATGAGCAGCTACCAGTGCAGCGATAAAAAAACCTATTCGGTGCGCTACTACGATTCAGGTGAATCGAATTTGGCGGAAATTCGTCTACCTAATGGCAAAATTTATACCCTGGCGCAGGTAATCTCTGGCAGTGGTGCTAAATATGTTGGCGACATTTATGAATGGTGGAGCAAGGGCGATACCGCTTACTTTACCGACCTAATGGCCAACCCTGATCAGTCACTTGAGTGCAAGATTAAAAGCTAATTCTGCTGCTGCACTAGGATTAAGCCGATTTCACTGGCCTGAAGTCGGCTTTTTTATTGCGCCGCTGTTAGCTGAAAAAGCTGGTGAAAGTTTTGGCTAGAATGCTTGGCCAGTTGCTCAGGGGATACTTGTAAGATTTGGGCTACCTGCTGGCAGATTTGCGGCAGGTTTTCTGGGCTGTTGCGCTGATTAGCTGCAAAACTTGGCGCCATATCGGGGCTGTCGGTTTCCAGCAGCAGACTATCTAGCGGCAGTTGCTGCAAGGTACGCTGTAAGCGGGTGGCATTTGGCCAGGTATAAGCGCCGCCAATGCCTAGATAAAATCCAAGCTTAATGTATTCTTTGGCTTGTTCTGGGCTGCCATTAAAAGCATGAATTATTCCACCGCGCGACAGTTTAAAGCGTTTTAGGATAGCGATGGTTGGGTCGTGAGCTTTGCGCACATGAATAATGGCTGGCAAATTAAACTCATGAGCTAGCGCTAGTTGTTGCTCAAAAAAGTAGTGTTGTTGGCTTCGATCAAGTTCTGGCAACTGAAAATCTAAACCGATTTCACCCACTGCAACCAGTTGTGGGTTAGTAGCTTGGCTGCTGAGTTGTTCGGCTAGCTGTTGAAGGTGCAGGGCCTGGTGCTCGGCTAAAAAATACGGGTGTAAACCCAGCGCGCCGTAGAAATTAGGAAATTCTTTAAGGGTAGCAAGCAGGCGCTGCCAGGTCGCCTGAGTAGTGCCTGCCAGCAGCATATGGCTCACGCCCAGAGCTTGACTTCGCTGAATCACTTGGGAGCGATCAGGATCAAACACAGGGAAGTCAAGGTGGCAATGGGAGTCAATCAGCTGCATGGTGGCTCCTTAGTGTACTCAGCTAAGCGTTGCGCCTAGCTGAGTCAGCGAGCTGGCGGCCGCGAAAGTTAGTGGTGCTCGCGAGTGGCTAAGAATTTAATATCGGGCCAACGCTCTTCCATTAAACTCAGGTTAACTCGGGTAGGGGCAAGGTAGGTGAGGTGACCGCCGCCATCAATTGATAAATTGTCGTAGGCTTTGTCTTTAAACTCATCCAGCTTTTTCGCGTTATCACATTCAATCCAACGCGCCGACCAAACGTTAACTGATTCGTAAATACAGTCGACTTTGTATTCTTCTTTTAAGCGGCTAGCCACCACATCAAATTGCAGCACGCCGATGGCACCCAAAATAATATCGTTATTGTGCTGCGGGAAGAATACCTGGGTGGCGCCTTCTTCGGCTAACTCCTGCAAACCTTGGCGTAACTGTTTGGATTTGAGCGGATCTTTTAGACGCACGCGGCGGAACAGTTCTGGTGCAAAGTGCGGGATGCCCATAAAGGTCATACTTTCACCGGCGGTAAAGGTATCGCCAATTTGAATTGTGCCGTGGTTGTGTAGGCCAATAATATCGCCGGCATAGGCTTCTTCTAGGCGCTCACGATCACTTGAGAAAAAGGTCAGCGCATCGGCAATTTTAATGTCTTTGTTAATCCGTACGTGGCGCATTTTCATGCCTTGCTCGTATTTACCTGAACATACCCGCATAAAGGCAATCCGGTCGCGGTGGCGTGGATCCATATTGGCCTGAATTTTAAACACGAAACCACTAAAAGTTTCTTCGCTAGGCTGCACCGCACGCACTTCAGTGTCGCGCGATTGGGGTTGTGGCGCCCAATTAACAAAGGCATCTAACACATGATCAACCCCAAAGTTGCCAAGTGCGGTACCAAAGAACACTGGGGTCATTTTGCCCGCTAAGAACAGTTCATGATCAAACTCATGGCAGGCGCCCTGTACTAGCTCCAATTCTTCGATGAAATCATCGTACAGGTCACCAATTAGCTCCCTTGCTTCGGGGCTATCGAGGCCTTGAATCACTTTGGCTTCGGTACGCTCATGACCATGACCTGGACTATATACATAGATACAGTCATCGGTTAGGTGATACACCCCTTTAAATTCACGATAAGAACCAATCGGCCAAGTAATGGGCGCGGCTTGAATATTGAGTACTTCTTCGATTTCATCCAGTAGCTCAATGGGATCACGAATATCACGGTCGAGTTTGTTCACAAAACTAATGATCGGCGTATCACGTAGGCGACAGACGTTCATTAAGGCGATAGTCCGCGGCTCTACCCCTTTACCGCCGTCAATCATCATCAGGGCGCTATCGACCGCGGTTAGGGTGCGGTAAGTATCTTCCGAGAAGTCTTCGTGACCTGGGGTATCGAGCAGGTTAATCATGTGCTCGCGGTAAGGAAACTGCATCACCGAGGTGGTAATTGAAATACCCCGTTGCTTTTCCATTTCCATCCAGTCTGAGGTGGCATGGCGATCGGACTTACGGGATTTAACCGTGCCCGCTACCGAAATGGCTTGCCCCATTAACAGTAGGCGCTCGGTAATGGTGGTTTTACCCGCATCTGGGTGCGAGATAATAGCGAAAGTACGGCGTTTTGCGACTTCGGCAGCTTGCTTGCTCATGCTTAATAGCGCCTCAATGAAAGAATTAAAATGGGCGCAAGTATAACAAAAAAAGCGCTCGATATTTGAGCGCTTCGTGGTTAAACGCTTTGCTTAGGGATTAGTCAGCTGGCTAAGTATGTTGTAGTTGTGCAGTGAGATAAACTCGAAAATCAAACTCTACCTGATGGTAATTGGGCATCATAAACTCACAGAGCTGGTAGAAGCTTTTGTTGTGTGCACTTTCTCGTAAGTGAGCAAGCTCGTGTACCACAATCATGTTTAAAAATGCGCTATCGGCCTGTTTGAATAGATGAGAAATTCGAATTTCTTTTTTTACTTTAAGCTTATTACCTTGCACCCTAGCATATGAGGCTCTTCGCATTTGAGGGTGTGGAAAAAATCTGACCGGCTGGAAAAGGAGTCGGGGATCTTAGAAAATGTAAGCTCCTACACCAACAAAAACCAAGCCCCCGACATGAGCAATCTTACCTTTTCCAGCCCAGACCTTTCCAGCTTTTGCCAACTAAATATCCTCGGCCTGACTGCCACTGGACAACATCTTTGTGCAGAACGCGCCGTCATCGAATGCCGTTTCACCAAAGCACCTGAGCCGTGCCCCAAGTGCGGTGCTGCTGGCGTTTCACGCGGCACGGTCGATAGGTATCTTGCTCACACACCTTACGGGCAACGGCCAACTACATTGTTGCTGCGTATTCGGCGTTGGCGTTGTATTTGCGGCTGCTTCTGGCACGAAGATACCAGCAGTGCTGCGCCGCCACGCGCAAAGCTTTCCCATGGGGCGATACGCTGGGCATTGGCTGCCATCGTGCTGGATGACTTGTCGGTATCCCGTGTTGCGAGCCATCTGGACGTTGCCTGGCACACCGCCAATAGCGCTATTATCAACGAAGGTCAGCGCCTGCTTTTTAATGACTCGACACGTTTTGACGGTGTGACCGTGCTCGGCGTGGATGAGCATGTCTGGCGGCATACACGCTGGGGTGACAAGTACGTCACCATCGTGGTTGACCTTACGCCCGTGCGTAACAAAACTGGGCCGGCCCGCTTGCTCGATGTGCTGGAAGGCCGCTCCAAACAAGCCTTTAAACAGTGGCTGAACAATCGTCCCAAGGCTTGGCGTGACCAGATTGAAAGCATTGCCATGGACGGTTTTACGGGGTTTAAATCTGCGGCACAAGAAGCCTTGCCCCAAGCCCAAACCGTGCTGGATCCCTTTCATGTGGTGCGCTGGGCAAGCAACATGCTGGATGAATGCCGCCGGCGTGTGCAACAAGACGTCCTAGGCCGTAGAGGGCGTAAAAACGACCCGCTCTACAAAAGCCGTCGAACGCTGCTGACCCGGATCAGCTACCTGTCTGACGCCAACAAAAAGCAACTGTTCCAGCTGTTTGCAGATGAGCACCACCTCGAAGTGGATTGCACTTGGAACATGTACCAACGGGTGGTCAGCGCCTACAACGAGCCGGATCGAAGGCGTGGTAAAAAACTCATGGAAGAGGTCATAAATATCATTACAGCCAGTGACTTGCCCAAAGCGCTCATCGAGGTGAAAGGCTTGGGAAAAACGCTGAAAAAATACGCGGATAGCATCCTGGCCTACTTCGACCGACCAGGAACCAGCAACGGACCTACAGAAGCTATCAATGGTCGGCTAGAACACTTGCGAGGCACTGCTTTGGGCTTTAGAAATTTAACCAACTACATCGCCAGGTGCCTGCTGAAATCCGGAGGGTTTAGAAACCAGCTACACCCTTAAATGCGAAGAGCCGCATATGAGGTGTGGAGCCCTAAGGCGTGGTGAATCACATCCAGTTTGCTGTCATAGAGTGCTTTTGCAATGGGCGGCGCTGATTTTAAGTGGGTGTTTTTCAGGTGCTGGATGTAATGATAAAGCGCTTTATCATTAGTGTAATTGTGTGGGGTTTGATACCTAGCCTGTAAATACGCATTGAGCTGTTGCTGATTCCAGAGTTGCTCTACTTGCTGTTGTAGTGCTAGTGGGTAATGTTGAATATAACGATTAGAAAAAGCAGAAACATTCATAACGCCATTAGCCGATATTTGAGGATGTGATGCGCATTATAGGCAACAAAGCAACTAGCAGTAGACGTTTTAGCTGGCATGACTGTCAGGCTGCTGACGGATTAGCAACCTGACAGTTAAGGCGTGATTTACTTAAGACATTACTTGATAGTAAGTTTGCGGCTATTTTCAGCAGGTTTACGTTTTGGTAAGACTAAGTGCAGTAGTCCTTCGCTATACTCAGCCTGCGCCTGTTCTAGGTCAATATCAGTCGGTAATTCAAAGCGCCGTGACACGCTACCGTAATAGCGCTCGCTGCGTAAGCGTCGACTGTCTTCGCCGGTAGCATTTTTTTGCATGATTTCTGCTTTAATGCTGACTACTGCGCCATCAATATCTACGTGGATATCTTCTTTTTTTACGCCAGGTAGTTCGGCCTGAATATGATAAGTATCGTTAATTTCTTCAATATCAACTTTAATGCTTTGGGGTAAAGCTTCGCCATGTAAGGGCTTAATATAATAGCCGCCTAAGTTATCTAGCAGTTCATCAAATAGACGGTTACGTGTAGGAAACATACTCATCGTTTACCTCCTATGGTTTGCTTATACCTTATATATTGGGATGGCATCGATTTAATTCAAGGGCTGTAATAAATCAGCACGATACAATATCGAACTCAGGCCTTGGCCGCTTAATTATTTACCTATCCAATAAATGGGGGCAGTTCAATTATGCAGGCTTTTTTCATCCTACTTTTCTATCATGACTAGTGTTGGCTGTGCCATAGTCATCGGTTGATGAATTTCTAATTGCTTATTGTGTTTTGTCTTCTATCGGATACAATCATGTTATGAATTATTTTGAGAGAACTGCTGAGTTCGATAAATGGCTGGGTGGGCTAAGAGATCCTGCTGCTCGTGTGCGCATTGTGAGGCGTATCAATGCTGCAGTCAGCGGTAATTTCGGAGACTGTCAGCCAGTTGGCGAGAGTGTCTCCGAGATGCGTATCCATTACGGACCTGGTTACCGGGTGTACTTCACTCGAATCGGAGATACGGTGTATCTCCTGCTGGCTGGCGGCGACAAGTCCAGTCAGAAGCGTGACATAGCCAGAGCTCTGGAAATGGCCAGACAACTAAAGGGGGAGTAAAAAATGGAAATAATCAATGTTAACCCGAGCGTATTGAAAAAGCTTGGCGTTCAGCCTTTTGATGTAGCCGACTACCTACAAACCGATGAGGATATCGTCGAGTATCTCAGCCAAGTGTTATCGGAAGGCGATACTGATGAGCTAGTCCGTGCCGTTGGCTATGTGGCCAAAGCACGTGGAATGTCTCAGATAGCCAAGGACTCTGGCCTTGGCAGAGCGAGCTTGTATAAGTCTTTTGCGCCCGGCGCACAACCTCGTTTTGAGACCGTAATAAAAGTCATGCGTGCCATTGGTCTTGAGCTACAAGCTATTCCTTCTACGCATAAAGCCTAACATCGCTATACGCGGCAGTAAGGCAGTTTACAGGGCTTAGATGAAAGCGGTTAACCCTAGATAGGGGTATATTAAGTTTGTGGCATATTAGGTTTTTCTGCATATTTTTTGAAGGTTGGAGACACTACAATGGAACGTATATTTGAAGCTCAAAATGTGGGGTACGGGCAGATGATTCTTGGAGTTGCCTGAGCCACCAAGAAGTGAACTGACCCCAAAAAGTTGGACTAATTTTTTGGGGTTTTTATGTCTAAGTACTCACCTTAGTTTAAAGAAAAACTGGCTCGGAAATATCATGAGTCAAACATTGGAATAACAAGCTTAGCTAACCAGTACGGATTATCAGTAGGCATGCTTCTTTCTTGGTATCAACGATATCAGGTGCATGGCGCTCAAGCCTTTGTGAAAAAGTACGGTGCTTACTCAGCCAAGTTCAAAGTCTCAGTTCTTGTGTATATGAAAAAACATCAGCTGTCATATAGAGAAACAGCTGCTTATTTTAATTTACGCGGAGGTCATAGTGTCGTTAGCAAGTGGCAGCGTGTGTATGATGAGGGTGATATCCGGCTCTTCGCATTTAAGGGTGTAGCTGGTTTCTAAACCCTCCGGATTTCAACAGGCATCTGGCGATGTAGTTGGTTAAATTTCTAAAGCCCAAAGCAGTGCCTCGCAAGTGTTCCAGCCGACCATTGATAGCTTCTGTAGGTCCGTTGCTGGTTCCTGGTCGGTCGAAGTAGGACAGGATGCTATCCGCGTATTTTTTCAGCGTTTTTCCCAAGCCTTTCACCTCGATGAGCGCTTTGGGCAAGTCACTGGCTGTAATGATATTTATGACCTCTTCCATGAGTTTTTTACCACGCCTTCGATCCGGCTCGTTGTAGGCGCTGACCACCCGTTGGTACATGTTCCAAGTGCAATCCACTTCGAGGTGGTGCTCATCTGCAAACAGCTGGAACAGTTGCTTTTTGTTGGCGTCAGACAGGTAGCTGATCCGGGTCAGCAGCGTTCGACGGCTTTTGTAGAGCGGGTCGTTTTTACGCCCTCTACGGCCTAGGACGTCTTGTTGCACACGCCGGCGGCATTCATCCAGCATGTTGCTTGCCCAGCGCACCACATGAAAGGGATCCAGCACGGTTTGGGCTTGGGGCAAGGCTTCTTGTGCCGCAGATTTAAACCCCGTAAAACCGTCCATGGCAATGCTTTCAATCTGGTCACGCCAAGCCTTGGGACGATTGTTCAGCCACTGTTTAAAGGCTTGTTTGGAGCGGCCTTCCAGCACATCGAGCAAGCGGGCCGGCCCAGTTTTGTTACGCACGGGCGTAAGGTCAACCACGATGGTGACGTACTTGTCACCCCAGCTTGTATGCCGCCAGACATGCTCATCCACGCCCAGCACGGTCACACCGTCAAAACGTGTCGAGTCATTAAAAAGCAGGCGCTGACCTTCGTTGATAATAGCGCTATTGGCGGTGTGCCAGGCAACGTCCAGATGGCTCGCAACACGGGATACCGACAAGTCATCCAGCACGATGGCAGCCAATGCCCAGCGTATCGCTCCATGGGAAAGCTTTGCGCGTGGCGGCGCAGCACTGCTGGTATCTTCGTGCCAGAAGCAGCCGCAAATACAACGCCAACGCCGAATACGCAGCAACAATGTAGTTGGCCGTTGCCCGTAAGGTGTGTGAGCAAGATACCTATCGACCGTGCCGCGTGAAACGCCAGCAGCACCGCACTTGGGGCACGGCTCAGGTGCTTTGGTGAAACGGCATTCGATGACGGCGCGTTCTGCACAAAGATGTTGTCCAGTGGCAGTCAGGCCGAGGATATTTAGTTGGCAAAAGCTGGAAAGGTCTGGGCTGGAAAAGGTAAGATTGCTCATGTCGGGGGCTTGGTTTTTGTTGGTGTAGGAGCTTACATTTTCCAAGTTCCCCGGCACCTTTTCCAGCCGGTCAGATTTTTTCCACACCCTCAAATGCGAAGAGCCTGATATCCAAGCACTTGAACCTCGCCGCAAAGGACATCCTGCTAAAATGAATAGACCACCAAAACTCCTCCCTCACAAAACCTAACTCCAGCAGAGCAAGAGCTTAAAAAGCTGCAAGAAGAAGTGGCGTACTTGCATGCGGAAAATGCTTATTTAAAAAAGTTTGACGACTTGCTCCGCCAGAAAGAGCAGTTCTTAAAGAACACGAGCAAAAGAAAGAGAAAGTAAAAGCAATCATCGAGTTAAGGAAGAGATATCCGCTAGTGACTCTGCTTCAAGTGGCGAATATAGCGCGGAGTACTTTCTATTATTATGCAGATCAACAATCAAAGCCTGATGTATACGCTGCAATTCAAGATAAAATTTTAAAGGTTTACCACCAGCATAAAGGGCGCTATGGCTACCGTCGTATTACGTCTGCTTTACGCAGTCAAGAGTTGCGTATTAACCATAAAAAAGTACAGCGAATCATGCAGGTCATGGGTCTTAAAACTTTAGTCAGGCCTAAGAAATATCGCTCATATCGAGGACAAGAGGGCCGTATAGCAGCTAATATGTTGCAGCCAGACTTTACGGCGACACACCCCAATGAAAAATGGGTAATAGATGTCACAGAGTTCAATGTGGCGGGTGAGAAGTTGTACTTCTCACCTCCAGTGGAACTTTATAATGGTGAAATTGTTGCCTATGAGCTTAAAAGTCGCCCTGCGCTTAGCTTGGTTACTAATATGATAAGCAACGCTTATAAAGAGCTTAAAATGATGAGGCGCCAGTCGTGCATAGTGATCAAGGCTGGCAATACCAAAACCCTCGGTACCAAGAAATGCTACGAAGTAGAGGGCTGTCACAAAGTATGTCTCGCAAAGGAAGTTGCTTAGATAATGCAGTGATAGAGAGCTTCTTTGGAACGCTAAAATCAGAACTGTATTACTTACAGAAATGGACGTCTGTAGAGCAGCTAAAAAAGGCTATTGATGGATATATCCACTACTATAATCACAAACGCATTAGGCTAAAATTAAAAGGCCTGAGCCCGATACAATATCGAACTCAGGCCTTGGCCGCTTAATCATTTACCTGTCCAATAAATGGGAGGCAGTTCAGAAGCAGTGGCTAAACTGACTGTAGAGCTATTTAACAGAGAAACAAGAAGCTGAAAAGGGTAACTATTAAAGGGTGACTTTAACTCCTACGGTTAGATTACGACCGGGTAATTGCACGCGGTCTTTGATGAATGACGTATGTTCGCGGGCTTTAACATTAAGCAAGTTATCACCGCGTAAATACAGCTGATAGTCGCTTTGTGCATTGAGTGCGCCTTGATAGCTAATACCTGCACCCAATAAGTTATAGCCCGAGGTTTTGCTTTCAAAATCGGCTAAGCGGTTTTGTTGCTGTACGCGAAATAGCTCTGCAGAGGCTTGAATATTATGGGCAAATTGTTGCTCAACCTTGATCCCGAAGCGATCGGCTGGAATCCGTGCGAGATTACCGGCTCTTCGCATTTAAGGGTGTAGAAAAAATCTGACCGGCTGGAAAAGGTGCCGGGGAACTTGGAAAATGTAAGCTCCTACACCAACAAAAACCAAGCCCCCGACGTGAACAATCTTACCTTTTCAAGCCCCGATCTTTCCAGCTTTTGCCAACTAAATATCCTCGGCCTGACTGCCACTGGGCAGCACCTTTGTGCAGAACGCGCCGTCATCGAATGCCGTTTCACCAAAGCACCTGAGCCGTGCCCCAAGTGCGGTGCTGCTGGCGTTTCACGCGGCACGGTCGATAGGTATCTTGCTCACACACCTTACGGGCAACGGCCAACTACATTGTTGCTGCGTATTCGGCGTTGGCGTTGTATTTGCGGCTGCTTCTGGCACGAAGATACCAGCAGTGCTGCGCCGCCACGCGCAAAGCTTTCCCATGGAGCGATACGCTGGGCATTGGCTGCCATCGTGCTGGATGACTTGTCGGTATCCCGTGTTGCGAGTCATCTTGACGTTGCCTGGCACACCGTCAATAACGCCATTATCAACGAAGGACGGCGCCTGCTTTTTAATGATTCGACACGTTTTGACGGTGTGACCGTGCTGGGCGTGGATGAGCATGTTTGGCGACATACACGCCGTGGTGACAAGTACGTCACCATCGTGGTTGACCTTACGCCCGTGCGTAACAAAACAGGACCATCGCGCTTGCTGGCTGTGCTGGAAGGCCGCTCCAAACAAGCCTTTAAGCAGTGGCTGAACAATCGTCCCAAGGCTTGGCGTGACCAGATTGAAAGCATTGCCATGGACGGTTTTACGGGGTTTAAATCTGCGGCGCAAGAAGCCCTGCCTCAAGCCCAAACCGTGCTGGATCCTTTCCATGTCGTGCGCTGGGCAAGCAATATGCTGGATGAATGTCGCAGGCGTGTTCAGCAAGACACTCTGGGCCGAAGAGGGCGCAAAAGCGACCCGCTCTACAAAAGCCGTCGAACGCTGCTGACCCGGATCAGCTACCTGTCTGACGCCAACAAAAAGCAACTGTTCCAGCTGTTTGCAGATGAGCACCACCTCGAAGTGGATTGCACTTGGAACATGTACCAACGGGTGGTCAGCGCCTACAACGAGCCGGATCGAAGGCGTGGTAAAAAACTCATGGAAGAGGTCATAAATATCATTACAGCCAGTGACTTGCCCAAAGCGCTCATCGAGGTGAAAGGCTTGGGAAAAACGCTGAAAAAATACGCGGATAGCATCCTGGCCTACTTCGACCGACCAGGAACCAGCAACGGACCTACAGAAGCTATCAATGGTCGGCTGGAACACTTGCGAGGCACTGCTTTGGGCTTTAGAAATTTAACCAACTACATCGCCAGATGCCTGTTGAAATCCGGAGGGTTTAGAAACCAGCTACACCCTTAAATGCGAAGAGCCAGATTACCTTGTTTATTACGCAGCTTGCCGCGCACATGATCACCTTGGACCGAGACCGCTAAGCCACGGGCTAATTGATAACGGGCTTGACCTTCTAAACCACGAAAGACAGCATCTTGTTGACGATACTCGAGGACGCGATAGCCAGATCCTGGACGTTCGCCAGTATCGGCACCATGGATATAGTCGTTAATGCGATTTTGATAGGCGGTTAAATTGAAAGTTAGCGGGCCGTTAATTTTTTTCACCGAAAGCTCGATATTATGTGAAGTTTCTTTGTTCAGTTTAGGGTTGCCAATTTCGACGGTACGGCTAGCGGCGTGAGGGCCAAAAGCATAGAGTTCTTCAGCCACTGGTAAGCGCTGTGAGCGTGACCAAGAAATAGCGGCATTGTAGTCAGGATGAAACTGCCAAACGCTGCCTAAAGAGAACGAAGTGCCTTGATGGCTGCGATCAGGTTGCTGACTTTTGGCATCAATCGATTGCCATTCATGGCGCAGGCCTAGCTCATAGCGCCAGTTTTGCCATTGGTACTCTTCGAGTAAAAACAGGGCGTGGTTCTTGGTTAATGTTTTGGGTACATAAGCCTCTTCGCCGCTGGCTTTAAAGTTACGACGACTAAACTGTCCACCAAATACCCCTTTCCAACCCCACAGTGGTTCGTGCGTGAGTTCTAAGCGGCTATCCCAAGCACGGCTATCGAAGGCCGTACTGACTTCGTGGCCTTCAATTTCATCATGTTGATAATCGCTATGGCTAGCGCGAAAGCGTAATTGTTCAATCCCAGCAAAGGGCTGTTCGTAGTCTGAACGTAAATCCCAGCGTTTTTGCACCATATCAATATAAGGCACGCCGTGCTCATCGTGTCCGTGTCCGTGTCCGTGTCCGTGTCCGTGTCCGTGTCCGTGAGAGCCACAGTGCCAGTGCAAACTGCTGCCTTGGCCATGGGTATGGCAATGCCCGTGCTCATGTGCCAGTAAACCGTAGGTGTTGGCTTGGCGACTATAGGCGATGCCGGTGTAGCCGGTATCGGTGATCCAGCTTAAGCCGAGGCTGGCGCTGTCGGTATCGTTGTAAGAGCCGGTTTGTTTTTTAGCGCGGCTGCCATCTTCATGGCCGGCTAGGCGATAAGCATTGGCGTTGCGCTTTAATCCTTCGACCCGTAGGGCAAAAGGTCCCATGCCTAAGGTGGCACCAGCCGCGGCGGTATTACTTTTGGCTACGCTGTTGGCTTGCCACTCCAGATCAACGGCGTGACCATTTTCTGGTAAGTATTCAGGAATTTTACTGTCGAGTACGTTGACTACGCCACCAATAGCACCACCGCCATAAAGTAAGGTGGCTGGCCCTTTGAGTACTTCAATTTGTTGGCTGAGCATAGGCTCTAAAGTGACTGCATGATCAGGGCTTAACGTTGAAGCATCGAGACTGCTCACACCGTTGGATAAGACTTTTACCCGGGCGCCATCCATACCACGAATCACTGGGCGACTAGCGCCTGCACCAAAGGAACTGCCGCGCACCCCAGGCAGTTGCTCAATGGTTTCACCTAAAGTGGCTTTACGTTGCAGTAATAAATCTTCTGTGGTTAAGACTTCAGCAGCGCTGGTCATAGCATTAGGTGAGCTGGCTAGGGGACTGGCGCTAACTACGGTGGTGGGCAATTGCAGCACAGGATCAGCCGCTAGCGCGTGAGTCGATAAGCTAATACTCACCGCTAACAGGGTTAAAGAAGTAGGAGAAGGGCGTTGCATGGTGACTAACCTCGGATCGGAGAACTATCAAAACGCAGTCATTTTAGTGTTATAACGTAACAAATCAACAAAAAGTTATAATATTGCACTTTATGCTGGGGTAACGTGCAACAGATTGAGGGCCTGAGGGTGATGCGGAGGGTGGTACAGGTGGGAATTAACAAGCGGGCTCGCGGCTAATTCATAGAGTTAACCGCGAGCGCAGGATTGGCCGTGTTATTGCAGCATGCCTGCAGCCACGGTTTGATTAGAAGAAGGATCAATCAAAATAAAAGCACCAATGGCTTTTTGCTGTTGATAAGGCAGATGAATCAGAGGGTCGCGGGCTAGCAAGCTAATGCGGGCAATGTCATTCATCTCCAGTGTGGCTTTGTCTTGATTAGGTTCTAGGGTTGCGATATCTCGCACATGGTGAATTTGTGTCAGTTTAGTTTGGGTTAGGCGAGTACCTTGTTTTAGCCAATAGGTGCGAGCGAGATTCACTGGGGTCGTATCAAGCCAGCAAATATCTGCCTCTAGCTTGCGCTCTAACGGCACCTGAACTTCAGCCTGGGTAATTAAATCACCCCGCGAAATATCAATATTTTCTTGCAGCTCTACAGTAATCGCATCGCCAGCCTGCACCTCGCTCACAGCTTGGCCTGAGCGATACAGTTGTTTAATGGTGGCTTGCACTTGGCTAGGCCAGACGCTAATGCTGTCGCCTACTTTAAGCTGGCCTTCTAATAATTGGCCGGCATAACCACGGAAGGCATCTTGGGCTTGGCCATTATGCCGAATCACCCACTGCACGTAGAGCTTAGCATTGGCCGCAAGCGGTTGCGTATTGGTAGGTAAGGTTTCTAATAGATGCAACAAAGTCGGACCG
Organism: Thiopseudomonas sp. SA1F2-1K; assembly: GCF_057443035.1. NCBI lineage: Bacteria > Pseudomonadati > Pseudomonadota > Gammaproteobacteria > Pseudomonadales > Pseudomonadaceae > Thiopseudomonas > Thiopseudomonas sp. SA1F2-1K. The sequence continues at coordinate 48,859 of NZ_CM172014.1, forward strand.
TTATACCATGGGGTGTGGGCGCTGGCAGTGCTAATGTTATCGCCAGTTAAGGCTGCGACCGGAATGATATGAAACTGCTCAATGCCCACTTGCTGCGCCAGTTCCTGATAGGCCTGTTGAATTTGTACAAACACCTGTTGATCCCAGTTAACTAAATCCATTTTATTGACCGCGACGATAATGTGCTCAATTCCCAGCAGCTGCGCAATCACAGAGTGACGGCGGGTTTGGGTAAGCAATTGGCCATGTTTGATCTTACTGGCATCAATTAAAATAATCGCTGCTTGCGCAGTCGAGGCACCGGTGATCATATTGCGGGTGTACTGCTCATGGCCTGGGGCATCAGCAACAATAAATTTGCGTTTGGGGGTGGCAAAGTAGCGATAGGCTACATCAATGGTAATGCCTTGCTCCCGCTCTGCTTCTAAGCCATCGGTTAATAGGGCTAGGTCGGGTTGATCCTGCTCGGTGCGCTTATATTTGGAGCGATTAATCGCCGCCAGTTGATCAATAAAAACACCTTTGGTATCAAACAAGAGGCGACCAATCAGGGTAGATTTACCATCATCCACTGAGCCGGCAGTAATAAAGCGCAGTACATCGGTTTGTTGGCTGTTGAGCCAGTTTAAATCCTGTGTAGTCATTAGAAATACCCCTGACGTTTACGGTGTTCCATGGAGGCTTCCGAGCTTTGATCATCCATCCGCGTGGCGCCTCGCTCGGTTAAGGTGGCAATGGCGGTTTCTTGAATAATTTCCAGCGGATTACTGGCTAACGACTCAACAGGGCAGGTGCAGGAAATATCGCCCACGGTGCGAAAACGCACATCCACTACTTCGATTATTTCGCCTTCTTTGGGCGGTGTGAGTGGGGTATTGGGCACCAATAAGCCGTCGCGACGCACCACCTCACGTTTGTGGCTGTAATAAATCGGCGGCAGAGCAATTTGCTCGCGTTCGATGTATTGCCAGACATCCATTTCAGTCCAGTTAGAAATCGGGAACGCCCGCAGGTTCTCGCCTGGATGGATTCTTGTATTAAACAGGTGCCAGAGCTCGGGACGCTGATTTTTAGGATCCCACTGGCCAAAGGCATCACGAAACGAGACAAAGCGCTCTTTGGCCCTTGCTTTTTCTTCATCACGGCGGGCGCCACCAATGCAGGCGTCAAAGCCAAATTCCTCGATGGCCTCCAGCAAAGTCACCGCTTGCGCGCCGTTGCGCGAAGCATTGGCGTGGTGCAGGGTGACGGTTCCCCGCGCGATCGAGTCTTCAACCGAACGGACAATTAATTGCTCGCCAAGCTGGGCGACGTATTGATCACGAAACTCGATGACCTCAGGATAGTTATGGCCGGTATCAATATGCATCAAAGGAAAAGGAAATTTACCTGGACGAAAAGCTTTTTCGGCCAGTTTAAGCAGTACGGCTGAATCCTTGCCACCAGAGAATAATAAAACGGGGCGTTGGCATTCTGCCGCAATTTCACGCAACACATAGATGGCTTCTGCTTCTAGCCAATCTAGATGGGAGTTTGCAACTGTGCTCATGGTGATTCCTATCAATAAAAATTAAGCATTGGCAGCGGGCAAGGCCATTAATGCTGAGAGTGTTCTAAATTGGTGGCGTGTAAACCACACTCAACGGTATCGCGCTGCTCCCACCACCAGCGGCCAGCGCGCAGGTCTTCATCGGGTTTAATGGCGCGGGTACAGGGTTCGCAGCCAATCGATGGGTAACCCTGATCATGCAGCGGGTTGTAGGGGATCTGCTGGTGGCGAATCGCGGTCCAGATATCGGCAAACGACCAATCACGTAGCGGATTAAATTTAATTAAGCCAAACACCTCATCCTGCTCTTGAAAATCCAAGTGAGCGCGGGTGATGGCTTGGTCTTTACGCTGCCCAGTAATCCAGGCCGAAAACTGCGGTAAAAATGCTTGTAAGGGCGCCACTTTGCGAATCGTGCAGCAGGCTTTACGCAGCGCTAAACTCTCATAGAAAGCAAAAGCGCCATGGGCTTTTACATGTGCTTCAACCTGCTCGGGATCAGGATGTAAAACCGTCAGTGAGGTGCCGTAGCGTTGCTCAATGGTGTCAATTAACTGCAAAGTAGCACTATGTAAACGACCCGTATCGATCACAAAGCTGGTAATGCTGAGCTCAGGGTGAGTCTGTTTAAGCACGCTTAAGGCATGCTGTAACACCATATCTTCAGCGCCTAAAGAATTAGCAAAAGCAGTAGTCGGCGAGTGCTGCGCAATCTGGTGTAAGTCATCTAGCAGCTTGGCCCAACGGGCGGGATAGCTGTCAGTCGACTGAGTAGGAATTATCTGCGTCATCATCTGCCCTCCAAATAATGAATTTGCTAAAAAAGCCTGAAATCAATGATTAATTCAGGCCACTGGTTATGGCTTATTAAAAATTAGCAAACAACCCATGGGCTTAGCTAAGACCATAAATTTATATGGTTAGAGAGGCATATCGATATAGCTAAACGCTGGTTGTTGCCGTGGCTGGCGCTTTATAAAGTAGCGATCTAACAGGTAGGCCATTAATAACCCAAACACTGGTTACCTTTCATTTGCTAGCTGAAGAATGATCATGACTGACACTGCGTTATTTCCTTTATTTGCCAACTTAGCTAAGCGTCCGGTACTGGTCGTGGGGGCGGGTGAAATTGCCGAGCGTAAAATCCACTTATTACTTAAAAGTCAGGCGTTGATTACAGTGGTGGCCCATCACGCCAGTGAGCAAGTGCAGCGCTGGCATGCGGCTCAGCAAATCACTTGGTTGCAACGCGATTATCAAGCGAGCGACTTAGATCAAGTGTATTTAGCCGTGGCGGCGACCAATAACCGCAGTCTTAACGCACAAATTGCCGATGATGCAGAGGCGCGTTTTCGCTTAGTCAATGTGGTGGATGATGCCGAATTATCCAGTTATCAGGTTCCTGCGATTGTTGATCGGGCGCCCTTAACGATTGCCATTTCTTCCGCTGGGGCTGCGCCGATGATGGCGCGTTATGTGCGGGCTAAACTGGAAACAGTATTGGATGAGTCTTTGGCTGACATGACTCAGTTACTGCAGCAGTATCGCCAGGCAATTCAGCGACAGTTTCCAGAGCTAGAAGCACGCCGTGCTTTTTATGATTGGGTGATTGAAGGACCAGTGGCGCAAGCAGTGCAGGCCGCGCAGTGGAACACCGCTTGCCAGCGTTTAGAGGCGGCTTTGCAGCAGCCACGACTGCCTAGTACAGGGCAGGTGATTTTAGTCGGTGCAGGTTCAGGTGATCCTGGTTTATTGACCTTGCATGGATTGCGCGCACTGAATCAGGCGGATGTGATTTTGTATGATCGCTTGGTGAGTGATGAAATTTTAGAGCTAGCTCGGCGTGATGCTACCCAAGTTTATGTCGGAAAAAAGGTAGGTGAAGATCACCACGCGACCCAAGCCCGAATACATCAGTTGATGCTGGATTATGTGGCCCAAGGTTTAACCGTGGTGCGGCTGAAAGGGGGCGATGCCTTTGTTTTTGGTCGTGGCGGCGAAGAGCTGAGCGTACTAAGAGCGCATCAGGTGCCGTATCGGGTAGTCCCTGGAATTACCGCTGCCTTGGCCTGTGGTGCTTACAGTGGGATTCCTTTAACCCACCGTGAATATGCCCAAGGCGTGCAGTTAATTACTGGGCATCAACAGGCAAATAGTCAGCCCGTGAGTTTGGTCAGCAGTTCTGAGGATCAAACGCTGGTGGTATACATGGGGTTACAGCAGATTTTAGCTTTTAGCCAACGTTTGCTAGCCGAAGGTCGTGCCGCCGAGACAAGCTGTGCCTTGATTGAAAATGGTTCGCGGCCAAATCAACGGGTGTTATTGGGGGAGTTAGCGCAGATACCCCAGCTGGCTACTGAACATGCCTTTAAAGCGCCTTCATTATTGGTGGTTGGCGACGTTGCGGCATTGGCGGCAGAATTGCATTGGTTTGGTCAGCTGATTGATGCACGAGGCACAGCCGTGCCACCGGTGTTATTAAATGCAGGCTAAAAAATAACGGTCAGTAAAATGACTGACCGTTATTTTTAGGCTAACAGTGCCGCTTTTAGGCGGTTGCGAGTGCTAAGCGACGACGTCGGCTTTGCAGCCAAGCGATAAAGCCTAATAACAGCAAGCCTGGAATCCACATCCATTCTTTCTGGATACGATCGGTCGGTGCACGAACGCGTAAAATTTCCTGATCAAACTCTAAGCCAAGGTCAGCCGCCTGGCTGCCAAAAGCTACGTTGTCGACCAGTAATTTGCCATCTTCGACCATCAGTTCTAGGCCTAGTTTTTCTAAGCGTTGCTCACCTGTATCGCCAGAAGGCACTGGCAGTAACAAGACAAACTCACGGGGCTGACCAATACCATCTTCACCCATGATCCGTAAACGTAGTTGGCTGCCTTCATCGACTTGACCTAAGGCTTGCACCATTTCGGTTAGTGGAATTTCTTGGTAAGGGTCATGTAACTTATCCATCCAAAAGCCAGGGCGGAATAAGGTGAAAGCTACTAATAACAGTAAGACACTGTCGTACCAACGGTTTTTGGTAATAAACCAACCTTGGGTTCCGGCGGCAAAGATCAGCATCGCGATAGTGGCTACAACAAAGATTAACAACCCGTGCCAAAAGCTCACATCGATTAACAGTAAATCGGTGTTAAAGATGAACAAGAAAGGCAGTGCTGCAGTACGCAAGCTGTAGTAAAAGGCCTGCACGCCGGTTTTGATTGGGCTTCCTTTTGAAACCGCTGCCGCCGCGAAGGAGGCCAAACCAACAGGTGGCGTAACGTCCGCCATAATGCCGAAGTAAAACACGAATAAGTGCACGGCAATTAATGGCACGATCAGTCCATTTTGTTGGCCCAGCTGGACAATCACGGGTGCTAGCAGGCTTGATACCACAATGTAGTTGGCGGTAGTGGGTAAACCCATACCTAAAATCAAGCTAAATACCGCAGTAAATAGCAGCATCAACAGTAGGTTGCCCATCGACAGTAGTTCGACTAAATCCGCAAGAACTAGCCCAACACCGGTTTGGGAAACGGCACCGACGATGATTCCAGCCGCTGCGGTTGCAATCCCAATTCCAATCATGTTGCGCGCACCGGAAATTAAGCCTTCACGTAGGTCGATTAAACCATCGGTAAAGCTGCCATGATTAAAGCTATGGTCTTTGCGCATCCAGTTCAGCAATGGGCGCTGGGTGATTAAAATCAGCATCAGCATCACACTGCCCCAGAATGCAGACAATCCGGGCGACAAGCGTTCGACCATCAAACACCAGACCAACACCACCACCGGTAAAATAAAGTGTAGGCCAGACAGTAGCACCTCTTTCGTTTTCGGTAGTACATCAATCGGTTTATCTGAGGCATCCGCTGGCAGCGGTGGATTTGAAGCCGCAATTTTTAACAAGCCTAAATAGGTGACCAATAAAATAATGGCCGAACCTAACAGCATGTACTCGCCCAGCATAGGCTTGAGCCAGCCGAGCCCGTAATATACCAGCAGTGAAATACCCGAGATCAGCATCACGCCAAAGGCAAAACCGGTTAAGCGGCGTAACCAAGGTTTGGGTGTGTGTTCACCAATTGGCTGCATGCCCAGTTTTAGCGCTTCAAGGTGCACAATATAGAGCAAGGCAATATAGGAAATTGCCGCTGGTAAGAAGGCATGCTTGATCACTTCAACGTAGGGAATCCCCACATATTCCACCATCAAAAACGCAGCAGCGCCCATCACTGGCGGCATAATTTGCCCGTTAACCGAGGACGCCACTTCCACAGCCCCGGCTTTTTCTGCTGAGAAACCAACGCGTTTCATCATCGGAATAGTGAAGGTACCGGTGGTCACTACGTTGGCAATTGATGAGCCAGAAATCATCCCGGTCAGTGCAGAAGAAACCACCGCCGCTTTGGCCGGACCACCGCGCATGTGTCCCAGTAGGCTAAAGGCTAGCTGGATAAAATAGTTACCGGCTCCAGCACGTTCGAGTAGCGCCCCAAAGAGTACAAATAAGAACACAAAGCTGGTGGAAACGCCTAATGCAATGCCGAACACCCCTTCGGTGGTAATCCACTGATGGTTTGCAAGCGCATTAATACTGACGCCGCGGTGGGCGATCAGGCTGGGCATATAAGGGCCGGCCAAACTGTAGATTAAAAAGATTAGGGCAATAATCGCCAGTGGTGGACCAAGGGCGCGACGGGTGGCTTCCAGCAGCAAGGGAATACCAATACAGGCGGTTACCATGTCGCCAGTGGTTAAACTGCCTGGGCGTAGCGCTAACTGTTGATAAAAAATAAACAGGTAGGCAGCACTGGCGGCAGCCACCAGTCCCAAAGCAATATCAATTAAGGGCACACGGTTACGGGGTGAGCGCTTAAAGGCTGGATAAGCTAAAAAAGCTAATAACAGCGCAAAAGTTAAATGGATTGCGCGGGCTTGGGTGTCATTAAACACCCCAAATCCGAAAATGAAGGGCAGTGGTGAGGCAATCCAGAGTTGGAAGCTCGACCATAATAATGCCAAGCCAGCCATCACCTTGGCCATTACGCCATCGGGCAAGCGCGCACCGGTATCTTGAGCAATCAGCTCTTGGGTAGAAAGTTGTTTCTCAGGCATAAAAGAACCTGCTGTTAACAGCTAAGAAAGCGAAAAACGCCCGCACCTGAGTAGGTGGGGCGTTCAATTACAATCGCGAAGTAACGCGTTTAACTTACATCCAGCCGCGTTCTTTGTAGTAACGCACCGCACCGTCATGTAAAGGCGCAGAGAGACCGGCTTTGATCATTTCTTCTTCTTTTAGATCTTTAAATGCAGGGTGCAATTTCTTAAAGCGATCTAAGTTGTCGAATACTGATTTTACTAATGCGTAAACCGTGTCATCGCTGACTTTAGCGCTGGTAGTTAATACGGCTTTACCACCAATCGATGGCGTTGGATTGTCATTACCCTTGTACACGCCACCTGGAATTTCGGCTTTGGTGTAGTAGGATTTTTCTGCTAGGAGCTGATCAATTGCTTCGCCAGTGACCGGAACTAACACCGAGTCGACGGTGGTGGTGGCTTCTTGAATTGCGCCATTGGGATGACCTACGAAGTAAGTCATGGCATCAATGTTATTGTCGCCTAACGCACTGGCTTGTTCAGCTGGTTTAAGCTCTGCAGCTAAGGCAAAGTCTTTTTTACTCCAGCCTTTGACAGCCATGATTTCTTCTAAGGTGTCACGCTGACCTGAACCTGGGTTACCAACGTTTACACGTTTGCCTTTAAGGTCATCAAAATTGGCGATATGCGCATCACGGCGGGCCAAAATGGTGAATACTTCACTTTGCAGAGAAAATACTGCGCGGATATCGTCCATTGCGCCTTCTTTTTCAAAGGGCGCCAGACCCTCCATAGCTTTGTATTGGTGATCAGACTGCATCACCCCAAAGTTAAATTCGCCGCTGCGAATGCCATTTACGTTGGCTACACCGCCGCCACTGGCTGGGGCGTTGCATTTGATGCCGGTAGTTTTAGTATCGCGGTTTACAAAGCGGCAGATTGACTGCCCAGCTACGTAATACACTCCAGTTTGGCCACCTGTACCGATGGTTACAAACTTATCGTCTGCTTGCACAGCGCTGGTAGCGCCTAAGCTAAGACCTGCCAGCGTAGCGGACAGGGCCCATGCGAGGGATTTACCTTTAATCATGGGATGACTCCTTGAGGTTTGTTTGTCGAAAATGCTGAAATGCAATTTTTTCGAGATCGGGAGGATATTAACGTATTTTTAATCGAATGCGTATTATCCCAAGGTTTTGCGAAAAACTTTAGAATTGCGTTGGAAGTTGTATAACTCAGCTTTTTTCTGTGGTAATTGTTCGAGCTGGCAAGGTTCAAAGCCGCGCTCTTGGAACCAGTGTGCGGTACGGGTAGTAAGGACAAACAGGCTATTTAAGCCCTGGGCTTGAGCGCGCTGCTCAATCCGCTCCAGTACGGCATCACCACGGCCGCCGTGGCGATATTCAGGGTGGACTGCTAAGCAGGCGAGCTCTCCTGTTTGTTCTTGGGGAAACTCATATAAGGCGGCGCAGGCAATGATGGTGCCGTCACGCTCGACAATCGAGAAGTGGCTAATCTCTTGCTCAAGTAGATCTCTTGAGCGGCGCACTAGGATTCCTTGTTCTTCAAGGGGGCGAATTAGCTCGAGTAAGCCGCCCACATCTTCAATACTAGCCTCACGTACTTGTTCAAATAGCCCGGCACTAATTAAGGTGCCGCTGCCATCGCGGGTAAAGAGTTCGGTTAATAAGGCGCCATCTTCGGCATAGCTGACTACATGGCAGCGCTTAACAGTCTCAGCGCAGGCTTGTACGGCGCTACTTAATAACGAACGACTGGGCGCGGTAGTGGGTAGTTGCTCGGCTAGCTGCCGGGCTTGTTCAAGGTTCAGTTCACGTAATAGTTGCTGCTTAGTATCGACAATGCCAGGTTCGGGGCTAAACAAAATTAACTTATCGGCATGCAAGCTGAGCGCTGCTTGGGTCGCAACGGTTTCGGCTGATAGGTTAAAGGCCTCGCCAGTCGGCGAATAGCCTAAGGCAGATAGCAGCACAATATTTTGCCGCTCTAATACTTGGCTAATCGCGGCACGATTAATCCGCCGTACTTCGCCAGTGCTTTGTAAATCAACTCCTTCTACTACGCCAATCGGTTTAGCTGTTACCCAATTACCGCTGACGACCTGGACCTGGGCGCCGCGCATGGGAGAAGAGGCCATATCGGTGGAGAGCAAGGCTTCTATTTGAATCCGTAATTGACCTACTGCCTGTTGCACACAGTTTAAGGTGGGGCCATCGGTAATACGCAGACCTTGATGATAGCGCGAGGCCAGCTGTTGCTCGGCCAGTCGCTGTTCAATTTGCGGACGAGCACCATGCACCAGTACCAGCTTAACGCCTAGGCTATGGAGTAAGACTAGGTCGTGAATGATGGCTTGAAAATTGGGGTGAGCCATGGCCTCGCCTGGCAGCATAACCACAAACACTCGGCCGCGGTGGGCATTGATATAGGGCGAGGCATTGCGTAGCCAGGTAACAGAATTGGGCATGGTTAATCCAAAAGCAAAGTAAAGTCAGTGATTAATTTAATGCATCAGCCAGTTTACGCAAGGGTTGGCGTTAATCAGGGAGGCGATATTTTCTCTAGGCATAAAAAAACGGTATTGGCAGAGCCAATACCGTTTCGGTTAACGCTGTAGCTTAGAGGAAAATCAGCTTTAAAATGCTAAAGAAGATAATCGCTAAGAACGCACCAGCAGGCAAGGTGATGGCCCATGACATAAAAATCGAACCAATCACGCGCAAGTTCAGTGCGCCAATACCGCGGGCTAAACCGATGCCTAAGACCGCCCCGACTAAGGTGTGGGTAGTCGATACCGGTAAGCCAATGGCTGAAGCGCCTACCACCGTTGAAGCAGTGGCAAGCTCAGCAGCAAAGCCACGGCTTGGGGTAAGTTCGGTAATTTGTCCACCTACGGTGGCAATAACTTTATAGCCGTAAGTGGCTAAGCCGATCACGATCCCTAGGGCGCCGAGCAACAGTACCCAAGCGGGTACGGCTGATTTCGTGGTGAGCTCGGTTAAGCCTTCGGACTGAATCACACCGGCAATCGCCGCTAAGGGACCAACTGCGTTGGCTACATCGTTAGCGCCATGGGCAAAGGCCATAGAACAGGCGGTGAAGATCATTAGGATCGCAAAGACTTTTTCAACTCCCGCAAAGTAGGTGTTGTTATTGGCTTGGGTGTCGACCTTAATGTTGCGCAGCAACAAGATACCAAGCAGCATCACTAAAATACCCACGCCGATGGCCAGTAAAATACTTTGCTCATCGGATAAGTCTAAGCCCACATGCTTTAACCCCTTTGAAAGGGTCATAATTGCCACCATAAAGCCGGTGACAAACATATAGAACGGCACATAGCGTTTAGCATTGGCGAACGGATCATCGGTATTAATAATCAGCTTTTGTACACTGACAAATAAACCAAAGGCCAAAATTCCAGATAAGAAAGGCGTAACAACCCAACTCATAGTGATCGGAATAATCGCTGCCCAGTGCACTGCATCGAAGGACACGCCAATGGCTGAGAAGCCAACCACCGCACCAATAATAGAGTGGGTGGTAGAGACCGGCCAGCCTTTACTGGTGGCAATCATTAGCCAGGTACCAGCGGCTAAGAGTGCCGACATCATGCCCAAGACTAGTAAGTCTGGTGTCATGACATCCATATCCACAATGCCATTTTTAATGGTTTCGGTAACCTGACCGCCTGCGAGATAAGCACCGCAGAATTCAAAGACCATGGCGATAATAATCGCCTGTTTAATGGTTAACGCTTTGGAGCCTACCGAAGTTCCCATAGCGTTAGCGACGTCGTTTGCACCGACCCCCCACGCCATAAAAAAACCAAATAGACAAGCCAGCACCAAGAGTACGAAGCCGTAGTCGGCGAGAAAAGACATATAAATAATTCCGCTAGTAAAAAGCTTAGCGCGTTACCTTAACGCGCTAACAGTTGTTCCAGACGGTTACCGATTCGCTCGGCACGGTCAGCGACATCACCGATCCATTCGATAATGGTGTATAAGAACATCACATCGACTGGAGGCAAATCCTTCTCCAGTGCGTAGAGAGAGCGGCGTACTTCAATTTGGATACGATCGGTATCGTGCTCGATATCTTCTAGCACTTCGATCATCCCAGTAATACGCGCCACTTGGCGAGAGCCAAAGCCGGTTTCTAAGACTTCATCGAGTTCGTTCATGGCCCGCAACGCTTGTTCGCTGGCATCCACACTGCGCTGCACATACGCCAACATGGCGAGTTGCATAGGCTGTGGAATAGTCATTTGACGGCCTGTCATCAGTCCAGCGATATCTTTTGCGCGGTTGGCTACTTTGTCCTGTACACTGAGCAGCTCTAATAAGTCTGAGCGTGGCACAGGTAAAAATAGGCTTTTAGGCAGGTGAATGCGCACGTTTCGTTTCAGCTTGTCAGCTTCTTTTTCAAGACGCGACATTTCTTGCTGAACTTCAGTCACTTTAGGCCAATCTTCGGCGATAACCGCTTGAAAGAACGGGACTAAGTGGGTCGCACATTCATGTGCTTTAGCAATATGTTGTTGCATCGGCCCGATAGGGGAACGACCAAACAAGCTAACAAAGGGATTAATTGACATAGCGAGCAACGCTCAGTTTCCAATGATGGGGCTAATTATACGGTGGGAACTGTCGCTCGACTAGCATCCTTGCGCTTTCAGCGTTTTTAAACAGGTAAAACATGGCAATTGAAACAGAAATTAAGCTGCAAACAACGCTAGAAGGCTTGCAGGCCTTGCGTCAGTCTGCAGTTGTAGCAAAGTTACAAAAAGATACGGCTTGGCAAACTAAGCAGCTAAATAATCAGTATTTTGATACCCCGGACTGTCGTTTGGCGCATTCAGCAGTGGCGCTGCGGATTCGCCAAGATGGTCAGCAACTGATCCAAACGCTAAAAACCCGAGGCCAAAGTGTGGCCGGTTTAGCAGCGCGTAATGAGTGGGAGTGGCCACTCACCAGCGAGCAATTAGACCTAACACGCCTTGATGACAGCTGCTGGCCGATTGAACTTAATGACTTAGATAAAACACAGTTGCAGCCGATTTTTCGCACAGACTTTAGCCGAGAGTTACTGGAACTCGCCTTTGACTATGAAGGGCAGCCAGTAGTGATTGAGCTGGCGCTGGATCAGGGCCAAGTGACGACAGCCCAAGGCAGTGAGGCAATCTGCGAAGTGGAGCTTGAGTTGCGTCAAGGACCCGCAGTGGCCTTGTTGATTGTCGCTCAGCAATTAGCAGCTGAGGTAGTTTTGCTACCCTGTGATGTGAGTAAAGCCGAGCGAGGTTACCGCTTGTTAGGTGCTGAACACTATGCACTCCGCTTAGCCAAATTGCACTTAGCTCAGGAGCAGAACCTAGATCAAACGATTGCCGCTTGTAGTGGGTACTTACTTGGTAATAGTCAGCGTTTAGCTGAGCACTATCGCTTTACTGGGCAGTGGAAATTGTTTGAGCAATGGCTGCAGCAGGTGGCTCAGTTAAAAGCTTTTCTAAGTAGTTTGGGCTTAGCCGCACCCCGTAAAACTACCGCCCATCTGCGTCAGCAATTAGAGGAGTTTATTGCGCATTGGCAACCCTTGGCCCAAGCAGCAACCCAGCAGCAAACTGCCCGTGAGCAAGTGGCGACTCATTTCAGCGAATGGTTACAGCAACCGGCCTGGGGCCAGTTTGTCTTGGCTATGGCGCTCTGGATTGAGCAACAGGCGTGGCAAGTTGGGCGTAATGCTAAGGGGCAACGTCAAGGCCAAGCGTTGTTAGTGAATTGGCTAAGCCACTTCTTGCAAGATGAGTTGCACGCTTTATCAGTGACTGACTACCTACGAGAGCCGCAACGCATTAATGAGCAACAGCCACGGCTAGCGCGGATATTAGTTTGGCTAGAGTTAGCCCGCGAGCAGTTGGCGCTGGCTGAGATTGATCAACTATTGGGCAGTTTACGGGCTATTTATAGCCTCAGCCAAACCTCCGAGCAGTGGCCAAGTGCGGAGGCAGCGGTTGCCAGTGATGAATTAGAACAAGTGGTGATGACTCCAGCGGCACAGCTTATTGAGCGATTAATTGAGTTACGTCGTTTATCGGCGTGGAAACAACTGGTTAAATAATCCTTATAACAGGATGTGCTGCTCGGCGGTGAAGGCGCAGGCGTACATTGATTAGACATACACAGCGGAGAATTAAAGATGGATATGGGAACGGCAGTTATTGTTTTTTTTGGCTTAATCGCCGCCATTATTTTTATGGGTTTCAAGGTGGTGCCTCAAGGTGATGAGTGGACCGTAGAACGTTTTGGGCGCTATATCAAAACCTTAAAACCTGGGCTGAATGTGATTGTACCTGTGATGGATACCATTGGCCGTAAGCTTAATATGATGGAGCGGGTATTGGATATTCCACCACAAGAGGCGATCAGTGCTGATAACGCCATTGTGCGGATTGATGCTGTGTGTTTCTTTCAAGTGATTGATGCTGCGCGCGCGGCCTACGAGGTGAGTGATCTGGAATATGCCATTCGTAATCTAGTCATGACCAATATTCGCACGGTATTAGGCTCAATGGAGCTGGACCATATGTTAAGTCAGCGCGACTCTATTAACGAGCGCTTACTGACCACGGTGGATCATGCTACTGCGCCTTGGGGGATTAAAGTCACTCGGATTGAAATTAAAGACATCACCCCGCCAGCGGATCTAGTGGACGCGATGGCCAGTCAGATGAAAGCGGAACGCATTAAGCGGGCGCAAATTCTGGAAGCTGAAGGTAAGCGGGCAGCAGAGATTTTAACTGCAGAAGGTGAAAAGCAATCACAAATTTTAACCGCCCAAGGTAAACGTGAAGCGGCGTTCCTTGAAGCCGAAGCCCGTGAGCGGGCTGCTCAAGCAGAAGCAGAAGCTACGCGCATGGTATCGGAGGCGATTGCTGAGGGTAACGTGCATGCGGTGAACTACTTTGTGGCGCAAAAGTATGTGGATGCTTTAGGTAAGGTGGCTTCGGCCAATAACAGTAAAATTATCATGATGCCCTTAGAGTCTACCCAGTTAGTTGGCTCGGTCGCGGGGGTAGGTGAAATCATTAAGGCTGCGTTTGACGGAAAGAAATAAATGAGTGCGCTGTTAACCGAACTGACACCATGGACGTGGCTGGCAATCGCCAGTTTACTATTGATAGTTGAGGTATTTGGGACAGCTGGCTATTTCTTATGGTTTGGTATTTCTGCGGCCCTAGTAGCCGCAGTACTTGCCCTGATTCCTTTGCCTTGGACCTTGCAGCTGACGTTGTTTGGGTGTCTAGCTCTAGTCACGGCCGTGATTTGGTGGAAACGTCTTAAACTGCGTGCACCAGAAGCCTTTAGCCTGAATAATTTAGGTAAAGAATACCTCGGACGTGAAGTGTTGCTGCATGAGGCGATTATTAATGGTCGCGGTAAGATCAGGCTAAATGACAGCTTTTGGCTGGTAGAAGGTCCGGAGCTAGCTGCAGGTAGTGCCGTGCGCATCACCGGGCAAAACGGGGTGATTTTTAAAGTGGAGCCAGCCTCCGCCCTCGACACTAATTAATCCACGCGCAGAACAGGAGGGTGGTCATGTGTTTATTAGTCTTTGCTTGGCAGCCAGATACTGAACAGCCGCTTGTGTTATTGGCTAATCGTGATGAGTTTTTGGCGCGCCCTAGTGCGCCCTTAGCCGCGTGGCCAGATCATCCGCAGATTATTGCAGGACGTGATTTAGAGGCTCAGGGCACTTGGTTGGGGGTTAATCGTCAGGGCAGTGTTGCGGCGCTGACTAATATTCGCGACTTAAACTTAGCGGAAGGGCCGCGCTCTCGTGGGCAACTAGTCAGTGACTTTCTGCAAGCGCAGTTGAGTCCCGAGCACTATCTACAGCAGGTCGTTGCCGAGCGGGGGCTGTATAGTGGCTTTAATTTACTGCTGGGTAACCGCCAGCAACTGTGGTTTTTTAACTCGACTCAAATTAAGCCTCAGCGTTTAAGTCCAGGAATTTATGCCTTATGTAATGCCAGTCTAGATACACCCTGGCCTAAGTTGGTGCGTTTGCGTACGGCCTTTAGTGCTTGTTACCGCACGGCTAGTGATCAGCAACTGTTGGCATTAATGCAAGATTCACAGCGCGCAGAGGATGAGTTTTTGCCCGATACCGGAGTGGGCTTAACTGCTGAGCGGTTATTGTCGAGTATTTTTATCCGCGGTGAGCACTACGGAACGCGAGCGACGACCTTAGTGCGTTTGTTGTCAAGTGAGTGTCAGATTACTGAGCAAACCTATTTAACTGAAGGGCAAAGGCCCGCTCCGGTGCAGTTTAGACTGCCATTGGATTAACTTATTACAGTATATTTATCGCTTAGCTATTGGCTGGATAACGGACGTATACTTAGTCCGAGTCGAATTGAATAATTTGAATTTAATGATTAATTAAGCGTCTTAAACAGCTTAAATTGACCTAATTTGGGAGCCATCGATGCGCAAACTACTGTTATCTTCTTTTCTTGCAACCAGTTGTTTATTCGGAACCCAAGCCTTGGCGGTTGAGCCTGTGGCGGGAACCAATTACGTAGTATTAGAGAGCCCTGTGGCGGTCTCGAAAAAAGATCAAATTGAAGTAGTAGAGCTGTTTTGGTACGGCTGCCCCCATTGCTATCAGTTAGAGCCGACCCTTAATCCTTGGGTTGAGCAGCTGCCTGAAGACGTCAACTTCGTCAAAATGCCAGCGATGTTTGGTGGTGCTTGGGATGTGCATGGCCAGTTGTTTTATACCTTGCAGGCCTTAAAGGTTGAGCAGAAAGTGCACGACCGAGTATTTGATGCGTTGCATAACAAAAAACAACGCTTAGCCAATGCCAAAGAAATTGCCCGCTTCTTAGAAGCCGATGGCATTGACGAAGAAACCTTTAACAAAACCTGGAATTCGTTTGGGGTTAAAAGCCAAATGGAAAAAGCCCGCCAACAAGCTATGGCGTATCAAGTACAAGGTGTACCGGCTTTGGTAATTAACGGCAAATACCGTTTTGATATTGGCATGGCTGGTGGCTTAACCGAAACCACGGAACTGGCCGATGCCCTGATTGCTCAAGAGCGCCAAGCGACTGAGTCTGAACAAGAGTAAGTAGCGCGTATTATGATTTTATCCCGTCGTCCTGAGGACCGCTTAGTCGCTCCCTGTCAGCCCGAAGTGAATGAACACTTTTTGGTGGATAATAAAGTGTGGGTGGATGACGGGATATTGCGCCTACTGAGTTTTAATATTCAGGTAGGCATTAATACCGCAGCTTATCGCCACTATGTCACCCGTAGCTGGCAGCATATTTTACCGCACCAACAACGCAACAATAATTTGCATCGGATTGCCCAGTTAGTGAGTCAGTTTGATGTGGTTGCACTACAGGAGGTAGACGGCGGCAGTTTACGTTCTGGATATATCAATCAAGTGGAGTATCTGTCTAAACTGGCGCACTTTCCTTATTGGTATCAACAGCTTAACCGCAATTTAGGGCACTTTGCCCAGCACAGTAATGGTTTGCTGGCGCGTTTTCAGCCAGAATTTATCGAAGATCATCCCTTGCCTGGACCGCCTGGTCGAGGTGCAATCTTGATGCCCATTGGCCACGGTGAGCAGCAAGTGGCCGTGGTGATGATGCACCTAGCCTTAGGCGCTCGGGTCCGTAATCGGCAGTTGGAGTATGTCAAAGAGTTAGTCAGCGATTATAAACACTGCATCTTGATGGGCGATATGAATACCCTGCCAGATGTGTTGCTGAATAACTCGCCCCTAGCTGAACTAAAGCTACGGGCCCCGCAATTAGAAGCAACCTTTCCTAGCTGGAAGCCCCAGCGCTGCTTGGATCATATTTTAATTTCCTCAGAGCTAGAGTTAGAAAGCGTAGAAGTATTGCCGATTACCATTTCTGATCATTTACCGGTGGCCATGCGCATTCGCTTACCTCAAGTGATTAGCATCGCTCGGCCTTATTTAGCTAATCCAATACTTGGGCTTTAAATCCACTGGTAATAATCGCTTTTTCTAATGCAACTAGATTGGGAATAATGGCTTGAATATTACCGATGCGGACTTGGCTCAGTGTCCAGTTATGTGGAGTGTTTGGGATTTCATGTAATAAGCTGGCAGAGAGCTCGATACCTGAAGGAATACCGTATAGCCGCAGGGCAAAAAACTTAATTCTAGTATCACCGCTAATAGCATTGATAATGACTAGACGACGGTTACTGGTTTTATCTGTATGGGGTAGTTGGCACCCTAGCTCAAAATCAACTACGGGTACCTGCTTCCCTTTCCATTCGGTTGTACCTAGAAGCCATTGGGGAGCGTCAGGTTGTGGAGTAAGTTTGTGGTGGGCGCCAATTACCTCAACAATTACTAAGCTAGGTACCAGCAGTAAGTGGTCCGCCAAGGGCAGTAAAGACGCTTTGAGTGGCGTTGTGTCTAGAGTGGTGGTGGAGTGCATATTAAACCCTTAGTACTGATAGCGGTGTGACTAATTAGGCAGTTACACCGCTGATAATTTAATTAATTAACAAGTGTTGGATGACAGCCAACAGCTGTTCTTCTTGGTAGGGCTTTCCAAGGTATTCATTGACCCCTAAGCTTAGGGCGCGTTCACGGTGCTTATCACCTGTCCGTGAAGTAATCATTACAATTGGTATATGCTTTAAACGCTCATCATGGCGCACCAGTTTGGCCACTTCAAAGCCATCCATACGCGGCATTTCAATATCCAAAAGCATAAGATCTGGAATTTTGTCTTGTAACTGACTAATAGCATCTACACCATCTTTAGCCGTGCTCACCTCCATGTCATTACGCTCTAGCAAGCGGGAAGTTACTTTACGCACAGTAATAGAATCGTCAATGACCATAATATGAGGCTTATCTGCGAGGGTTGGATGTTCGGCAATAAACTCAGGTAGAAGTAGACGACCGTTGGCTAACTTTTCTCTAACTGTTGCCATAAGGTCAAGAATGATAACCACTCGACCGTCACCTAAGATAGTTGCTCCAGAGATACCTGGCACATTGGCAAATTGTGGGCCTAAACTTTTTACAACAATTTCACGTGAGCTAGCTAAGGCATCAACTTGTACTGCAACGGCATAATCGGCTGAGCGTAATAAGATGAGGGGTAAACTAGTGTTTTCATCGCCAAGTAATTTAGGTTGCTGTCGACTATTGAGTAGGGTGCCGATATAAGTTAACTGGTAGTCTTGATCAGCATAGCGATAGATAGCAGGTTTACCATCTTGTTGCTGTTGTTGGTAGAGTTGCTGCAGTTCTAAATTAGAAATACGAGTAATACCCTCGATGGTATTCAGTGGAATAGCGTATAAGTCATCCCCCGAATAAGTCATCAGTGCGCGGTTGATAGATACCGTAAAGGGTAAGCGTATAGTAAATTTAGAACCTTTGTGGCGCTGGGTTTCTATTTCTAAATGACCACCCATTTGTTTTATTTGGGTGTTAACCGCATCCATTCCAACGCCGCGCCCTGAAATTTGACTAAGGGTATTAGCAGTGGTTAAGCCGGAACGTAAAATAAACTGTGCCGCATCTTGATCTGAAATAGGCGCATCCTGCTTCATCCAGCCTCGCTCAATCGCTTTCTCTTTTACTGCTTCAATGTTTACTCCGTCACCATCATCTTTGAGGATCAGCAAAACATCGGCGCCTTCTCTGGCTAGTTCTAGATGAATCTGTCCTACTTCTGGCTTGCCTGCTAAACGGCGCTGATCAGGGGATTCAATGCCGTGATCTAGCGCATTGCGTAACATATGCTCTAAGGGCGCAATCATACGTTCTAGCATGGTGCGATCCACTTCACCCTCGGCGTTACTTACGGTCAGTTCAGCTTGTTTACCTAACTCGGCGGATACTTGGCGCACAATACGTCGTAAGCGAGGTAATAATCGGTCAAAGGTAACCATGCGGGTGCGCATTAAGCCCTCTTGCAACTCAGTATTGACCCGTGACTGTTGTAGGAGGAGTGTTTCAGTATCTCTGATTCGATTGGCTAGGGTTTCTTTTAAGTCTAGCAAGTCAGAAGCGGACTCAAATAATGCCTGTGATAACTGTTGCATTTGTGAGTGTCGATCCATTTCTAGTGGGTCGAAATCTTCATAGCCTTGTTCCACATCTATTTGATAGCGGCTTAAAATTTGTGCTTGAGTTTCCGTGTCTAAGCGACGTAATTGATCGCGTACTCGATCAATAGTGGCTTCCATTTCGCTTAGGGTAAAGCTGAAGTCACTAACTTGCTGTTCGACTCGCCCACGGAAAATAGAGGTTTCTCCTGCCAAGTTAACCAGTTCTTCTAAGTGTTCAGAAGAGACCCGAACCTGTTCGGTAGGGGGCTGTGGCTTGGTTTTGATTGATGCTTTCTTTTGTTTCTCAAAGGGCAGAACAGCTCTATTTGGCGTGGCTAGCTGTGAGCTAGCAAGGGTAATAGTCTCAGTGCTAGGTCGAGTAATTTCTTTGAGCTGAACTGGAGTTAAGTTGGGATCAAGAACGCGTTGAATGGCATCTAGCAATTGGGCCATGATTAAGCGAGTCAATGGCTTGCTTTCGGTTAATAACGCTGATTGAGCATCCTTCAAGGGATTATGAATTATGGTTACTTTGGCTTGCTTGGCATCAGATTTTAATTCTTGTAGGCACACAAGTAAGTGATTACGAGTTGCAAGGCTTAGTTGCTCTTGGGTCTCTTGTTCAAGCAAAGCATGTAGTGTTTGAAAGTGTTGTAGTGCCTGCTGCATAAAGCTATCAGGTATGTTGATAGCTTTAGATTCTGTTGGAGTTTTGGTGGCAGCATCTTGGGTGCGATATGTTTGAATGCGTGCCATTAAGTCCTCTATTGAAGCCAGAGGTTTATGTTCACGTACTCGGTTAATCAGTGCTTGTAGCGTATTCTGTCCATCGTGCAATAGATTATAGAGTTCTGAGGTAACAGTGATCTTTGCATGCTTCAGATCAGCATAGATCAGTGCAAGCTCTTGTGATAATTCAGCTACAGAGGTTACTTCAGCCATGACGGCACTGCTTTTTAGAGCATCAAAATTTTGTTGCAGTTTATCCAATTCCTCGGTTGCTGACTGATTCAACTCCCAGTTAGCTAGATTGACTGCAGTACTTTGTAAAATTTCGTCACCCTTAGCTATAAAGAGTGCGAGCGCAGTATGTTCGTTGAGTAACCTTCGGTTATTGTTGTAACTACTAACCTGTGCTTTTTCGGATTGAGCTATGCTTGCTTCAACGTTTTCAGTTGCAGCAGATGTTGGCGCAGTGCGTCCTTTGTGGCGGTAGTTAGCTAAACGCTCTGTGAGTTGAGTAGGAATAGATAGCGGTTGTCGCTGATACAGTTGATCAATCAGTGAGGCTAAAGTGTCGTGTCCTGTTTGTAATTGTGAAAATAGCTCATCTGAGGGTTGATACAGATGGGCAAGCAATCCTTCATATAAAGATTCAAGCTCATGTGCTAAGTCCCTAATAGGAAATAAGCCTGCCATTGCCGCACCACCTTTTAAGGTGTGTAACTCGCGCATTAACTCTCTGAGAGTGTCTTGATCCTCTGGTTGAGTTTGCCAGCGTTCTAGCTGTGTGCCAGCATTTTCAATTAGTTCTAAGGCTTCTTCTAAGAAAATATCTAATACCGCGTCAGTGTAATCAACAGCGAAAATATTATTCTCATTGTTCGGGACCAGTGGCTTAGCTAAAGTATTAGCTACTACAGCATCACTTTTATTTTGCTGTATGAATTTTTGGAGAGTAGCAATGGCTTCTGGTTGCGCTGTTACTTCGAGCCCAGCCATAAACTCATCCATCATATTCATTAATGCTTCATGACTTTTTTCAGCTAAACCAAAAAACTCAGGAGTGGCCGTTAGCTTTTCTTGTTGTATAGCGTGATAAAGATCATGCAATGCGTCAGCTAAGTGTTGCATTGCGAAAAGCTTTGCATTTTGTGCGTTTTGGCTTAAGGCTTGAAGATCTTCAAGTAGCTCAAGTGGTATTAGATTGGGCTCAGGGTTAGATTTCCACTGAAGAAGTAATTCTTCTGAGTTAAATAAAAGATCTGAGCAAGTGGCCAAAAAGTTAGAAATACTTTTCTGGTTTGTGGTGCTTTGACTTTCTTTGGCCGCCAATAACTTTTTATTACGAATAGCACTATCAATGCGCAAGTTGATGGCAATAATTACATTGTCTGCACCAGGTAAGCTTTTTAATGGTGTAGTTGATAGTTGTTCTAGGCCACTTTGGATTAGTTTGGCGCTAATTTTTAATAGTTCTAGATCTTGTTCGTGTACTTTAAGTAAGTGTGCTTTGTACTCTTTAGCTAATCGTTCAAGCGGGGTGGCTAATTGTAAAATGGGGTAGATATTAGCCATAGCTGCGCTGCCTTTTAAGGTGTGCAGTGTTCGTTGCAAGGCATCAGGAATTTCCCGCGGCAAGAGTTCGGCGCTGTTTTGGATAAACTCGTAAAGGCTTTGTAAGTGTCCCTGAGCTTCTTGTCGAAAGATCTCAAGCAGTGTTTTGTCTAAAACTTCTTCAACTACTTCGGTTGTATCTGTATCACTGTTAGGGGCTACAAAATCAGGTACCGGTTGATTGTTAGCTAAAGCATGGGCTGTAGCGGCAAGGCAGTCTACAGCAAACGACTGGCGTTGCTGTTGTTGAGCATATTCCTGTACTAGTGTTGGCAGTACCTCAATAACTTGCTCAAGCAGCTGAATAATCTTATTACTAGGAGTAAGAGTTTGATCAATGACTCGATTAAGCATGTTTTCAATTGCCCATGCTAATTCACCAATAATCAAAGCACGTACCATGCGCCCACTACCTTTCAAGGTGTGAAAGGCACGACGAAGCTCCTTGAGTGCAATCGTGTTTTCAAGATTTTGCTGCCAAGTAGGAAAGTGCATCTGGATTGTTTCTAGCACTTCTTCTGCTTCTTCAGTGAAAACTTCTTGCAGCTCAAGATCAACTGGCTCTTCATCTGCAGGAGGAGGTAGCAAGTGTTTAGGGGTTTCGGCTGCAGGAGGATTAATCATTTGAGGTGTTAAATCCATAGTATTAAGTTGATTATAAGCGTTATCACTAAAGCGCTGTTCCATAGATGAAGATGCTGCAGTGAATCTAGAAGAAGAGTAATTCGTTATTGAGGGTGAGTATTTACTCTGTTCATCTACAGTGCTGTTGCTGCTAGTAAAAGATGAAGCTAACTCGTTATCAAAAGAAGAGTAAATAGGACGTGTGCTATCAACTGTACCCGGGCTGGTTAGCTGTATGAGTGGATCCTGTGCTGGGATAGGCAGTTGAAGATCAGCAGGGTAGCCTAAAGTTATTAAGCCTCTAATGGCTGCGGTTAAAGCATGCTGGTTAGGATGGCTGGAGTTTTGTTGTAAGCCTTCTAAATAATAATCAACACTAGCAATAATGTCGGCAAAGGCATCCAGATCAGTCCATAGGGGTGGAGTATCTTTCGCTAGTAACTGCTGTTGTATGTAATTGCGGCTGTTATCTAAAATTTTTGCTGCAGCAAGCAAATTCAACGAGTATAAAGTGCTGCTTAACTTATTTAGACAGCTAATTGTAGATTGCAGATGTGTACGTGACCACTGTGAAGAAATAAATTGAATAATGCCTTCTTTAGCCTGCTCTAATTCGGCTCGTGCTGCTTGCAGCATACGCTGCTGATTTTGGCTTAGAACTGTGGCAGGGTAGTCAGAAGTTTCTAGCGCTGACAGGGGTTGGCTAGCTGACAAGGTTGAGCTGACATATAAGCAAGCACCTGAGACGTTGAGTAAAGTTGGCTTATCGTAATCCTTAAGTGCTTCAAGTTGCTGTGCTTGTTCAAGCATAATTTTACGTAAAGCATGATTGCCAACAAGGGCTAACGAATCAGCAATCTGACGGCAACGGTACGCTTGCTCGTGAATAGCAGCAAGACTGGTGGTTGTCTGAAGACTTTGTTGTAATTCGATTAGCTCCTCAAGTACGGCAGCTATTACTGGCATTAAATTATGCTTAGCTATTTGCGGTGTTTGCTTGTGTTCAGATCTATTGGTTAACGCGTTTAAGTTCAAGCTCTCACTAAGCTTAAATTGTTGGCGTAGTTGCCGGTTACACTCGGTATCGAGATCGCTAAGGTAAATATAAAATAGGGCATTTTTTAAAAATGCAGTAGGTGCTGGCTGATTTAATGCGAGCCAGCCTTCTTTAGTTAAGGTTTGTAAAAATGGCCGTGTTTGTAGTAGCAAAGTCAATACGGCCGGTGATAGCGGAATGCATTGCGCTAGTAGACTTTCAGTGAGTGCTGAAGCCGATTGCCAAACTACCACTTGTGGTGTCTGTTGGCTCATTGCTTCTAAACGAGCATAGATTTTTAGTAGTTGATGTAGCTGCTCGGCGGTATGTTCTGTGTCTTGTACTAAGTGGTGTAATGCTTCAGTTAAAAGCTTTTGCAGTTTATTTAGAAGCGCATCGTTATCTTGTGTTTTAAGCTTGCTCAGTTGGGCTTCAGGTTGAGCGTTAGGCAGTGCATTTAAGTCGGGAAAGAAAAAATGATTTTCAGTAAAAAAAGCTTCTTGTTGTACTGCACGTAAATCATTCAGTAAGGATAGCAACTTTAATAGCGGGTCTTGCTCTTGTTCTTGAAGATTATCTAAATACAAAGGAAATTGTGAAAGCGTGTGCATTAGCACACTCACAGCCAATTGAGGATTGCGTATTTTTTGTTGGATTAGGCGATGAACTAGAATCTCTATTTCTTCCGCTAATAGCGCTGCGCCGGCCAATTCTACAATGTGTAAGGTGCCGTATACTTGGTGAACAAAACTAAGGCATCGCTGTAAAGCAGCTGTATCTTCGGGGTTGGTGATATAAACCTGCAGTGATTCTGTAGCTTGGCGAAGAGTTTCTGTAATCTCATCTTTCACCCAGTGTAGAGCTATAAACTCACGATGATCACCCATAATCATGTCGCTCATATGCGCTATCCATTTTAAATTGCTGCTTAAATACAGGATTTAAGCAGCTAACGTACAGTATTGAATATCGAGTAAATAGTTCATCACTTACTGCGTGTTCATTGAAATCAGGGAGCGAGGCTATCTGAACTATTTTTTTTGCATATTTGGTAAAGTGAAACCAGAAATAGAATTACGCATTTCAACAGCCATTTTTGCTAATTCACCAATATTGAGTGCAGTGGTTGTGGTACCAGAAGATGTCTGCGATGTAATTTCTTGAATTACGCTCATAGTATTAGAGATATGTCCTGCTGAAGAGGCTTGTTGGCGAGCTGTATTAGAAATATTTTGAATAAGAGCAGCTAAGTCTTTAGAGACGGTTTCAATTTCTTCTAGGGAAACACCCGCATCTTGGGCTAAGCGAGCGCCTCGTACTACTTCAGTAGTCGTTTGCTCCATAGAAGCTACAGCTTCATTGGTATCAGTTTGAATCGTTTTAACTAAGGTTTCAATTTGCTTAGTGGCAGCAGAAGAACGCTCTGCTAAGCGTTGAACTTCATCGGCAACAATAGCAAAACCGCGCCCAGCATCACCTGCGGTAGAAGCTTGAATGGCCGCATTGAGTGCAAGAATATTGGTTTGGTCGGCAATGTCGTTAATGAGGTCAACAATATCACCAATTTCTTGGGATGACTCACCAAGGCGCTTAATGCGTTTGGAGGTGTCTTGAATTTGTTCGCGGATATTATCCATACCATTAATAGTATTATGTACCAGCTGGTTACCTTTATTTGCAGTAGCTACGGACTGTTCTGCAACTTTGGCTGACTCAGCAGCATCAGCTGAAACTTGATCAATTGATTGGGCCATATCGTTAATTGCAGCGGTTGCTCCAGCAATTTCTTGGGCTTGGTGATCAGAAGCTTCAGCAAGATGCATTGCCGTTGCTTGGGTTTCTTGCGCTGCAGTTGATACTTGTACAGCCACTGTATTAATGGTGCCAACCAAGCCGCGTAACTGGTCAATTGCGTAGTTAATTGAGTCAGCAATAGCGCCAGTAAAATCTTCAGTTACAGTGGCTTGAGCTGTTAGGTCACCATCAGCTAGACCACCAATTTCATCGAGTAGGCGCAAAATAGCTTCTTGGTTGCGAGCCTCGGCAATCATTGGCTCACTAGCTACTCCTTGCTCTAATTGGGTAAATAAGCGCAGTACTTGAATGATGAGTAGGATAGTTATTAGCAGTAAGAATGCTGCTAAAGCATAGTGGATATACTTAAAGGTTGTTGCATCAAGTGTTTCTGTTAGCAATTGTTGATAAAGGTTATCTGCTTGTTGAGTGAGGAGTTGAGTATTACTAGCTGTTAGCTTAACGGCTTGTTGCACAGCAGGTTCGTACATGGCATTTTGGTTTTTTAATACTGCCTCGGCATGATTTTGTAATTGTGCCCAGCTTGTTAACACAGTGCTTAGTTCTGGTGCATGGGGATAGTTATTTTTTAGCACCGTGAGCCGAGTATTAAGCTGCGAGCGAGCCTGCTCAATACGAGGAAAAGCTTCTAAATTGCCATCTGCTGCATCTTTAATCGCTTTTTCTAATGCAAGTGTATATTTATGTAGCTCCATATTCTGCTGCCAGAGCAGTTGCTCTTTCTTAATTTGGATGCTAGCAAAGTGTGCATTGCCAAATAAGGCAACTAGTCCAATACCCAGTAGTAAAATTAAACTAATGAGTAAGGACTTAGAAACAGGTTTGGGTAAAGTATCTGTGCTGCTGGAGTTCATAATTTTAGCTTCCCACTTGATGGCCTAAACGGTAAGAGTGGTATTAAACCTACTGTTTAAATTTCAGGTGCTTTATGCGATAACGGCAAAAAAATCTGGGCTTTGGATGAGCTGCTCAAGGCTAAATACCTGCCATGTATGCTCGTTAACAAAGGCGCCATGAATGTAAGGTTGCGCTTTAGTTGAGACTGTATCGGCTATTTCTTGATAACTAGCGATAAGAAAGTGCTGCATGCCGTACACCTCATCTACAAGAAAACCGGCGAAAATATCGTCATGCTCAATCACAATAACGCGTCGCACTTTACTGGGTGTAGTAAAAGGAGCATCAAGTAAAGCATTTAGGTCAATGATAGGAAGTAGCCGCCCGCGAACATTGGCTACTCCTTTAATCCAGGATTTTACTCGAGGAATCATGGTATAGCTGAGTTCATACAGAACTTCGCTTACTTCATCAAAAGGCACGACATAGCGATGAGAACCTAAGCGAAAGCCAACACCACTCCAGCTGTGTGCAGCATCACGTTGTGCTGGCAAGTAGCTTGAGTGGGTTTGGCATAATGCAGCTAGCTCAAGTAATTGCTGAAACGGCTGTTTACTAAATTGGGTAGAGGTATTAGCCATAAAATTAATTTGCCTTGTAGTCCTTAGCTTAAAACTGTGAGCAAAGTTTCAATGAGCTCTGTTTCCTTAACGGGCTTGGTTAAATAATCACGGGCTCCTTGGCGTTGCCCCCAAACTCGATCAGTTGCTTGATCCTTGGTAGTGACGATAATGATCGGAATATGCTGAGTAGTTGGGTCACGGGATAGTTGGCGAGTCGCCTGAAACCCGTTAAGACCAGGCATCACAATATCCATCAAGATAGCATCAGGTAATTCTTGCTTAGCTTTTGCAATACCATCAGCACCATTTTCACTGGTAATGACTTGAAAACCATGTCGCTCAAGAATTGAGGTGAGTGTATACACCTCGGTCGGAGAGTCGTCCACGATTAAAATACGAGCTGTACCTGCTGGTAAATTATCCTGGGACTGACTGGATTCTTGAGTGAGGTTATTAGGCTTCTTGGAGTTGAATAAATGACGGAGCATGAGCTTTAATCGCACCTAGCAATTCATCTTTACTAAAAGGCTTGGTCAAATATTGATCAGAGCCAACGATACGGCCTTTGGCTTTATCAAAAAGCCCATCTTTAGACGACAACATAATGATTGGAATACTTTTGAAGGCATTATTGTTTTTGATCAGCGCACAGGTCTGATAGCCATCTAAGCGAGGCATCATAATATCTACAAAAATAATATCGGGATGAGTATCAGCAATTTTAGCTAATGCATCAAAGCCATCAATTGCAGTAATGACTTCGCAGCCACATTTTGTAAGTAAGGTCTCAGCAGTGCGGCGGATAGTCTTTGAGTCATCAATGACCATTACTTTTAGATTTTGAGAGTTCTGTTCCATGTTTTTCCTACCGAAAGGAGCATTGCTAAATTTATATGAAAAATTTAAAAAGCAACAGAATGATGCTTAATTGAAAGTTAGCACTCAATACATACCCGTGTAAGCACAGGAGTTAGGTGCTGACTGCAGTTTTCAGCTACTTATAGCAGACTGCTTTCGTGCAATCCAATAAAAGCGCTCGGTTAGCCGCTAACTTGTGTTAGCTTACCACAGGCTAGACTTAGCTTTCGTGATTCTTAGTTCTCCGTATAATATAGAGTCTCACATTTTCTAAATGTGTAACCTGTGCTTGCTAGTGTAAGTGCTTGTTACACATATGTTTTAATACAGGTGTCAACCAATATGTCCTTAAAAGTCGGCGTCGTAATGGATCCCATCGATGAGATTGCATTCCATAAAGACAGCACCCTAGCAATGTTACTCGCAGCTCAGGCCAAGGGTTGGTCTTTATTTTACATGGAACCGCACGATTTATATCAATTACGCTCTGAAGTAAGGGCGAAAATGTGTCCTTTACGCGTTTTCAATGATCCTGAGCATTGGTTTGAGCTTGATCAAGAGCTTGATCAAGCATTAGGTGAGCTAGACGTCATCTTGATGCGTAAAGATCCACCCTTTGATAATGAGTTTTTATACAGCACCTACTTATTAGAACAAGCAGAGCAAGCGGGTTGTTTAGTAGTCAATAAAGCCGCTAGTTTACGTGACTGTAACGAAAAACTATTTGCGACGTTATTCCCAGAGCTAACCCCAGCCACGCTAGTTTCGCGTCGCCCAGATATTATTCGCCAGTTTGTACAAGAACAAAAAGATGTGATTCTCAAACCCTTAGACGGTATGGGTGGCTCTTCAATTTTCCGCCATCGTGAAGGGGATCCTAACTTATCAGTAATTCTCGAAACCTTAACGGCACATGGTACTCAGCAGATCATGGCCCAAGCCTATCTGCCAGCAATTGTTGAAGGGGATAAGCGGATTTTAATGATTGATGGTGAACCCGTGCCCTATTGTTTGGCGCGGATTCCGGCACAAGGCGAAACCCGCGGCAACTTAGCAGCTGGCGGACGAGGTGAGGCTCGCCCCCTAACCGAACAAGACTTAGCAATTGCCCAAGCTGTAGGACCAGAATTACGTAAGCGAGGTTTACTTTTTGTCGGCTTAGATGTGATCGGTGACCGTTTAACTGAAATTAATGTAACTAGCCCAACATGCATTCGAGAAATTGACCAAGCATACGATACGAAAATAGCTATGCGTTTAATGGATGTAATTGAGCAAAAAATTACTAAGAGAGCATAAGTTTGTGCTGATATGAAGTGATTGATAGTGCTGCTGAATTTTGTTTTTAAACCTATGTTAAAAATAGGTGACATTTTATATGGAAATACCTACAAGCTTAACTCGCTCTACTGAGCGTTTAGGCGTTACTTTGTTCTTCGCTGCATTAGCGCATGTTGGTGTGATTTTAGGGGTTGGTTTTACTGTAGGTGAGCTTTCTGCACAAGGCACCAGTTTAGATATTACGCTTTCGACCTTTGCTAGTGAGGCTGAGCCTGATAAGGCAGATTTTTTAGCTCAAGATAATCAGTTGGGAAGTGGTGACTTAGAAGAAAAAGCTGCGCCTAAAACGACAGAAATTGCTGATTTTCAAGAGAATAAAGTTCAGCCTATTTATACAGAAAGTACTCCTGAATTGAGTCTTACTTTGCAAACAGAGCAACCTGTACTTGCCAGTCACCAGCTAGAGAAAGAGCAGGTGGTTGAGTCGTTAAGTGTTCCACAAGAGCATGAAAAAGAGAGTCTTGCAGAGCTTGAACAAGCGCAATTAAATGCTGAAATAGCAAGTTTAAAAGCGGCTTTAGCTTTAGAGCAACAAGCGTATGCGAGACGTCCTCGGGTTAGTCGGCAAAATACAGCGGCAACTAAGCGAGATATTACGGCACAGTATCGGGATGAGTGGCGGCGTAAGGTCGAGTTAATTGGTAATCTTAATTATCCTCAAGCTGCACGGCAGCAAGGTGTGTATGGCAGCTTACGCTTATTAGTTATAGTACGTAAGGATGGAGCGTTACAAGAAATGCGTATTCTTGAGTCCTCAGGCCAGCCAATTTTAGATCGAGCCGCTTTAGATATTATGCGTAAAGCTGCACCTTTCTCGCCTTTTACTCGAGAGTTGGCTAGTCAGTTTGATCAAATTGAAATCATTCGTACTTGGCGTTTTGAGCATGGTGAAAAACTATCAACACAGTGACTTTATACGTTAACTAGTGCAAGAGCTTGCCATTTCGGTTAAGTCACTGAGATGAGTAGAATGGTGTACATGAAAAAAGATAATTTTGTTTCATTACGGCATCACTTTTTAATTGCTATGCCCAATTTACAGGACAGCTATTTTAGCCAGTCTGTGGTGTATCTGGTTGAGCACAGCCCCAAAGGGGCAATGGGGCTGATTATTAATCAGCCCAGTGGACTTAATCTATCGGATATTTTGCAGCAGTTACGTCCAGAAAATACGGCGCCTACGGGTTTTATGCATAGTGTGCATAATGGCGGTCCAGTAGACACTGGACGTGGTTTTGTGCTGCATTCAGCTGAACAAAGCTATCGCGAAAGCATTGAGCTTAACGGCTTACGCTTAAGTACTTCACAAGACGTATTGTTTGCCATTGCTGACCAGCAAGATGCGCCAGCAAAAAGCCTGATTGCGCTAGGTTTTTCCGGTTGGGATGCGGGGCAGTTAGAGCAAGAGTTAGCGGCTAACAGTTGGCTTACGGTACCCGCTACTGAACGCATTATCTTTGACACACCAGCCACCGAAAAGCGGGCCCAAGCTGCTGCGCTGCTGGGGATTAATCTTAACCAACTCTCTACCCAAGTAGGTCATGCATGAGTGGGCAATCGATTCAAACAGTGCTGGGATTTGACTATGGCACCCGCCAAATTGGTGTGGCAGTTGGACAAACGGTCACCACCCAAGCGCGTGAGCTGACCACCCTCAAAGCGCAAAATGGTGTACCTAATTGGGAGCAAGTCGCGCAACTGCTCGACGAGTGGCAACCCGATGCAGTGGTGGTGGGTTTACCGTTAAATATGGATGGGAGCCGTAGTGAGATGTGTGAGCGGGCAGAGAAATTTGCGCGCCGTTTAGAAGGACGTTTCAATGTCACTTATTTTATGCATGATGAGCGTCTGACTACCTTTGAAGCCAAGGGGCAGCGTTTGCAAGCCGGTGACTATGCTAAAAATTTTCGTGAGCGACCTGTGGATGCCATAGCAGCAGCGCTGTTATTACAGGGATGGCTTGAACACTTTATGCAACACTAGGAGGAGCCATGACTTTACCTCAACCCCATGACCTATTACCGGTAATGGCGCAGCAGCTAGAGGCGTATTTAGCCGAGCGGCAAATTGAGCAACCCCACTTTGTCAGTATTCAAACTGGCGGGGTATGGGTGGCTAATGCCTTATTAGCAGCAATGAATCAAGCCGATCAGCCATTGGGAACCTTGAATGTATCCTTTTACCGCGATGACTTTAGCCGCAAAGGGCTGCACCCGTTAGTTCGCCCATCACAGCTGCCGTTTGATATTGAAGGCCAGCATTTAGTGCTGATTGATGACGTACTAATGAGCGGACGAACCATTCGTGCAGCACTGAATGAACTCTTTGATTATGGTCGCCCAGCCAGCGTGACCTTGGTTTGCTTAGTGGATTTAAATGCTCGCGAATTGCCGATTCGCCCTGATATTGTCGGGGCAACACTTACTTTACCTGCCGCGCAGCGAGTAAAATTAACCGGACCTGAACCTTTAGCCATTGAGCTAAGAACTCTTGCGTAATTGTCATACTGGAAACGCCCATGCCCTCTAAATTTGCTGCTTGTCCTTTGCAACTTAATGAACACGGTCGCTTGCGACACTTTCTCTCTTTGGATGGATTACCGAAAGAGATGCTCACCGAAATCTTGGACACAGCCGATTCCTTTTTAGAGGTGGGCGCTCGAGCAGTTAAAAAAGTGCCGTTACTGCGTGGAATGACAGTTTGTAACGTGTTTTTTGAAAACTCGACCCGTACCCGCACCACCTTTGAACTGGCAGCTAAGCGTTTATCGGCCGACGTATTAACGCTCAATGTTTCAACCTCGTCGACCAGTAAAGGTGAAACCCTGACCGATACCTTGCGTAACCTTGAAGCGATGGCGGCCGATATGTTTGTGGTGCGCCATGCCGACTCAGGCGCTGCCCACTTTATTGCCGAGCATGTCAGTCCCAATGTAGCGATTATCAATGGCGGTGATGGCCGTCATGCACACCCAACCCAGGGGATGCTAGATATGTTGACCATTCGTCGACATAAGGGGGATTTTTCTAAGTTATCGGTGGCTATTGTTGGCGATATTCTGCATTCGCGAGTGGCGCGCTCAGATATGTTGGCGCTGAAGACTTTAGGTTGCCCAGATATTCGAGTGATTGCGCCCAAAACCTTATTGCCTGTGGGGCTAGAGCAGTATGGGGTATCGGTTTATCACGATATTGAGCAGGGTCTCAAAGACGTGGATGTGATCATTATGCTGCGCTTACAGCGTGAGCGCATGCAAGGTGGGCTGCTGCCTAGCCATGGCGAGTTTTTTCGCTTATATGGGCTCACAGAGCAGCGGCTAGCTTTAGCTAAACCAGATGCCATTGTGATGCACCCAGGGCCGATTAATCGTGGCGTAGAGATTGAATCAGCCGTAGCCGATAGCGCCCAGTCGTTGATCTTAAATCAAGTTACTTACGGCATTGCGATACGCATGGCAGTGTTGTCTATGGCGATGAGCGGGCAGATGGAGCAACGGAATGAGTTTGAGCGTTTAGCGGCACAGGAGATCAACTAACATGCGAATTCAAATCAGTGGCGCCCGTTTAATTGATCCAGCTAATCAGTTAGATCAAGTAGCCGATATTTTTATTCAGTCCGGTAAGGTGGTCGCGATCGGACCGATGCCCCGTGACTTTGTGGCCGATCAAATGATTGATGGCCATGGTTTAGTGGCAGCACCAGGATTAGTCGATTTAGCCGCTTCGCTGCGCGAGCCTGGCTATGGCCGTAAAGGCAATATTGCCAGTGAAACCTTCGCTGCCGCAGTTGGTGGAGTAACCAGCCTATGCTGTACGCCCTTTACCAAACCGGTAACCGACACTGCAGCGGTGGTTGACTTAATCTTAGAAAAAGCCCGCGACCAAGGCTTTACCAAGGTATATCCCTTAGGTGCGCTAACCCAAGGTTTAAAAGGTGAGCAATTAGCAGAGTTAGTTACCTTAAAACAAGCCGGTTGTGTGGCCTTTACTAATGGTTTGCAGCCGATTGTGAATAACCGCGTGTTGCGTCATGCCTTAGAGTACGCTGCGACCTTTGATTTAACTGTGATCTTTCAACCCCAAGACGCTGATTTAGCTGCCGGTGGTATTGCTCACGAAGGTAAAACTGCGAGCTTCCGTGGCTTAGCGGGCATTCCAGAAACCGCTGAAACCGTGGCGTTATCTAGGGATTTACTACTGGTTGAGCAAAGTGGGGTACGGGCGCACTTTAGCCAGATTACCACTGCTAAAGGCGCTTATTTAATTGCTAAAGCCCAAGCCCGTGGTCTGCCAGTGACGGCTGATGTGGCAATGTATCAGTTGCTATTAAATGACGAAGAATTAATCGACTTTTCTAGTGACTACCATGTTATTCCGCCGATTCGCTCACAAGAAGATCAGCAAGGCTTACTCGAAGCGGTGAAGTCTGGAGTCATTAGTGCAATTGCTAGCCACCATCAGCCCCAAGAACGGGATGCGAAGCTAGCGCCGTTTGCCGATACCGAACCTGGTATTAGCAGCATTGAAATTCTTTTACCCTTAGCCTTACGTTTAGTTGAGCAGGGACTATTGGATTTACCGACCGCGATTGCCCGCTTAACCTATGGCCCAGCACAAGCTCTGAATTTAAAAGCAGGCCGACTGACGGTTGGCTCGGTTGCTGATTTGGTGTTATTTGATCCGCAGCAGAGCATCACGGTAGGTGAGCGTTGGTATTCGAAAGGTCGCAATTGTCCGTTTATGGGTGAAACCTTGCCGGGGCATGTGCGCTATACCCTGCTCAATGGTGAAATTATTTACCGCGCCTAAACCAGCGCTAAATATAACGGGGCGCTTAACTGCCCCGTTATTGATGGCAGTGATTAACTGGTAGGTAAAACACGGCATACCATGGTCTTTAGTACACGGCTTTCGTTGATCGCCGGATGGCTTGGGTAGCAAGGGCTAGCACCACTGACTTGTAGCACTTGTAGGTTACGATCTAAGTGGCGAGCACTGGCCAGCAACGCTGCTTGCATTTGTTCTTCATTAAAGAAGGGCGAGCGCGAGTTGACCAGTAATAAACCATCGCGGTTGAGTAAACGCATGGCACCTTCATAGAGTTTGCGATAGCCTGCTTCACCGGTTTTGAGGTCTTTTTTACGCTTAATAAAGGCCGGTGGATCAATAATCACCAGATCAAAACGCTGTTCTTCGGCTTTTAGGCTCTGCAAACCTTCTAGTACTTCCCCTTGTAAACACTGCACGATCTCTTGCACTTGATGCTGTTCAGCGTTTTCTAACAGTAAATCAGTGGCTAATTCGCCAGCTTCTAAGGCGACCACTGACTCTGCTCCAGCAATCGCTGCAGTAATTGGCCAAGCGCCAGTGTCGGCATACAGGCAGAGTACGCGTCTATCAGTCACCCATTGCGCCAGCTGCTGACGGCTGCTTTGTAAGTCAAACTGCCACGAAGTTTTTTTCTTTTCTAAGGCGTGGGTGACAAAATCAAGGCCGTTTTCTTCCACCATCAGGGCTTCAGGAAACTCGCCATAGGCAGTTTCTACATAGCGTGGCAGCTCTTCCCAGTCGCGGTTAGGTAAATCATGGCGCCAGAGCACGGCTTCAGGCTTAAACACTTGCACGATTGCTTCCAGCAGCAGTGCTTTGTGCTGCTCCATCGCTTGGGTAGAAAGCTGCACCACAAAGTAATCACCAAAGCGATCAATCTCAATCCCAGGTAAAAAGTCAGCTTCGGCATTCACTAAACGATAAAACGGGCTAGGGTAGATTGCATCACGCAGTGATGCGGCAATGTTTAAGCGGTGTACCAGTAGCGACTTATCAAACGGATGCTCAATATCGCGGGAGTATAAACGGGCACAGACCAACTGATTAGGCGCCATTAAGGCAATACCTAATGCCTTACCTTGGGCACTTTCAATAATCACCGCTTGGCCTTGGCTAAATTGCGTCAGCGGTGAGAGTTTAGTATCGACCTCATTGCTGTAAACCCACAGATGGCCGCTGCGCAAACGGCGGTCGGCTTGGGCCTTGAGTCGAAGAATCGCCAGAGACATGTAACTACCCCAAAAAATAATAAAAAACTGAGCCGTAGTTTACCTTGCGGTAACATACTGCGCTCATTCTTCTGTTACTTCGTCTTAGGATTGATCATCTTGTTTAAAGCACGCTGGAAAATCGTTGTTCTTGTGGCCTTATTAGTATTACTCGGTAGTGCCAGCCATTATTTTCATTGGCATCAACAGTTATTGTTTTGGGTTAAAGAAACCACAGTCAGACAAAAAGTGCGCGAGCAAAGTATTTGGTTGCCCGATTATGAGGCAGTGATTCAAGCTAAGGAACTGCCGGGCCTAGAAAAGTATGAGACCTCGGCTTTAACTTGGAACCCAGCCACCCAAACGTTATTTAGCGTAACAGGCAAGATACCGCAACTTGTGGAAATCTCACCTGAGGGTGAGCTGTTGCGCAGAATTGAGCTTGAAGGGTTTGCTGATCCGGAAGGGGTTGAGGTAATTGACGCACAACGCATGGCTATTATCGATGAGCGTCGTGGCGAAATGGTGGTGTTTAAACTGCCGATTAAAGGCAATGTCTTGCGTCATGCAGAACTGGTTGCAGTCAACTTAGGCATTGTTAAAGCCGGTAATAAAGGCTTTGAAGGGATTGCTTGGGATGCGGTGAATCAGCGCATGATTTTAGCCAAAGAGCGCAGTCCCTATGGGTTGTTTAGTTTGCCATTTCCTGACGACAATAACTTTCCTAAGACCCTGCAAGAGCTGCCTTCGAAGCATTTATTTGTGCGTGATATGTCATCTCTGGCGATTGACCCACGCACAGGACACATGCTGGTGTTATCCGATGAGTCGCGGTTATTGGTAGAGCTAGATGAAAATGGGGAAACGGTCAGCTATATCAGTTTAGTTCGCGGTTTTAACGGCTTGAAAAAGAGTATTAATCAAGCCGAAGGGGTAGCGATAGATGAGCACGGCACAATTTATTTAGTCAGTGAGCCGAACTTATTCTATGTCTTTAAAAAGCCCAAGAATTAGTAATAACTTAAGCCTTAGCTTGTGCCAGCAGGGGACGCAAACTGGCAAACCAGGGTGCATCTTTTGCTAGTGCCATAAAATAAGGGTTAAGTAAGCTCGCCTTGGCTGGGTAATTAAAGCGACTGCCATCTAGCTGCAAGACAACCCCGCCAGCGCCTTCGACTACCGCTTGGGCGGCGGCGGTATCCCACTGCGAAGTGGGCGCAAGGCGTGGATAAAAATCGACTAACCCCTGGGCCAATAAACAAAACTTGAGCGAGCTGCCAATGTTGGCCAGTTCTACTGCAAATTGTTGTTTGAGGGTGGCTAAGAGTTGCTCTTGTAACGCTGAACTATGGCGGCGACTGGCGACTACAGTCAGTGTTTCAGGGCTATTACGCACCTTAATCGGCTGTGGGCTGCTGTGTGGTTCGATTAACCAAGCGCCTAACTCAGCGCCGCCATAAAAACATTGCTGCCGCACGGGGACGCCTACTACACCAAAGACCACTTGGCCTTGCTCGATTAGCGCAACATTGACGGTAAATTCATCGCTGCCATTGATAAACTCTTTGGTGCCATCGAGCGGATCAACCAACCACCAACGCTGCCATTGCTGGCGCTCGTTGAGCGCAATATCGCATGCCTCTTCCGAGAGCACCGGGATCTTGGGAGCAATGCGCTGTAAGCCTTGGCTTAATACTTGATGCGCGGCCAAGTCAGCTGCAGTGACTGGAGAATTATCTGGTTTTTGGCTAACTTCGGTGTTGGTTTTCCAGTAGGGTAAAATGGCTTCGCCGGCTTCTCGCACTAGCGCCACAACGGCTTGCATTAGCGCATCAGAAATCTGCATTAAGGTGCTCCCTTAACATCAGTAGGTTTGAGTAAACCGCGCTGCTGTAATAGATCGCGTACCACATAGAGCGCCGCTAAAGCGCGGCCTTCCGAAAAGTTAGGGCGAGCTAATAAGCCGAGTAAGTCATTGAGCGAGGCTGTTTCAACCCCCATAGGTTCAGGTTCATCACCCTCAAGCCGAGATGGGTATAAATCGCGAGCCAGCACCACTTGTATGCGTTGGCTCATATAGCCGGGCGATAAGCTCAGCTCGGTGACCCATTCTAGTTCACGGGCAGCATAGCCTGCTTCTTCTTGCAGTTCACGATTGGCGGCCATTAAGGCATCTTCACCGGGATCAATCAGCCCCTTAGGTAGGGTTAATTCGTAGCTTTCAGTGCCGGCGCAGTACTCTTCAATTAACACAAAGTTTTCGGCATCGAGCATGGCCACAATCATCACCGCACCTAGGCCGCCGGGTTTACCGCGTAAGCGCTCGTAGGTGCGCTGCACGCCATTACTGAAGCGTAGCTCTAATTGTTCTACCCGAAATAAACGGCTCTTTGCCACTTCTTGAGTAGCTAAAATTTCAGGTTTTTTACGCATATAGAGGCTCCTTTAGTGATTCCTTGTATCATACCCTGCTCGACAATCAATTGAATGGGTTAGTTTGCATGTTGCCATTACCGTGGGCCGAGATAGATACCGTGCTATTAGATATGGACGGCACCTTGCTGGACTTACATTTTGATAATTATTTTTGGCTGCATCATTTGCCTGCCTGTTATGCCAAGCAACATCGGCTGAGCCTAGAGCAAGCAAAGGCCTATTTACAGCCATTACTGGCCAGTTATCAAGGTCAATTAGCCTGGTATTGCACCGACTTTTGGAGCGAAAAGCTGCAGTTGCCGATTGTGCAGATGAAACGTGATACGGCCGAAAAAATTGCCTGGCGCCCAGAAGCCCAAGCATTTTTACAGCGTTTAGGAGCGATGGGTAAACAGCGGGTGTTAATTACCAATGCTCATCCTGACTCGTTACAGATTAAGTTAGAACAGGTGGCTTTAGCGCCTTATTTAGACCAGATAATTAGCTCCCATACGCTTGGCTATCCGAAAGAAGATCAGCGTTTTTGGCAGGCACTACAGGCACAGTTGCAGTTTAGTCGTGCGCGGAGTGTGTTCTTTGATGACAGTGAAGCGGTGTTAACCAGCGCTCAGCACTATGGCGTTGCACATACCTTAGCCATTGCCCAGCCAGATAGCCAAGGGCCATTCAAGCATTACCAGCACTTTAGTGCAGTACAGAGCTTTATGGCGTTATTTGAATCCTAATAACTATTCAGCCCGCATATTGCGGGCTGAATATATCGGGTTAGAAGCTAAAGGCTGAAGGTGCTGGTGGCGGTGGTGGAGGAACCCAAGCACCACTGGCTAAATAGTACGCACCAGCAGCTACTATCAGGGAAAAGACTAAGGCGATCCAGCCGCCTCCTTTAGCGTCTTGTTGGCTGTCATGGGTCGCTTTGGCTTGGCCGGTGATCATGGGTTTGACTAAATTATGCTTTTTAACTAACGCATGCAGAGCAATCGCTAGAATGTGTAAGCTAATTAAACCAACAATAAACCAGAGGCCTAAGCGGTGCAGGCTGGTGATTTCTAAGCTGGTACTAGAGCTGACCAAGCGTGCTAGGGGGCCGCGAAAGGCAATGTCGTCGTAGGTAAATAAGCCCGTCACAGCTTGCCAGGTCAGCAAGCCGAGCAGCGCGAAAACCGATAACACGCCTAGTGGATTGTGACCGGCTTGGTGCCACTGACCCTTCAAGTACTTTGGCAATTGCAGCACCGAGCAGAGTAAGCGATCAATTCGGGCATAGGTCGAGCCAACTAGCATCCAGCTCAAACGAAAAGCCAGTAAGGCGACAATCAAGACGCCTAAGCGTCCGTGCCACTGCATTAAGCTGCCACCTTGCCAGCCAGTATAGAGCGCACCGAAGGTGGCAGCGGCAAGTAACCAATGAAACACCCGCAAGGGTGCATCCCATACACGAATTGAGCGAACCATGATGACTCCCTATGGAAGGCTAAAGTAATTTAAATCAGAATCGTCACTAATATCTAGCTTGAACTCTTGCTTAGTGCTTGCTAGGTAATCAGAACCATTTTCTGAGGCTAGTTTAACCATTAAACGTAAATCGTTTTCAGAGTTGGCATGAGCTAAAGCATCTTCATAGCTAATTTTACCTTTGCTATAAAGCTCATAGAGATCTTGGTCAAAGCTGCGCATTCCTAACTCAGTGGAGCGCTTCATTAAATCTTTCAACTCCAGAATATCACCTTTGCGAATATATTCTGCTGCTAAAGGGGTGTTAAGCAGTACTTCAACGGTGGCAACTCGACTGTTTCCATCAATACTAGGGATAAGTTGCTGGGCAATAATCGCACGTAGATTAATGGATAGATCCATCCAAACTTTTTCATGACGCTCGCTTGGAAACATACTGACAATACGTTCTAGTGTTTGTACTGCATTTTGCGCGTGCAAAGTTGCTAAGCAAAGGTGGCCCGTTTCAGCAAAAGTAATAGCATATTCCATGCTTTCTTGCGTACGAACTTCACCTAGTAAAATTACATCGGGAGATTGGCGTAAGGTATTTTGTAATGCATCTGAATAGGATGCCGTATCTAAGCCTACTTCGCGCTGGGTAACAATGCAGCCATCATGCTGGTGGATAAACTCAATAGGGTCTTCAATGGAAATAATGTGTCCACTGCTATTACGGTTACGATGACCAATCATTGCCGCAAGACTGCTTGATTTACCTGCCCCGACAGGACCAACAAATAAAATTAAGCCATTTTTACTCATGGCTAGTTGTTCAAGAATAGGAGGGAGACTGAGTTCATTAAAATCAGGGATAGCTGTTTTAATGCGGCGAATAACCATGCCAACAAACCCCTGCTGTAAGAAAGTATTGGCACGAAAGCGCCCTATACCTTCTAAATTAATGGCAAAGTTTACTTCAGTGCCGCTATCAAATGTCGCACGATCAGAATCGCTCATGAGATGATGAGCAATGATTTTAGATTGTTTTGGAGTGATCGGCGGAAAACTTAATGCATGCATCTTACCGTGAACTTTATAGGTTGGAGCAACACCTACAGTAATAAATAAGTCAGAGGCATTGATGCTGATCATGCCTTTCAACAGCTGTTCAATTGAAGGCAAACCTGGCTTAGTCATTGATAGAATCCTTATGAATTAAAATTGCTCAGGTATTTTGGCTTTTTCGCGAGCGGTTTCTCTAGCAACAATTCCACGACTAACTAAGTTAGATAAGCAACTATCGAGAGTTTGCATACCTAGCGAGCCGCCAGTCTGAATGGCTGAGTACATTTGAGCAATCTTATCTTCGCGGATCAGGTTACGAATGGCAGGGGTACCCAACATAATTTCATGGGCTGCGACGCGACCGCCCCCAATTTTCTTTAGCAGAGTTTGTGAGATTACCGCTTCCAATGATTCGGAGAGCATTGAGCGTACCATTGATTTTTCGGCTGCTGGAAATACATCCACGATCCGGTCTACTGTTTTAGCAGCTGAGGTAGTGTGTAGAGTGCCAAAAACTAAGTGCCCAGTTTCTGCAGCAGTGAGAGCTAAACGAATTGTTTCTAAGTCGCGCAACTCACCTACTAGAATAATATCAGGGTCTTCACGTAGCGCTGAGCGCAGTGCTTCATTGAAACCATGGGTGTCGCGATGCACTTCTCGTTGGTTAACTAAGCACTTTTTTGATTCGTGAACGAACTCAATTGGATCTTCTACCGTTAAAATATGGCGATAATACTTATTATTTAAATAATCCATCATTGCGGCCAGGGTGGTCGACTTACCCGATCCGGTAGGACCAGTGACAAGCACGAGGCCACGTGGCACTTCAGAAATACGCCGGAAAACATCACCCATATCCAGCTCTTCCATGGAAAGCACTTTGCTTGGAATAGTTCGAAATACTGCTGCAGCACCGCGGTTTTGAGTAAAGGCGTTAACCCGGAAGCGAGCAATACCGGGTACTTCGAAAGAAAAGTCCGTCTCTAAGTTGGCTTCATAATCTTTTCGTTGACGATCATTCATAATGTCATAGATTAAGGCATGAACTTGTTTGTGCTCCATGGCAGGTAAGTTAATGCGTCGCATATCACCGTCTATACGAATCATAGGCGGTAGTCCTGCCGATAAGTGTAAGTCCGATGCGCCTTGTGTGGCACTAAAGGCCAGTAACTCGGTAATATCCATAATGCTCCAGAAAACCTTTAACGTAACAGGTATAAATAGTTAGCTTTAGAAGAGTAATGATACCTTAAATGCATAAGTTGATTTGATGTACATTTTAAAATTTTGTTTTTAATAGCGAATCAGACAGTGAGACAAACAAATAATCATGTCCCTTAACTTATCACAAAATCTTCAGCGGGTTCGACAACGCTTAATACAGGCTAGCAG
The DNA here is from genome assembly GCF_057443035.1 of Thiopseudomonas sp. SA1F2-1K. Lineage (NCBI taxonomy): Bacteria > Pseudomonadati > Pseudomonadota > Gammaproteobacteria > Pseudomonadales > Pseudomonadaceae > Thiopseudomonas > Thiopseudomonas sp. SA1F2-1K. Next base: position 89,490 of record NZ_CM172014.1, read on the forward strand.
TGCCTATACAGTGTCACATACTCCACAGCTGCTAGCGGTGAGCAAGCATCATAGCAGCGCAGCGATTGCCGAGCTTTATCAGTTAGGACAGGTAGCTTTTGCAGAGAGCTATGTGCAAGAGGCCTTAAGTAAGCAACAGGAGCTAGCAGGGCTTGCAATAGAGTGGCATTTTATTGGGCCAATTCAATCCAATAAAACCAAGCAAATTGCGCAGCACTTTACTTGGGTGCATTCGGTTGATCGCTTAAAGGTTGCCGAGCGTTTAAATAAAGCCTGTGCTGATAGTGGTCGGCGTTTAAATATTTGTTTGCAAGTTAATATCAGTCGTGAAGCCAGTAAGTCAGGCTGTTTACCCGAAGAACTGCCAGCCTTAGCTATAGCTGTGCAGTCTTTGCCTTATTTGCAGTTACGAGGATTAATGGCTATTCCTAACCCAACTGAAGATATCGCCGAACAGCGCGCAAACTTTGCTAAAGTGGCCGCATTGCAAGCGCAGCTTAATCAAATCCTTGATGACCCATTAGATACGCTATCTATGGGGATGAGTAATGATTTAGAGGCAGCCGTGGCTGAAGGTGCCACCTACGTGCGTATAGGAACAGCGTTATTTGGTGCACGTACTTAATATTGGGGAATTTGGAACGATGAAAAAAATTGCATTTATTGGCGGTGGTAATATGGCCGCCAGTCTAATCGGTGGTTTAGTGAGCAATGGATGGACTGCCGAGTATATTATAGTGAGTGATCCAAGAGTTGAGCGACTGGCATATTTACAGCACACTTTTGGAATTCAGACTACGCAAGATAATAGTGCAGCAGCAGCGTATGCTGAAGTGATAGTGTTAGCAGTCAAACCTCAGGTGATGCAGTCTGTTTGTATGAGCTTGAGTGAGCAAGTAGGCTCGCAATTGATTATTTCAATTGCTGCAGGCATTCCCTGCTCAGCCATTAGTCAATGGCTAGGCAGCCAAACAGTCATTCGCTGCATGCCCAATACTCCAGCTTTGATTGGAGCGGGTATTAGTGGATTGTTTGCAACTGCAGTGGTTACAGCGGAGCAAAAACAATTAGCAGAAAGAATTTTGCAAGGTGCAGGCAAGGTCAGTTGGTTAACACAAGAAGTACAAATTGATGCGGTAACTGCTATTTCAGGAAGTGGTCCGGCATATTTTTTCTTGCTAGTTGAAGCGATGATAGCAAGTGGTGAGCAACTCGGCTTAAGTCGTGCGGTGGCTACTGAGCTAGCTCAGCAAACGGCCTTAGGCGCAGCTAAAATGCTTGTGCAGAGTCCGCATGATGCAGCGACCTTGCGTCAGCAGGTGACTTCACCACAGGGTACAACGGAAGCAGCGATTAAGACTTTTTTAAACGGTGGTTTTATGGCCTTAGCTGAGCAAGCCATTACCGCAGCTGCGACTCGCTCGCAAGAGTTGGCTCAGCAATTGAGTCAGTAACCGAATGAATTTATTAGCAGAAGTTGAGTAATTTATGAACGAAGCACTTTCTGGTGGTCAAGCCTTGCTTTATGTGATTAAAGCGTTGGGTGGCTTTTATGTCTTTTTAGTGATGATGCGTTTTTTACTACAGCTAGTGTATGCGGACTTTTATAATCCTATCTCTCAGTTTATGGTTAAAAGTACTCAGCCGGTGCTGGCACCATTACGCCGCTTGTTACCGTCTCAAGGACGTTTAGACCTTGCTTCTTTAGCTCTTGCGATTGTATTACAAACAGCATTAATTTTAGTGATGTTGGTGCTTATGTTTGATAGCAGTGTGTTGGGCGATTTTGCTCTCAGTGCGGTACTTTGGAGTATTGTGCTGTTAGGTAAGTTAGCGGTAAAAATATTTTATTTTTCGTTAATTATCAGTGTGATTTTATCGTGGATCGCACCGATGAGTCGCCATCCTGCTGCAGAACTGATTAATCAGGTAGTTGATCCAATGCTAGGTATTTTCCGACGTTTCCTTCCTAATTTAGGAGGGCTGGATATTTCGCCAATCTTTGCCATTATTGGACTTAATTTGCTTGATAATTTTGTACTGATGAATTTAGCTCAGGCAGTTAATATGCCCAGTATTTTATTAGGGAGTTTTTAATTAGTGCTTGAGACAGTATGGCGTCAAGAGGGTGAGGATATTGTCTTATTTTGTCACTTGCAGCCTGGTGCACGTACAACTGAATTAGCAGGCTTGCATGATGGGCGTCTTAAAATACGGATTCAAGCGCCTCCTGTTGAAGGTAAAGCTAATACAGTCCTGATTCATTTTCTGAGTAAATTATTCGGTGTACCAAAACGTCGAGTTCTTATTGAATCTGGTGAGCTTAATCGACAAAAACGTGTGCGTATTATTGCGCCTGCAAACAATCCGCTTTTAACTTAGGCAATTTGTAGGAACAGAAGATGTTGCTTGTTCTGAGTAGGTATATGCTATGAAAAATTGTGATAAAACACACTGAAAAATAAGCCAGTCAATACCTGTCGTACAGTAGATTCTGTCACTCGCCTAAGCCACATTTGTTTAAAGTTAGTAAAATAAGTGCGGCTAACCTTGCCGCACTGCGCGGCAAAATCTAGACTGCATAGCTTACGTATGAGAGAGATTGGTCGTGCCTTCTACATTTCCTGAAGATTCTGTGGGGTTAGTGACTCCACAAATCGCTGAGTTTGAGCAGCCACTTGAGCTGGACTGCGGCAAAACCCTACCGGCTTATCAAATTATTTATGAAACCTATGGCCAGTTGAATGCTGATGGCAGTAACGCAGTGCTAATTTGTCACGCGTTATCGGGTCATCATCATGCGGCTGGTTACCATTCGCCGGAGGATAAAAAGCCTGGCTGGTGGGATGCCTGTATTGGTCCGGGTAAAGCCATTGATACCAATAAGTTTTTTGTGGTGAGCTTGAATAACCTTGGCGGCTGCCATGGTTCTACCGGGCCTGCCAGTATTGATCCTGAAACCGGCAAGCAGTACGGCGCAACCTTCCCAATTGTTACGGTTAAGGATTGGGTGCGTAGCCAAGTGCGCCTAGCGGATCGCTTAGGTATTAAACAATGGGCAGCCGTGGTTGGCGGCAGCATGGGCGGTATGCAGGCAATGCAATGGAGTATTATGTATCCCGAACGGGTACGCCATTGCGTGGCAATTGCTGCGGCGCCTAAATTATCTGCGCAGAATATTGCCTTTAACGAGGTGGCGCGCCAAGCAATTATGAAAGATCCTGACTTTCATGGCGGAGACTTTGCCGCCCATGGTGTCATTCCTAAGCGTGGATTAATGCTGGCGCGGATGGTCGGGCACATTACCTATTTGTCCGATGACTCCATGGGGCAAAAGTTTGGTCGTGAACTGCGCAGTGATTGCCTAACCTATGACTTTAATAATATCGAGTTTCAGGTTGAAAGCTATTTGCGTTATCAGGGCGAGCAGTTTTCCACCCGCTTTGATGGCAATACCTATCTGTTAATGACTAAGGCTTTGGATTATTTTGATCCTGCCGCTGACTTTAACGATGATCTGAGTGCTGCAATGGCTGAAGCCAGTGCCAGTTTCTTTATTGTGTCCTTTACTACCGACTGGCGTTTCTCGCCGGCGCGCTCCCGGGAAATTGTCGATGCGTTGATTTCAGCTGACAAGCGAGTGACTTATTTAGAGGTGGATGCGCCCCAAGGGCATGATGCGTTCTTGATTCCGATTCCTCGTTATTTACAAGCCTTTAGCGGCTTTATGCAGCGGATTGAGGTGTGAGATGCGTGCCGATTTAGCGTTAATTGAACAATGGATTCCTAAGGGCAGCCGGGTGCTGGACTTAGGCTGCGGTGATGGTGAGTTGTTGGCTTCATTGATGAAGCACAAACAAGTCACCGGTTATGGTTTAGAAATTGCGGCCGACAACATTGCTGCCTGTATCGACAAAGGCGTCAATGTGATTGAACAAGACCTTGACCAAGGCTTGAGTAATTTTGATAGTGATAGTTTTGATGTGGTGGTGATGAGCCAAGCACTGCAAGTGGTGCATTACCCGGACAAAATTTTGCAAGAAATGCTGCGGGTGGGTAAAACCTGCATCATCACCTTTCCAAACTTTGGGCACTGGCGTTGCCGTTGGTACTTAGCTACTAAAGGGCAGATGCCGGTGTCTGAGTTTATGCCCTACACCTGGTACAACACACCGAACATTCACTTCTGTACCTTTAAAGATTTTGAGGTGATGTGTCAGCAAATGAATATGCAGGTGTTAGATCGTCTCGCGGTAGATAGTCAGTATGAGAAAACCGTGGCCAGTGATCTGTGGCCGAACCTCTTTGGTGAGGTGGGGATTTATCGGGTCACGGCTAATCGTCACAACTAAGGAGAACAGCATGCGTCATTTAATCGTCCTATTGCTCAGTGCGGTGTTAGCTTTACCGGTATTGGCTGCAGAGCGTATGCAGCGCTTAGGTGAAGTGGAAGCCCATTACAGTGTGTTTAATTCCAGTTTTTTACAGCCCGAGATTGCTAAGGCCAGCGGCTTAACCCGCAGTAAAGAGCTAGGCGTATTGAACTTGTCTTTTGTGCAACAGGGTAAAGGTCAGGTAGTAAAACTTAGCGGTACGGTGACCGACTTAATGAGTAAAACTACGCCATTAACCTTTCGCGAAACCAAAGAAGGCAGTGCGGTGTATTACTTAGCGCAGTTCAAGCAAAGCAGCCGTGAAATTTTAAAATTCAAGATTGAGGCTGAGTTTGCCGATGGCCAGCGCCATACCCTGCAATTCAGCCAAGAAGTTTTTCCGGACTAAATTTTCTCAGTAAATAAGTAGCGACTTAATGAAAGAACTTGTTCTCGCCAGCCATAACCCAGGCAAACTCAAAGAGCTACAAGCGATGCTCGGAGCGCAGGTCAAACTGCGCTCGATTGCTGAGTTTAGCCAAGTCGAGCCCGAAGAAACGGGCTTAAGCTTTATTGAAAATGCTATTTTAAAAGCCCGACATGCTGCCGAAGTTTCGGGTTTACCAGCCTTAGCCGATGATTCGGGATTGGCTGTGGATTATTTAGGCGGTGCGCCGGGTATTTATTCGGCGCGCTTTGCCGCCGATGAGGGCGCTAAAGGTGATGCGGCGAATAACGCCAAGTTACTGCGCGTGCTTGAAGGTGTACCTGAAGCTGCACGGGGTGCGCAGTTTGTCTGTGTTTTAGCACTTATGCGCCACGCGGCTGATCCACTACCGCTGGTGTGTGAAGGACTGTGGCAGGGCCGTATTTTGCTGCAAGCCCAAGGCCAACATGGCTTTGGCTATGATCCTTTATTTTGGCTTGAGGAGCATCAGTGCAGTAGCGCCGAGTTAGCTCCAGAGTTAAAAAATCAGCATAGCCATCGGGCGCTGGCGATGCGTTTGCTTAAGCAACGCTTAGGACTGTAAATGCCCAGTTCTTTGCTGCAGTTACCGCCGCTTTCACTGTATATCCATATTCCGTGGTGTATTCGTAAGTGCCCGTATTGCGATTTTAATTCCCATGCCGCTGGCCCTGAATTACCTGAGGCAGCGTATGTGGCTGCATTGCTTGAGGATTTGCAGCAAGATTTAGCTTGGGTGCAAGGGCGTAAACTGACCTCGATTTTTTTTGGTGGAGGCACTCCTAGTCTGTTTTCTGCCAATGCCATGCAACAGATTTTAACCGGAGTCGAGCAGTTAATTCCATTTCAGCCAGGGATTGAAATTACCTTAGAGGCTAATCCGGGTACCTTTGAGCAAGAAAAATTCACCGGCTTTCGCCAGACCGGCATTAATCGGTTATCGATTGGAATGCAAAGCTTTCAAGACGATAAGCTTAAGGTACTGGGGCGAGTACATACCGGCACAGAAGCCATGCGCGCCGCAGATATGGCACGCACGGCTGGGTTTGATAACTTTAACTTAGACCTCATGCACGGTTTACCTAAGCAAACTGTGGCAGATGCAATGGATGACTTAGCCCGTGCCTTTGCTTTGCAGCCGACCCATATTTCGTGGTACCAACTGACCATGGAGCCCAATACGCTGTTTTGGAGTAAGCCGCCGGTACTGCCTGAAGACGACACCCTGTGGGATATTCAAGAGCAAGGGCAAGCACTGTTAGCTGAACAGGGGTATCGCCAGTATGAAACCTCAGCCTATGCCAAGCCTGGCTATCAAGCGCAGCACAATCTTAATTATTGGCAATTTGGTGACTTTTTAGGCATTGGAGCTGGCGCCCACGGCAAAATTACCCAAGCCGATGGCCAAATTCTACGAATGTGGAAAACCCGCCAGCCTGCGGATTATTTGAATCCTGATAAAGCTTTTTTAGCCGGCAGTAAGGTGCTGATGGCTGAAGATCTGCCATTTGAATTTTTGATGAACACCCTGCGTTTAGTTGAGGGTGTGCCGAGTACGCTGTTTAGCCAGCGCACAGGCTTGCCGTTAGCCCAATTAGCAGCAGGCCGACAGCAGGCCGAGCACAAGGGATTGTTAGACAAAAATCCTGCGTATTTACGACCTAGCGTCCAAGGGCAGCTGTTTTTAAATGATTTACTACAGCTGTTTTTAGAGTAATTGAGTAAATTTTCGCTAAAAAAAGCACAAAATGTTACTTCCAGTCGGTCTATTGGTTCTAATAATTAACGATTAACCGCCGGTTAATTTTAAGTGAATGCGTCAAGTGTTGGCACTTGGCGCTTGAGTAACAGGGTAGAACAGACCGATGAAAAGCTCTAAGAAAGCGTCGCCCGAAAACCATAGCAGTCAGTTTAGTCTGCTTAAACAACAGCGTTTCGCGCCATTTTTTTGGGTGCAGTTTGCAGGAGCTGCAAACGACAACTTATTTAAGTTTGCCTTTACCGTAATGGTCACCTATCAGCTGAGTGTCAGCTGGATGCCACCGAGCATGGCAGGTCTTGTGATTGCTGCGTTGTTTATTTTTCCTTACTTATTATTCTCGGCGACTTCAGGACAAATCAGCGATAAGTTCGCCAAAACCAAATTAATTCGCCACGTTAAAGATTTAGAAATCGGCATTATGCTGCTGGGGGTTGTGGGCTTTGTCCTAGAAAGTCCTGTGGTGTTATTACTATGTACTTTTTTAATGGGGCTGCAGTCGACCATTTTTGGTCCACTGAAATACGCCTATTTACCCCAAGTCCTCAATCAGCGTGAACTAACCGGTGGCAATGGGGTGATTGAGATGGGCACCTTTGTGGCGATTTTATTGGGTAACGTCGCAGGTGGCTTAATGATTGCGGTGCCCGAAATAGGTCACTATCAGGTCGCGGCAGCCTGCTTGGGTTTAGCAGTGCTGGGGCGTTTAATCGCACAAGCCGTGCCAGAGCTACCGGCTACTGATCCACAGCTAAAAATTAACTGGAATCCTGTGACTGAAACCTGGCGCAACCTAAAGCAGGCAAGAGCCAACCCGGTGGTGTTTCGCTCTATGCTGGGGATCAGCTGGATGTGGTTCTTTGGCGCGGTATTTTTAAGTCAGTTTCCCAGTTTTGCCAAAGAAGTACTGCAGGGTAATGAGCAAGTAGCTTCATTGTTGCTGGTGGTGTTTTCGGTGGGTATTGCTATCGGGTCCTTACTTTGTGAAACTCTTAGCCGCCGCCAAGTAGAAATTGGTTTAGTGCCGATTGGCGCTATTGGCATGAGCTTGTTTGCGGTGGATCTGTATTTTTCTACCCGTGGTTTGCCAAATCAGGCCGAAATGGGTCTAGCCGCTTTTATGCAGCAGCCTGCACACTGGCGGGTATTAGTGGATTTATTCGGTTTAAGCTTATTTGCCGGCCTGTACAGCGTGCCAATGTATGCCTTGATTCAAATGCGTACGGAACCGACTCATGTGGCACGGATGATTGCTGCCAATAATATTTTAAACGCACTCTTTATGATTGCTAGCTCCTTACTTGCTGGTGGTTTATTGGCTGCGGGTTTAACTATTCCCCAAGTGTTTTTAGTGGTTGGGGTGATGAATGCACTAGTAACTTTTTATATTTTTATGCTGGTGCCGGAGTACTTTTTACGCTTTTTATCTTGGCTACTTTCCAACCTTATTTATCGCTTTAAGGTTAGTAATGCTGAGGCCATTCCCCAGCAGGGACCGGTGGTTTTAACCTGTAACCATGTCAGCTTTGTTGATGCGGTCTTGCTTATGGCTGCTAGCCCCCGGCCGATTTACTTTTTAATGGATCACCGGATTTTTAAAACTCCAGTCTTAGGCTGGGTATTTAAATTAGCCAAAGCCATTCCTATTGCACCCCAGCGCGATGATGCGGCCGCCTATGAGCAAGCCTTTGAGCAAGCAGCGCAGGTGCTAAAAAACGGTGATGTGTTAGCGATCTTCCCTGAAGGAGCGATTACCCGTGATGGTGAGCTAGGAGCGTTTAAACCGGGGCTATTAAAAATTTTAGCCTCAGCCAAACAAGCGGGCTTGTCGGTACCGGTGATCCCTATGGCGCTCACTAACTTATGGGGTTCGTACTTTAGCCGAATTGAGGGAGTAGCGATGAAAAAGCCATTGCGTCGTGGCCTTTGGAACAAAGTGGGACTGCGAGTAGGGGAACCCATAGCCGGTGATCAAGTGCGAATGGATCAGCTCAAGCAGCAGATCCAGGCATTACTTAATCAAGCCTAAGCACACAAAGTTAATGGCGGTGGCGGTGTTGAGTTTAAAGTGCGCCGTCACCAGTTACTGAGCAGACTCGTAGGTAGGGGTAAAGGCTTTAACAAAGCCATTTTTTAGCACTGATAAAAAAGCTTGTAAGGGGCTCAGTTTGGCGTGCTGGGTGGTGCCTTTAAGCTCAACCTTGGTGGCAAACTGATTTTTTGCTTGGTTTTTTAGTGCTGTTTCGCCAGTACCTTTAGCAAAATCAAACTTAGCGTAAGCTTGGGTAAATTCATTAAAGTGTTTGAGTTCCACGTCCGTGGTTTTGGCTTTAATGGCAAAGTTTTGCCAATCAGTTAAGGGGTCAAAGGAGGCGCTAGCCTCTATTTTGGCCGCATTAAATAACTGGCCATGCCCAGTAAAGTGCGCCACTCGCTGACCTTGAGCGTCCTCAATATTGGTTAGATTACTGATGCTGCCTTGAACTTGATCAGCATACAGATGCACTTTGGGCTGGGTGGTAAAATTGTAAAAGGCTAGCTGTCCATCATGTGTACTTCGTTAAGCTTAATCGGCACTAATTGCCGCAGTTGCTGACGCCAGTCCACGCCCTGACCGGTTTGTGAAGCACCTGTTCGGCCGCCATCAACAAAGTTGACTTCAGGTTGTTCAAAACTGACGGTGGCAACAACAGAGTGCCGGTTCCAAAGAGCTGGCCAGCTAATCGAGATAAAAATTTGCTTGGCGGCAAATAAAGGGACGGGAATTTCTGCATTCTTTTTAACAATGCTGAGTTGGTCTATTCGATAAGCCCCACGCCATAATTGCAGATCAATGTGCTCAATATGGCCACGATATTGCTCTAAATTATCTAGTTTTTGATTGAGGTAGTGTAATAACCAAAGGGGTAGTAGCCATTCAATGGCGATGACTAACAATAACAGGCTAAACAGGAGCCCCAGGGAAATTTTAGCGGTACGAGACATGGCATTACCCTACCTAGAGTCAGTGGTGGCGATAAACTAATCGACCGAGAATAGGGCTAAGGGTTCGCGCATGTGCGCTGCGCAAAGTTTAAATTAGTCGTCAAACTGCAGTGCAGTTTCTAGCATCGTTAAAAAAGCACGGGTTTTAGTGGGCATTAATTGGCGACTAGGAAACACCGCCCACGCGGTTTGCGCTGGTAAGTACCACTCAGGTAATACCCGCTGCAGCAGGTTTTTGTGCTGATAAATTTGCGTAAAATAGTGAGGCACGGCGATGATACCTGCACCGCGGCAGGCCAAATTAATCAACAGTTCTGGCGAGTTGGCAGTGAGGCGTCCAGGAGGTAAGCCTTGCCATTGTTCTTGGCCTTTTTTTAGTAACCACGGGATACTGGCGCCTTGGCCAGTCATTAAGCGGATCGAGTCAAACTGCATTAGCTGGTCGGGCGTGGCAGGCGTGCCTCGTTCTCGTAAGTAAGCACTTGAGGCATACAAGCCACATTCAAAGACGCGCAGTTGTTTGGCAATTAATTGTGGATTGTCATCCACATTGCCAACGCGCAGCGCCAGATCAAAAGCTTCATCTAAGAGATCAACTCGGCGGGCAGATAAATCGAGCTCAAGACTGACATGGGGATGCAGCGCACTAAAGGCCGCCAGCATATCGACCAATAAAATATTAGCAAAGTCAGCCGGCATTGATACCCGTAATCGCCCGCTTGGTTGGGCTTGACGACTATCGCTAAGCTGCTGAGCTGCACCTACTTCAAGGCTAATTTGTTGCGCGTGCTCGAGTAACTGTTCGCCAAATTCAGTTAAGCGCAAACGCCTTGTGGTGCGTAGTAACACCTGCTCGCCTAATACCTGTTCTAGCTGGCTAATCCGCCGAGAAACGGTGGACTTAGGCAACCCTAAGCGATTGGCGGCGGCGGTAAAGCTGCCAAGTTCAACCACTTTGGCAAAGATCACCAAATCATCTGCGGTTAATTGTTCTTTAGGTGGAACAATGTTATCCATTTTTCCTCTCTAATCAGTGTGCGCAACAGTTGCTAGGATAACCCCACATTTAACGATTAATTATTTTATTTTATCCAGCCAGTGCTAAGGAACTCTCGATGAAAATTTTACAAGTGAATGCCAGCGTACGCGGTGATCAAGCTAACTCTACAAAGATTGCTAACCAAATAACGGCAGCCTTGCTCAATAAGCACCCAGAAGCTGAAGTAATCATTCGTGATTTAGGCCAGCAATCACCCGCGGTATTAGACAGCGCTGGTGTTCAAGCGCTATTTACGCCAGAAGAGCTGCGCACCCCTGAGCAGCAGCGCCGCGTGGCCTTAGATGATCAGTTAATTGCTGAAGTGCAAGCAGCCGATGTGCTGGTGCTCGGTGTGCCGATGTATAACTTTGGTAACTCGATTCAACTAAAAAGCTGGATTGATGCGCTGTGCCGTAACGGTACTACCTTCCGTTATACCGAAAATGGCCCCGTCGGTTTATTAACCGATAAAACCGTGTACGTCGGCTTTGCCCGAGGTGGGCGCTACCGTGGTACTGAGCAAGATAGCCAAACTCCATACTTAAAAACTGTACTGGGCTTTATTGGATTAACTGATGTGCGTTTTGTGTATGCCGAAGGATTAAATATGGGCCCCGATGCCGCCGCCCAAGGTTTTGCTGAGGCCGAACAAGATATTGCTCAGCAGGTGCAATAATTTCTGAACCCTGTTATTAACGACGCTGGAGATTGAGATGAAACACGTTACCCAACAAGCGATTCAACGTAGCCGCGAAATTGAATCAGTCGTGGCTGGGCAAGCAACCTCAGACGGTGCAGGCGTGCAACTTACCCGTTTACTTGGGCAACAACTGCAGCGTCGTTTAGATCCATTTTTGATGCTCGATGCCTTTGGTAGCGATAATCCGGATGATTACATTGCCGGCTTTCCTGACCACCCACATCGGGGATTTGAGACAGTTACTTATATGCTGCACGGCAAAATGCTACACCGCGATAGCCAAGGTAATGAGGGCTTATTACAAGACGGTGGGATGCAGTGGATGAGTGCAGCACGTGGGGTGATTCACTCAGAAATTCCCCAGCAAAGCGCAGGCTTAATGCAGGGTTTTCAATTATGGGTGAATTTACCTGCAGTCAATAAAATGGATCAGCCGTGGTATCAAGATGTAAACCCCGAGCAAATTCCGGCTATAGAAACCGAGCAGGGCGTACAGGTAAAAATTTTGGCGGGCGAAACCCATGGGGTGCGAGGAGCAATTCAGCGCCCAGTCACCGAGCCGCTGATTTTAGATATCAGCTTGCCGGCTAATAGTGAGTTTTCCCAAGCCTTGGCTGCCGAGATGAACGCTTTTGTCGTGCCTTATCAAGGAGAGCTGCGATTGGCTGGGCAGAGAGTGAGTAGCCATCAGTTAGCGATTCTAAATAATTCAGCAGCTGCCGATGGTGTTACTTTGCGTAGTGCTGAGCAGCCAACACGGGTGTTATTGATAGCGGGCAAACCACTAAAAGAAGATATTGCGCAATACGGCCCCTTTGTGATGAATAGCAAAGAGGAGATTTACCAAGCAGTGAATGATTTTCAGCAGGGTAAGTTCGTTTAATTCACGCTGTTTAACCGGTCCACGCACTCAGCCTTTGCCCACAAGCGCTGGGTGCGTTAAGATTTGCCCCTTAAATTGGACACTGTAAAGGACATCGCGATGAAGCGCGTTTTATATCCTGGTACCTTTGACCCCATCACTCGCGGTCATAGCGATCTTGTGGAGCGTGCGGCCCGCATTTTCGACGAAGTAATTGTAGCGGTTGCGGCCAGCCCGAAAAAACAGCCATTATTTAGCTTAGAAAAGCGCGTAGCCTTGGCCGAAGAAGCCTTAGCGCATTTACCTAATGTACGGGTATTGGGCTTCAGCAATCTACTGGCGCACTTTGTAAAAGAAGTCGATGCCCATGTACTGATGCGTGGTTTGCGTGCAGTTTCTGATTTTGAGTATGAATTTCAACTGGCGAATATGAACCGTAAACTAGCCCCTGATGTTGAAAGCATGTTTTTAACCCCATCAGAAAAATACTCCTTTATTTCCTCAACCTTAGTGCGAGAAATTGCGGCGCTTGAAGGAGATATTTCTGAGTTTGTGCATCCCGCAGTAGAGGCGGCTTTAGCTGAGCGCCGTCGGCAAGTGGCAGCTGAAAAAGCGGCTAATTAGCTGACTCGTTGCGCGGAATAATGTTTTGTAGGAGTAGCCAATCATGGCGCTAGTCATCACTGATGATTGTATTAACTGCGATGTGTGTGAGCCGGAGTGTCCGAATAGCGCGATTTCGCAGGGCGAAGAAATTTATGAGATTGATCCCATGCTCTGTACCGAGTGTGTGGGGCACTATGATGAGCCGCAGTGCCAGCAAGTATGCCCAGTAGATTGCATTCCGTTAGATCCTAATAACGTTGAAAGCAAAGATGAGCTGATGGAAAAGTACCTGATCATTACTGGTAAAGCTTAAGTTTTACTGCGCAGCTTGCATAATCTGCTCAATCACTAACGCCAAGTAGCCAACGGGATACTTGGCGTTTTTTTTGGCTAAACCGAAATCAGTGGCATCTCGTCATTGTCACTTAAGCGGCGCATTTCCCGTAATAAGTCACCTTCTTGGGATAAGCCCAATTGCATTACATTACGTAAGCTTTGGGTAATACGGCTGCAGTAACCTAGATCATTCATCAGCGAGCTGGCTTCATGACCATTTAATTGCGCATCTCGCACTTGGGCAAAAATTTGCTGGCGAAACAGATGATCAAACTGTGCTGCCTGCCCATCAAACCAGTCTAGGCGCGTGCGCCAGACTTCATCCGGTAATTCGAGTAAGCCCATTTCCCGGACTTGGCGAAGCACCCAGATCAGATGTTTTCTGAGTTCAAAGTAGTTTTGTTGCATGCAGGGGCTGCTTTCTTGCAAAAACCGCCCCAAGTTTTTTTGTAGGTGTTTAGCGTCTTTAACCGCATCCACCAGTTGCAGGGCAACAATTTGTACCGTGCGCCAAAACTGTTGCTGTTCTGGTTCATTGGGAATATCTAAACGACTAATAAAGTCTAATAGGTCGCCATATACCCCTTTAATATGACGCTCGTAGAGCACTTGGGCATCTAACCATTCACGCTCTGGGCGGGCCATTAAGCGGGCTTCATCAAGGGTGGGCGCGAGTAGTTGTTGAATTGGTTGGTAGAGCGCATGGCAAATCACCTCCAGACTTAGGCGGCCTAAGTGCTGCAGCTCTTGTACCACTGCCCGTGAGGCTGTGTCGGGCGACGTTAACGCTGAGGCACTGAGATAGCGAGCTTGGGTAAGGAGTGCGCTATGGGCAGAGAGCTGTTGGTCGGCAATGAGCACTTCTGGTTCTTGGCGATCGGGCAGTAGCTTAATCAGCGCTTTTTCCAGTAAGTTTTGCCATGGCCAAAATAAGCCAACGCCAATTAAATTAAATAGTGTTTGAAACAGTGCCAGCTGCAACAGTGGATTATCCCCTGCAGCTAACCACTGCATCAGCCATTGGCAAAGCCAAGCTAAGGGACTTAACAAGAGCAGGGTGATAATTCCCACACTTAGGTTAAACAGCACGTGCACTAAAACAAGGCGCTGGCCGCCCCGGTTACCGCCCAACCAGCCGACAATGGCAGTGGTCACGCTACTGCCCACGTTGCCACCAATGGCCAGCGCCATACCTTGCCATAGCTCGATTTGTCCGGTGGCGAGCGCGGCTAAAATCAGCATTAAGGTGGCGTGACTGGATTGCAAAATTGAAGTCAGTAGCAAGCCAATTGCCACCAGAATCAGTTGCCCTATTAGGGTGTTATCCACCGCTTGGGTAAAATCAATCGAGTCGCCAAACTCACTGAAACCCACTTTAAGCTGATCGATGCCTAAAAAGATAAAGGCAATGCCTAATACTAAGCGACCAGCGGCTTTACCTTTGCTGCCATGAAAGCCCGCCAGCACGCCAAATACCAGTAGTGGCAGGGCTAATGGACTCAGGCTAAAGCCTTGACCGGCAGCGGCCAGTAGCCAAATGCCAGCACTGGTGCCTAAGTTAATACCGAGCAAAATGGCAATGCCGCCAGCCAGTTGAATCAATCCAGTGCTGATAAAGGCAATGGTCAATAACGACATCAGCGTGGTGGATTGCAAGAGCATGGTGCCGCCCATCCCAAATAAAAAACTTTTGCCGCGGGTGGCGGTGCTGCGTTCTAGCCAGGTATCCAGTTTGCTGCCGGCTAACTGTTTTAACCCTTCTTCAAGGCACTGCATGCCAAATAAAAATAAGGCAAGGCCTGCACACAACTGTAACCAGCTGGCACTAAACCAAAAGCTGACACTGAGCAGAGTGATTAAAATCGTGATAAAACTAAGTTGTTTGATAACCGTATTCATGCAGAGTTACTCAAGGCTGCGGGCAAAAAAATCCCAAACCGATTAAGGCTTGGGATTTTAAGCTAAAACCTAGGCGGGATTATGTTTCACCCGCAGGCTAGGGGATTAATAGTGCTGTTCTTCAGAATCTAAGGCGATATCGTCCAGATTAACTTCTTGCATTTGCTCTTGCACCACTGCTTCATCAACCCGCGGGTCAAGGGCCGCAACTAACGGCGAGCTGCTTAAACTGTCGGGCATCACCACGTGCTGTAGCGTATCTTCGACCACTGTATCTTCTGGGATATTGCTTGGGTGCACGCAGATTGCAATAATCACCGCACACACGGTAAAAAATGCGTACAGCATATTGGCACCTATCAGGTTCATTAAAGACCCAGCCAACAGTGGGCCAATACTGGCGCCAACACCAAAAATAGTCAGCATAACCGCGGTGAGCGACACCCGGCGATCGGCATCCACATGGTCGTTGGCTAAAGCCACAGCCAGCGGATATAAGCTAAAAAATAGCGCACTACTGGCCGCGCCTAGGGTAAAGATTGCCCATAATGGGAATTCACTAAAAATAGCTAACGGCAGTGCGGTAAGCATTAAAATAATACTGCAACCACGAATTAACGTGGGCCGTGCTAAGCGGTCAGATAACCAACCAATAGGCCATTGCACCAATAAGCCGGCCACAATACAGATCGCCATAAACAAACCAATTTTATCGGTCGGTAGGCCAATTAACTTGGCGTAGAGTGGCGCTAGACCATAAAACGCACCAACGGCCAGGCCTGCGGTGATTCCGGTAATCATCGACAGAGGAATTTTACTAATAAAGTAGCGCGGATTTAATGGCGCAGGGCGTAACGGTTCGGGGTGAATCCGGCGAGTCACGGCCACTGGCACCAAGCACAAAGAAAAACACAAGGCCACCAATAACAGCAATTGAGTGCCCAAACTAGGTAACGCCACCAACACCAGTTGCCCTAAGACCATCCCCAGATAAGAAGCCATCATATAGCCAGAAAACACTAAGCCACGTTCATGGGCACTGGACTGCTCGTTAAGCCAGCTTTCAATCACCATGTACATACACATCATGCCCAGCCCGACAATGACCCGCAGACCCAGCCAAATACTCAACTCTTGAGTCAGGCCATGGCCGAGCACCGCCGCGGTAACAACACCAGCACTGGCCACATAGGCACGAATATGACCCACCCTGGCAATCAGCCGGTGTCCTAACTTACCGCCAAGTACCAGTCCTAAATAAAACCCTGTCATCAAAGCACCCACCCAGATACTGCTGGCTTTATCGGCGATTTGTAAGGCTAGGTAGGTACTTAATAAACCTGAGCCAAGGAGCATGAGTAGGGTGGCAAAATACAACGCGCGAAAGGATTTCCACAGTTCCATGGTGCTTTAGGTCTCCTATCTAAAGGTATGGGGGTGTAGGACGCCAAGATACGTCGAGAAGACGAGTGGCGATGGTAAGTGGCTGTGAGCACCTAGGCTCATGCTACACCTAAGGGCAATGGGATGCCAAAAGCCGACTAAAGTTTAGTCTTGCCGAGGCTTAACTAGCACTACCTAGAGTTGGGATAGATAAAATTATTGACTGAGACTTTTTCCGCTGATCTGCGCTGCGACAATCGAGCCGAGCTTAGGTATACTGTGGGCTTTCATGCCAGTTTTTAAATGGGTATTTTTGTGAGCCAGACAACACCTGCGGTACGCACATTTCAGGATTTGATTCTCGCCTTGCAGAGCTTCTGGGCCGAGCAGGGCTGTATTGTATTACAACCTTACGATATGGAAGTAGGCGCGGGTACTTTCCACACCGCTACTTTCTTACGCGCGATTGGCCCCGAAACATGGAATGCGGCCTACGTGCAGCCCTCGCGTCGTCCAACTGATGGCCGTTACGGCGAAAACCCTAACCGTTTACAGCATTACTACCAATTTCAGGTGGTGCTCAAGCCTAACCCAGACAATATTCAAGACTTATACCTAGAATCGCTGCGTCGTATCGGTATTGATACCCAGGTGCACGACGTACGCTTTGTGGAAGATAACTGGGAATCGCCAACGCTGGGTGCGTGGGGATTAGGCTGGGAAGTGTGGCTCAATGGTATGGAAGTCACCCAGTTTACTTATTTTCAGCAAGTCGGTGGCGTTGAGTGTTACCCCGTGACCGGTGAAATCACCTACGGTTTAGAGCGCTTAGCCATGTACTTGCAAGGCGTGGACTCGGTGTATGACTTAGTTTGGACCGATGGCCCCTTTGGTGTCGTGACCTATGGCGATGTGTTCCATCAAAACGAAGTCGAGCAATCCACCTACAACTTTGAACATGCCAATGTTGAAAAAATGTTCGAGTTATTTGATTTCTATGAAAGCGAAGCCAATCGCTTAATTGCTTTAGATTTACCCTTACCCACCTATGAAATGGTGCTTAAAGCATCCCACACCTTTAACTTGCTGGATGCGCGCCGGGCCATTTCGGTGACCGAACGTCAGCGTTATATTTTACGGGTTCGCACCCTTGCACGTGCGGTGGCCAAAAGTTATTTACAGGCCCGGGCTAAACTAGGTTTCCCGATGGCCGAAGCCAGCTTGCGTGATGAAGTATTAGCTAAATTGGAGGCAGCAGAATGAACAACCTAGACTTTTTAGTCGAATTAGGAACCGAAGAGCTGCCACCGAAAGCCCTGCAAAGTTTAGGTAAAGCCTTTTTAGAAGGGGTGCTAAAAGGGGTTAAAGAAAACGGTTTACTGCATGGTGAAGCGCGTTTTTATGCGGCTCCACGTCGTTTAGCGGTCATGATCGAAGGCTTAGAAATTCAGCAGCCAGATCGTGAAGTCACCTTAGAAGGGCCACCGGTTCATGTGGCGTTTGATGAAACTGGTGCACCGACTAAGGCTGCAGAAGGCTTTGCCCGTAAGTGCGGCGTAGAGCTAAGCGAAGTGGATCGCAGTGGGGCTAAATTGCGCTATGTGCGTCAGATTGCAGGCTTGCCAACCACAGAGTTAATGCCAGCGATCGTGGAAACCGCGCTGAATAGTCTACCGGTGCCCAAGCGGATGCGTTGGGGTGCGAGCCGTAATGAGTTTGTACGTCCCACCCAGTGGTTATTAATGATTATTGGTGGCGAAATCATTGACTGTGAGATTCTTGGGCAAACCGCTAATCGCCTCAGCTATGGCCATCGTTTCCATCATAATCAAGCGATCACCATCAATAAGCCCAGCGAGTACCTTGATAAACTGCGTGCCGGCTATGTGATTGCCGACTTTAATGAGCGCCGCGAGCTGATTAAGCGCCGCGTTGAGCAGTTAGCCAGCGAGCAGCAGGGCACCGCCATTGTGCCGCCAAGCTTGCTTGATGAAGTCACTGCACTGGTTGAGTGGCCTGTGCCGTTAGTCTGCTCATTTGAAGAGCACTTCTTGGCTGTACCGCAAGAAGCCTTGATTATCACCATGCAAGATAACCAGAAGTACTTCTGCTTGTTAGATGCTGAAGGCAAGTTACTACCACGCTTTATCACCGTGTCTAATATTGAAAGTAAAGATCCGCGTCAGGTGATTGAGGGCAACGAAAAAGTGGTGCGTCCGCGCTTAACCGATGCCGAGTTCTTCTATCTACAAGACCAAAAGCAGCCCTTAGCCGACTTTAATGAGCGGTTAAAATCAGTGGTATTCCAAGCGCAGCTGGGCACCGTGTATGAAAAAGCGTTACGGGTTTCGGCCTTAGCGGGCACTATCGCCCAGCAAATTGGCGGTGATGTCGAGCAGGCACAGCGTGCAGGTTTGCTCTCAAAATGCGACCTTGCTACGGAAATGGTCGGCGAGTTTCCTGAGATGCAAGGTATCGCTGGCTACTACTACGCCCAAGCGAACCAAGAGCCAGGTGAGGTGGCGTTAGCTCTGAACGAGCAGTATATGCCACGTGGGGCCGGAGCTGAGCTACCTAGCACTCTAACCGGTGCGGCAGTAGCGATTGCCGATAAGCTAGATACCTTAGTGGGGATTTTTGGCATTGGTATGTTGCCAACAGGTTCTAAAGACCCTTATGCCTTACGTCGTGCGGCCTTAGGTGTGCTGCGAATTTTGATCGAGAAAAAGCTCGAACTTGATTTACCAGCGATTTTACAACAGGCGATTGCCCAGTTTGGCGAGCGAATCAAAGCGGCAGGCTTGTTGGAGCAAGTGCAAGAATTTATCTTTGACCGTTTACGTGCGCGCTACGAAGACGAAGGGGTCAATGTACAGGTCTATCAAGCGGTGCGTGCGATTCATCCCGTCTCGCCGCTAGATTTTGATCAGCGAGTACAGGCGGTACAAAGCTTTATTCAGTTGCCAGAGGCGCAAGCCTTAGCGGCAGCTAATAAGCGTGTATCGAACTTACTGGGTAAAAGTGCCGATGCCCAACAGGTAAAAATTGAGCCGCGGTTCTTTGATACGCCGGCTGAGTTCACCTTGTATTCGGCGCTGCAACTAGCCGAGCAAGCAACTCAACCTCTGCGTGAACAACATCAGTACAGCGAAGTATTATCCCGTTTAGCCAGTTTGCAAGAGCCGGTGGATAAGTTCTTTGATGATGTAATGGTGAATGCCGAGCATGCCGATATTCGTAATAACCGCCATGCGTTGCTGGCGCAGTTACGCCGCTTATTCTTGGCGGTAGCCGATATTTCGGTGCTTGACTAACACCTTTAAAGCCGCTGGGAGTGATTGCTAACAGCGGCTTTTTTAGCGGTGCAGTAAATTTTTGACTCTTGGGTCACGCGGGTGACCTTGATGCAGCTAGAAGGTAAAAACTAAGGCATGCAGTTAATTATTCTTGATCGTGACGGTGTGATTAATCAGGACTCTGATGCCTATATCAAAACCGTAGATGAGTGGATCGCCTTACCCGGCGCGATCGAAGCCATGGCACAACTTAGTCAAGCTGGTTGGACCGTGGCGATTGCCACCAATCAGTCGGGTTTAGCCCGCGGTTACTACAGCGAGCCAACCTTGCATGCGATGCACGCTAAGTTGCGCGCTTTGGTGCAGGCGGCGGGCGGTGAGCTGGGCTACATTGCCTATTGCCCGCATGGTCCTGATGATGGCTGTAATTGCCGTAAACCCTTGCCTGGTTTATTGGAACAAATAGCGGCGCACTATCAAACCGATTTAACTGATGTCTGGTTTGTCGGCGATAGTTTGCGTGACTTAGAAGCGGCCGTGGCAATCAAAGCTAAACCGGTATTAGTCAAAACCGGTAAAGGTGTAGAAACCGTCAATAAACGTTTACCCGCAGATACCTTAATTTTTTCTGATTTAGCCGCAGTGGCCGAGTATTTGATCAGCTCAGGAGCTTAATATGGTGTTACTAGCAAACATTCGAACCACGGTGTTTTATGTGTTATTGGCGCTGTTTTCTTTGCTGTGGTGCGTGGTTTGCTTATTTGTAGCACCCTTTTTAGGTTTTTCTAAACGCTATCATTTTACTGCGGTGTACTGGTGCCGTGGGGCGCTCTGGTTAGCCGAGCATATTTTAGGCATCACTTACCGGATTGAAGGGGTAGAGCATATTCCCCAGCAGCCCTGTGTGATTTTGGCTAAACATCAAAGCACCTGGGAGACGTTTTTTCTGTCCAAGTACTTTGAGCCGCTGACCCAGGTGCTGAAAAAAGAGCTGTTATCCATCCCATTTTTTGGTTGGACCATGGGCATGCTAAAACCCATTGCCATTGATCGCAGCAATCCCAAGCAAGCCTTAAAGCAAGTAGCGACCCAAGGCGGTTTAGCGCTTAAGGATCAGCGCTGGCTATTAATTTTTCCTGAAGGTACACGGGTGCCGGTGGGCAATATTGGCAAGTTCTCCCGCGGTGGGGCAGCCTTGGCGGTTAATAATCAAGTGGGGGTATTGCCGGTTGCGCATAACGCTGGGCGTTTTTGGCCGAAAACAGGCTGGGCGAAATACCCCGGAGAAATTACCGTGCGTTTTGGCCCAGTGTTATATGCCGAAGGCACAGGTTCTGAGGCGATTAATCGGCTCAATCAGCAAGCCTTTGCTTGGATTGCGCAGGCGCAATACGAAATTGGTGATTTAAGTGCTAAGGTGTGGAGCGATTTAGATCTTGGAGAGAAGGAAATCCAGCATGTCCCACCCGCCCTTGAGCCACCACAGCCTTAAAACCAAACAACGGCGCCTACGCCCAGACTTTTCTGAAGGGCTATCTTTGCGCGTGCATCGCGCTCTGAGCTGGTTGCAGCGCGCAGAGCAAGAAACCGATGATTTAGATGCCAAGCTGGTCTTTCTGTGGATTGCCTTTAATGCGGCCTATGCCCAAGACATTGACGAGCAATACCGCAGCTCGGCCTATGAAACCTTCACCGAGTTTTTAATCAAGTTATGCAATCTGGATCTAGATGGCCGGGTCGAGCGTATGGTGTGGGAGCAGCTGCCGCGCAGTATTCGTTTTTTAATGGATAACGAATACATGGCTGCCGATTTTTGGAGTTTTCAGCGGGGTAAAATCAGCCAAGCTGAGTGGAAGCAACGCTTTAGCAGCGCCAAGTTTGCTACCCGCCAAGCCTTAAGTGGCCGTGATACTGCTACGGTGCTTAGTCTAGCGATGAATCGAGTCTATGTGCTGCGCAACCAACTGATGCACGGCGGTGCCACCTGGAATAGCAGCATCAACCGCGAGCAAGTGAAACTGGGCGTTACTTTTTTATCGGCCTTTGTTCCCTTGCTGATCGATATCATGATGGACAACCCCAAAACCCTGTGGGGCGATGCTTATTATCCGGTGATTAAGTAGTTAAGGTTTAGATAAAGCCAACACGGGCTATGGTCATGGGTTTACAGCAAGTGGGTGAGCAGCTAGCAAGTAATCTGCACTCGTGCCGGCTTAGCCTTGGGTTGGTGCCAGAAAGTAATCAGCACAACGCACCGCGGGCTATTTATCGCTAGTTTAGCCTCCCTGATTATCTGAATACTCGAACCTGCTGTTTTTAGGTGGAATCTGCTGTATGGCATACAATAGCCAGCATTTTTACCGTCTTCACTTATCAGGGATTTACAGTAGTTATGAGTAGCAGCAATTTTTCTTCGGTGGCGGCGTTTATTTGGTCGGTGGCGGATGTACTGCGTGGGGATTTTAAGCAGTCGCAATATGGGCGGATTATTTTGCCCTTTACCTTATTGCGCCGCTTGGAGTGTGTATTAGCCAAAACTAAACCAGCGGTGCTAGAAAAGTTTGAGCAAGTGAAAAACATGCCGCTTGAAGCCCAAGATAAATTGCTGGCCCACGCTGCTAAATTAAGTTTTTACAACACCTCCGCCATGGATTTAAGCCGTTTAGGGGAAACCCAGGTAGCACACAATCTAGAAGTTTATGTGCGCTCATTTAGCCCCAACGCCCGTGAAATTTTTGAGCACTTTGATTTTTACAACACCCTGAGCAAACTTGCCGAAGCAGATTTGCTGTATACCGTGGCAGATAAGTTTGCCAATACCGATTTGCACCCAGACACCCTCAGTAATCACGGCATGGGCTTGGTGTTTGAGGAGTTAATCCGCCGCTTTGCTGAAAGCTCTAACGAAACCGCAGGGGAGCACTTTACCCCGCGTGATATTGTGCGTTTAACCACCTCGCTGGTGTTTAGCACCGATGATGAAATTCTCACCCAAGCGGGATTAGTGCGCTCGATTTATGACCCTACCGTCGGAACTGGCGGCTTTTTATCTTCCGGCATGGAATACGTGCATGAACTTAACCAGCGCGCCACCTTAACTCCCTTTGGGCAAGAGCTTAACCCCGAGTCTTACGCGATCTGTATGGCCGATATGCTGATTAAAGGGCAAAAGGTCGACAACATTAAGCTGGGCAACACCCTATCTAATGATCAGCTACGTAACGAGCGCTTTGATTACATGCTATCTAACCCGCCATTTGGCGTGGACTGGAAAAAGATTCAGTCAGCCATTACCGATGAGCATAAAGACCGTGGCTTTGAGGGGCGTTTTGGGCCTGGCTTGCCGCGGGTATCGGATGGCTCTTTGCTGTTTTTATTGCACCTGATTAGCAAGATGAAACAAGGCCAAGGCGAAAGCTCACGCATTGGCATTATTTTAAATGGCTCGCCGTTATTTACCGGCGGCGCTGGCAGCGGTGAGAGTGAAATTAGGCGCTATATTTTAGAGCACGATTTGCTTGAGGCGATTATCGCGCTGCCGACTGATATGTTTTATAACACCGGCATTGCTACCTATATTTGGCTGCTATCTAACAACAAACCCGCGCACCGCAAAGGTAAGGTGCAGCTAATTAACGCTGCTAAAGAGCGGGCTAAAACTGGCGGTCGTGGGCGCAGTGGTGGTGGTGAAAGTGACGAGCCTGTGGAAAACGTGTTTTATCAGGCGATGCGTAAATCGCTGGGTAGCAAACGCCGCGAACTCACCGAAGAGGGCATTGCCACGTTAGTGCGCACTTACGGGCACTTTGTGGAAAATGAGTTTAGTAAAATTTTTGATTACCGGGCCTTTGGTTATCGTCGAATTACCGTAGAGCGCCCGTTGCAGTTGGCAATTTATCCACAGGCTGCCGAGCGTTTGGCGGCGCTACAGGCGGATAAAGCTTGGGAGAAACTAACCGCCAGTTTACAAAGTGATATTTTAGCCGCGCTGGCGCAATTGCCAGAAGCGCAGTACTTATCGCGCGATGGGTTTTTAAAGCAGTTAAATGTAAAACTCACCGCAGCCCAGCAAAAACTGTTGGTTAAGCACTTAGGTGAGCACGATGAAACTGCCGAAGTGTGCCGCGTTGCTAGCGGTAAAGATAAAGGCCAGCCTGAAGCTAACCCCGATTTGCGCGATTATGAAAACGTGCCGTTGTTGGAATCGGTAGAGCATTACTTTGCCCGCGAAGTGCTGCCCCATGTACCCGATGCGTGGATTGATCGCACTAAGTGCGACGAGCGCGATGGCGAAGTGGGGATTGTGGGGTATGAGATTCCGTTTAACCGTCATTTTTATGAATATCAGCCGCCGCGTTCATTGGTAGAAATTGATGCCGAGCTAGATGCGGTAGCAACAGAGATTATGCAGTTATTGGCTGAGGTGCATTCGTAATGGCGGGGCGGTATAAGGCGTATCCAGCTTATAAGGATTCTGGGGTTGAGTGGTTAGGGGAGATTCCAGAGGGGTGGGTTTTCACAAAAGTGAGTCGTTTTTTTAAAATTGGAATGGGTCAAACTATTTTAAAAGAAAACTTAAATGAAAAAGGGAGCTGGCCTGTTTACTCAGCTACAGAAAAAGATGAGTATTTTGGATATATAAATAATCCAGAGTTAAAACTTTATGCTGGGGATTTGGTTATTCCAGCGCGTGGTAACTCTATTGGTTTTGTTAAAATGATTAGTGAACCATCAACAAGTACTCAAACAACAATATATTGTAAGAAATTAAATGGCGATTTATTAAGTGAGTATGTTTATTATTATTTTGTAGGTAATAAAAAAAATTTATTTAGATTTACGCAAACTGCTATTCCACAAATTACTACTGAGGAAGTTAGTAATTTACCTATTTTAATTCCAAGCCTTTTAACTCAACAAACAATCGCTCAATTCCTCGATTATGAAACTGCCAAGATTGATGCGTTAATTGCCAAGCAAGAGCAGTTAATAGAGTTATTAAAAGAAAAGCGTCAGGCGGTGATTTCCCATGCAGTTACCAAAGGCTTAAACCCCGATGCACCAATGAAAGATTCCGGTGTGGAATGGCTAGGGCAAGTGCCTGAGCATTGGATTATTTGCGCTTTAAAAAGAAAACTAGTCTCGTTAAATTTTAGAAGAATTCCACTCAGCTCTGAAGAGCGATCTTATAAAAGAGGGGAGTTTCCTTACTATGGTGCATCAGGAATTATTGATTATATTGATGAGTATATTTTTGATGAGCCAACTGTTTTGGTTGGTGAGGATGGTGCTAATTTATTGAGTCGAAGTACACCATTGGCATTTTCAGCATATGGGAAGTATTGGGTAAATAATCATGCTCATATCTTTAGCTCTAAAGATAAGTTAGTGGATTATTGGGCTGAGGTAATTGAAAATATTGATGTTACACCAATTGTAAGTGGTTCAGCTCAGCCTAAATTAACGGCAGAATCTATTAATAATCTTAAGGTTGCATTTCCTCCTGACTTGGAAGAGCGAGTTTTGATTGATTCTTTTATAAAAAATGAAAAAAGCAGATATACAGCAATTATTAGCAACTCTGAGAGGCAAGTTTCTTTATTGAAGGAGCGCAAAACCGCCCTAATCTCCGCCGCAGTCACAGGTAAGATTGATGTGCGGGATTGGCAGCCGCCGAGTGTGGGGTAGTTGCGGGCTGATTTATTGCGGGCTTACTAATCGTTGGGTTGATGATTAAGCGCCCAGTGCGTTAAGGGCGCTAGAACATAAAAGGGAAAAATAATGCAGTTGCCACCAGAAGCCATTGTGCGCGAGCACCAGTTTCAACACGATATCCTTACCCAAATGCAAGCCAACGGCTGGCTGCTGGGGGATTCGAGTAAATATGATCGTCAGCGCGCAATTTATCCTGATGATGTCATCAGCTTTGCCCGCAACAGCCAGCCCGAACAATGGCAGCGGCTAGCCAAGCATTACCCAAACAGCCAACAAAACCCTAATGCCACCGCCGAAGCGTTACTCAATACCCTAGAGCGCGCGCTAAATGATCGCAATAAAGGCACCTTATGGGTGCTGCGTAACGAGCTAAAAGATCGCGGCGCACGAATTGCCCTATGCGGTTTTAAGCCCGACCACGCACTTAACCCCGAAGCTAACCGCCGCTATCAGCAAAATATTCTGCGCGTAGTGCCTGAGTTGGTGTACTCACCCCACGGCAATTTAGGGCGCATTGATCTCACCTTATTTGTTAACGGCATACCGGTAGCCACCTGCGAGTTAAAGTCTGAGTTTCAACAATCGCTTGATCAAGCCAAGTTGCAATACATTAAAGACCGCACGCCAAAAGACCCCGCAACCAATAAGCCCGAACCCTTGCTGACTTTTAAGCGCGGCGCCTTAGTGCATTTTGCGGTGAGCCAATACCAAGTAGCCATGACCACGCGCTTAGCGGGGCAAAAAACCTACTTTCTGCCATTTAACCAAGGCACCCACGAGGGCGGTGCTGGTAATGATATTCCCAGCGATAGCAGCCAATACGCCACTGCCTATTTATGGAACGAGATTTTTCAGCCCGATAACTGGCTAGTCATCTTAGGGCGTTACATTCACCTAGAAAGTAAACAGCAGCAGGAGCTAGACGGGCGCATAACTCAACGGGAAACCTTAATCTTCCCGCGTTATCACCAATGGGCGGTGGTTTCTAAACTGCTAAAAACTGTCGATCAACAAGGCACGGGCAACAAGTACCTGGTGCAGCACAGCGCCGGCAGCGGTAAATCTAACTCGATTGCGTGGCTCGCCCATCAGTTAGCCTCTAAACATTACCAACAGGATCACCCAGAGTTAAACAAAAGCAGCGGCGATAAGGTGTTTGATTCGGTAATTGTAATTACCGACCGTACGGTGCTGGACAACCAACTGCAAGAAACCATCTACCAGTTTGAGCATCATCACGGCATGATCGCCCGCATCAGCCGTGAAGAAGGGCAAGGCAGTAAATCTAAACAACTGGCAGCCGAGCTAAAAGCCAGCACCGCGATTATTATTGTCACCATTCAAACCTTTCCCCATGTGCTTGAAGCCATTCGCCAAGATGCCACCTTAGCCAATCGCAGCTTTGCGGTGATTGCCGATGAGGCGCACTCCAGCCAAACCGGTACTACTGCCCGCAAACTGCGCGAAGTGCTAATGGTAGAAGAGCTAGACGATGATCAACAGCTAGACAGCGAAGATCTGCTGCAGTTATCGCTCAAAGCCCGCGCTGGTTCTAATAGACTGAGTTACTTTGCCTTTACCGCCACGCCCAAAGCTAAAACGTTAGAGCTGTTTGGCACCAAGCCAGAGCCTGATTTGCCAATGAGCGAAACCAACAAGCCAGTGGCGTTTCATGTGTATTCGATGCGCCAAGCAATTGAAGAAGGCTTTATTTTAGATGTGTTGCAAAACTACACCAGCTACAAGGTGGCGTATCAGCTAGAGCACCAAAATCCAGAGGATAAGCGCAAATTTGATAGTGGCAGAACCCGCAATAAAATCGCGAAGTGGGTCAACTTGCACCCCGAAAATATCGCGCAAAAAGTGCAAATTATCATCGAGCACTTCAATCAAAAAATTAAGCACCTGTTAAACGGCCAAGCCAAAGCCATGGTAGTTACCAGCAGCCGCTTAGAGGCAGTGCGTTATAAATTAGCCTTTGAAAAGTATGTAGAACAACAGGGCTATAAAAACATTAATGCGATGGTGGCATTCTCGGGCGAGGTGAACGACCCCGATACCCCAGAAACAAGCTACACCGAAAGCAACATGAACCCAAACCTGCGTGGGCGCGATATGCGTAAAGCCTTTGATAGCGCAGATTATCAAGTCATGTTGGTAGCCAATAAGTTTCAAACCGGGTTTGACCAGCCAAAACTGGTGGCAATGTATGTGGATAAACCGCTAAAAGGGGTGGAGTGTATTCAAACCCTATCGCGCCTAAACCGCACCTATAAAGGTAAAAACACGACCTTTGTGCTGGATTTTGTGAATGATCCGCAAGATGTGCTGCAAGAATTTAAAGCCTATTACCAAACCGCTACGCTGCCTGGTGTATCGGATGTGAATATCATTTTTGAGCTAATGGAAAAGCTCGAGGCTGAGGGTATTTATCATTGGTCTGAAGTGGAAGCCTTTGTAAAAGCCTATTTTAGTAAAAACACGCCTCAAGCCATGCTGACTAATATCTGCAAAAAGCCCATGGAGCGGTTTACTGTGCGCTATAAGGCGGCTAGTGAGGCGTTAAAGCAGGCCGAACAAGAGCTAGAGCGCGCCAAAAAGGCAGAGGATTCGCACGCTATTCAATACGCTGAAAATCTGGTTAAAAATGCTAAAACCCAACGCGATGGGTTGGAAGTGTTTAAAAAGAATCTGCAATCTTTTTATCGTTACTATGAGTTTTGCTCGCAAATTGTCGATTTAGACGACCTTCAGTTAGAAAAACTCAGCGTGTTTGCCCACTACTTGCATCCATTGCTGCGCTTAGATGTGTTGCAAGATGAAATTGATTTATCCGATATTGTGTTAACCCAATACAGCCTACATCAACAGCGCGAAGTGGATTTAGACTTGGGTTTAAGCATTGGTGAAAATACCCCAGTAAGACCTAATCGAGAAGGCGCAGGCGCTACCCCGCGTGATCCTAAACAAGAGTTACTGCAAGAAATTATCCAACGCATGAACGATTTATTCGGCAGCGAATTTACCGATGCAGATACCGCCAATTACTTTAAAACCGTGCAAGAGAAGATCGAAGAAGATCAAACCGCGATGGATCAGCTGCGCCACAACACCCGTGAACAAGCGATGTTAGGGCTACTGCCGGATACGATTAATCATGCAGTGATTGAAAGCATGCAAGTACACGAAGGCATGGCGATGAAACTGCTATCTAACCCCAAAATTGCCGAAGGCTTTGCCTATTTGATGTTTGATGCATTAAAGGCCAAGCTTAACCAAGCTTCGCCACGTCCAGCCGGTTAAGTTTGGAGAGATTAAATGTCTGCAACTAAACAGTTACTGATTATCGCCCACGCACCTTCAGCCAATACCCAGCAACTGCGCGATGCAGTGGTTAAGGGCGCAACCCATCCTGATATTGAGAATATTCAGGTTAAGGTGTTAGCTCCGCTAGAAACCCAGCCTGAAGATATTTTAGCCGCCCATGCGGTCATCATCGGCACCACCGAAAACTTTGGCTATATGGCAGGGTTAGTGAAAGATGTGTTTGATCGCTGCTATTACCCGTGCCTTGAACACACCGAAGGTTTGCCCTTTGCTTTTTATATCCGCGCCGGATTAGACGGCACCGGCACCCGCCGCGCCATCGAAAGCATCACCCAAGGCCTACGCTGGAAACTGGTGCAACAACCGCTGATTTGCCTAGGCGATTTTAACCCCGAGTTTGTTCAGCAATGCGAAGAACTCGGCTTATCCATGGCCGCCAGTTTAGAGGCGGGGATTGTTTAACCTCTAAGAATCAATAAAAAACGTAGTATTAAAATCTAGTTTTAAACTGAAATTGGGGAGTGGAATGTTTAAAAAAATAGCCTTCATTGCCATAGGCATTGTTATGGTAGGTACTACTGGTTGTACCTTAATGGTAAGAACTGAGCCAGTACCTACAACTATGGCGGTTGACGTGCCTGCTGAGCGCCATCTTGCTTTTACTGAGGAAAAGCCTGGCTACGCTAAGTTGGTAGTAGTAAGAGATAAAGGCATGATGGGTGGGGGGTGTTATATGGGCGTAGCTATTGCGGGTGAGCTTGCAGCACGGCTTGATACGAAAGAAAAAGCTACGTTTTATGTGCCGCCGGGTATGACTAAAATGTCTGCTGTTGCGGATCCACAAGGGCGTGGATTGTGCGGATCGGCATGGGATTATGTTATAGAGGAGTACGATATTAAGCTGGATGCAAATAATATATATCGTATTAGTTTGGGGGCGTATCGTCGTCCACGTATAACGCCTACTGCTTATTAAGTAATTGATATAAGTAAAAACCTTCCAGATGGAAGGTTTTTAGGGGTTAGTGGCTAAACAGGGCAATTAAATCGCATCTTTACCTGTTTCACCAGTACGAATCCGGATGGCTTGCTCAAGGGCGGTGACGAAGATTTTACCGTCACCGATTTTACCGGTATTGGCCGCGTTGCTGATGGCATCGATCACATCATCTAGTTGGCTGGCGGCAATGGCGACTTCGATTTTAACTTTGGGTAAAAAATCCACAACATATTCAGCGCCGCGGTAGAGTTCGGTGTGGCCTTTTTGGCGACCAAAACCTTTGACTTCAGTGACAGTAATGCCCTGAACTCCGATTTCGGAGAGTGCTTCGCGCACGTCATCTAATTTAAAAGGTTTAATAATTGCAGTGACTAATTTCATGAATACACCTTGCAAGTAGGGCAGTTATTCCAGAAACGGAGGGCTGTAGTGTAATGCTTTCACCTAGGCTTTGTAATCTTATTTTGTGAGCCAGCAGCCCATGGCATAAGCATTACACCGTTGCGCCATTAGAGCAGAAAAAATAAAACTTGGTTGCAGCACTAGGGCAAAAAAACTTAAGGCGCAGGGCCTTAAGGGATTAGCCTAAGCGCTGAGCGGCGACTCAAAATGGCAGGTGAAGGTACTGCCCACCCCCAGCTCACTGCTGATACTAAGGCGTGCTTGATGACGGAGTAACACGTGCTTAACAATCGCCAGCCCAAGACCCGTGCCGCCACTGTAGCTGGCGCGGCTGGAGTCGACCCGATAAAAGCGCTCGGTTAAGCGGGGTAGGTGTTTTTTATCAATCCCTACGCCGGTATCACTGACCGCCACGTGAATCCCCGCCTGATCAGACCAGGCAGAAATAGTGATGGCTCCAGGGGTAGGGGTGTATTTTACAGCGTTAAAAATCAGATTAGAAAAGGCGCTGCGTAATTCGTTTTTATTGCCCGGTACCGATAAGTTGGGCTGAATTCGTAACTCAAACTGGTGCTGATCATCGGATAAGCTTTGGGCATCGTTAACTATTTTATCCAGCAGCGGCTGTAGCTCAACACCCTGATTTTCAGCGTGGTGTTCGGTGGCTTCCAGGCGGGCCAGCAGTAGCAAATCATCTACTAGATGCTGCATACGCTCACCTTGCAACTGCATTTGTTGCAGCGCACGGCGCCAGCGTGGATTAAGGTTTTCGTCGGCGTTATCGAGCAGGGTCTCTAAATAGCCGCTAATGACAGTCAGCGGCGTGCGCAACTCGTGGGAGACGTTGGCCACAAAGTCTTTACGCATTTGTTCGAGCTGATGAATGCGGGTGATATCACGCACCAGCAGTAAGTGTTCGTTATTGCCGTAAACGGTAAGATGAAACTGCAGCAATACTTGCTCTTTAACTGGTGAAGGTAGCACCAGCGTATCGTTATGTTTTTTGCGGTAAAAAAACTCTTTAAATTCAGGGTGGCGAATCAGGTTACTGGCCAATTGATTTAAGTCTTGGGGCTTTTTAAAGCCCAGTAGCGTTTCTGCTGCTTGGTTCCACCAGCGTAATTGGCCATTTTTATCTAGCATAATCACCGCATCGGTTAACGCCGCAGTGGATTCTTGCACCCGATCAATCACTGATTGCAAGCTGGCGCGAATGCGCAAATCACGTTGCTGCATGCGGTACAGCTGATCAAACACTTCGCCCCACAGGTTGCTGCTATAGGGTGGCTCGGTACCTGGCTCGCTGTATTTTAACCAGCGCAATAAGCGCAGCAGTTGCTGAAAATGCCACAGCAACAGCGCCCCTAAGCCGAGCATAAAACTCAGGGCATAGGCTTTGCTGATCATGCCGAGCACTAAGCAGACTAAGCCAATGAGTAGCAGTTGTAGCAGAAGTTGCGTGCGCCAATGGGACATAAGCGTAGCTAACTCTTGGTCGAGAAGCGGTAGCCTGTGCCACGCACGGTTTGAATCAACTCGGCGTGTTCTTCACCAATGGCTTTACGTAGACGGCGTATATGCACATCCACGGTGCGCTCTTCAACGTAGACGTTACCGCCCCAGACCTGATCCAATAACTGACCACGGGTATAGGCGCGTTCGGGGTGGGTCATAAAAAAGTGCAGTAAACGGTATTCGGTAGGACCTAAGGCGAGCGGCTCTCCGTGGCAAGAAACCCGCTGACTAATGGGATCAATTTCTAGGCCATTAACATCGATTGGTGCTTCATTTTCGCCAATGCCGGCACGACGTAACACCGCTTTTAAGCGCGCTACTAACTCGCGCGGCGAAAAGGGTTTGGTAATGTAATCATCGGCGCCCACTTCTAAGCCTAAAATTTTATTATCCTCTTCACCTTTGGCGGTGAGCATAATAATCGGCAGCTCGGCAGTTAAGTCATCGCGCTTTAAGCGGCGCGCCAATTCAATGCCGCTGGTGCCGGGCAGCATCCAATCGAGTAGGAGTAAATCAGGCTGAGCATCGACAATAATCGAGTGTGCATCTTGGGCATTTTCCGCTTCTAAGCATTCGTAGCCAGCCATTTCTAAGGCAACGGCGATCATCTCCCGAATCGGCGCCTCATCATCCACAATCAAAATACGCTTGCCAGTCATGGCGATCCTCATCTCTACTATTCAGAATTAAGGCTATTAGATAACGAAATTGTTGCAGTAATGTGACATTGCCCCAGTCGCTTAGCTAGTTGCCGCTAAAGCGTGGCCACCACGCTACCCAGAAAAATACATAAACCTGCCCAGTGATTATGCAAAAACGCTTCAAAACAACGTTGCGGATGGTTGCCTCGTGTATGCCAGAGCTCCCAGAGATAACAGATTAAAGCGGCAAATAAGCCCCAATAAAAGGCATCACTCAGTTCAAACAGTTGACCGGCCCAGCTTAACAGCAACAGCATCACAATTTGCAGGGTAAAAATAATCCGGCGCACGGATTTGCCAAAGGCGACCGCAGTAGATTTAACGCCAATTTTTAAATCATCTTCAAGGTCGGCAATGGCGTAGTAGGTATCGTAGGCAATGGTCCAGAGTAAATTAGCTAGATACAAAATAATCGCCGCAGCCGGTACGCTGCCTTGCTCGGCAGTAAAGGCCATAAAAATTCCCCAGGAGTAAGCAGCGCCTAAAAATACTTGGGGATAAAAGGTGTAGCGCTTCATAAAGGGGTAGCAAGCGGCCAGTAGCACTGCACCAAAGGCCCAAAATACAGTGGTGCTATTGGTCATTAGCACTAAGATAAAGCTGATTCCAGTGAGGATGGCTGCGGTTAATAACGCTTCTTTAGGGCTAATGCGGCCAGTGGCTAAGGGGCGATCTTGGGTGCGGGCCACATGCCCATCAAACTCGCGGTCGGCGTAGTCATTAATGGCGCAACCCGCCGCGCGCATTAAGGCGACACCTAGGGTAAAAATCAGGACGTTTTTCAGGCTAGGGCTGCCATCGCCAGCAATCCACAGTGCAGTTAAGGTGGGCCAGAGCAGTAAATAAATGCCAATCGGTCGCTCAAAACGGGTGAGACGAATAAAGTCCCAAGCCCGCGGGTGCAGGCGGCTGAGTGATTGCAAAAGATGCTGATACATAGAAGTTTCCTAATCTAAAGCACTGGCTTGCTGCGCCGCATGCCAAAAGCTGGGTAAAAAGGTTTCGGCTACTAGCACCTGTAATTCAGCATGGGCGAAGCAGGAACGTCGTGCCCATAACGGCTGGCTGCATTCAGCCAAATTTAACTGAGTGGGCAACCAACTGAGGGGAAAAGGACTGACTTCAATCGGTAAGCGCTGAAAGGCATTTTGTTTAAACAGGTGCTCGCCTAAGGAGCGATTGCCGAGGGTGGCTAAATCAAACGAAGAGCGCTGCATTTGTTGCTGGCAGGCAACGCTACGGGCATATATCCAAGGTTGTTGTTGGCCGAGCAACAGTACTTCGCGGATCCAACCCTGACTGTGGGGTGCAATGCCTAAGGCGTGGCACTCATCTTCGCGTAGCGGTGCGTAGTACTCGCGTAGCGGCTGCACCGCAAACTGTTGTTGGCTAAGGTCACGCAGCTGCTGGGTGAGTAGCTCACGGCTAAATAACCAGTGTTGCTGCAGTAAACTAAGCGCTGCATGCTGTGCTTGCCAGTTAAGGCCGGAGGCAACATCCACAGCGGAAGAAGATAAAATAGGCACAGGCGGTTATCGGTCAAAAAGAAGAATCTTACCATGCTGTCTAGTGAATAAAAGGCGTGCAACTCAATCGGGTTGCAGAAATCTAGGCTAAGAAGGCGTATGTTAAGTCGCTAAATTTAGTAAAAAGGGGCAGCGTGTGGCATTACCTATTGTGATTATTGGCACGGGTTTGGCGGGCTATAATTTAGCCCGTGAGTTTCGGCAGTTAGATCAAGACAGCGAATTGGTGCTGATTAGCCGAGATGGTGCAGAGTTTTATTCCAAACCCTTATTGTCGAATGCTTTAAGCCAAGGCTTAGCCGTTGAACAAATTATGACCTCTTCGGCGGAGCATATGGCCGAGCAGTTACAGGCCAAAATTTACTCTGAGACTGAGGTAACAGCGATTAATCCCGCCGAACATTGGTTGGAGTTTGCTGGGCAGCGCTTGGCTTATCGTAAGTTAGTCTTAGCCTTGGGCGCTGAGCCATGGATTCCACCGCTGCAAACCGAAGGCTTAATTGAAATTCATAGTGTCAATGATTTGCCCAGTTATGCCCGTTTACGCCAAGCCCTGCCTCGGCAACAGCGCGTATTGATTTTAGGCGCGGGATTAATTGGCTGTGAAATTGCCAATGACCTATTACTCGCTGGGCATCAAGCGCTGTTAGTAGCTCCTTGTGCTTGGCCGTTGCCTGAGCAACTGCCCGAGTTGGTGGCCACAGCCTTACAAACTGAACTAGAAGCGGCGGGTGCTCAGTTTTATTTAAACACCAGCGTGCAACGGATTAGTCAGCAGGATTCAGCTTATCGTGCCGAGCTGGCCAATGGTCAGCAGTTACAGGTGGATACCATTATTACTGCGGCCGGCTTACGGCCACGAACAACCTTAGCCAGCCAAGCGGGATTAGTGACAGCTAAAGGCATTGTGGTGAATCGTCAGTTGCAAACCAGTGCGCCAGATATCTATGCCCTTGGTGATTGTGTTGAACTAGAGGGACTGAACTTACAATATATCTTGCCGTTGATGGCTGAGGTGCGAGCCTTGGCCAAAACCTTAGCGGGTCAGCCTACAGCCGTGGCTTATGGACCCATGCCCACGGTAGTGAAAACACCGGCGCTGCCGATTGTGTTTGCTGGCCGCGCACCGGCCGATGCCCAGTGGTTAGTTGAGGGCAGTGCGCCACACCTGAGTTTGCAATATCGCGAACAGGAGCAATTACTGGCTTACGTGGTGACTGGTGAGCGGCAGCGTGAGCGCTTACGCTTAAATCGACAGCTACCTTTTGTATTGCCAGCACTGCCCGAGGAGTAAGTACGAATAGGTCAGCCTGCAGGCAAGTTTCAGAGTAAAAACCCTCAGGCAAAAACGGACTCATAAGTCAGTTGCGCCAAGCCTGCTTTTTGTAGCTGAAACCCATTACAATGCCTGCTTTTGAGTGGTTAATCAGGAGCGCTAGCCTTGAAGTTTAGAATTTTATTGTGGGCCCTTAGTCGTTTAATGAAGCGCGCAAGCCGTCAAAGCCCGAAGTTTCAGGAGCAAATTAAAGATAAGGATGTAGTGTTTTTGCTGCATACCTTAGATGGCAAGGTTCAGCGTTATTACCATGTGCATAATCAAACCGTCACGAGCAGCAAAAAATCAGCCCAAGCGCCAACCTTTAGTATTGGCTTTAAAGATGCGGCTTTTGGCTTAGCCACCATGACTGCTAAAAATAAAGCGTTGGCGTTTATGCAGGGTATTCAGGATAAAAACATTAAAATTGACGGCGATACTCGGCAGGTGATGTGGTTTCAAAATCTGATGAAATACATGACGCCGAAAAAGAAAAAAGCCTAGTCTGTTATGTGTTCAGCGAACCGGAGTGATCGGCTTCGCTGACTGTTATTGCTGGGCTATTAAAAACTGGCTAACTGCAGTTAATACTTGTGCTTAGGCATAAAAAAACCGTGCTAATCGAGGACTAGCACGGTGGTTAAAGCCAAGATCAGTTACTTGATGCCTTGACCTAGTACTACGCCATTAACTTTCTCACCGTAGAGGTTAACGCCATCGTTAGCGTGGAACTTAACGCGGGTCTTTTCTACATCGCCATCCACTAAGCGTGGATCTTGTGGACGCTCGTGGCTGTTCATAAAGGCGGCAACGTCCCAAGCCTGTTGATCGCTTAAGGTATTACCTTTACCTAGTGGCATGTTGGCTTTAATGAACGACGCTGCAGTGTTGATCCGGTGCATACCGGCACCCCAGTTGAACGAGTCCTTACCCCAGAGTGGTGGGAACACGTAGTGCTCGCCGACTTTTTGACCTAAGCCATCATCGCTGTGACAGATGGCGCATTGCTCGGCATAAACTTGCTTACCGCGCTCAATGCTATAGCCGCCTTCTGGCTGAGCAACTTCAGGGTAACCACGGCCTGGAATTTCAACGCCGGTTGGCGCACCAGTGGCTAACCAGTAGGAGTAGGTCATCAGTGCGGTCATTTCTTCACTGTCAGCTGCGGGTGGAGTACCGTCCATACTGAACTGGAAGCAGCCTTGGATTCGCTCGGCGTAGGTGTTGACCTTATCGTTTTTCTTACGATAAGCCGGATACATGGTGTACGCACCCCACATCGGTGCCGCGTTGGCTAAACGGCCTTGATCCATGTGACAGTTCACACAGTTCATGCCATTGCCTACTAGCTCGGGCGCTTGACGCTTGGTATCGACAAATAGCGCGTGGCCTTTACGTACCATTTCGCCATAGGCGTTATCTGGTAAATCAGCTTCTAAGGGCGGCACATGATACTGCTCGCCTTCGGCTTTTACCGGCGCTGGTTTCAGTTGTGATTGGTCTTCCATAGCAATCGGTGCGGCAATCGCAGTACCAATGGCGCTGAGGGCAAATGCACTGAGTAATAATTTTTTCATGGCTTGCTCCTTATTTACCAAGACCAGCGAAGTAATCAGCAACTGCGGTGATTTCTTCTTCAGTGAGTGAGCGGGCAATATGACCCATTAGATCGTTTTGATCATTTTTACGGGTGCCTTGTTGCCAAGCGCGTAACTGGGTTGCGAGGTAATTTGAACCTTGGCCAGCCAATGTTGGGAAGGCATCGCCAACCCCGACACCACTTGGACCATGGCAGGCCACACACTCAGGAATCGAGCGGCTCCAATCGCCACGAATCGCTAAGGATTCGCCCAGATTGTCTGGCGTCTTAGCCCGGGTGATTTCTGCTACTTCAGGCTTATCAAGGCTCGCCATATATTTAGCTACGGCATCAATTTCGGCATCAGTTAAGGCCGTGGCGATTGGCAGCATAATCACGTTTTCACGGGTGCCATTTTTAAAGTCTTGGATCTGCTTAGCTAAATAACCTGCAGAGTAGCCGGCAATATTAGGAAAGCCGCCGGCATCCATACCTTTACCATCAGGCATGTGGCAGGTAATACAAGCAAGCGCTCCTGGCTGTGAGCCACCTTGCTTATAAATTTTCTCTCCATCGTCTGC
The DNA here is from genome assembly GCF_057443035.1 of Thiopseudomonas sp. SA1F2-1K. Lineage (NCBI taxonomy): Bacteria > Pseudomonadati > Pseudomonadota > Gammaproteobacteria > Pseudomonadales > Pseudomonadaceae > Thiopseudomonas > Thiopseudomonas sp. SA1F2-1K. The sequence goes on from NZ_CM172014.1 coordinate 126,855, forward strand.
CATCACAGGACTGATGGCAGTGGCCAATAAGCCACCATAGATCAGGTGTTTAATTGAGCGCATAGGATATCTCCTTGGCATACTAAAACTGTACTTTTGGTAAAGTTTTAAGCACGGTTTATTGGTGGTTTACACACAAGGATGTCGCATGTAAATACTTAATGTTCTTAGGCTAGATGCACATTTATTATGGTTTTTATCTGGATATTGACGTCATCTTAGACTGAGTAGTGCTAGTCTAAGAACTAAACGTTACTTAGTAAACCGCTAGTGCGACAAATTGCCTAACCACTTAGTTCTAGTAGGGTTAATTCAATGTTGCAGCACGCTAAAGATTAGCGGGCTGCACTGAGTCGGTATTGCAATGCCTCGGCTAGATGAGTGCGAGTAATGCTGGGGGCGTGTTCTAGGTCGGCAATGGTGCGGGCCACTTTTAAGATGCGGTGGGTCGCGCGTAATGAAAGATTCAGGCGCTCACAGGCTTGTTCCAGCCAATGTTGATCGTCAGGGGTAAGTGCACACACATCACGCAAGGTGAGTAAATTCAGCTGTGCATTGCTGCAACCTTGACGCTGTAGTTGGCGCTGGTTGGCCGCGGCAACTTGCGCCGCAGCTTGGGCACTGGATAATCCAGGATCGGCATTTGGGGTTAAGCGAGTTGACTCGCGGGCCACGGTTATATGCAGATCAATGCGATCGAGCAGCGGTCCGGATAGTTTGTGTCGATAGCGTTCGGTTTGCTCAGGCGTACAGCGGCAGCGCCCAGAAGGATCGCCTAGAAAGCCACAGGGGCAAGGGTTCATCGCGGCGACCAATTGAAAGCGTGCGGGAAAACGAACTTTTTCTTGGGCGCGGGCGATCACAATCTCGCCAGATTCTAAAGGCTCACGTAGCACTTCTAACACTTTACGATCAAACTCAGGTAGCTCGTCTAAAAACAGTACGCCTAAGTGGGCTAAGGTGATTTCGCCCGGCTGTGGTCGGCTGCCACCGCCGACTAATGCTGGTCCTGAGGCGCTGTGATGGGGCTGGCGAAAAGGTCGTAATGGCCAAGCAGTTAGCGGGGCGTAGCTGACTACTGAATAAATGGCTGCCACCTGCAGGGCTTCCGTTTCCGTCAGTGGCGGCAGTAACCCTGGTAAGCGGCTAGCCAGTAATGTTTTACCGGTACCCGGTGGGCCGCTGAGGAGTAAATTATGTTGCCCAGCCGCAGCCACCACTAACGCGCGTTTAGCTGCATGTTGCCCCTGCACATCGGATAGATCTGGGTAGTGCTGGGGGGCTGCAATCAAACCTTTAGACTGATAAGGCTGCAGGGGCTGTTGGCCAAGAAAATGCAAAACCAGTTGCATCAGGTGTTCGACGGCATAAATAGTCAATCCCGACGCCAGACTGGCTTCTTCGGCATTGGCCAGGGGTACGATTAGTTGGCGTTTGGCGGCCCGCGTTGCAAGGGCAGCGGGGAGTACTCCGCGAATCGGGCGTACCTCACCAGATAAAGCCAGCTCACCAATGCACTCAAAACCATCGAGACAATTTTCAGCCAGTTGCCCGCTGGCGCAGAGTAAACCTAAGGCAATCGCCAAATCAAAGCGCCCGCCTTCTTTAGGCAAATCAGCCGGCGCTAGATTGAGGGTGATCCGACGAATGGGAAAATCCAGTCCCGAGGTCATTAATGCGCTGCGTACTCGGTCTTTACTTTCGCGTACCGCAGCTTCTGGTAAGCCAACGAGAGTAAACGAGGGCAGGCCATTGCTTAGGTGAACTTCGACGCTCACGGCAGGAGCTTCAACTCCGGTTTGCGCACGACTTTGAATAATGGCGAGAGACATAGATCCTCCTTGATCTAAAGCTTACGCCGATTACTCAGTAGCTGCGGGGGTATCCTCGCTAGGCTGGGTAGTGGCCGGCTTAGCTTCAGCTGCGGTTGAGGTGGCGTTGCCAAGTTGCTGCTCAAGCTCAGCGACTTTGGCCTCGAGCGCTTCTAAGCGGGCGCGGGTACGGGCTAACACCACCATTTGTGAGTCAAACTCTTCACGACTCACTAAGTTTAGGCGCGAAAAGGCACTTTGCAGTAAAAGATTTAACTGGGATTCTAGTTCGCCTTTGCTGCCAGGTTCAGCGCCTTCAAATAAGCGGTTAACCTGACTGGTGAGCGAATCAAATAATGATTTAGGCGGTAGCATAGGAGTGCTCCAAGCGAATAAAAACAAACTGCAGTGTAGCACGAGCTAACCTGAGCTCGTGCGCCGAATGCCAGCGATTCAGCTTACTGCATAAACCAGCCATTACTGGCAACAAAGGATTGCCCGGTTAAGGCTGCACTGGGGAAAGTGGCTAAAAACAAAGCTAGCTGAGCAATATCTTGTACGGTCGTAAACTCACCGTTAACCGTGTTACCTAGCATTACCTGTTTCACCACCTCTTCTTCACTAATGCCTTTTTCTTTAGCTTGCTCGGGGATTTGTTTCTCAACCAATGGCGTTTTGACAAAGCCTGGGCAAATGACGTGAGCGCGTACATTGTGCGCTGCGCCTTCTTTCGCAAGCACACGGGCTAAGCCCAGCAAGCCATGTTTGGCTGTCACATAGGGCGCCTTGAGTGGTGAGGCTTCATGGGAATGGACGGAGCCCATATAAATTACCACACCGCCACGATTTTCTGGATACATATGCTTGAGCGCTGCCTGGGTGGTGATAAAAGCGCCGTCAAGGTGAATGGCGAGCATTTTACGCCAGTCACTGAGGGCTAATTTATCGATGGAGTCAATAATTTGAATACCCGCGTTAGACACTAAAATGTCTAAGCTACCAAATTTGGCAACCAGCGCATCGACACCAGCGTGTACTTGTTGCTCATCGGTCACATCCATAGCCAGCGCCATAGCGCGGCCACCGGCGGCCTGAATTTGTTTAGCGGTGGCTTCAGCGGCGACTAAGTTTAAGTCGGCAATTCCCACTGCGGCTCCGGCTTTGGCATAGCTTTCAGCAATGGCTTTACCAATGCCACTGGCGGAGCCGGTGACTAAAGCAACTTTATGGGTAAGATCGGGTGCGAGAGTAGTTGGCATAATATCGGACACTAATGAGTGGAAGAAAAAACTGCCGAATCAACGGAGTAACGAAGATCAGACTGCCTTACAGCGCATTAGTTGTCCACAAGACAGCTACCTGGAGAAAATTACTGCATGTGCTGCCCGCCGTTAATGGCAGTATTGGTCCCGGTAATAAAATCGGCTAAATCACTGGCAAGGTAGCTCACTAGTCTGGCAATTTCTTTTGGTTCTCCTAAACGACCGACAGGAATTTGCGCAATGATGCTCTCGCGCACTTTTTCTGGTACTGCCATCACCATCTCGGTAGCGGTGTAACCGGGGGAGATGGTGTTAACCGTTACACCTTTACGGGCCAGCTCTTGGGCTAGTGCCATGGAAAAACTGTGCATGCCTGCTTTTGCCGCACTGTAGTTGGTTTGTCCAAATTGTCCTTTTTGACCGTTAATTGAAGAAATATTAATGATCCGGCCAAAGCCTTGCTCAGCCATATCATCGGCTACTAGTTTGCAGGTATTAAATACCGAGTAGAGGTTGGTTTGAATGACTTCGTGCCATTGTCGGGTGACATCTTACGTAAGGTGTCATCAGCAGTTATACCGGTATTATTGACCAGTACGCTGATGTGGCCATGCTGCTGTTTGATAGTTGAGGCCAGTTGTTGGCATTGCTCATAATCGCCAACGTCACATTGATAGGCAAAGGCTTCAATCTGATCTTGCGCCAGCGTTTGCTTCCATGCTTCGTCGCGGTCTGGTCGCATAAAGGTACTGATCACTAAAAGCCTTGCAGGCCCAATGCTTTACAAACTTCACGACCAATACCACCTAAACCGCCTGTTACTAACGCAATTTTCTTTTTCATCCTGTATTCCTTTAAGTATTGCCCCTAGCAGTAGTTATCATCCTTTTTCTTGAGTCATCCTACTCAAGTGGGTGTGGCTTATTATTTTTGTAGGATAAAGGCTGGGTGGCTTTCTGGGTGATGAATATACAACGTAAGGCTAAGCCGTTCATTGCTGCAGAATGATTAAAGGGTTGCTTAGAATTTTCAGATTGAGTCAGAGCTGAATGTAAGTAGTTGAATTTGCATCTATTTGTTATTTTTTGGCGGCGGCTTGCACAAATAATCAAAAAAATGTGCTTATTAGCTGTTGCAATCACTCAGCATAGGTCTTAGATTGCGCGCCTAGAACGCTCATACTGGAAACGATCCATGCGGCTCAAGTACTGCTGACGAGAGGTTGGTAGCTGATTTAGGGATAACCTTAGATTTTATGGCTATAAATCCTCGGCGACATGCCTTGGGAAGTAGGCGAACCAAAGTGGGGAAACTGATAAAGCGTTCGGTATTCACCCCTTTATTTCTATTGTTTTCCGAGGAGAAACCGGTATGTCCATTAACGTGGAAGATTATTTCGCGCCCGAAACTTTTGCTAAGCTGAAAACCTTTGCTGATCAACAAGAAACGCCTTTTGTAGTAATTGATAAGCAAACTATCGCTAACGCCTATGATGAGCTGGTGGATAACTTTCCCTACGCTAAAATTTACTTTGCAGTGAAAGCAAATCCGGCGCTTGAGATTACTGATTTATTGCGTGAAAAAGGCTCAAACTTTGATATTGCCTCGATCTATGAGCTAGATAAGGTGATGTCCTGCGGCGTTAAAGCCGAAACGGTGAGTTTTGGTAATACCATCAAAAAAGCCCGCGATATTCGTTATTTTTACGATAAAGGGGTGCGCTTGTTTGCCACCGATTCAGAGGCAGATTTGCGTAACATCGCCGAGCAAGCACCGGGTTCTAAAGTGTATGTGCGTATTTTAACCGAAGGCTCAAGTTCTGCTGATTGGCCGTTGTCGCGTAAGTTTGGTTGCCAAACCGATATGGCGATGGACTTGCTGGTACTGGCCCGTGATTTAGGTTTGGTGCCCTATGGCGTGTCGTTCCATGTGGGTTCGCAGCAGCGTGAAATTGGCGTGTGGGATGCGGCAATTGGTAAGGTTAAGATCATTTTTGATCGTTTACGTGAAGAAGATGATATTCATCTAAAAATGATCAATATGGGTGGCGGTTTTCCTGCCAATTACCTAACTAAAACCCAAGATCTAAAAGCCTATGCTGAAGAAATCACCCGCTTTTTAGTCGAAGACTTTGGTGAAGAGTTACCTGAAATTATTCTGGAGCCAGGCCGTTCATTGGTGGCCAATGCGGGAATTTTAGTGAGCGAAGTGGTGTTAATTTCACGTAAGTCCAATACTTCGATGGAGCGTTGGGTATTTACCGATGTGGGTAAGTTTTCTGGGCTGATTGAAACGATGGATGAGTCAATTAAGTTTCCAATTTTGACTGATAAAGACAGTGACACCAACGTAGAAGACGTAGTGATTGCGGGGCCGACCTGTGACAGCGCTGATATTATGTATGAAAACTACAAATATGGTCTGCCTTTAAGCTTACAAAGTGAAGATCGTTTGTATTGGTTATCCACAGGGGCTTACACCACCAGTTACAGTGCAGTGGAGTTTAATGGCTTCCCGCCGCTGAAATCGTTCTATATTTAACCCCGCCTGCGGGTTAACCCTAAAATGCCAAGCCCTTTGCTTGGCATTTTTGTTTCGGCAAATGAGCAAAAATCAGTATAAATCTCGGCGATAACGGCCTGCGGCAAGCAGCTGTTGCACGGCGTCTTGCCCCAACATTTCAATCAGGGTCTGATGCACTGCTTCGCCCATGCCTTTTAGGCTACCGCAAACATAAATAGCACCGTTTTGTGCAATCCAGTGCTTAACTTGCTCAGCCTGCTGCTGTAAGCGGTGCTGTACATAGTGCGGTTGCTTAGGGCAACGCGAGTAAGTTAAATCAAGCTGGTGCAATAAGCCTGAGCTTTGCCACTGTTGAAGCTCGGCGATTAATGGCTGATCGTTATGTGGCTCGCGCTCACCGTAAATTAGCCAGTTGCGGCTATGGACAGGGCGTTGCTGTAAATGGCTGCGTAATCCTGCCAGCCCACTGCCTGCGCCGATCAGTAACAGTGGTGTTGAATCATCAGGGGCGTGGAAGTTTTGGTTACTGACTAGCTCGGCGTGAATGCTGTCACCTAGTTGCAGTGATTGACATAACCAACCAGAGCACAGGCCAAACTCTGGGCCTTGGGCAGTGTGATGCTCGGCCAGCCGCACGATCAGATCCAGGCTGCCAGATTGCTGAATAGAGGCTAATGAATATTCGCGCGGCTTATGCTGTGTATCATTCCATGGATACAGTTTAACTAAATCGCCTGCTTGCCAGTGTGCAGTTTTGGGCAGGCTAAATTGCAGGTGAAATAATCCGGCGTGTGGGCTTTGTGGATTAAGGCAGGTACGTTTAATTAACGTCAGTGGATAACTGGACGCTGGCGCTGGCTGGCTAAATTCAAGGTTAAAGTATTGGCGTAGAGTGGCTTGCCAGCGGGTTAAATCAGTAGGGTGTAAGCAATCTAGGGTATGTAATTCTGCTTGAGGTTGTGCACCCAAGCGTTGCAGTTGCTGATCTAATTGCTGGGCAAAACCACAAAACTGTTGATAACTGCTATCACCTAAGCCTAACAGCCAGTAATTGACGCTGGATAAGTCTAAGTGGCTGCGTCTGAGTTGTTGATAAAAAGCTTGGGCATTATCTGGCGGTTCGCCTTCACCATAGGTACTGACGATAAAAATTACTTGGGATAAACCCTGCAGTTGCTCTGGGGTTAGCTGCGAGAGGGCGATGGCTTGGGCACTGAGATGTGCCTGCTTAAACGCAGCCAGTAAGTGTTCAGCTTGTTGTTGTGCCTGTCCCGACTGGCTAGCCCAAGCAATAACTATCGAGTCCTCAGCAGTTAGCTTGGGCTGCGCAGCGCGGCGCTGTCGAGCCTGCCACAGTAACGCGCCACACCCCGCAAGGTAACTGAAGGTTAACCCTGCGGCGAGTAATTGGCGGCTTGTGTCTTGAACCAGCTCGAACATGTTGCTTAAGGCGCTAACACTTCAAAGGTAGCGCTGTAGCTGGCGCGGCGTTTTTGGGCCGGTGAGTCTTTGAGTTGTTGCTGCGTTTCGGTTACGGCTTCTAACCAATACATGCCAGGACCTTGCCAGTCGATGCTGATTTTGCCGTCTTGATCAGTTTTTAAGGTTAAATCATTGAGCTCATCGCGGTAACGATTGCCGCCTGGCACTACAGAAACCTCTAAGTTAGCTGCTGGCTGACCGTCTAATAAAAACTGAAACACAGCCGCTTCATCGGCTACCAAGTCATTGGGGTGAGTCTCTGGAACTAATTCTAAGCCTTGCTTGCTTGGTTTTAGCACTTCGTCGGTTGGGTTGCCTGAGGTGACAAAGACTTCCATACGGCTTGCGGTTTCAGTGACCTGTAGTTTGTCAGCTTTTGGATTCACCTGTTGGGCAAAGTCTGCCGCTTTACCTGACCAGCGCTGCATCTTGCCATCTTGCTCAAAGCGGGCGAATAAGCCTTGGTTAACGATAGCCAGTTTCCACGTCCCTTTTTGATCCAGCTGCACATCAAAGGTGCTGCGGTAGCGGCCCGTGTTGCCGTATAGAGGTTCGGCTTTACTGCCATCGGGACGAATAATTTCTAAGTTGGCACGAGGACGAGCAGGCGCTGGTTTTGCATCTTTTTTCTCGGCTGCGGCTTTTTGATTGGGTAGCACAAGTGGCTCGCCAACACCTTCAATTTGCAGTGGAAAATGCTCAAAGTAGAACAAATCATTAGAAACAGCGGCATCCACGGTAATCCAAGGCTCTTCACCCGACAGCACCGTCGCTGAAGGTAACATCCAAGCGCGGTGGGCTTGGGCGCTTAGGGGGAGACAAACGGCTAATGCTAAAGCGGTCCACTTAACGACAGGTTTCATAGGTGCTCCTTACGAGACAGAGAGAAATAACTTAAGGGGTTAGGGTGAGATTAATCTTGCCCAACTCGCTGTTGCCTTGAGTGCTGAGCGTTTCACTGGCTTTTGGCGGCCAGTTAAAAGGGATTTTAAGTAGCTCACGGCCACCAACTTCTCGGGCAGCTTCAACAATTAATTGATACTCGCCTGCTGCAAGTTGCTTAAGGGCTTGATGATCGTGTGTAAAGTTAAGGGTATGCGTGCCTACAGGGCGAGTTGCTGCGCTGACACCATCAACCGGAAACTCAAGGCTGCGGCCACTTTTACGCCACCACTGGCGCATATCTTTTAGCCATTTTTCGCCTTCGTTGTCTTTCATCTTTAGGTCATACCAGACGTTGAGGTCGGCAACGTGTTTATTGTTTTGCTCAATCCATAACGCAACATAGGGGCGATGGTATTCAGCAACGTCTAATTGGGGTACTTCAACATCAATTGAGATTTCAGCCGCAGTGACTGAAAAACTGAGACTTAGAGCGCTCAGTGTTAGCATTTTTTTAAGCATAACAACTGTCCTTAGGTAAATGCTGCCTTAATGAATAAACAGCAGCATGATGAGTAACGGCAGTAATAAGCCGGCGAGGGTAATGGGCCAGGTGGTTGGGCGTGATTTAGCTTGGCGCTGCAACAGCCACAAGCCGGTTAGGCTAAACACCACACAAATCCCAGCAAAAATATCAATAAACCACGACCATAATTCGCCCGAATTCCGGCCTTTGTGCAGGTCATTAAAATAGGCAATCCAGCCTCGATCGGTGGACTCATACAGCAGTTCACCGGTTTCTAGATCTAAGCTCAGCCAACCATCGCCACCGGGGCGCGGTTGGGCTAAATACAGTTCATCTTCCGACCATTCTGGGTCTTGCCAAGCAAGGCCGCGCGGCAGCTGCTGCTCAATCCATTGCCTAATGGCTGGTGTGAGTTGTTGCTTAGCCGCAGATTTTTGCAGTTGCTTGAGTAGCGGCTTTGGCAACTCGGCCTCTACCGTGATCGTTTGGGGCTTCGCTTCAATGCTGCCGGCGTGATTCAGGGTAATGCCGGTGATGGCAAATAACAGCATGCCAGCTAAGCACAGCGCCGAGCTGATCCAGTGCCATTGGCGCAGTGTGCCGAGTGAAAACTGTTTAATAGCGTATTTAGACATAAGGCGGTCAATCACTGCCGCTTAGCTAAGCGGCAGTGAGGGTTGGCTTAGAAGTCGTAAGTGGCTGAGATCCACAAACGGCGACCTTCTTCGATGGTGCCTGTGCTACCAGCGAGTGAGTGAGTGTAATTAGTGCCGTAGGCGGTACCATTCTCTACGCCTGAACTATTGTAGGTTTTGTAAGCTTTACCTTTTACAAAGTCCTTATCGAGCAAGTTATAGATAGTGGCGTTAAATGATAAGGCTTCAGTGGCTTGGTAAGATCCGCCCAAATGAAACAGCGTATAACCTTTCATGTCTTTGCCGAGCGTATCGTAAATTGATGAACTGGTTGTTGGTATGTTGTTTTTACCTCTTAAGTTTTCATACTTGGAAGTAAAACGTGCACGTTTTCCGCGGTACTCGGTTTTTAGCCACAGGTCGAGCTTATCAGTTGTGGCCCAGTTTAAACTGGCGTTAGCTAAGTGTTTAGGGGTGTTGGTTAATGGTTCACCTTTATCTGCGCCGCTTTTTTGCTCGCTATCAGTAAAGGTGTAGTTCGCACTGATACTCCAAGCTGGAGCAAACTGCCAACGACCGGCTAACTCAAAGCCTTGGGTAACTGCTTTACCTATATTTATATCTTGTGCGCACAGTCCATTAGAGTTAAATGGACAGCTAATATCATTACCTTTATTGATTTTGTCTTTGAACTGGTTATGGAAAAGAGTGGCGTTGGCATTAAAGCCATCTAAATTATCAAAATAAATACCAAACTCTGTTGAAACACTTGTTTCAGGCTTTAAGTTAGGGTTACCAATTGTGATAACTTCACCTTGTTTTGTAACACCATTAATACCGTTATGTAGTGCATTAATTTCTGGGGTTTTATAGCCTTTACTTACACCACCTTTCATTGTCCAGTTATCGTTGGTATTCCAAACTAAGTAGGCGCGTGGACTGAATTCACCACCAAACGCTTGGTGACGATCATAACGACCACCTAAAGTAAGAGCTAAGTCATCACGCATATACCATTCGTTTTCTGCAAAAAATGCAGCAGACTCTTGTCTGAACTGATCGTTGGCGATGCCATCATCCATCTTTGCATTAATATATTGTCCGCCAACTGTCGTGATGTTGTTATCAGTAATAGGAGCAATAAACTTAGTATCAATAATTAACTCTTTAGACTTTAGCTCACGCTTATTACCAGCAATAACAGTAGGTAGGTGGGTTGCGTTAGTTGGTTTCCCAATAGTGTCTCCTGGATTTGTGCGACCAAAGGTTTCTGTAGTTTTATGCGTAATCGCACTTTCTAGAGTACCAGCAGAGAAACGTCCAGTATGCGTGAGTGCATATTGAGTGCGCTCAAATTTTAACTCATCAGAATAACCACTCGCTTTATTATTAGCGTCGGGACCTGTGCAGGCGCTGTTTAATCCATCCAAAGTACCTAATTGGCACTCATCGTTATTGTACTTTTGACGGCCTTTTTCTAAATCAAGTGCGAAATCATGATTATCGTGGGGAGTAAAAGTGATTTTGGTGCCTAAGTTAAAGTTTTGCCCAGCAACTGGGGAAGGGCCACGCTTACTTACTTCAACACCATTGCCATAGCTCAAATCAGATTTTTGGCGATCAAAAAAGCTACCGCGTACGGTTAAGCCTAATAAATCTTCAACTACTGGTCCGCTGGCATAGAAACTAGTATTGCTAGTATCACCAAAATCGCGCTCTTCTTGGAAGGTATGATCAACTGTAACGCTTCCGCTCCATTCGCTATTTACTTTTTTGGTGATGATATTAATCACACCGCCCATGGCATCTGAACCGTAAAGGGTCGACATAGGGCCGCGAATTACTTCAATGCGCTCAATAGCTGACATTGGCGGCATAAAGCTAGTTGAGGTTTCATTAAAACCATTTGGTGTGACATTTCCAGCACTGTTTTGACGGCGGCCATCAATTAAAATCAGTGTGTATTCACTAGGCATACCACGCATACTGATGTTTAAACCACCAGTTTTTCCGACGCCCTGCTTAACATCAATTCCTTCTACATCATCTAGCGCTTGAGCTAGGTTGTTGTAGCGTTTCTTTTTTAAATCTTCATTACTAACAACAGAAATACTTGCCGGTGCATCGGTGATTTTTTGTTCAAACCCTGACGCACTAACAACAACATTACCAAAATCAATGGTTTCATTAGCAAGCGCTACTGAAGATACCGCAAAAACAGAACACGCCAACAGAGAACGTGAAAAAGGAATGTGCATGGCAGCCTCCACCTAGTTATAGTGGCGCACATGCTAATCATTCTCAGTAATTAAGTAAAGGCAAATGAGAGTAATTGTCGTTTGCTGTCTCATTTGCCCATTAGGGCGAGTGCCAGAGAAGGTTATTGCACCTCAATCACCCCATCGGCAGACAGCGTTACTTGGGCATTGCCGCCTTCTACTTGAGGAATATCAGCTGCCTCTCTCATGGCATATTTAGCACTGGCAGCGCGCATATACATCGGTGGCGTTGGGAAGTTGCTGGTGTTCAAGTTTAAGTTCACCACTTTATAAGACTTGCCACCCAAAGCATCGGTGGCAATTTTGGCCCGGGCTTTAAACGCGCTAATCGCTTCGGCTAGTAACTTATCTTCGTGTTCGCGGCGGGTTTCTGGGGCAATTGCAAACTGCATACCACCCATTTTTAACTCTTTTAACAGTTCACCAGTGAGTTGCGAGAGGGCGGTGAAGTCTTTACTTTCTAAACGAACTTCACCGCGTTCTTGCCAAGCGGTAATTTCTTGATTCTTTTCACCGTAAACTGGGTAACTATTACGATTACCCATACTGATCTTAATGCCTTCTACTTTACGAGCACTGGTCACTGCTTGGTTTAATTGCGCGGTGACTTTTTCGGCAATAACGTTTGGTTCTGCGCCGCGCTCCTCGCTATATAGGGTGACTGACATCAGATCGTGGGGCACCTCGGTGCTGGCTTCGGCACGCAGTGAAACCTGATTAAAGCGCGGTTCGGCTGCTTGGGCGGAATTTAGCAATAAACTGCCCGCCACTAACAGCGGGGTTAAAAGTAACGGCTTAAGCACAGAAGACATAGGTAAACTCCAAAATTAATCAGCCCAATGACTGTTAAACTACAGGTTGAGTTCCATAGTAAGCCAAGCCGCTACCGTACTGGCTCGCTTTTTGTAAGGATAAATTTAAGGAAAACTATGCTTGCCCCTGCCCAACTGTTTTCTGCTAGCCAGCAAAATTTATGGCGCTTAGCGATTATTCGCATGGTGGTGTTGGTCGCCCAAGGCGCTACCTTATGGATTGCCTACGCCTCGGAGTTAATTCATTTAGATTGGATGCAGCTAATAGGGTTGTTGGTACTGTCGTTTATGGCCATTTTGCTCACGCTATTACGGTTGCGTTTGTCATGGCCGGTGACGGAGTTTGAGTTTGCCGTGCAATTGGGTTTCGATATTTTTATCCATAGTGCCTTGCTGTATTACACCGGTGGGTCAACCAATCCCTTTGTGGCCTATTATTTAGTGCCGCTAACCATTGCTGCTGCAACCTTATCTTGGATGTACTCGCTGATTTTGGGCGGCTTAGCGTTAACCGGTTATACCGCGCTATTAATTTGGTTTCATCCATTACACATGGTGGGTGAAAAGTACGGCATTAATCTGATTTCTTTGCACCTGTTTGGTATGTGGCTGAATTTTGCGTTATCGGCGGTTTTTATTATCTTTTTTGTGGTGAAGATGGCTGGCGCGGTGCGCAATCAAGATTTATTGCAAGCGGTGCGTCGTGAAGAAGCCATGCGTGATCAGCAGTTATTAGCGGTAGCTACCCAAGCGGCAGGTGCTGCGCATGAATTAGGTACTCCGTTATCGACCATGAGTGTGTTGCTGGCAGAGCTGGAACAAAGCTATCGCGAGGATCGTTTGTTACATGAAGACGTTAAGTTATTACAGGGCCAAGTTAAGTTATGCCGCGAAACCTTACAGCAATTGGTGCGGGCCTCAGAAGCGGATCGCAATCATAAAACCGAGTGGCAGCCGATTACCCAGTGGATGAAAAAATCCTTGGATCGCTGGCATCTGATGCGCCCTGAGGCTACTTACAGCTATCAAGTGTTAAGCCGTGAGAATGAGCCAAGTAAACAGATTCCGGCAGATGTGACGCAAGCACTATTAAATGTTCTGAATAATGCTGCAGATGCCTGCCCAGATAATTTGATTATTACCCTGGAGTGGAGCCAAGAATGGATCAGCGTCAAGATTAAAGATCATGGCAGCGGAGTGCCCTTAGCCATTGCTGAGCAACTGGGTAAGCCCTTTATTACTACTAAGGGTAAAGGCTTTGGTTTGGGCTTGTTTTTAACTCAAGCCAGCGTCAACCGAGCAGGGGGCACGGTAAAGCTTTATAATCATGCAACGGGTGGGACCTTAGCCGAGTTGCGCTTACCTTGCGCTTAAGCATGTCGATAATTAATCGCCCGCTCGAATAGGAGTACGCAATGACTGATGACGCTATATTTGATAGCACCGAGCAGCCCCATTTACTGCTAGTAGATGATGATGAAACCTTTACCCATGTTATGGCTCGCGCGATGACGCGCCGTGGCTTGCGGGTATCGGTGGCTGCCAATGCCGATGATGGTTTACAGATCGCAAAGCACGATTTGCCTAATCTAGCGGTGCTTGATCTGAAAATGGAGGGTGATTCTGGCTTGGTCTTGCTGCCAAAATTACTCGAGTTAGATGCTGAAATGCGTGTGCTGATTTTAACCGGTTACTCCAGCATTGCTACGGCAGTCGAGGCGATTAAGCGCGGGGCCTGTAATTATCTGTGTAAGCCTGCCGACGCCAATGATGTATTGGCTGCCTTGCTATCAGATAAAGCCGATGTGGAAACCTTGGTTCCAGAAAATCCTATGTCAGTGGATCGCATCCAATGGGAGCATATTCAGCGGGTTTTAGCCGAGCATGAGGGCAATATTTCTGCCACGGCACGGGCACTGGGTATGCATCGCCGGACTTTGCAGCGTAAATTACAAAAACGTCCGGTGCAGCGCTAAATGATGAATCGCACACTGTATAGCATCTTGCTGTATTTGGCCGTGCCGTTTATTTGGTTGCGCTTACAGTTTCGTGCGCGCCAAGCACCGGCCTATCGACAGCGGATTGCCGAGCGTTTTGCATTAAAAAAGTTAGCCTTTAAGCCAGGTGGTATTTGGTTGCATGCGGTGTCAGTGGGTGAAAGCATTGCCGCAGCACCGGTAATTAAGCAGTTGCAGCAGTTATATCCGCAGTTACCTATCACCTTAACCTGCATGACGCCCACCGGTTCCGAGCGGATTCAAGCCTTGTTTGGTGATTCGGTGCAGCACTGTTACTTACCCTACGATTTGCCCTGTGCGGCTAAGCGCTTTTTAAATCAAGTGCAGCCTAAACTGGCCATCGTGATGGAAACCGAGCTGTGGCCTAACCATATTCATCAGTGTTATTTGCGCTCCATTCCCGTGGTATTGGCCAATGCGCGTTTATCTGCCCGCTCGGCCAAAGGCTATGCCAAGTTTCAGCGCTTAACGGCACCTATGCTGGCTGAACTATCTGGCATTGCGGTGCAAAGCCAAGCCGAAGCTGAGCGCTTTTTACAATTGGGTGCTCAACCTGCCGCGGTACAGGTGACCGGATCGATTAAGTTTGATTTAAGCGTGGCCCCTGAATTACTAAAATCTGCAGCGCAGTTAGCGGATACATGGCACTTAGCATCACGTTTTGTCTGGGTTGCAGGGAGTACCCATGCCGGTGAGGATGAGCTAATTTTACAGGCCCATCAGCAGTTGCTGCAGCAGGTGCCTGAGGCGTTGCTGATTTTAGTGCCACGTCATCCCGAGCGTTTTAATCAGGTGGCGCAGCTGATAGAGCAGCAGGGGCTGCGTAGTATGCGGCGCTCGCAGCAGCGTGCATTACAGGCGGCGGATCAAGTGTTGCTAGGCGATAGTATGGGCGAGCTGATGCTGTGGTACGCCGTAGCCGATGCCGCCTTTGTTGGCGGGACCTGGGTGGACAATGGCGGGCATAATTTTTTAGAACCTGCAGCACTGGCTAAACCCATTGCCGCGGGCCCTTCGCGCTTTAACTTCTTAGAGATTGCCGAGCAATTGCAACAGGCGGGCGCCTTAACTTTAGTGAGTACGCCAAGAGCGCTGGCTGAACAACTGCTGGGTTGGCAGCAGTCCGAGGCGTTGTGTCAGCAACAAGGGCAGGCTGGAATTAAGGTGTTGCAACAAAACCAAGGGGCTTTGGCGCAATTAATCGGGCTGCTCCAGCAGCAGCTGGAGAAAGCCGGGTCGCCGTAGGTCTAAGTGTGGATTGTTTTACCCCGCGCGTATCGTTGGGCTAGCACTTCGGGTTAAACTGCAGGCTAAGTCATTCATGTAAAAGGATTGAAACTATGAAATTTTTAGTGGTGTTGATTGCCTTAGCAGCGCTGGTGTTTTATCTGTATAACCGCGTAGTTACCTTGCGTGAAGCGGTGATTTCCAGTGAAACTGCGATTTCAGTGCAGTTGGATCGACGGGGTAAGGTGTTTGATAGTTTGCTGGCTACGGTAAAAAAATACTTAAGTCATGAGTCTGAAGTTTTTACTAAAATTACCGAACTACGTGCTCAAGCTCAGTCAACTAATCCAAGCGAAGCCAAAGCTGCTGAGCAAGAGTTATCTAAAGTGGTCTCTAGTGGGGCGATTAATGTCGCGGTGGAAAACTACCCCGAATTAAAGTCAGCAGAGATTATGACTAATCTGCAAGAAGAAATTGTTTCTACCGAGAACAAACTGTCTTTTGCGAAAACAGGCTATAACAACTCGTTAGAAAAATTCCGCGCTTACATTGCTTCGTTTCCGGCTTTATTTATTGTGAAGTTTTTTCCTTCATTGAATCTAGATAAAGACTACTGGCGCTTAGATGAAACCGCGATTAAGCAAGAAGAAGAGCGCCGTATTAGCTTTGATTAATCCTGTACTGAATAACGCCCTAAGTCACTGTTAGCCAGCACTTAGGGCCAAAGGAGTTAATCATGGATTTTCGAGAAATTATTCGTCGTAATAATCAGCGCACTAAGTTAGTTATTGCTAGCTATATGCTGATTATGGCGCTGGTGGGGCTGTTGGTAGATACGGTATTAAATGCTAACCCTTATTGGGGATTAGCGGAAAACCTATGGGCCTTTGCTAGTTTTCAACAAATGCCTTACGCCACCTTGTTGATTTTAGCGCTGACAGTACTCGGGATTATTGCCATTCATTTTTGGGGGCATAAGATGATGCTCACCGGGATGAATGCCAGAGAAATTTCACCTGCTGCTGAGTTATCCCGCGGCGAGCGGCAGCTATTAAATATCGTGGAAGAGCTCAGCCTAGCCGCGGCGTTAGGCTATATCCCTAAGCTCTATATTCTAGCCACCCCTGAACCCAATGCCTTTGCGGCCGGATGGTCATCGAAAAACGCGATTCTCGGGGTTACCCAAGGCTTACTGGATCAGTTAAATCGGCAAGAAGTACAGGCAGTAATGGCCCATGAAGTGGGGCATATTGTGCATGGCGACTCAAAACTTACGCTGTATGTAGGTATTTTAGCCAATGTTATTTTGACGATCACTAACATCTTTAGTCAGCTATTTTTTGTTGCCCGTGGTGAGCGTAATCAGGCGGCCAATAAAGCGCGGATGATTTTAATGCTGCTGAACTTGGTCTTGCCGGTGATTACTCAGGTGCTGTATTTATATCTCTCCCGGACACGTGAGTATATGGCGGATGCGGCAGCAGTGCAGCTCACCCAAGATAATCAAGCGATGATCAGCGCCTTGCGTAAAATTTCTGGCCAACATCAGCAGCATCAGTATGAGCATGACAGTACTGGGCAAGCCTATCGCAGTGCAGCCTATATTTATAACAAAGGGGATTCGTTATTTTCCACGCATCCCAGTATTGAAAACCGAATTGCCGCTTTAGAAGGACGACGGCCGCAATAGTCCACGAGTTAAATAAGGAGTCACTATGCGTTTGCGTTTAATTTTACTCGGTGGCGGTAATGCGCTGGGTAAGGCCTTAATGCATTTAGGGGCGGAAGATGATATTGCCTTTGTGGCTCCGATAGCGCCAGAGGGCGACTGGTGCGCGCAAAGTTTGCAAGCGCTATTTGCTGAAGTACAGCCTGATTTAGTGCTGAATTTGGCGTATTACTACGACTGGTTTCAGGCGGGTGCGGTTAACCCTGCAACTTTTCCACCGCAAGAGCAGGTGCTGCGCTTACTGGCTGAGCGCTGTGCAAAGGATCAGGTGACTTTAATTCAACCCTCCAGCTACCGCGTGTTTGATGGCGCGAGGGCCACGGCCTATTCAGAAAAAGAAGAGTGCCAGCCGTTAAGTCCCCGTGGTCAAGCTTTGATGCGTATGGAGCAGGTGGTTCGTGAAACCTGCGAACAGCATATTATTCTGCGCTTGGGCTGGGTGCTTGATGATAATCCTCAAGGCTTATTAGGCCGTGTGTTACAGCGTGCGCAAGATCATCAACTGATTGAAATGGCCGATGATCGACGCGGTAATCCGACACCGATTGCTGATGTGGCTAGGGTCTTGATGGCGATCTTAAAGCAGTTAGATTGTGGCGCGGCACTGTGGGGGACTTATCACTACGGTGGGCAAGAGGCAGCGACCAGCTTAGCGGTGGGCAAAGCTATTTTAGCCGAGGCTAAACAATGGCGCCCCCAACTCTCCGAAGAGGTTATTGCCCAGCCCCACGCGTATTTCTCCGACGCCACAATTGAGCCGCAGCATGGCGTGTTAGATAACCGTAAAATTACTTATACCTTCGGCATTAAGCCACGCGCTTGGCGGGCAGGCTTAGCTGAACTTTTGGATAGCTATTATCGTAATGTCTAAATTAACTATTTTGGTCACCGGTGGCGCTGGCTTCATTGGCTCGCACTTAGTGGATAGCCTGTTAGCTCAAGGGCATCAGGTACGGGTGTTGGATAACTTTTCAACGGGTAAGTTAAGTAACTTACCACGTAGTGAGCGCTTAACCGTTATTGAAGGTGATATTGCTGATGCAGAGCTAGTAGCTAGCTGTGTTGCAGGCTGTGATGCCGTGGCGCATTTGGCTGCAGTGGCTTCGGTGCAGGCTTCGGTTGAACAGCCTTTAGCCACGCACCAAAGTAACTTTATTGGCACCTTAAATGTCTGCGAGGCCATGCGCCAGCATCAAGTTAAGCGGGTGATATTTGCTTCTAGCGCAGCGGTATATGGTAATAACGGTGAAGGTGAGGCGATTAGCGAAAGTTTAGCCAAACAGCCCCTTACACCTTATGCCAGTGATAAATTAGCCAGTGAATATTATTTAGAGTTTTATCAGCGCGAGCACCAACTAGAGCCGGTTATCTTTCGCTTCTTTAATATTTATGGCCCACGCCAAGATCCTTCCTCGCCTTATTCTGGAGTCATTAGCATCTTCACTGAGCGAGCTAAGCAGCAGTTGCCGATTACCGTATTTGGTGACGGCGAGCAAACCCGTGACTTTGTGTTTGTCAGTGATCTGGTGAAAATTTTGCAGGCAGCACTTGAGGTGGATGCAATCCCAAGTGGTGGGGCGATTAACGTTGGGCTAGGCGGCTCGGTGAGCCTGAATCAATTACTGCAAGGGATCGAACAGGCCTTACAACAGCCCCTGAGTGTTAGTTATGGCTCAGCTAGAGCAGGGGATATTAAGCATTCACTAGCCAATAATCAGCGCCTTCAGCATTACTTCCCCCTCACCCAGCCCGTCTCAATTGAGCAAGGCTTGGCTGAGTTGTTGAAGGGCTCATAACAATTAAACTCAGCATAAAAAAATAGGCGCATCATGCGCCTATTTTTAATAGCTAAGAAATTAATCTTAGAATTTGTAACCTAGGCCTACCATGTACACGAGAGGCTCTACGTTTACGTTAACTTTTGCACGGTTACCATTGTAGTTAACATAAGCTTTGGTATCGATATCAATATAGCGTACCTGGCCGTTTAGCATCAGGTTATCAGTTAGCATATAGTCAGCACCTAACTGTGCCGCCCAACCCCAAGAGTTCTGAACACGTAAGTTGTTAAAGCCGTTACCTTTAGCGGTACTGCCTACCTTTTCGTCAAAGAACCAAGTGTAGTTAATACCTAAACCTGCATAGGGCTGGAATTTGTTGCCTGATGCCATGGGATACAGTACAGCGCTTAAGGTTGGTGGTAAGTGCTTTAAGCTACCGAGATTGTGATCACCTAGTGCAGTGCCTTTGATTGCAACGTCGTGCTTGAAAGGGGTTGCAGCGAGCAATTCAATACCTACGTGATCAGTCACCATGTAGGCAAAGTTTAAACCAAGCTGAGTATCATTATCTAAAGTGGCTTTACCACCTAAGTTAGCACCTGCTAATGCACCACGGTCTACTTTGACTGAAGAGGTATTTTCTTTAGTTTGAACGGTTACTGCACCCGCACGAACGATGATGTCACCTGCCTGGTGGGCGTATGCAGCGGGGGCTGCTACTGCAAGCGCTAGTAATGAGGCTGCAAAAACGGATTTACGCATAATAAACTCCAATAAAACGAGTACAAATAACTAAATAATTACAACGTTAATCGTATTGTGCGGCACATCTTAGCTCAATGTCTTGATCTTGCTCAAATTTTCAACAGCTAGCAGGAACTTTAAACCCGTAAGCAGAAGTTGATTTAGCTAGGTGGCAGATTCAGCTACAATAGTCAGCATCATCTTTTTCTGATCAAACATGCTGTTTGAGCTTAATTAATAGGGTGCAGCTGATCGGCTGTGCTCGTTGCTGTAGCCCTTGGAGCTAATATGTCCCGTACCAGCCTTAGTCGTTTTCTTATCGAGCAAACCCGCTCGCACCAAACCCCTGCCGAATTACGCTTTTTAATTGAAGTGGTGGCCCGCGCCTGCAAAATGATCAGCCACCAAGTTTCTAAAGGTGCCTTAGGTGGGGTGCTTGGTAGCATGGGTACGGAAAACGTACAGGGTGAAGTACAGAAAAAATTAGATGTACTGTCTAACGAAATTTTACTCGAAGCCAACGAATGGGGTGGACACTTAGCTGCCATGGCTTCTGAAGAAATGGAAAAGGCTTACCAGATTCCAGGTCAGTACCCTAAAGGTTCTTACCTATTGGTGTTTGACCCGTTAGATGGTTCAAGCAACATTGATGTTAACGTCTCGGTAGGGACTATTTTCTCCGTATTGCGCTGCCCTGATCGCAATGGTGATACCGGTGATCTTGGGGAAGATGCCTTCTTGCAAGCAGGTACTGAGCAAGTGGCTGCGGGTTATGCAATTTACGGCCCACAAACTATGCTGATTTTAACGCTCGGCAGTGGGGTGATTGGTTTTACCCTAGACTCTGAAATGGGTTCATTTGTTTTAACCCACGAGAATATGCGCATTCCTGAAACCACCGCTGAATTTGCGATTAATATGTCAAACCAGCGTCATTGGGAAGCACCAGTGAAGCGCTATGTGGATGAAATGCTAGCAGGTACCGAAGGTCCGCTAGAGAAAAACTACAACATGCGTTGGATTGCTTCGATGGTTGCTGATGTACATCGTATCCTGACCCGCGGCGGAGTCTTCATGTATCCAAAAGATAATCGTGATCCAAGCATGCCGGGTAAGTTGCGCTTAATGTACGAAGCCAATCCGATGTCGTTTATCGTAGAGCAAGCCGGCGGTGTTTCAACCGACGGAGTGCAGCGTATTATGGATATTCAGCCAACTTCGCTGCACCAGCGCGTACCTGTATTCCTAGGCTCTAAAGAAGAAGTTGAGCGGGTCACGGGTTATCATCACGAAGTCAAATAATCGTTTTTCGATTAATAAGGCAGCCGTAGCGGCTGCCTTTTTTATGGGTTTTTATCCGGATTCATAGGTATAAGGTTTAGCTAATGAAAGCATTGATTCAGCGTGTTAGCCGCGCCAGGGTTGAAGTAGAGCAACAGACTATCGGGCAAATTGAGCAAGGCTTATTAGTACTCGTCGGGATTGAGCCCCAGGATACGCCGGCATCTGTGGCTAAGATGCTGCATAAGTTATTGAATTACCGCGTGTTTGCTGATGCCGAGGATAAAATGAATCTATCCTTAAAAGATATTCAGGGTGGTTTATTATTGGTTTCCCAATTTACTTTGGCAGCTAATACGAAAAGTGGGCTGCGTCCTAGCTTTACTACCGCTGCGCCACCTGCCTTAGGGGAAGAGCTGTTTGATTTGTTAGTTAAGCAAGCAAAACAACAGCACGCGATAGTGCAAACCGGTCAATTTGGGGCGGATATGCAAGTTAGCTTAACTAACGATGGGCCTGTTACATTTTTACTCGAAGTGTAAGCGCTTGCTGTAATTTATTAGCGAGCAACAAAAACGCCGCTGACATTGAGCGGCGTTTTTGCTTAGCGAAGCAGTAGAGCTTAGTTACCGTATACCGGTAATTTGGCGCAGATTGCTTTCACTTTTTCGCGTACTTCAGCGATCACTTGCTCGTTTTCGATATCAGCTAAAATATCGCAGATCCAAGTTGCAAGGTCACGGCACTCAGCTTCTTTGAAGCCACGGGTGGTTACTGCTGGGGTACCAATACGTAAGCCAGAAGTAACGAAAGGTGAACGTGGGTCATTCGGCACGGAGTTTTTGTTAACGGTGATGTTTGCGCGGCCTAGAGCAGCATCGGCATCTTTACCGGTAATGTCTTGCTTGATCAGGGATAACAAGAACAGGTGGTTTTCAGTACCGCCAGACACCACATCAAAGCCACGCTCAACAAAAACTTGAGCCATGGTTTGTGCGTTCTTTACTACCTGCTGTTGGTAGGCTTTAAACTCAGGCTGTAATGCTTCTTTAAAACAGATAGCTTTACCAGCAATGACGTGCTCTAACGGGCCGCCTTGGCTGCCTGGGAATACCGCTGAGTTTAATTTTTTCTCAAGCTCAGGGTTAGCTTTAGCTAAAATTAAACCGCCACGTGGACCGCGTAAGGTTTTGTGGGTAGTGGTGGTTACCACGTCCGCAAAGGGGACTGGGTTGGGGTAGATGCCAGCAGCAACTAAACCAGCAACGTGCGCCATATCGACAAACAGGTAGGCACCTACTTTGTCCGCAATTTCACGGAAGCGGGCAAAATCTAACACCTGAGAATAAGCTGAGAAGCCGGCTACGATCATTTTTGGCTTATGTTCAACCGCTAAGCGCTCAATTTCGTCGTAGTCGATGAAACCTTCATCGGTGATGCCGTACTGCACCGCATTGTACAGTTTGCCTGAAGAGCTCACTGAAGCACCGTGGGTTAAGTGACCACCGTGGGCTAAGCTCATACCTAAAATAGTATCGCCCGCTTCTAATAATGCTAGGTAAACAGCAGAGTTAGCTTGTGAACCTGCATGGGGCTGTACGTTAGCGTAGTCGGCGCCGAATAGCTCTTTAGCGCGATCAATGGCTAATTGCTCGATCACATCAACGTGTTCACAACCGCCGTAATAGCGCTTGCCTGGATAACCTTCAGCGTACTTGTTGGTCAGCACAGAACCTTGCGCTTCCATCACTGCTGGGCTGGTGTAGTTTTCTGAAGCAATAAGCTCAATGTGCTCTTCTTGGCGTTGGGCTTCTTTCTCCATCGCCTCGAACAGTTCGGCGTCAAAACGAGCAATAGTTAAATCACGGCTGAACATAACAGTCCCCTGAGAATTAGCTGGGCGGAATAAATTTAAGCGCTGATTCTACCCTAAGTTGCTTCAAGGCGCACATGAATCAGGGTCACTTGTTGCATAAGAAAAGCTCAGTCTGGAGAAAAGCTGCTACAGAATTAAGAAACAGCGTAAAATACGCCTGATTGTTATTTGCCCAAGTGCCGAGTTTCAGGTAGCTTGCCTGCAAAATCCTCAGGTTTAGCCTGAGCTTTATGGTTGTTTAATTAGCTAGGTATTTCATGTCTCAATACGTGTTTACAATGCACCGCCTAAGTAAAGTGGTGCCGCCCAAGCGCGAGATTTTAAAAGATATTTCGTTGTCCTTTTTCCCTGGGGCAAAAATTGGGGTTTTAGGTTTAAACGGTGCGGGTAAGTCTACTTTACTGCGCATTATGGCCGGTGTGGATAAAGAGTTTGATGGCGAAGCTCGTCCGATGCCAGGAATTAAAATTGGCTACTTGCCCCAAGAGCCGCAGTTAGACCCAAGCAAAACCGTACGAGAAATCGTTGAAGAAGCGGTGGATGAAATTAAGCAGGCCCAGGCGCGCTTGGACGAGGTGTACGCCGCTTATGCCGAGCCCGATGCCGATTTTGATGCATTAGCCACCGAGCAAGCAAAATTAGAGGCAATTTTACAAACCGCCGATGGCCATAACCTTGAGCGCCAATTAGAAGTGGCAGCAGATGCCCTTCGCTTGCCGGCGTGGGACGCCAAGGTTGAGCATTTATCGGGTGGTGAAAAGCGCCGCGTTGCCCTGTGCCGTTTATTGCTCTCAGCGCCTGATATGTTACTGCTAGATGAGCCAACTAACCACTTGGATGCTGACTCGGTTGCGTGGCTTGAGCGCTTCTTGCATGATTTCCAAGGCACTGTGGTGGCGATTACCCACGACCGTTACTTCTTAGATAACGTAGCTGGTTGGATTTTAGAGCTAGACCGGGGTCAGGGTATTCCATTTGAGGGTAACTATTCCCAGTGGCTTGAAGCTAAAGCTAACCGTTTAGAGCAAGAAGCGAAGCAAGAGCTAAGCCACAACAAAGCGATGAAAGCGGAGTTAGAGTGGGTGCGCCAAGGGGCTAAAGGCCGCCAGTCTAAATCCAAGGCACGTTTAGCGCGTTTTGAAGAAATGCAGTCGCAAGAGTTCCAAAAGCGTAGCGAAACCAACGAGATTTATATCCCAGCGGGCCAACGCTTAGGCGATAAAGTGATTGAGTTTCATAACGTGCGCAAAGGCTTTGGCGATCGTATCCTGATTGATGATTTATCCTTTGCAGTGCCTAAAGGGGCGATTGTTGGGGTGATCGGTGGCAACGGCGCTGGTAAATCGACGCTGTTTCGTATGATTATGGGCGAACAACAGCCAGACTCCGGTGAAATCGTGATTGGTGAAACCGTTGAGTTGGCCAGTGTTGACCAGCACCGTGATCATTTAGATGGTAATAAAACGGTCTGGGAGCAAATCTCTGACGGTGCTGACATGATTAAAGTGGGTAACTATGAAGTACCTTCTCGCGGTTATGTGGGGCGCTTTAACTTTAAAGGTGCAGACCAACAGAAGTTTGTCAAAGACTTATCTGGTGGTGAGCGTGGTCGCTTGCATTTGGCGCTGACCCTCAAGCAAGGCGGCAACGTATTGCTGTTGGACGAACCTTCTAACGACTTAGACGTAGAAACTTTACGCGCACTAGAAGAAGCCTTACTGGACTTTGCTGGCTCTGCGATTGTGATTTCCCACGACCGTTGGTTCTTAGACCGAATTGCAACCCATATTCTGTCCTATGAAGATGATGGCCAGGTGGTGTTTTTCGAGGGTAACTACACCGAGTTTGAAGAAGATCGTAAAAAACGTCTCGGCGATGCAGCGCTACAACCGAAGCGCGTGCGTTATAAGCGTTTAGCTTAAGCTGTGCACTAGCCAAAAGCCCATCCTGAGTGATGGGCTTTTTGGTTTTGAGCATTCGAGGTTAGCTCTAGCACAAACTATTTATTCCCTGCTGAGTCTGCTATAGCGTAAATTAATCCTTTGTTTGAAAGGGCGTGAGCTACTTTCAAACCTTCAAACCTTCAAACCTTCAAGCCTTTTATCCCTGCCGAGGAACCTGCGATGTCGATTCAATCTATACAATTACAAGATATGCAGTTATTTCGCCAGCAAGCCTTTATTAATGGCCAGTGGTGTGATGCACAGTCAAAACAGTTTATTGATGTACATAATCCAGCCACCCAAGAATTGCTCGGCAGTGTGCCGAAATTAGGGGCGGCAGAAACCCAGCAGGCAATTCAGGCCGCAGAGCAGGCGTTGCCAGCTTGGCGGGCACTAACGGCCAAGCAGCGCGGAGCCTATTTACGGGCGTGGTTTGAGCTGATAATGGCCAATCAAGACGACTTAGCGCGGCTGATGACGCTCGAGCAGGGTAAGCCGTTGGCTGAAGCTAAAGGTGAAATTGCCTACGCTGCTTCTTTTATTGAGTGGTTTGCCGAAGAAGCGAAGCGAGTTTATGGTGATATTATTCCTGCGCCGCAAACCGATCAGCGGTTACTGGTGATTAAACAGCCTATTGGTGTGACTGCGGCCATTACGCCATGGAATTTCCCAGCAGCTATGATTACCCGTAAAGCAGGGCCGGCTTTGGCTGCAGGTTGCACCATGGTGCTTAAACCTGCTTCACAAACTCCTTACTCGGCTTTAGCGTTAGCTGAGTTAGCTCAGCGTGCTGGGATTCCAAAGGGTGTGTTTAATGTGGTGACGGGCTCGGCAGGAGAAATTGGCCAAGTTTTAACCAGTAGTCCTAGTGTGCGTAAATTATCCTTTACCGGCTCGACTGATGTTGGTCGCCAGTTAATGGCAGAATGTGCGGCTGATATTAAAAAGGTGTCACTGGAATTAGGCGGCAATGCGCCCTTCATTGTCTTTGCTGATGCTGACATTGAGGCAGCAGTGGCGGGCGCGGTGCAATCGAAGTATCGCAATAATGGTCAAACCTGTGTTTGTACTAACCGTTTCTATATTCATGAGGCGGTATACGATGAGTTCGCTGAGAAATTTGCCCAAGCAGTCAGCCAGTTACAGGTAGGTAATGGTTTAGCTGAAGGAGTGAACTTAGGGCCACTGATTGATCAGCAAGCCGTGGCTAAAGTGCAGGAACATATTGCCGATGCGACGGCTAAGGGCGCTAAGATTGTATTAGGTGGTCAGTCCCATACGTTAGGCGGTAGTTTTTTTGAACCAACCATTTTAACGGAAGTGCCAGTGACGGCGCTGGTAGCTAAGGATGAAACCTTCGGTCCCTTAGCGCCATTATTTCGCTTTAGTGACGAGGCTGAGGTGATTCGGGCAGCAAATGACACTGAGTTTGGCTTAGCGGCTTATTTTTATAGTCAGAATCTTAGTCAAATTATGCGAGTTGGTGATGCGTTAGAGTACGGCATGGTAGGCGTGAATACCGGACTCATTTCGAATGAAGTGGCTCCCTTTGGAGGAGTTAAAGCCTCTGGCTTAGGTCGTGAGGGTTCTAAATACGGTATTGAAGATTATTTAGAGATTAAGTACCTGTGCTTAAAAATCTAAAGCGCTGTGTGACTGTAAGCATCTAACAAAAAACCCAAAAAGTGCGGCTGCTTTTTGGGTTTTTCTTTGTCTACTCCACGCTAGCAAGATTTAAGGTAGTGAAACCTTGGCTAGATATTCAGCAAACGGCAGTTGTGGTTGCTGTTCGATGGCCTGTTGTTCAGCAATTGATTGACTGGCTAGTTGTTGGTAATAAGCCAGCTGCTCAGCGGTTAATGGCTTAGCGGCCAACGCTTGGGCATGGCGCAAACTTTGGGCGAGGGCAAACTCACTAAAGCTTTGCTGCTCGGCGCGCATGCTGGCCAATACTTGAGCAGAGGGCGTGAGCTCAACATTGAGCAGCTTTTGGTAGTTGCTGCTAAGTGCGTCACTGTGCTGGTTAGTGTTATAGGCTTTATCTAGCAACTCAGCCGTAGCTTGCATGCCATCAAATAGCTCTTTAGCCCAGTCTTGCAGACTAACCGAGCCTGATTTGCGGGTTAGCATCAGGCCGGGTTTACGACCTTGTTTAACCACTTGCATAAAGTTTTCCGTGCACATCGGGCACTCGCCACCTTCTAAGCGAGGGCTGTCTTGCAGGGCACAGTACAGTAAAAACACATCTAAAAATCGAGCTTGCTCTAAATCGATACCAAGCATTAAAAATGGGTTGATATCAATACAGCGTGCCTCGACATACTGAATCCCTCTGGCTTCTAAAGCCTCGACTGGGCGCTCATTACCTTGTGTAATGCGTTTGGGACGAATGATTGAGTAGTACTCATTTTCAATCTGCAAAATATTGGTATTGAGCTGGCGCCATTCACCATTGGCTTGCTCGGTGCCAAAGGCGGCGTAAGGCGGATAAGGTGTAGCCACCGCTTTGCGGATACTTTGAATATAGCTGGACAGCTCGTTGTAGCAGGGAGTGAGGCTGGCCTGAGCATTACTTTGGTAGCCCAGATCACTCATGCGTAAACTGGTGGCGTAGGGCAAATACAGCGTATGCTCATCAAACCGCTCAAGGGAGTGCTGCATATGGCGCACAAAGCTGTTATCTATCGCAGGTGATGCACCAAATAAGTACATTAATAACCAGCTATAGCGGCGGAAATTACGAGTTAGCGCAATATAGCGAGCGGACTGATAATCTTGAGCGCTGCGCGGATCTTGATCATCTTCTTGCAAGATGCCCCACAGTGAATCAGGCAAGGAGTAATTGTAGTGAATGCCCGCAATGCACTGCATGGTTTTGCCATAGCGTACGGCTAATCCTTGGCGATAGACCCATTTAAACTGGCCAATATTTGATTCGCCGTAGTAAGCCACCGGAATTTCACTTTCATCAGGCAAAACCCCTGGCATTGAAGGAGCCCAGAGCACCTCATCGGCCAGTTGTGAAATGGTAAACCGATGAATTTCTTCTAGCTGCTCAAGGGTTTGCTGAGAGTCCGGTAAAGCGGCGGTAATAAATTCGAGTAATGGCTCGGCATAGTCGGTGGTGATTGAGCCGTGAGTCAGCGTTGCACCCAGTGCTTTAGGATGTGGTTGCTGCGATAGCTGCCCACTTTTATCGACTCGTAAACATTCACGCTCAATGCCATGTAAGCTTTGTTTGAGCTGAGCTAGGGAGTCGGGTTGGCCTAATAGGGCCAAGCGACGGTTATAAATTTCGCTCAAGTTCATTGTCCTCTTTGTTTGCACTAAGCGTTAAACTGCGAGCGCCGAAGCGACGCTCGTAAATAAAGACTCTCGTCCAAACCAAGGGTTCGTTAGTCTGAGAGCGCACTTAGAGTGCGTTATTTCTTTTTAAGCTGTTTGGCGTTGGCAAATAATGCCGCCATGCTACCTTGTTGCTGGCTGGCAGCGGTATTCTTTTTTGCCGTTGTGGCTTGCGGTGGTCGCTCGGTTCTGCGTTGGTTAGGTGCTGAACTTGCTCCCGGTTGATCGCTAAGACGCATAGACAGAGCAATACGTTTGCGCTCGATCTCTACTTCCATCACCTTCACTTGCACAATATCACCGGCTTTAACTAGGGTATGCGGATCTTTGACGAACTGCTCGGATAGGGCCGAAATATGCACTAAACCATCTTGGTGCACGCCAATATCGACAAAGGCGCCAAAGTTGGTGACGTTGGTGATTACGCCCTGCAAAATCATGCCAGGTACTAAATCTTTTAGCTCTTCAACGCCATCTTGAAACTCTGCGGTTTTAAATTCAGGGCGCGGGTCACGGCCAGGTTTATCCAGTTCGGCCAAAATATCTGTCACCGTTGGCAAGCCAAAGTGCTCATCGGTGAAGCGTTGAGGATCTAGGCTATGCAAAAATGCCGAGTCACCAATCAGTGAGCGAATATCGCGCCCAGTATCTTGGGCAATTTTCTTAACCAGAGGATAGGTTTCTGGGTGAACGCCTGAGCGATCGAGTGGATTGTTGCCGTCCATCACGCGTAGGAAGCCAGCCGATAGCTCAAAGGTTTTAGCGCCTAAACGGGGTACTTTTTTCAGCCCAGAACGATCAACAAAAGCACCATGCTCATCGCGATAGTTCACAATATTGTGGGCGAGGGTGCTGTTCAAACCAGAGACCCGCGTTAGCAGTGCCGCCGAGGCAGTGTTTACATCCACGCCTACTGAGTTTACACAGTCTTCTACGACCGCATCTAACGAGCGAGCTAATTGCACTTGGGAAACATCGTGCTGATATTGGCCAACGCCAATAGACTTGGGATCAATTTTGACTAGCTCGGCCAGAGGGTCTTGCAGGCGACGGGCAATGGACACCGCGCCGCGCAAAGAGACATCTAATTCGGGAAATTCCTTGGCTGCTAGTTCTGAGGCCGAGTACACCGAAGCACCAGCCTCACTGACGGTGATTTTTTTCATCTTCAGTTCAGGCAGCAATTTTAAAAGCTCGCCAGCCAGCTTATCGGTTTCACGGCTGGCGGTACCATTGCCAATCGCAATCAGTTCGACCGCATGTTTCTTGCACAGCTTTGCGAGTTCCGCTAAGGACTCCTGCCATTGCCGGCGTGGCTCATGGGGATAAATAGTTGTGGTAGCGAGCAGCTTACCGGTTTTATCCACTACCGCGACTTTACAGCCAGTACGAATACCTGGGTCTAGGCCTAAGGTGCAGCGTGGTCCAGCTGGGGCGGCGAGCAATAAATCATGCAGGTTGCGGGCGAATACATTAATTGCCTCGGTTTCTGCTTGTTCGCGCAACTCATTAAATAGATCGGTTTCTAGATGCGTGGCTAGCTTAATACGCCACGTCCAGCGCACCACTTCTGCCAGCCAAGCATCAGCCGGGCGCTCTTGATAGGTTATGCCAACCTGCTGAGCAACCATCACTTCACAGGGATGCATCGCACCGGGCACTTCATCGGGGAGTACTAGTTTAGCGGTTAAAATCCCTTCATTTCGTCCACGGAAAACAGCTAATGCACGGTGCGATGGCACCGACTTAAAGGGCTCTTGATGACTAAAGTAATCACTAAACTTGGCTCCTTCGTGTTCTTTACCGGTAATGACGCTGGCGCTAAACAACGCTTCTTGCTGTAAAAAAGCACGTAGCTGTGCCAGCAACTCAGCGTCTTCAGCAAAGCGCTCCATTAAAATATATTTAGCCCCTTCTAGCACCGCTTTACTGTCGGCAAAACCTTGCTCTGGGTTAATAAAACTGATTGCTTGTTGTTCAGGGTCTAGGTTGGGATCGTTAAATAGCTGATCCGCTAGCTCGCCAAGGCCTGCTTCTAGAGCAATTTGGCCTTTGGTGCGGCGTTTGGGCTTATAGGGTAAATATAGGTCTTCAAGGCGAGTTTTAGTGTCCGCTGTAGTAATCGCTGTACGTAACTCGGCGGTTAATTTTCCTTGCTCTTCAATGCTGCTTAAAATACTGCTGCGTCGTTCTTCGAGCTCACGTAGATAGCGTAGCCGTTCTTCTAAGTGACGCAGCTGGGTGTCATCTAGGCTATCGGTTACTTCTTTTCGGTAACGCGCAATAAAAGGGACGGTTGAGCCTTCATCCAGTAAAGCGATAGCTGCATTCACTTGTTGCGAGCGGACACCGAGCTCTTCGGCAATGCGGGAACTGATACGATCCATGAGTTACCTAATTGTCTGGAGTATGAATTAAATGAAATGGCTAATTATAGGACAAGCGTTGGCGCAAGGCATTGGATTCCTTAGAAAACCCTTAGCAGAGTGTAAAATTTGCTAACAATGCGTACTAACCTCCCTCTGCGGCTTAGTTCATAATAAACAGCAATTAAGAGAGGATGCACTATGAATAATGAAGCCGAAAAAATTTTGATTGTGGATGATGATGCCCGTTTACGTAATTTGTTAGAGCGCTTTTTAAATGAGCAAGGCTACCGTGCTCGCGCGGTAGAAAACACTGAACAGATGAATCGCCTATTGGCCCGTGAAGTGTTCAATTTAGTGGTGTTAGATTTGATGATGCCCGGTGAAGATGGTTTAACTGCTTGCCAACGCTTACGTCAGGAAAACAACCAAATTCCAATTATCATGCTGACTGCCAAAGGTGATGAAAGCAGCCGGATTCAAGGTTTAGAAATGGGCGCAGATGATTACTTAGCCAAGCCCTTTAATCCACGTGAGTTATTGGCGCGGATTAAAGCCGTGCTGCGTCGTCAAGTGGTGGCAGTGCCTGGGGCCCCAGGCAACAGTGAGCAGGTGGTGAGCTTTGGAGATTATCAACTGCATCTGGCCACCCGTGAATTGCAAAAAGGCAGTGAACTACAAATGCTTACCACCGGTGAGTTTGCAGTGCTTAAAGCCTTGGTTGAGCATCCACGGGAGCCGTTAACTCGAGATAAGCTGATGAGTTTAGCGCGCGGCCGAGAATGGGATGCGCTTGAGCGCTCAATTGATGTTCAGGTTTCAAGATTACGGCGCATGATTGAACCAGATCCAGCCAAGCCCCGTTATATTCAAACAGTATGGGGTGTGGGGTATGTATTTGTGCCGGATGGGCAGAAGTAAATGCGTTTGCCTTTTTGGTTTCCACAAAGTTTCTTTGCTCGCACCTTGTGGATGGTGCTGCTTACGGTTTTATTTTCTAAAGCCTTAACCTTGGTTTATCTGATGGTTAATGAAGATGTACTGGTGGACCGTCAGTACAGCCATGGGGCAGCACTCACCTTGCGTGCTTACTGGGCCGCAGCACCCAATGAGCGGCCGGTCATAGCTAAAGCCGCAGGGCTGCAGCGGGTACAGGAACAAGAGGTACCGCTAGGAGAAAAACACTGGCCCTATAGTGATATTTTCAGTGAGCAAATGCGCGCCGAGTTAGGTGAAGAAACCCAGGTGCGGATTCGTGCCCAAGCCCCTCCGGCGTTATGGGTGCATGCACCAGCACTGGGCCCTGATTGGGTGCGGGTACCGCTATATCCCCATCCTTTACGTGGGCAGCGGATGTGGAATTTGTTTGGCTGGTTTTTAGGTATCGGTTTGTTGTCCACAGGCGCGGCATGGATTTTTGTACGGCATTTGAGTTTACCGTTAAAGCGGTTAGTCCATGCGACTCGGCAACTAGGGCAGGGGCGCAGCGTACGTTTACCGGTAGCCCCTGAAACCGCTAGTGAAATGGCGGAGGTGTATCGAGCATTTAACCAGATGGCCGAAGACGTAGAGCAAGCGGGTCGTGAGCGCGAGCTGATGCTGGCTGGGGTTTCCCATGATTTGCGTACGCCACTGACGCGTTTGCGCCTATCGGTTGAGTTGTCTAATCAGCACTGTGAGTTTAAAGAGGACATGGTGCGGGATATTGAGGACATGGATGCCATTTTAGATCAGTTTTTAGCCTTTATTCGTGATGGCCGTGATGAACCGCTAGAAATGGGTAACTTGGTTGATCTGATTAAAGAAGTGGCAGCGACCTATAATCATACCGATGCCAGTCAAGAACCTTTGGTGCGTCTCTGTTTAGAGGAACTACCTGATGTGCCTTTGCGCCGGGTGTCGATCAAGCGATTACTGGTCAATTTAATTGAAAATGCGCTGCGTTATGGTGGCAGTGGAGTAGAGGTTGCCGCCTCCATTGAAGGCAATGAGTTAGCTCCCTATATTGCAGTCAGTGTGCTCGATCGTGGCGCTGGAATTCCAGCAGAGGAAATTGAAAGTATTTTCAATCCCTTTATTCGTGGCGATGCCGCGCGTGGTGGGCATGGCGCGGGCTTGGGTTTATCAATAGTTAAGCGCATTGCCCAGCAGCACGGCGGTTCAGTTGAACTAAACAACCGTGCAGGTGGTGGTTTAGAAGCTAAAGTCAGTCTGCCGATTGGCTTATTATTACCCCGGTCAATGGCTTAAACAGTCGGCTAGGGTAGTGCCTAGCTGTTCGATAAAGCGCACATAGCCATCAGCGGTGACAGGGATGTCAGTAGCGAGGGGATCCAGTGGCAGCAGAGTCACGGGTAGGTTGTGGGTCAGGCTAGCGGCTAGTTTTGGGGTCAGTGGTGTTTCGTAGAACAAGCAGCTGGCGCCGGCTTGTTCTAAAGTGTGGCGCGTTTGCTGTACGTGTTTAGCGCCAGCCTGTACTTCACTGGACAGGTTAAACACAGCTTGGTGCTGCAGTTGATAGCGTTGTTCAAGATAGTTGTATGCCTCGTGAAAGACAAAAAAAGGTTTAGGCTGCTGGATAGTTAAGCGCTGACTGAGCGTTTGTTCCAATTGTTGTAGCTGCTGACGGAAGCGCTCAAGATTCGCTTGATAGGTGGCAGCGTTGGTGGGATCCAGGGCGGAAAAATCATTAGCCATCTGTTCTGCAATACGCTGGGCATTGGCTGGATCTAACCAGAGGTGCGCATCTAAGCTGTGTTCATGCTCATGCTCATGCTCATGCTCATGCTCATGCTCATGCTCATGCTCATGGCTGTGTCCATCGGTAAAATGTAGCAGGGTTAACTGTGGCAGATCCTGCAGCGCAACTGAGAGCTGCTGACGCTGCTTGAGTAGCTTAGGTAAAAAATTCTCTAAATCAGGGCCAATCCAATAAAAAACGTCGGCCTGTTGTAGGCGGCGCAAATCAGAAGGGCGTAAAGTAAAAGCATGGGGTGAGGCACCCGGTGGTAGCAGAACCTCTACTTGATTGGCATCGCCTTGAATAGCGGTGGCAATTAATTGTAGCGGTTTGATACTGGTTAACACCTTTACTTCAGCTTGAGCGGAAGCAGCAGTTGCGGCTAGAACCACCGCGGAAAGAAAATTGCGCAGCATGATGATGTATCTCGCTAAAGAAAAGTTATATAGTAACGTTTAGTTTTTGTGGAGTCAGCTACCAATGGAAAAAATACCTAACCATTGCAGTGAAGAGAATCATCAGCACTGTATTGATCATGCCTTAGCCCAAGCCGAGCAGCTATGTAAACAGCAAGGATTACGTTTTACCCAGTTACGGCAGCGGGTGCTGGAGCTGGTTTGGCAAAGTCATCAGCCGATGGGGGCCTATGATATTTTAGAGGTGTTGAGTACCGTGGATGGCCGCCGTGCTGCGCCGCCTACGGTATATCGAGCGTTAGACTTTTTATTGGAAAATGGCTTAATTCATCGGATCGCTTCATTAAATGCCTTTGTTGGTTGCCAGCATCCAGAAACCCCACACCAAGGGCATTTTTTCATTTGTCAGCTGTGTAAATCAGCCTATGAATTTCCCCATGGTTTAATCGATCAAGCAATTGCGCAGCAGGCGCAAAGTATTGATTTTTTAGTGCACAACCATACTGTGGAAGTAGCGGGTGAGTGTGCCCAATGTCGAGCACAGCATGCCTAAACCCTTAGTTAAGTTAGATAATATTGGTATTGAGTTTGCCGGTAAAAATACTCTAGAGCAGATCAGTCTTGAGTTATATGCCAATGAAACGCTTACGTTAGTTGGCCCAAATGGTGCTGGCAAAACCACTTTGGTAAAAATTTTATTAGGATTACTCGAGCCCAGCAGCGGTAGCATCACGCGCCAAGCAAAGTTACGTATTGGCTATATGCCGCAAAAGCTAGCGGTGCATCCGACTATGCCGCTGACCGTTGAGCGTTTTTTACGCTTGGTGCCAAATACTCGTAAGAGCGAGATTCAACAGGCCTTAGCCGAAGTGGGGGCGGAAAAAGTCTTGCATAGCCCCATTCAGCGTATTTCTGGCGGTGAGTTGCAGCGAGTGCTCTTAGCCCGTGCACTGCTTCGCAAGCCCCAGTTACTGGTATTAGATGAGCCGGTTCAAGGGGTGGATGTGAATGGTCAGCTGGAGCTGTATAAGTTAATCGCTGACTTACGAAAGCGTTACCAATGTGGTGTATTTATGGTGTCCCATGACTTGCACTTGGTGATGGGGTCAACTGATCGGGTGATTTGCTTAAATCGCCATATTTGTTGTTCAGGACACCCTGAGCAAGTGAGCGAAGATCCAGCTTTTATTGAGCTATTTGGCCGCAAAGCTGCCAGTAACCTAGCGGTGTATCACCATGATCACGATCATGCCCACGATTTACATGGCTGCGTAGTCACGCCGCATACTTCTCATCATCAACACGGGCCCGATTGCACCCATGGCTGACTTTCTTTTATATGCACTAATTTCTGGTATCGCTTTGGCTTTAGTGGCAGGGCCTTTAGGCTCTTTTGTGGTATGGCGGCGCATGGCCTATTTTGGCGATACCTTGTCTCACTCGGCATTGTTTGGGGTGGCTTTAGGCTTATTGTTAGAAATTTCACCGAGCGTAATGGTGCTAGGGGTTTGTTTATTGTTGGCTGTGTTTATGGTGATTATGCAGCAACAGCAGTCGCTAGCAGCCGATACGTTGTTGGGCATTATGGCGCATAGTAGCTTGGCCGTGGGGTTGGTGACCTTAAGTTTTATGCCCAGTGTCCGGGTAGATCTTATGGGTTATTTATTTGGCGATCTATTGGCGGTGAGCTTTAATGAAGTACTGCTCATAGTCTTGGGTAGTATTTTAGTGCTAGGACTACTGGGCTATTTTTGGCGTAACCTGCTGGCGTTAACGGTGGATGAAGAACTAGCCAAAGTTGAGGGTTTACCAGTAACCCAACTGCGCTTGGTGTTGATGTTGTTAATTGCAGTGGTGATTGCAGTGGCAATGAAGGTGGTGGGGGTGTTATTGATTACCTCGTTACTGATTATTCCCGCTGCCACCGCACAAAAGTTGGCCCGCAGCCCTGAACAAATGGCGTTAATGGCCAGTGTAATTGGCCTGTTGTCAGTGCTTGGAGGGCTATCCATGTCGTGGCATTTAGAT
Source organism: Thiopseudomonas sp. SA1F2-1K (assembly GCF_057443035.1). Lineage (NCBI taxonomy): Bacteria > Pseudomonadati > Pseudomonadota > Gammaproteobacteria > Pseudomonadales > Pseudomonadaceae > Thiopseudomonas > Thiopseudomonas sp. SA1F2-1K. Next base: position 162,561 of record NZ_CM172014.1, read on the forward strand.
ACTCCCGCTGGGCCTTCAATTGTGGTGTGTGCGGCATTGTGTTTTGTCTTAAGCTTACTGATTAGGTTGCGTCGCTAAGGGGAATTTTGTCTGCGGCAATTTATCCAAACCGTATGAAGGTGTAGACTGCACGGCAATTTAGTGACTCGGAAAACAACTTAATGAAACAATTCATGGTGCGCAGCATTGCGCTGAGCGGAATGTGTGTTTTTTTAATGGCTTGTCAAGGAGTGGCACAGCAGACAGCACAAGAGAAGCAAGAGATGCAGTTTGCCATCTCAGCTCAAGTGTTTGAGCAGTATTTACAGGCAGATAACTTGCCGTTTGCCGCAGAGCAATTAGATGAAATGCAATCTGCGGGATTGTCTGGTACCGCGCTTGAGTTATATCAGCAGCAGCTAGCAGAAGCGTGGTTAGCTAAAAGTAAACACGCGCTAGAGCAGCATGATATGCAACAAGCAGCAACGGCGCTGGCCAATGCCCGCAAATGGTTACCCGATGCACCCGCTTTAGCTGCTGAATTACCTGAGGCGGTGATAGAGCCAGCACCTCCTGAGCCAGTGGTACCGCCTGTTAAAGCGTTACCCAAGCCCGCTGTTAAAGCCAAGCCAGCACCTAAAGCCCAAGCACCTGCAGAGCCTGCCGCTGTGGCTCCGAGTGCGCGCTCTTTGACGGTAGTAAAAAGCATTGCCTTACCCATGCAAGATAATCTGCGCTTGGGGAGCACCTTAGAGCAAGCGGCGAAACAAGCGATTGATGGCCGTTACCAGATCGCAGTCCAGGTGCAAGACACCAAAGAGTTTCATTGGGTGGCCGCACTATTGAATACGCGCTTTAAGCGATTATCTGCGACCTTTAATCCACAGTTGATTGAGCGAATTGCCGTGGATCAGGCGCCGTTGTTGCAGTTATTAAGCGCTGAATAATTATATATTCCAAAATCATCTTAGGCTGACACTTTAAAGTATTTATCATTCTAAGTGGTGGCGGGCATAGTGATCGACCGAGTAGGGTCGGACTCTCAACTCTATACAAGGTTTTTTGTGATTAAATTCCACGATATTACAAAGTCCTATCACGTGCATGGGCAGCTAGTTCCTGCGCTGCAAACAACGAACTTAACGGTTGCGCGTGGTGAGATTTTTGGTTTGATTGGCCACTCGGGCGCTGGTAAAAGTACTTTATTACGTTTGATTAATCGCCTAGAAGAACCAAGCAGTGGCCGGATTGAAATTGATGGCACCGAAGTAACCGCTTTAAATGCAGAAGGGCTAAGAGCATTTCGTGCACAAATTGGCATGATTTTTCAGCACTTTAATTTATTGTCGTCAAAAACTGTCGCGGATAACGTGGCCATGCCACTGCGTTTGCACGGTAAGCACAGTAAAGCAGAGATTACGCGAAAGGTTGCCGAGCTATTACAGTTGGTTGGTTTAAGCGAGCATGCGCATAAGTACCCTGCACAGTTGTCAGGAGGACAAAAACAGCGGGTTGGGATTGCTCGGGCATTATCCACTGACCCCAAAATTTTGCTGTGTGATGAAGCGACCAGTGCCTTAGACCCGCAAACCACTGGTCAGGTACTGCAATTGTTAAGGGATATTAATCAGCAGCTTGGGCTAACGATTGTGCTGATTACCCACGAAATGGATGTGATTCGACGGGTGTGTGATCGGGTAGCAGTAATGGATGAGGGGGTGCTGGTTGAGCAGGGGAATGTGGCCGAGGTGTTTTTGCATCCGCAACATCCGACCACCCAGCGTTTTGTGCAAGAAGGTGAGGACGATGATGCCTTGGATTTGCAGCAAATTCAGGGACGTATTGTACGTTTGACGTTTCTTGGTCAATCAACCTACTCGCCAGTGCTGGGTGATGTGGCTCGCGCCACTGGAGTAAATTACAGTATTTTATCGGGCCGGATTGGCCGTATTAAAGATCAACCTTGTGGCCAGTTAATGCTGGCGCTAACAGATGGTGATGTGAAATTAGCCGAGCAGCAGTTACAGGCCGCAGGCGTAACAGTTGAGGTAGTACGCCCATGATAATGGCTGATTTTTTTAGTAACGTTGATTGGTATGAGATTTGGCAGGCTAGCCTAGATACCTTAATTATGCTGGGTGCCTCTTTGCTCTTTATTATTCCGTTGGGATTGTTCATCGGCATCGTGTTATTTTTGACCGCGCCCAATCAATTATTTGCTAATGGCAAGCTGTATGGAGTGTTATCGTTCGTGGTGAACGTAGTGCGCTCTTTGCCGTTTATTATTTTATTAATTGCGATGATTCCCTTTACCGTGATGATTACCGGTACTTCGTTAGGAGTAATGGGGGCGATTCCGCCCTTGGTAATAGGGACAACGCCGTTTTTTGCCCGCTTAGTAGAAACGGCACTGCGTGAAGTGGATAAAGGGATTATTGAGGCAACCCAAGCCATGGGTGCTACCACTCGACAGATTATCAGCAGTGCTTTATTGCCTGAGGCTTTGCCGGGAATTATTGCCGCGATTACAGTGACGGCGATTACGCTGATTTCTTACACCGCGATGGCTGGCTTAGTAGGAGCAGGTGGTCTTGGAGATTTAGCTGTACGTTATGGCTACCAACGCTTTCAGGATGATGTCATGCTGGTAACCGTGGTGTTACTGGTAGTGATTGTGCAGATTATCCAAAGTGTGGGTGATCGCTTAGTGGTTCATTTTTCGCGTAAGTAATGAGTGATTCAAGGAGAAGACAAATGAAAAAATTATGGTTAGCCATTGCTGCCGCCAGCACCTTAATCGGTTCGGCCCATGCAGCAAGCTTAACAGTAGCCGCAACACCTGTGCCCCACGCTGAGATTTTAGAGTTTGTAAAACCACAGCTAGCAAAACAAGGCATTGAGCTGGAGGTTAAGGTATTTACCGATTACGTACAGCCCAACGTTCAGGTGGCTGAAGGACGCTTAGATGCTAACTTCTTCCAGCATCAACCCTATTTAGATGAGTTTAATGCAACTAAGAAAACCAACTTAGTCAGTGTTGCAGGCATTCATATCGAGCCATTTGGCGCTTATTCAGCCAAGCTTAAATCCCTTGAAGAGCTGCCAAATAAAGCCAATGTGGTGATTCCTAATGATGCTACCAATGGTGGCCGTGCGTTATTGTTATTGCAGCAAGCTGGCGTGCTTAAGTTAAAAGAAGGTGCAGGCATCACTGCCACTCCGAAAGATATTGCTGATAACCCCAAGCAAATTAAAGTGCGCGAGCTAGAAGCTGCGACCTTGCCACGGGTATTAAATCAGGTGGATGTGGCGTTGATTAATACCAACTACGCGCTAGAAGCCAAGCTTAATCCGCAAAAAGATGCGTTAGTGATTGAGGGTGCCGATTCACCTTATGTGAATATCGTGGTAACCCGTGAAGATCACACCCAAGACGAGGCGATTCAGCAGCTGGTAAAAGCCTTAGAAACTGAAGAAGTGAAAAACTTTATCAATGAAAAGTATCAAGGAGCGGTGGTTCCAGTCTTTTAAATAGGTTTTAAGCTTTTAGCTGCAGTCGTTAGGCTGCAGCTATGGGGCGGGATCCAGAGTTAAGCTGACCTACTTACCGGGTGCCGTAGATCACCATGGTTTTTCCCGCCACTTCAATCAAGCCTTGTTTCTCTAAGTTCTTTAAGACGCGGCCAACCATTTCTCTGGAGCAGCCGACAATACGGCCAATTTCTTGGCGAGTAATTTTGATTTGCATGCCATCTGGATGAGTCATGTAGCTCTGGTTTATATAGCTAGTTTCTGTAATTTCACATTCAGAGCGTGTACGAAAACATGTGCTGCGTGCTTCTGCTGTCTCATCAAATAATGCTAACTTACCAAAAGTAATCTTTATTTAGGTAGGCAATAATAGCTTCTTTGGCATCATAAAAACCTAAATTGATCAGAGAGCGATTCGCACTTGCCTTAATTTTTAACTGGCTCAGTATAGCGTTTTAAAAAAAATCTGCAGCTAGGTTAAACTGATTTTTTCTTAGGAGTTAGGTAATAATGCAAGCAACAGTTAAGTGGGTAGATGGCGTACAGTTTGTGGCTGAGAGTGGCAGTGGTCATGCCGTTGTTATGGATGGTCCACCAGAGTTTGGTGGACGTAATATGGGCGTGCGACCAATGGAAATGGTGCTAATGGGGTTAGGTGGTTGCAGCAGCTTTGATGTGATTAATATTTTGAAAAAATCACGCCAGCAGGTAGTAAGCTGTGAAGCTCAGTTACAAGCTGAACGGGCAGAAACCGAGCCTAAAGTTTTTACTAAGATCAATTTACACTTTGTGGTTAAAGGCCATGAGCTGAAACCCAGTGTGGTACAGCGTGCGGTTGATTTATCGGCAGAAAAATACTGTTCAGCTTCGATTATGCTCAGTAATGGTGGCGTGGAAATTACCCATTCGCTAGAGATTTTAGCGGCCGATGCTTAAGCGAGTGAAATAGATAGCTAACTGCGGGTGAGTTTTGCATAATACCCGCCTTTTTAAGTGAGGCTCTAGGGTCTACAGAACAAAACCATAATCGCATAGCGAAGAGGTGAAACACGCCCTACGCAGCTCATTGGTGATCACAGTGAGCTGACAGGCATACATTGATAACGCGGCTAGCCGCATTTCTTAAGAGTAGTGACCAGTGACTAGTAAACTTCGGCTGCATGGGTTTAATAACCTGACCAAAACCCTAAGCTTTAATATCTATGATATTAGCTATGCTCAAACCACGGACGATCAGCAAGCCTATGTGGCTTATATTAATCGCGAATATGACGCGGAACGTTTAACGCAAATTTTGACCGATGTGGTTGATATTATTGGCGCTAATATTCTTAATATTGCCCGCCAAGATTATGAGCCCCAGGGTGCCAGCGTCACTATTTTGATTTCTGAGCAGCCAGTTGAACCAACAGCAAGCCAAATTGAAGAGTCGCCAGGTCCATTGCCGGAAACTGTGCTGGCCCACTTAGATAAAAGCCATATCACTGTGCATACCTACCCAGAAATGCACCCGGTAGACGGTATTGCTACGTTCCGAGTGGATATTGATGTATCGACTTGCGGTGTGATCTCGCCACTGAAAGCGCTGAACTATCTCATCCATCAGTTTGATTCTGATATTGTCACTGTTGACTATCGCGTGCGTGGTTTTACTCGTGATGTTGAGGGACGTAAGCACTTTATTGATCATGAAATTAACTCGATTCAGAACTACCTAACCGACGTTACCCGTGCTGACTATCAAATGACAGACGTTAACGTTTATCAGGAAAACCTGTTTCACACTAAAATGCTGCTGAAAAACTTCGAGCTAGATGACTATCTGTTTGGCGATGCCAGTCGCAATCTATCGTATGAGCAGCGCCGTGAAGTTGAGCAGCGCTTACGCCATGAAATGCTAGAGATTTTCTACGGCCGTAATATGCCTTACTAAATAAGGGTTTATTGCATTACGTAAAAAGCACGCCAAAGCGTGCTTTTTGTGTTTTTAGACTAGGACTAAATACGGTAAGTAGCTTTAGTCATCACTTTAGCAATTTGGCTCATACTCCATTTCACCGGAGTTGGGAAACGAATTCCGCCAGCAGCTAAAGCGCCGGTAGCATGTTCTTCTTCATCGGTACGCATTTGCTCTAAAATTGCGCGGCTTTTTTGATCTTCAGGGGCCAACTGAGTCAGGTGATCATCTAAATGCTTACAGACTTGCTCTTCAGTGGCAGCGACAAAACCTAAGCTGATACGATCGCTAATTAAACCAGCCCCAGCGCCAATACCAAAAGATAAACCATAAAATAGAGGATTCAATACACTGGTATGCCCCCCCAGTTGATGGATACGCTCCTCACACCAGACTAGGTGATCAATTTCTTCGTCAGCCGCGTGCTCCATGGCCGAACGTATTTCTGGCAGGCGTGCAGTCAAAGCTTGGCCTTGGTATAGGCCTTGAGCGCAGACTTCGCCGGTGTGATTAATGCGCATGAGGCCTAAGGTATGGCGTCGCTTTGATTCGGTTAGCTCGGCTTCTTGCGCTAAATGGGCGGGCGAAGGGCGGGTAGGGGTGTTGCTTTGCGGAAGCAAGGTCTTTAAGGCGGCATCTGCCTGCAGCAGCAAGCGATCGAAAGGTGAATAGTGACGTTGATTAGCCATGCTGAACTCCGAAAAAGTGAAGGCTGCCCATAAGCAAATAGAGGCAGCCAGTATACTAGCCTGGAGGCCACTCCAATTGACGCTGACCAAGTACATGTAAATGAATATGGTACACCGTTTGGCCGCCATGCTCATTGCAGTTCATCACCACACGATAGCCTGCATCACAGCCAAGTTCGTTAGCTAAACGCTGGGCGGTATATAAAATATGCCCTGCCAGTTCACGGTCGGCTTCGGTTAAGTCATTGAGAGTGGTGATATGTTTTTTAGGAATCACTAAAAAATGCACCGGAGCTTGCGGCGCAATGTCATGAAAAGCGTACACTAACTCATCTTCGTAAATTTTATTGGAGGGAATATCGCCTTCAATAATCTTACAAAACAAACAATCCATCGGCAGACTCCTCTTTGTTTTATTTTAGGATAAGTGAGTTTAGCGATGCCTAGGCATGAGAGCCAGCGTTAATTAATAGGACCCTAATGTGAGAAACGATGTACGTGATTTGCACTTAGTGTTAGAGGCTAAGGTGAAATTAATTGCTTTAGAGTCATGGGATGAAGTGCGGGTGCTGGAAACCCTCACCCAGTTAGCGATTCAGCGCGCGCTGCCTATGTATGTCTGGTCGGTTAGTCAGGGGCTTAATAGCCTTGATTTTTTTGAGCTGGAGAAAACCGAAACCACCGATCCGGCACTTGCTTTGCGCCAAGTGTTAGCTGCTAAAGGGCAAGGCTTATATGTGTTTTGTGATTTGCATCCATTTTTAGAAGATAACCCGTTAGTCGTGCGCTTATTAAAAGAGATAGCGATGGCTACCGAGCAAGATAAGCCAACGATTATCTTGGTATCGCATCAGCTAGATTTACCGGTTGAGGTGCAGCGTTTCTCAGCTCGCTTAAGTCTTGCCTTACCTAGCGAAGAAGAGTTGCACGGTATTGTGCGCGAAGAAGCCTTACGCTGGAGCCGATTAAACCAAGGCACACGGGTGAAAACTGATCAGCACACCCTGAGCCAAGTAGTGAGTAACTTACAGGGCATGAACCATGCCGATGCTAGGATGTTGGCGCGGCGCTTGATTTGTGATGATGGCGCGATTACCCAAGAAGATGTGCCAGAGCTGAATAAAGCCAAATTTGCCTTATTAAACTTAGATGGGGTGTTGACCTATGAAGCTGATGTTGCCCGCTTTGCTGAGGTGGGCGGGTTGGCCAACTTAAAGCGCTGGTTAGGTCAACGGCGGACTGCCTTTTTACGCAATAGCGGCACCGACTTACCAAAAGGGGTGTTGCTAGTTGGGGTGCAAGGCAGTGGTAAAAGCCTGGCAGCCAAGGCGGTGGCCGGCTTATGGGGCTTGCCCTTGCTGCGCTTAGACTTTGGCAGTTTATATAATAAGTTTTTTGGTGAAACCGAGCGTAACCTGCGCGAAGCCTTGCGTATGGCGGAGCAAATGTCACCTTGTGTACTGTGGATGGATGAAATTGAAAAGGGCGTTGCCTCTGGTGAATTAGATGGTGGTGTCAGTCAGCGGGTTTTAGGTACCTTGCTGACATGGCTGGCTGAGCGTAAACAGCCGGTTTTTACCGTAGCCACGGCCAATGCAATTCACCGTTTGCCACCAGAGCTAGTGCGCAAAGGTCGGTTTGATGAATTGTTCTTTGTTGATTTACCGACACTGGCCACCCGCAAAGAGATTTTCGCTATTCATTTAACTAAGCGTGAGCTAGCGGTGTCGTCTTTTCGCTTAGAAGAGCTAGCGCAGCAAAGCGAAGGTTTTTCCGGGGCTGAAATTGAGCAGGTAATCGTGGCTGCTTTTTATACCTGTAACGCCAGAGGCATTGCTTTAAGCCAAGCGGTGTTAATCGAGGAAATCCAGAAAACCGTACCCTTATCTGTCACCTTAGCTGAATCATTAACTGCATTACGCGAGTGGGCACAAGATCGTACAGTGCCTGCAGAATAGCCGAGTGCTGTTTATGAGGGGTTGATTATGGCGCCTGTAGCAGCGCCATAATCAAGGAGCAGTTTAAAAAGGTTTTAGCACCGCTAAAATAATAATCGCCAGTAAAAAAATGACTGGAATCTCATTAAACCAGCGATAAAAGACATGGCTTTTAGTGTTGGCGTTATTAGCGAATTTTTTCAGCATGGCGCCACACACGTGGTGATAGCCAACCAACAGCACAATTAAAGTGAGTTTGGCGTGCAACCAGCCTGATTGAAACCACGATGGATTTAAATACAGCATTAAACCACCAAACACTAAGGTGGCAATCATTGAGGGGTTCATAATACCGCGATAGAGCTTGCGTTCCATAACCTGAAAGCGCTCTTGGCTGATGCTATCGCTGCTAGCGGCATGGTAGACAAATAAGCGCGGCAAGTAGAAGAGTCCTGCAAACCAGCACACCATTGCAATCAAGTGCAGTGCTTTAAACCAAAGATAGGCCACGTTGGCTCCTTATCAAGTCAAAAAAGATAGCTTATTAGAACATAATTACCTGCAGAATAAATTCCCGCAGCGCTTAATAGCTTATCAGCGTAAGTCTGATAAAATTCCCCCTCGGTTCATTCATTTTAGGAGAAAGGTCAGTGATTAAAGTCGGCATTGTGGGTGGAACAGGGTATACCGGTGTAGAATTGCTGCGCTTATTAGCACTGCATCCGCAGGCTGAGGTAAGTGTGATCACTTCGCGCTCAGAAGATGGCGTTAAAGTAGCTGATATGTACCCTAACTTGCGTGACTATTATCCTGAGCTAACGTTTTCTAATCCCTCGGCTAAAGAGCTTGGGCAGTGTGATGCGGTATTTTTTGCTACACCCCATGGCGTAGCCCATGGCTTAGCCGCTGAATTATTAGCTGAGGGTACCAAAGTGCTTGATCTCTCAGCTGACTTTCGCCTAGAAAATATTGCCGAGTGGGAGCAGTGGTATGGCCAAACCCATGGTGCCCCTGAATTAGTAACAGAAGCTGTTTATGGCTTACCCGAAGTTAATCGGGAAGCCATTAAGCAAGCCCGTTTAATTGCAGTGCCAGGCTGCTATCCCACTGCGGTACAGCTGGGTTGGTTGCCGTTAGTTGAGGCCGGCTTAGTTTCTGGTCCGATGATTGCTAGCTGTGCGTCGGGTGTGAGTGGTGCAGGGCGTGGCACTAAGTTGGGCTCACTCTTTTGTGAGGCAACGGAAAATATGATGGCGTATGCAGTAACTGGCCATCGCCACTTACCTGAAATTAAACAAGGTTTACGTCGTGCCAGTGGTGGTCAAAATTTTGACGTAACCTTTACGCCGCATCTAGTGCCTATGATTCGGGGAATTCACGCCAGCTTATACGCCACAGTGCAAGATTGCACCGTGGATCTGCAGCAGTTATTTGAGCAGTATTATCAACACGAGCAGTTCGTTGATGTTTTACCTGCGGGTATAAATCCACAAACCCGTTCAGTGCGAGGAGCTAATTACTGTAGGTTAGCCGTTTATCGTCCACAGGATGGCGATACCGTGGTAGTGCTTTCGGTGATTGATAACTTGGTCAAAGGAGCTTCGGGTCAAGCAATTCAGAACTTAAATATTTTATTTGGTTGGCCTGAAAATAGCGGCTTAGAGTCGGTAGCGCTCATGCCTTAAATTGGCAGAGTGCTTAATAGTTGACTAGAAAGGTCGGAAAAGACATTATATCCATCTGCTGATTAGTTAAATGTGCTTGCGTGCGCGTTTGATCTAGCTGATTAACCATTACTGGCGTAAGCCGGGAGAAAAATAAATGAGTGTTGAAGCCTTCGTTCCTGCTGCCATGCATTTTACTGCCAATGCAGCGAACAAAGTTAAAACCTTGATTACAGAAGAAGGTAATCCAGAGTTAAAACTGCGGGTATTTATTACCGGCGGTGGTTGCTCAGGTTTTCAGTATGGCTTTACGTTTGATGAAGAGCTCGCTGAAGATGACACCTTAATTGAGCGTGATGGCGTGGCCTTAGTGATTGACCCTATGAGCTATCAATACTTAGAAGGGGCTGAGGTGGATTATCAAGAAGGGTTAGAGGGTTCACGTTTCGTGATCAATAACCCAAATGCCACCACTACCTGTGGCTGCGGCTCTTCATTCTCGATTTAAGCAGATATTTACCCTGTATTACGCAGGGTAAATCCCTCCGAGTATTCGTAAACCCTTAGCGCCCGTCACTTCAGGGCGATTGCCGGGAATCCCTTCTAGGCAACAATAGGCTAACCAAGCAAAGGCCATAGCCTCAATCCAGTCCGCTGGCATGCCTACAGCATCGGTTGTGCTAACAGTGCAGCGCGGCAAATGGTGCTGTAACCGCTGTAATAAATATAAGTTATGCGCGCCACCGCCACATACTAAAAGTTTTTCGGCCTCTGGCATTGCTTGCAGCAACGCATCAGCACAGCTTTTGGCGGTGAGTTCTAGCAATGTTGCCTGTACATCTGCAGTGGGCAAGTCTGGAAATTGTGTTAGGTGTTGGGTTAGCCAGGACCAATTAAACAGTTCCCGTCCAGTACTTTTGGGGCCAGTGCTATGGAAAAAAGTTTCACTGAGCATCGCTTCAAGTAGCGCCGGTTGCAGTGTGCCGCTGGCAGCCCATTGCCCAGCAGCGTCATAGGCTTGGCCTTGATGTTGCTGGATCCAAAGATCCATTAATGCATTACCAGGGCCGCAATCAAAGCCAGTGACCGGCTGATTGGGCGCCATCAAGCTTAGGTTGCTGAAGCCGCCAATATTGAGTACGGCACCGGGCGCATTCAACTGGTGAGTAAATAATTGGTGATGAAAGGCTGGTACTAGTGGTGCACCTTGACCGCCCGCTGCAACATCTCGCCGTCTGAAGTCGGCCACTACAGTGATTCCAGTAAGCTCCGCTAAAAGAGCAGGGTTATCAATTTGAATGGTAAAACCTTGCTCGGGTTCATGTCGTACTGTTTGACCATGGCTACCAATTGCGGCAATGGCTTGCGGACTAATTTGTTGTTGTTCTAGCAGCTGCAAGATCCCTTGAGCAGCTAACTCAACCCATTGATTGGCCGCTTGTGCAGCTAAGGCGAGTTCATTGTCACCGCTGGCCGATAGGCGTAATAAGGTTTGGCGTAAGGTGCTGGGCATGGCAACAAAAAAGCTAGCGACTAATTGCGTAGTGCTAGCTTCTTGTTGGATTAATGCAATGTCGAGCCCATCAAGGCTGGTGCCCGACATAATGCCTAGATACAGATTGGAAGGGCTCATTTCTTGGCCAGTAGCGTATCTTTATGCTGATCAATTTTGGCAAACAACGGTTGTGTCATGCTAAGGAAACGCTGCTTTTCTTTTCCAGTTAATGGATCAGCAGTGGGTAAGCGTTGGCTTAAGGGATCCACATGCACACCATTCACTTGAAACTCATAATGTAAATGTGGCCCAGTAGACAGCCCTGTGGTACCAACGTAGCCAATAATTTGGCCTTGACGCACACGGCTGCCATTAGTAATTCCTTTAGCAAAACCGTGCATATGGGCATACAGCGTTTGATAACTTTGTCCGTGTTTAATGATCACGGTGTTGCCATAACCACCACGGCGGCCGGCATGGGTAATAATGCCATCGCCAGTTGCTTTGATAGGCGTGCCACGAGGTGCTGCATAATCAACACCGTTATGGGCGCGAATCTTGTTTAAGATGGGATGCTTGCGGCCAGGATTAAAACGTGAGCTGATCCGTGCAAACTCAACGGGAGTGCGGATGAAAGCTTTACGCATGCTTTTGCCGTCAGCGGTGTAGTAGGCAGCTTGCCCATCACCTTGTGCATAGCGCACCGCGGTGTAAGTTTTGCCACGGTTAGTGAAGCGTGCAGCTAATATTTTACCGGTGCTAATCAGTTCACCATCCAGCGTGTGCTTTTCGTAGACCAGTTCAAAGCTGTCACCGGCACGAATATCTTTAGCAAAGTCTACATCGTAGCGAAAGATATTAGAGAGTTCGGTAGCGACTTTTTGTGGTAGGCCTGCAGTGCGTGCTGCTGCATTCAGCGAGGTTTTTACTGTGCCAGTAGCTACTGCTTGCTCAATGGTAGGTACTAGCTTTTCGCTTTTGAATTTGTATTTTTCAGCTGCAGCCTCACGTTCAATATAGATACTTTCAAGGCGGCTAACATCGGTGCTCATAGACAGCAGCTGGCCTTGTTCGTCTAATTGTACCGATAAAGTCTGACCAACTTTTAGCTTGGTAAAGCGCTGAGCCTGCTTATCTTCGCGTAACAGCTGATTTAATGCACTATAACTGAGGCCTAAATTAGCAAAG
>NZ_CM172014.1:180000-1002500 GCF_057443035.1 Thiopseudomonas sp. SA1F2-1K
GTTCTGTGACTGCGTACCTTTTGTATAATGGGTCAGCGACTTATATTCAGTGGCAAGCTTAACCGAATAGGGAAGGCGTAGCGAAAGCGAGTCTTAATAGGGCGAATAGTCGCTGGGTATAGACCCGAAACCGGACGATCTATCCATGGGCAGGTTGAAGGTTGGGTAACACTAACTGGAGGACCGAACCCACTAATGTTGAAAAATTAGGGGATGACCTGTGGATCGGAGTGAAAGGCTAATCAAGTCCGGAGATAGCTGGTTCTCCTCGAAAGCTATTTAGGTAGCGCCTCATGTATCACTGCTGGGGGTAGAGCACTGTTTCGGCTAGGGGGTCATCTCGACTTACCAACCCGATGCAAACTCCGAATACCAGCAAGTGCGAGCATGGGAGACACACGGCGGGTGCTAACGTCCGTCGTGGAAAGGGAAACAACCCAGACCGTCAGCTAAGGTCCCAAAGTTATGGTTAAGTGGGAAACGATGTGGGAAGGCTTAGACAGCTAGGAGGTTGGCTTAGAAGCAGCCACCCTTTAAAGAAAGCGTAATAGCTCACTAGTCGAGTCGGCCTGCGCGGAAGATGTAACGGGGCTCAAACCATACACCGAAGCTACGGGTGCACTCTTTTGAGTGTGCGGTAGAGGAGCGTTCTGTAAGCCTGTGAAGGTGAGTTGAGAAGCTTGCTGGAGGTATCAGAAGTGCGAATGCTGACATGAGTAACGATAATGGGAGTGAAAAACTTCCACGCCGAAAGACCAAGGTTTCCTGCGCCACGTTAATCGACGCAGGGTGAGTCGGCCCCTAAGGTGAGACTGAGAAGTGTAATCGATGGGAAACAGGTTAATATTCCTGTACTTCTAACTATTGCGATGGAGAGACGGAGAAGGCTAGGCCAGCGCGGCGTTGGTTGTCCGTGTTTAAGGCAGTAGGCTGAGATCTTAGGCAAATCCGGGATCTTAAAGCCGAGAGCTGATGACGAGTCCTCTTATGAGGATGAAGTGGTTGATGCCATGCTTCCAAGAAAATCTTCTAAGCTTCAGATAGTTAGGAACCGTACCCCAAACCGACACAGGTGGTCGGGTAGAGAATACCAAGGCGCTTGAGAGAACTCGGGTGAAGGAACTAGGCAAAATGGCACCGTAACTTCGGGAGAAGGTGCGCCGGCTAGGGTGAAGGACTTGCTCCGTAAGCTCTGGCTGGTCGAAGATACCAGGCCGCTGCGACTGTTTATTAAAAACACAGGACTCTGCAAACACGAAAGTGGACGTATAGGGTCTGACGCCTGCCCGGTGCCGGAAGGTTAATTGATGGGGTTAGCGCAAGCGAAGCTCTTGATCGAAGCCCCGGTAAACGGCGGCCGTAACTATAACGGTCCTAAGGTAGCGAAATTCCTTGTCGGGTAAGTTCCGACCTGCACGAATGGCGTAACGATGGCGGCGCTGTCTCCACCCGAGACTCAGTGAAATTGAAATCGCTGTGAAGATGCAGTGTATCCGCGGCAAGACGGAAAGACCCCGTGAACCTTTACTATAGCTTTGCACTGGACTTTGAAGTTGTTTGTGTAGGATAGGTGGGAGGCTTTGAAACTGTGACGCCAGTTGCAGTGGAGCCATCCTTGAAATACCACCCTGGCAACTTTGAGGTTCTAACTCAGGTCCGTAAGCCGGATCGAAGACAGTGTATGGTGGGTAGTTTGACTGGGGCGGTCTCCTCCTAAAGAGTAACGGAGGAGTACGAAGGTGCGCTCGGGCCGGTCGGAAATCGGTCTAAGAGTATAAAGGCAAAAGCGCGCTTAACTGCGAGACCAACAAGTCGAGCAGGTACGAAAGTAGGTCTTAGTGATCCGGTGGTTCTGTATGGAAGGGCCATCGCTCAACGGATAAAAGGTACTCCGGGGATAACAGGCTGATACCGCCCAAGAGTTCATATCGACGGCGGTGTTTGGCACCTCGATGTCGGCTCATCACATCCTGGGGCTGAAGCCGGTCCCAAGGGTATGGCTGTTCGCCATTTAAAGTGGTACGCGAGCTGGGTTTAGAACGTCGTGAGACAGTTCGGTCCCTATCTGCCGTGGACGTTTGAGATTTGAGAGGGGCTGCTCCTAGTACGAGAGGACCGGAGTGGACGAACCTCTGGTGTTCCGGTTGTCACGCCAGTGGCATTGCCGGGTAGCTATGTTCGGAAACGATAACCGCTGAAAGCATCTAAGCGGGAAGCGTGCCTCAAGATGAGATCTCACTGGGATCTTGAATCCCCTAAAGGGCCGTCGAAGACTACGACGTTGATAGGTTGGGTGTGTAAGCGCTGTGAGGCGTTGAGCTAACCAATACTAATTGCCCGTGAGGCTTGACCATATAACACCCAAACAATTTGGGTCTGGTTGATACCAAAACAAACGAAAATTTAGTTGAACTCAAAACACCGAATCAACTACTATTACATACCTAATTCGAAGGCACGACTAAGCCGAGGCACACCTGCCCAGCCCACAACGGACCTTCTAAAGAATTGCTTGACGACCATAGAGCGTTGGAACCACCTGATCCCTTCCCGAACTCAGTAGTGAAACGATGTATCGCCGATGGTAGTGTGGGGTTTCCCCATGTGAGAGTAGGTCATCGTCAAGCGCCAAACAAAAAATCCCCTGTACGCTCATCGCGACAGGGGATTTTTTTTGCTTAGGATTTATTGCTTTTAAGATAATTACTTCGAATGGCGTACTTTTATTAGGAGTTGTGGCGAACTACTGAGTGAAAGTATGCTACTTTGCTCTATTTGTTTATGGCTGAGAGTGATTATGTTTCAGTTACTGCAGTTACTTAATGATGGTCAGTATCACTCTGGTGAGGCAATTGGTAAGCACTTAGGTATCTCTCGGGCGGCAGTCTGGAAGCGGATTGAAGCACTGGAGCAGAGCATGGGGCTGCCAGTTGAGCGCTTGAAGGGTAAAGGCTATCGCCTGCCGCAGGGGCAATGGCTGCTCGATCAAACATTGATTGAACAGGCGGTAGCGATGCCGGTAACGGTGTATCAGAGCACTGACTCCACTAACCAAGCAGCAACCTTTTTGCTGGCTAAACAAGCCGCGCCTTTTTTAGTGTTGGCCGAGCAGCAAACTGCAGGCCGAGGCCGACGTGGGCGAGACTGGGTAAGTCCGCCGGCGCAAAATATTTATCTAAGTTTAGTGTGGCCAGTGAAACACAGCTTTGCCCAGTTAGAAGGCTTGAGTTTAGTGGTTGGCTTGGCGTTATATCGGGTCTTGAAGCAGCAACTGCCTGACCTGGATCTAGGGCTTAAGTGGCCTAATGACTTACTGCTCAATGGCAGTAAGTGTGCCGGTATTTTGCTGGAAATTGTTGGTGATCCTTCAGATAAGTGCCATGTGATTATTGGCGTTGGTATTAATGTCAATATGCAGCAGGCTGAGATTGACCAAGCTTGGACTTCATTGCGTGAGGCAAGTCAGCAGTTACTGAATCGCAATCAGCTGGTGCAGCAGTTTATTGTTGAGCTGCAAGACATGCTTGAGCAGCACTTTAGTCAAGGTTTTAGTGGTTTTCGAGAAGAGTGGCAGCGTGCCAATAGTTGGCAGGGGCAAGCTGTAAGCGTGTCGACTGCGAGTCAAGTGGTTCATGGTCAGTTAACTGGGGTGGCTGGTACTGGTGCTTTGATTGTCACACTTGATAATGGTGAGCAGCAGGTGTTTAGTGGTGGTGAAATCAGTTTACGGAAACAACATGATTCTTGAGCTAGATTGCGGTAATACTCGAGTGAAGTGGCGGTTACTCAGTGCCTCTGACGGGGTGGTGGCGCGTGGAAGCTTAACCCCTAAGCAAGACGTATGTAAAAGCTTGCCAGTACCTGCAGCCAAGATTAAGGCTTGCAGAATTGCTAGTGTATGGCAAGAGCAGGCGATAACAGAGTATGCTGAGTCTATTGCCAGCCAAGGTGTTGCAGTTTATTTAGTCCACTCTTCAGCAGAGTTAGCAGGTGTTAGAAATAGTTACCGTCAGCCTGAAAAATTAGGTGTTGATCGCTGGTTGGCGGTTGTTGCGGCTTACGATCGTTATCAAAGTGCGTGTTTAGTGTTAGATTTTGGGACCGCGGTGACAGCTGACTTTGTCGATAATCAAGGGACTTATCGCGGTGGTGTGATTGCCCCAGGTCTAGAGTTAATGCGTTCTACCCTTATGCAAAAAGCACAGCGCTTGAATGTTGCCTTGGATGGGGAGAACCCTGATCTACTGATGCCACAAGTGACCACAGCTGCAGGTATTGAGGCGGGGGTAAGGCAGATGATGAAGGGGTTTATTGCACAGCAATTGTTAGTCGCTGAGCAAACTTTTACAGCTAATTTTAAGCTAATCGTGGTCGGTGGGGATGCTGAGTTGCTTACTGAATTAGGCTTTGATGCGATTCAAGAGGCAGATTTAGTTTTTTTAGGGATGGCGTTGGCTTGTCCTTTGTAGTTTAAGTGCGAGTTTTTGAAGGGATAGGTATGCGCTGGTTGTTTTTTGGAGTGGTACTGTTAAATATAGGGTACTTTTTTACTTATGGGGTAGGACAAAACCTGGTAATTAATAGCAATGTTTTAGGTGAAGCAGTTACACGCTACAAGTTAAAAAAAGAATTGTTGCAACTAAAAGATACTCCATTATGGCTAGGTGGTTTTTTTGACAAGCGGCAAGCAGAGGCTTTATTGCAGCGCCTAGTTGCTAAGAATATTACGGCAAGCTTGGTTGAGCATGAAAAGATTCAAGAACTCACCTATTCACTGTATCTTGAAGGCGAGCCAGTAAAAAGCTCGGGGTTGGCAGTACATGCGCCGCTTGCTGGGTTAGATAGGTATCGACTATTGCAGGTTTTTGAGAGCTATGAGGCTGCATTAGGTATGCAGAAAAAGCTTGCGACTAGTGTTGATAATAAAACCTTTATCAAAGAAAACATCGAGAAGAGTCATACCTATTGGGTGAGCATGGGTGAGAGTGCAGCATTGGATGCAGGCCAGATATTAGCTCTATTTAAAGACTTTCCTGAGATGAAACTCGGTCGAGTTATTGAATAATTGCAAAATAATTAAAATTAGGCTTGACAGATGATTAAAGTGAAGGCAATATAGCGCCCTGTAAATCGGAGGGGTTCCCGAGCGGCCAAAGGGATCAGACTGTAAATCTGACGTCTACGACTTCGAAGGTTCGAATCCTTCTCCCTCCACCATTTTCTAGCGAGTTGCAGTTGCGGGTATAGTTTAGTGGTAGAACCTCAGCCTTCCAAGCTGATGATGCGGGTTCGATTCCCGCTACCCGCTCCAAATTGCAAGTTGTTTAAAAGTATAGACGCTCATGTAGCTCAGTTGGTAGAGCACACCCTTGGTAAGGGTGAGGTCAGCGGTTCAACTCCGCTCATGAGCTCCATTCTCATAAAGGCAGATATAACTATATATCTGCCTTTGTGCTATCTAGCTATCTATAAAAGTGCTTTCTGAATACTAAAGGAGCGTATCAATGGCTAAAGAAAAATTCGAACGCAGTAAACCGCACTTAAACGTTGGTACTATTGGTCACGTTGACCACGGTAAAACCACGTTAACAGCTGCATTAACTCGTGTATGTGCTGAAGTTTTCGGTGGCGCAGGCTCTTCTAAGGGCTATGACCAAATCGATAACGCTCCAGAAGAGAAAGCACGTGGTATCACCATTAACACGTCACACGTAGAGTACGATTCTCCGACTCGTCACTACGCGCACGTTGACTGCCCAGGTCACGCCGACTACGTTAAGAACATGATCACTGGTGCTGCTCAGATGGACGGCGCTATTCTGGTTTGTTCAGCGGCTGATGGCCCTATGCCACAGACCCGTGAGCACATCCTGCTGTCACGTCAGGTAGGTGTTCCGTACATCGTTGTGTTCCTGAACAAAGCGGACATGGTTGACGATGAAGAGCTGTTAGAGCTAGTTGAAATGGAAGTGCGTGATCTGCTCAGCACTTACGATTTCCCAGGCGATGACACCCCAATCATCACCGGTTCTGCATTAATGGCACTGAACGGCGAAGATGAAAACGGCCTAGGTACTACTGCGGTTAAGACCCTGGTAGAAACTTTAGACGCGTACATCCCAGAGCCAGTACGTGCAATCGATCAGGCGTTCTTGATGCCAATCGAAGACGTATTCTCAATTTCAGGCCGTGGTACTGTAGTAACTGGTCGTGTTGAGCGCGGTATCATTAAAGTAGGTGAAGAGATCGAGATCGTTGGTCTTAAAGACACCACTAAAACTACCTGTACCGGTGTTGAGATGTTCCGTAAACTGCTCGACGAAGGTCGTGCGGGTGAGAACTGCGGTATCTTACTGCGTGGTACTAAGCGTGAAGATGTTCAGCGTGGTCAAGTACTGGCTAAGCCAGGCACGATCAAGCCGCACACCAAGTTTGAAGCAGAAGTTTATGTTCTGTCTAAAGACGAAGGTGGTCGCCATACTCCGTTCTTCAAAGGCTACCGTCCACAGTTCTACTTCCGTACTACGGACGTAACTGGTAACTGTGAACTGCCAGAAGGCGTAGAAATGGTAATGCCAGGCGATAACGTTAAGCTAGAAGTTACTTTGATCGCGCCGATTGCGATGGAAGAAGGCTTACGCTTTGCGATTCGTGAAGGCGGTCGTACCGTAGGTGCGGGCGTTGTTGCGAAAATTATTGCTTAAGTAGTTGCTAATACTAGATTAGGTCTGTATCATGCGTGACCTAATCTAGCTACAGGCCACTAGCTCAATTGGCAGAGCGACGGTCTCCAAAACCGTAGGTTGGGGGTTCGATTCCCTCGTGGCCTGCCACTTTAACTCTAAAGTGGCTTTTTGAAACGGGATTCTGATTCATGAATGCAAAAGTTGAAGCTCAAGAACCCCGCTCCGATCTTATAAAGTGGATTGTTGTTGCGCTTCTGGTTGCAGTGGGAGTGGTAGGCAATTACTACTTTTCCGGAGAATCTGTTTTTTATCGTGCGATTGGTCTCGTTGTCTTAGCAGTTGCTGCTGGTTATGTGGCGCTTCAGACTGCAAAAGGACGTGCATTTGCCAAGTTGGCAAAAGAGTCGCGAGCAGAGATCCGTAGAGTTGTCTGGCCCACACGTCAAGAAACCACGCAAACTACTTTGATTGTAGTGGCTGTCGTATTAATTATGGCGCTGATCCTTTGGGGTATTGATACCTTTATTGGCTTCATCGTCTCGAAGATTCTAGGGTAGGTGCTCAGTGTCTAAAAGATGGTACGTTGTGCATGCCTACTCTGGTTATGAGAAGCATGTAATGCGCTCGTTGGCGGAGCGAATTGCTCTGCATGGCATGGAAGATCAGTTCGGTGAGATTTTGGTTCCTACCGAAGAAGTGGTCGAAATGCGTAATGGCCAGCGTCGCAAAAGTGAGCAAAAGTTCTTTCCAGGTTATGTCTTAGTACAGATGGAAATGAGCGAAGCGGCATGGCACTTAGTTAAAAGTACGCCACGAGTAATGGGTTTTATTGGTGGGACAGCTGATCGTCCTGCACCTATTACTGAGCGCGAGGCAGAAGCAATTTTGCGTCGAGTGGCAGACAGTGGTGACAAGCCAAGACCGAAAACATTGTTTGAGCCAGGTGAAACGGTACGTGTTAACGAAGGTCCGTTTGCTGACTTTAATGGTGTGGTTGAAGTGGTTAACTACGAGAAGAACCGCTTGCAGGTGGCAGTGTCTATTTTTGGACGCTCAACCCCAGTAGAGCTTGAGTTCTCTCAAGTAGAAAAAGTTTAGTAAAAAGCACAGTATTCTACTGTGCTTTTGCTGTTTCGGCAGCGTATTAATCGGGGAGCCGTAAGGCGATCACCCATCTGGAGTAAAACATGGCAAAGAAAATTCAAGCTTATATTAAGCTTCAAGTAAAAGCGGGCCAAGCAAACCCGTCACCACCAGTTGGTCCTGCATTGGGTCAGCACGGTGTAAACATTATGGAATTCTGTAAAGCATTCAACGCTAAAACACAAAGCATGGAGCCAGGCTTACCGGTTCCTGTAATTATCACTGTGTACAGCGACCGTAGCTTTACTTTTGAAACTAAAAGTACTCCAGCTGCATTCTTATTGAAGAAAGCCGCAGGCGTTAACGCCGGTTCTGCGCGTCCAAACACTCAGAAAGTGGGTACTGTAACGCGTGCACAATTAGAAGAAATTGCTAAAGCTAAAGATGCTGACTTAACCGCAGCCGACTTAGAAGCAGCAGTTCGTACCATCGCTGGCTCTGCGCGCAGCATGGGTCTAAATGTGGAGGGCGTATAATGTCTAAAGTAACTAAGCGCCAAAAGGCCATTGCGGAAAAAGTAGAAGCGTGCAAAGTGTACGCGTTCGAAGATGCAGCCGCATTATTAGCTGAATTATCCACCGTTAAGTTTAAAGAGTCAGTTGACGTGGCGGTTAACCTAGGTGTTGATCCACGTAAATCAGACCAAGTAGTACGTGGTGCTACCGTATTACCAAATGGTACCGGTAAAACTGTACGTGTTGCTGTATTCACTCAAGGTCCAGCTGCTGAAGCGGCATTAGCTGCAGGCGCTGACAAAGTGGGTATGGAAGATCTCGCTGAAGAAATGAAAGCGGGCGACTTAAACTACGACGTAGTTATTGCCTCACCTGACGCTATGCGTGTTGTGGGTCAATTAGGTCAAGTATTAGGTCCACGTGGCTTAATGCCTAACCCGAAAGTGGGTACCGTGACTCCAGACGTAGCGACTGCAGTGCAGAATGCTAAGTCCGGTCAGGCGCGTTTCCGTACCGACAAAAACGGTATTATCCACGCAGCGATTGGTCAAATTGATTTTGAACCAGCAAAATTAAAGCAGAACGCAGAAGCATTATTAAATGAACTGCGTCGCTTAAAGCCAGCAAGTTCCAAAGGTATCTACATCAAGCGTATTACGCTGAGTAGTACTATGGGACCTGGTTTAATCATTGATGCGGCTTCTTTGTCCGATAAGTGATTTAACAATTTGGGGTCCCTGCTTAGCGGGGGCCGTCCAAGACCGTAGGTGGCATGCCTTAATAATTAAGCCTACGTAGATGGTGCTCCCGGTTCCTTGAGAATCAGACACCAAACACGCTCAAAGTAATTTGAGCATAAAGGTAATAAGCAGGAGTTAAACCCGTGGCAATTAGACTCGAAGACAAGAAAGCCATCGTCGCTGAAGTCAATGAGGCTGCTAAAGGTGCTCTGTCCGCTGTTGTGGCTGATGCCCGTGGCGTGACCGTTGGTGCAATGACTCAACTGCGTAAAGAAGCTCGTGAAGCCGGTGTTTATGTGCGTGTAGTACGTAACACTTTACTGCGTCGTGCAGTAGAAGGAACGGAGTACACCGTTCTGGCTGAGACCTTTACCGGTCCTACCTTGATTGCTTTCTCTAACGAACATCCGGGCGCAGCTGCTCGTATTTTCAAAGAGTTCGCTAAAGGTCAAGACAAGTTTGAGATCAAAGGCGCCGCGTTTGAAGGCAACTTTATCGCAGCTACCCAGATTGATGTGTTGGCAACTTTACCAACTTACGACGAAGCTATCTCCAAGCTGATGAGCGTTATTCAAGGCGCTACCAGCAAGCTGGCTCGTACTCTGGCGGCAGTTCGCGACCAAAAAGAAGCAGAAGCGGCATAAGCCTAACTGCACTTTTTGTAAATTATTTTTTGATTTTGATGGCGTTAAAGCGCTATCCCTACTATAGGAAGATAGAGTCATGGCTCTTACTAACGAAGATATCCTAAATGCAATCTCTGAAATGTCAGTGATGCAAGTTGTTGAACTGATCGAAGCAATGGAAGAGAAGTTCGGCGTAACTGCAGCAGCAGCTGTAGCAGCTGGCCCAGCGGCTGGTGGTGCTGAAGCAGCAGCAGAGCAAACTGAGTTCACCATCATGCTGTTAGAAGCAGGTGACAAGAAAGTTAACGTTATTAAAGCAGTACGTGAAATCACTGGTTTAGGCTTGAAAGAAGCTAAAGCAGTAGTTGACGGTGCTCCAGCTGCAGTTAAAGAAGACGTTGCTAAAGAAGAAGCTGAAGCAGCTAAAAAAGCGCTTGAAGAAGCGGGCGCTAAAGTCGAACTTAAGTAATTTCGACTTTGCGTTACAGCCAGCTCTTCGCAAGGCTGATGGCTGGTGGCAATTGCCACCGGCCTTTTTCCGTTCTAAAAGCTTAAAGCAAGTTAGACGGCTCCACCCCGTTGAGGGTGAGCAAACGAGTAGTTTTGCACGATTTTCTGGTTACTCACGTCGAGTAATCAATAAGCAGGTGACCAAGCTGGGGAACGCTAATGGCTTACTCATATACTGAGAAAAAACGTATCCGCAAGGACTTTAGCAAGCTGCAAAATGTCATGGATGTGCCTTATTTGCTGGCAATCCAATTAGACTCTTATCGCGAATTTTTGCAGGCAGGCGTGAGCAAGGAGCAGTTCCGCGACATTGGCCTACATGCGGCCTTTAAGTCTGTATTTCCAATCATGAGCTACTCGGGCAACGCGGCCCTTGAGTATGTTGGCTACCGCTTAGGTGAGCCAGCTTTTGATGTTAAAGAATGCTCTTTACGTGGCGTGACCTATGCGGCACCGCTACGGGTAAAAGTGCGCTTAATTATTTTTGATCGCGAATCAGCAAACAAAGCGATTAAAGACATTAAAGAGCAAGAAGTGTATATGGGGGAGATCCCCTTGATGACCGAAAACGGTACCTTTGTAATTAATGGTACTGAACGGGTTATCGTTTCTCAGTTACACCGGTCACCGGGCGTTTTCTATGATCATGACCGTGGTAAAACCCATAGCTCAGGTAAACTTCTTTATTCGGCACGAGTTATTCCTTACCGTGGTTCATGGTTAGACTTTGAGTTTGATGCAAAAGACTGCGTGTTCGTACGTATCGACCGTCGTCGTAAATTACCTGCATCGGTATTGCTGCGTGCTATTGGCTATAGTACGGAAGAAATTCTAGAAATTTTCTATGACACCAACGTATTCCATCTGTCGGCAGATGAAGGCTTTAACCTTGAGTTAGTGCCGGCCCGTTTACGTGGTGAAATTGCGGCCTTTGATATTAAAGACGATAAAGACCAAGTAGTGGTCGAGCAGGGTCGTCGTATCACCGCGCGCCATATTAAACAGTTAGAAGCTGCAGGCATTAATAAGCTAGCAGTACCTGTGGAGTATGTGGTTGGCTTTACTACAGCAAAAGCTGTAATTCATCCAGCAACGGGTGAAATTTTAGTTGAGTGCAACACCGAGTTAACCCTTGAGCTGCTAGCAAAAATTGCTCAGGCCGGTGTGGTGCGAATTGAAACCCTGTACACCAACGAAATCGACTGTGGTCCATTCATTTCAGATACCCTGAAAATCGATACCACCAGCAATGAGTTGGAAGCACTGGTAGAAATCTACCGCATGATGCGTCCAGGCGAGCCGCCAACTAAAGAAGCTGCAGAAAACCTATTCAACAACTTATTCTTTAGCTCTGAGCGCTATGACCTTTCAGCAGTTGGACGGATGAAGTTCAACCGTCGTATTGGCCGCGAAGAAATCGTTGGCGAAGGCGTGCTCAGCAAAGAAGACATCGTTGATGTATTAAAAACCTTAGTGGATATCCGTAACGGTAAAGGTATCGTTGATGATATCGACCACTTAGGTAACCGTCGTGTGCGCTGCGTAGGTGAGATGGCCGAAAACCAATTCCGTGTTGGTTTAGTGCGTGTCGAGCGTGCGGTTAAAGAGCGCTTATCGATGGCTGAAAGCGAAGGCTTAATGCCCCAAGACTTAATTAACGCTAAGCCGGTAGCGGCTGCGGTTAAAGAGTTTTTTGGTTCAAGCCAGCTGTCACAGTTTATGGACCAAAACAACCCGCTGTCAGAAATTACCCACAAACGTCGTGTATCGGCGCTTGGCCCAGGTGGTCTGACCCGTGAGCGCGCTGGCTTTGAAGTGCGCGACGTACACCCAACCCACTACGGTCGTGTGTGTCCGGTAGAAACGCCGGAAGGTCCAAACATTGGTCTGATTAACTCGCTAGCAACCTATGCCCACACTAACGAATATGGTTTCTTAGAAAGTCCATATCGCATTGTTAAAGAAGGCCAGGTAACCGACGAAATCGTCTTCTTGTCAGCGATTGAAGAAACCGATCACGTCATTGCTCAGGCTTCTGCGGCAATGAACGAAGAAGGTCGTTTAACGGAAGAGTTAGTGACCGTTCGTCACATGAACGAGTTTACGGTGAAAGATCCTAGCGAAGTGACGCTAATGGACGTTTCGCCTAAGCAGGTAGTGTCGGTTGCTGCTTCTTTGATTCCATTCCTTGAGCACGACGATGCTAACCGGGCCCTCATGGGTTCGAACATGCAGCGTCAGGCAGTTCCAACTTTGCGCGCAGATAAGCCGTTGGTAGGAACCGGAATGGAACGTAACGTAGCGCGTGACTCGGGAGTCTGTGAAGTTGCCCGCCGTGGTGGGGTGATTGAGTCAGTTGATGCCAGCCGGATCGTGGTGCGGGTAAATGATGATGAAGTTGAAGCCGGTGAAGCAGGGGTAGATATCTACAACCTGACCAAATACACCCGCTCTAACCAAAATACCTGTATTAACCAGCGTCCCTTAGTGAGCAAAGGTGATCAGGTGCAACGTGGCGATATTATGGCCGATGGTCCTTCCACCGATATGGGTGAGTTGGCACTGGGTCAGAATATGCGCGTGGCCTTTATGCCGTGGAATGGTTACAACTTCGAAGACTCCATCCTCCTCTCTGAGCGTGTGGTACAAGAAGACCGTTACACCACCATCCATATTCAAGAGCTGACCTGTATCTCCCGTGATACCAAGTTAGGTGTGGAAGAAATCACTTCGGATATTCCGAACGTGGGTGAAGCTGCACTGAATAAGCTGGATGAGGCTGGTATTGTGTACGTCGGTGCTGAAGTTGAAGCCGGTGATATTCTGGTGGGTAAAGTCACGCCTAAAGGTGAGACCCAATTAACCCCAGAAGAAAAACTGCTCCGTGCCATCTTTGGTGAAAAAGCCAGTGAAGTAAAAGACACTTCATTGCGAGTGCCGACCGGTACTAAAGGTACAGTGATTGACGTTCAAGTATTTACCCGTGATGGGGTTGAGCGTGACTCACGGGCGATCGAAATTGAAAATGCCCAGCTTGATGAGATCCGTAAAGATCTGAAAGAAGAGTTCCGTATTGTTGAGCAGGCCACCTTCGAGCGTTTACGCAGCCACTTAGTGGGCGCTAAAGCCGATGGCGGTGCGGGTGTGAAAAAAGGCACCGAGCTTAGCGACGAAATTTTAGATGGTATCGAGCACAGCAACTGGTTCAAGTTGCGCATGGTTGACGACGAGCTGAATGAGCAACTGGAAAAAGCCCATGCTTACTTAGTTGATCGCCGTAAATTACTGGATGAGCGTTTTGAAGATAAAAAACGCAAGTTACAACAGGGCGATGACCTCGCTCCTGGTGTACAGAAAGTAGTGAAGGTGTACTTAGCGATTCGTCGTCGCATTCAGCCAGGCGACAAGATGGCTGGTCGTCACGGTAACAAAGGTGTGGTCTCAGTCATTATGCCGGTAGAAGATATGCCGCATGATGAGAATGGCGTACCGGTTGATATCGTGTTGAACCCGCTGGGTGTACCGTCACGGATGAACGTCGGACAGATTTTAGAAACGCACTTAGGTTTAGCCGCCCATGGTTTAGGCGTCAAAATCAACCGCATGCTTGAAGAGCAGCGCGAGATTGCAGAAATGCGCGACTTCCTGGATCAGGTCTATAACAAAGTGGGTGGCTCGGTGGAAGATCGCGTCGACCTTAATCAGTTGAGCGATAAAGAAATCGTTGATTTGGCGAAAAACCTGCGCGCTGGTGTGCCTATGGCAACCCCGGTGTTTGATGGTGCTGAAGAGCCTGAAATCAAAGCTATGTTGCGTTTAGCCGATTTACCCGATAGCGGTCAAATGCGCTTATTTGACGGCCGTACAGGTAATGCCTTCGATCGTCCGGTAACTGTCGGTTACATGTACATGCTCAAGCTCAACCACTTAGTGGATGACAAGATGCACGCACGTTCAACGGGCTCGTACAGCTTGGTTACTCAGCAGCCGCTGGGTGGTAAGGCACAGTTCGGTGGCCAGCGATTCGGTGAGATGGAGGTGTGGGCACTTGAAGCATACGGTGCAGCATACACACTTCAAGAAATGCTCACAGTTAAGTCGGATGACGTAAACGGCCGTACCAAAATGTATAAAAACATTGTGGATGGCGATCACCGTATGGAGCCTGGCATGCCAGAGTCCTTCAACGTACTGATCAAAGAAATCCGCTCGCTCGGTATTGATATTGAGCTAGAAACCGAATAATACCTGCGCACCACAGGAGCGGGAGCGAATCCCGCTCCTTGCTCCACTTGGAGGAAAGGCCTTGAAAGATTTATTGAATCTATTAAAAAACCAGAGCCAGAATGAAGAGTTCGATGCGATTAAAATTTCGCTCGCCTCACCAGAACTGATTCGCTCCTGGTCATTTGGTGAAGTTAAAAAGCCAGAAACCATCAACTATCGTACGTTCAAGCCAGAGCGTGATGGGTTATTCTGTGCCAAAATTTTTGGTCCCGTTAAAGACTATGAGTGCTTGTGCGGTAAGTACAAGCGTTTGAAGCACCGCGGCGTTATTTGTGAGAAGTGCGGTGTTGAAGTGGCCTTATCTAAAGTTCGTCGTGAGCGTATGGCCCACATCGAGCTGGCCTCGCCGGTTGCGCATATTTGGTTCTTGAAGTCCTTACCTAGCCGTATCGGTTTGTTATTGGATATGACACTGCGTGACATTGAGCGTGTGCTTTATTTTGAAAGCTACGTGGTGATTGATCCGGGTATGACTACCTTGGAGAAAAACCAGCTGCTCAATGACGAACAGTATTTTGAAGCCTTAGAAGAGTTTGGTGATGACTTTGATGCCCGCATGGGTGCTGAAGCTATTCGCGAACTGATGATGCAAATTGATCTGGACTACGAGATTGAGCGTCTGCGTGAAGAAATTCCGCAAACCAACTCTGAGACCAAGATCAAAAAACTTTCTAAGCGCTTAAAGCTGATGGAAGCCTTCCACGCCTCAGGTAATAAGCCTGAGTGGATGATTCTGACAGTACTGCCGGTATTACCGCCAGATTTACGCCCGCTGGTACCCTTGGATGGTGGTCGTTTTGCGACCTCAGATTTGAACGATCTGTACCGCCGGGTAATTAACCGTAACAACCGCTTAAAGCGCCTGTTAGATTTAGCTGCACCTGACATTATCGTACGTAACGAAAAACGTATGCTGCAAGAGTCAGTAGATGCGCTGTTAGATAACGGTCGTCGTGGTCGTGCGATTACTGGTAGTAACAAGCGTCCGCTTAAGTCTTTAGCCGATATGATTAAGGGTAAGCAGGGTCGTTTCCGTCAGAACCTGTTAGGTAAGCGGGTTGACTACTCGGGCCGTTCGGTAATTACCGTAGGACCTACCTTACGTCTGCACCAGTGCGGTCTACCGAAAAAAATGGCGCTTGAGCTATTTAAGCCTTTTATCTTCGGCAAGCTAGAAGAGCGTGGTTTAGCGACCACCATTAAAGCGGCGAAGAAAATGGTTGAGCGTGAGCTGCCAGAAGTATGGGACGTGTTAGCTGATGTGATTCGCGAGCACCCAGTACTGCTAAACCGTGCACCAACACTGCACCGTTTAGGTATTCAGGCATTTGAGCCGGTACTAATTGAAGGTAAAGCGATTCAGTTGCACCCCTTAGTTTGTGCGGCCTATAACGCTGACTTCGACGGTGACCAGATGGCGGTTCACGTGCCACTGACCTTAGAGGCTCAGTTAGAAGCCCGTGCGTTAATGATGTCAACCAACAACATCTTATCGCCTGCAAACGGTGAGCCGATTATTGTTCCTTCCCAGGACGTGGTCTTGGGTCTGTACTACATGACCCGTGAAGCAGTTAACGCCAAAGGTGAAGGCCGAATTTTTGCTGACTTGCAAGAAGTAGACCGCGTGTATCGCGCCGGTGAAGCTTCACTGCACGCAAAAGTTAAGGTGCGGATCACCGAAGCTGAGAAAAATGAGCAAGGCGAACTGGTCTATACCACCCATTTAGTGGATACCACGATCGGTCGTGCACTGTTATTCCAAATCGTGCCTGATGGTCTTCCTTTTGCTTTGGTTAACCAAAGCATGAAAAAGAAAGCGATTTCTAACTTAATTAACCAGTGCTACCGCAGCGTTGGTTTAAAAGAAACCGTAATCTTTGCTGACCAGTTAATGTACGCCGGTTTTGCTTACTCCACGATTTCTGGAGTGTCGATTGGGGTGAATGACTTTGTTATCCCTGATGAGAAAGCCGAGATCATTAACGCTGCGATTGATGACGTTAAAGAAATTGAAGATCAGTATGCCTCGGGTCTGGTTACCCAGGGTGAGAAGTACAACAAGGTAATTGACCTGTGGTCTAAAGCCAACGACGAAGTGTCCAAGAAAATGATGGCTAACCTCTCTAAAGAGAAGGTGGTTGATCGTGATGGCAACGAAGTTGAGCAAGAGTCCTTCAACTCTATGTATATGATGGCTGACTCGGGCGCGCGGGGTTCTGCGGCGCAGATTCGTCAGCTAGCTGGTATGCGTGGTCTGATGGCAAAACCTGATGGCTCGATTATTGAAACACCAATTACCGCTAACTTCCGTGAAGGTCTAAACGTACTGCAGTACTTTATTTCTACTCACGGTGCGCGTAAAGGTCTGGCAGATACCGCGTTGAAAACCGCTAACTCCGGTTACCTCACCCGTCGTCTGGTTGATGTGGCCCAAGACTTAGTAGTAACAGAAGTAGATTGCGGTACCGATAAGGGTCTGTTAATGACTCCGCACATTGAAGGCGGTGACGTTGTAGAGCCATTAGGTGAGCGTGTACTTGGTCGTGTTGTAGCTCAAGATGTACTGGATCCGGCCAGCGATGAAGTATTGGTACCAGCTGGAACACTAGTGGATGAGCATTGGGTTGAGTTTATTGAAGCCAACAGTATCGATGAGATTTTAGTACGCTCACCGATTACCTGTGACACGCGCCATGGTATTTGTTCGGCCTGTTACGGTCGTGATCTAGCCCGTGGCCACATTGTGAACATGGGTGAAGCGGTTGGGGTTATTGCAGCTCAGTCAATTGGTGAGCCGGGTACCCAGCTAACCATGCGTACCTTCCACATTGGTGGTGCGGCGAGCCGAACTTCAGCGGTGGATAGCGTACAGGTTAAAAACGGCGGTACCGTGCGTCTGGTAAACGTCAAGCACGTAACCCGTGAAGACGGCAATCTGGTATCGGTGTCGCGTTCAGGTGAGTTGGCGATTGCCGATGAGTTTGGTCGCGAGCGCGAGCGCTATAAGCTGCCATACGGTGCGGTTATCTCGGTTAAAGAAAACGAAAAAGTGGCGGCCGGTGCGATTATCGCCAAATGGGATCCGCACACTCACCCGATCGTTTCTGAAACCACCGGTACCATTCAGTTTGTGGGTATGGAAGATGGTATTACCATCAAGCGCCAAACGGATGAGCTCACTGGTTTAAGTAACATTGAGGTACTGGATCCGAAAGATCGTCCGGCGGCCGGTAAAGAGTTGCGCCCAGCCATTAAACTGGTCGACGAGCAAGGTAATGACTTGCTGTTACCTGGCACTGACGTTATTGCCCAGTACTTCTTGCCTGCCCATGCGTTGGTTAACTTAACCGATGGTGGCCGGATTAATATTGGTGACGTAGTTGCCCGTATTCCGCAAGAAACTTCAAAAACCCGTGATATTACGGGTGGTCTGCCCCGCGTGGCTGACTTATTTGAAGCTCGTCGTCCAAAAGAAGCGGCGATTCTGGCGGAAATCAGCGGTACTATTTCCTTCGGTAAAGAAACGACCACTAAGCGTCGCTTAGTGATTACACCTACCGATGGTAGCGAGCCATATGAGGAGCTAATCCACAAGTGGCGTCACCTGAACGTGTTCGAAGGGGAGCAAGTAAACCGTGGGGAAGTTATTTCCGACGGCCCAAGCAACCCACACGATATTTTACGCCTGTTAGGTGTGAGTGCTTTAGCGCGCTACATCGTGACTGAGATCCAAGAAGTTTACCGCCTGCAAGGGGTAAAAATTAACGATAAGCACATCGAAACCATCCTGCGTCAGATGCTGCGTAAAGTTGAGATCTTGGACTCAGGTGATTCTAGCCTGATCAAAGGTGATCAAGCGGAATACACCCAGGTATTGGAAGAAAATGAGCAGTTAGAAGCGAAAGATCGTTTCCCTGCCAAGTATGAGCGCGTCCTGTTAGGTATTACCAAAGCGTCCTTGTCAACTGAGTCGTTTATCTCTGCCGCATCGTTCCAAGAAACGACGCGCGTATTGACTGAAGCTGCAGTGACAGGTAAGCGCGACTACTTACGTGGTCTGAAAGAAAACGTAGTGGTCGGCCGCTTGATTCCTGCCGGTACGGGTTTGGCTTATCATGCTGAGCGTAAAAACCAGCGTGCGCTAGACAGTGGTAATGTGAGTGCCAGCGATGTAGAAGCAGCACTGACAGAGGCGCTGAACTTAGCAGAATAGTGATTATTGCTCAGTAAAAAGAGTGGTAATTAACTTGACTGGGTACAAGAGTCTCATTAGACTCTTGTACCCTTGATTTTGGCTGAATTTTATTTGGCCATTTTTTCGTGTCGAAAGACAACAGTGGAGCAAATAGATGGCAACAATTAACCAGCTGGTGCGTAAGTCGCGCAAGCGTATCGTCGAAAAAAGCGACGTACCTGCGCTACAAAACTGCCCACAGCGTCGTGGAGTATGTACTCGTGTATATACCACTACGCCTAAAAAACCTAACTCAGCACTCCGTAAAGTGTGCCGTGTACGTTTAACTAACGGCTACGAAGTCGCTTCTTACATCGGTGGTGAAGGCCACAACTTGCAAGAGCACAGCGTTGTGTTAATCCGTGGTGGACGTGTTAAAGACTTACCGGGTGTGCGTTATCACACCGTACGTGGTTCTTTAGATACTTCTGGAGTTAAGGATCGTAAGCAAGGCCGTTCTAAATACGGTGCTAAGCGTCCTAAGTAGTAATCATTTTTTAATATCGAGTCGATAAGAGTAAGGTCGGGCGCTGTAACAGGAGTCCCGAGCTAACCTGAAGACCGTTTGAGGGCTTATCAATGCCAAGACGTCGCGTAGTCGCAAAGCGTGAGATCCTAGACGATCCAATGTACGGAAGTCAGATCCTCGCTAAATTTATGAACCACGTTATGGAAAGCGGTAAAAAAGCCGTTGCCGAGCGTATTGTTTATGGTGCATTAGACACCGTTAAAGCACGTAAAAACAGTGAGCCACTGGAAATCTTCGAGAAAGCACTCGAGGCCATCGCTCCGCTGGTCGAAGTAAAGTCCCGCCGCGTTGGTGGTGCGACTTACCAAGTTCCTGTTGAAGTGCGTCCATCTCGTCGTAACGCGCTAGCCATGCGTTGGTTAGTTGAAGCTGCGCGCAAGCGTGGTGAGAAATCTATGGCGCTACGTTTAGCAGGCGAACTGCTAGATGCTTCAGAAGGTAAAGGCGCTGCTGTTAAGAAGCGTGAAGACGTTCACCGTATGGCGGAAGCGAACAAAGCCTTCTCGCACTACCGCTTCTAATCTAGCGAGGAACCTATTGTGGCTCGTACAACACAAATTAACCGCTACCGTAACATCGGTATCTGTGCTCACGTAGACGCGGGTAAAACTACAACTACCGAGCGTATCCTGTTCTACACGGGTGTTAACCACAAGATGGGTGAAACCCACGATGGTGCTAGTACCACAGACTGGATGGCGCAAGAGCAAGAACGCGGTATTACTATTACTTCTGCGGCGGTCACTGCTTTCTGGCAGGGTTCGCAAAAGCAGTATGACAACTACCGTGTTAACGTAATTGACACCCCCGGCCACGTTGACTTCACCATTGAAGTTGAGCGTTCGCTGCGTGTACTTGACGGTGCTGTGGTTGTATTCTGTGGTTCTTCAGGTGTTGAACCGCAGTCTGAAACCGTATGGCGTCAAGCAAACAAGTACGGTGTTCCACGTATCGTTTACGTGAACAAGCTAGACCGTCAAGGTGCTGACTTTAAACGCGTTGTAGCGCAAATTAAACAGCGCTTAGGTCACACGCCAGTGCCTATTCAGTTACCTATCGGTTCTGAAGAGAACTTCGTAGGTCAAGTTGATTTAATCAACATGAAAGCCTACTACTGGAACGACAACGACATGGGCATGACCTTCCGTGAGGAAGAAATCCCTGCCGAAATGCTTGCTGAAGCAGAAGAGTACCGTTCTAACCTAGTGGAAGCTGCGGCTGAAGCTAACGAAGAATTAATGGATAAGTACCTTGAAGAAGGTGAGCTGTCTATTGAAGAAATCAAAGCCGGTCTGCGCGCGCGCACTATTGCGTGTGAAATCGTACCTGCGGTTTGTGGTTCTTCGTTCAAGAACAAAGGAGTGCCATTAGTACTTGACGCCGTGATCGACTACTTACCAGCGCCGGATGAAATTCCTGCGATTAAAGGTGTTGATCCACATGACGAAGAGAAAACTGGCGAGCGTAAGTCAAGCGATAGCGAGCCATTTGCTGCGCTAGCGTTCAAAATTGCTGCTGACCCATTCGTGGGTACTTTAACCTTCGTTCGTGTTTACTCGGGTGTTCTGTCTTCCGGTGACTCAGTTCTGAACTCAGTTAAAGGTAAGCGTGAGCGCGTAGGTCGTATGGTGCAGATGCACGCTAACGATCGTCAAGAGATTAAAGAAGTGCGCGCGGGTGATATCGCAGCATTGATTGGTATGAAAGACGTGACCACAGGTGAAACTCTGTGTGACATGGATAACCCAATCATTCTTGAGCGTATGGAGTTCCCAGAGCCTGTTATCTCGGTAGCGGTTGAGCCAAAAACCAAGGCTGACCAAGAGAAAATGGGTATTGCTCTTGGCCGTTTGGCACAAGAGGATCCATCGTTCCGCGTTAAGACTGACGAAGAGACTGGTCAAACCATTATTTCTGGTATGGGTGAGCTTCACCTAGACGTACTGGTTGACCGTATGCGTCGTGAGTTTAACGTTGAAGCAAACATTGGTAAGCCTCAAGTTGCTTACCGTGAAACAATCCGCAACAGCTGCGAAATTGAAGGTAAGTTCGTTCGTCAGTCTGGTGGTCGTGGTCAGTTTGGTCACTGTTGGATTCGTTTCGCCCCTGCTGACGAAGGTCAGGAAGGGTTGGAGTTCCACAACGAAATCGTTGGTGGTGTAATTCCAAAAGATTACATTCCTGCGATCCAGAAAGGTATCGAAGAGCAGATGAAAAACGGTGTGGTAGCCGGTTATCCTCTGATCGGTCTGAAAGCGACAGTTTTCGACGGTTCGTACCACGATGTTGACTCCAACGAAATGGCGTTTAAGATCGCTGCGTCTATGGCAACAAAACAGCTTGCACAAAAAGGCGGTGCTGTGTTACTAGAGCCAGTGATGCAGGTTGAAGTTGTAACGCCAGAGGATTACATGGGTGACGTGATGGGAGACTTGAACCGTCGCCGCGGCCTGATTCAGGGTATGGATGACAGCCCATCAGGTAAGGTAATTCGCGCAGAGGTTCCTTTAGGAGAGATGTTTGGTTACGCTACCGACGTTCGCTCCATGTCACAAGGTCGCGCGAGCTACTCTATGGAGTTCTCAAAGTACGCAGAAGCACCAGCGAACATCGCTGATGCGATTGTTAAAAAACAAGATTGATCCCGCCCATTAAGTAAGAGGTTACATATCGTGGCTAAGGAAAAATTCGAACGCAGTAAACCGCACTTAAACGTTGGTACTATTGGTCACGTTGACCACGGTAAAACCACGTTAACAGCTGCATTAACTCGTGTATGTGCTGAAGTTTTCGGTGGCGCAGGCTCTTCTAAGGGCTATGACCAAATCGATAACGCTCCAGAAGAGAAAGCACGTGGTATCACTATTAACACGTCACACGTAGAGTACGATTCTCCGACTCGTCACTACGCGCACGTTGACTGCCCAGGTCACGCCGACTACGTTAAGAACATGATCACTGGTGCTGCTCAGATGGACGGCGCTATTCTGGTTTGTTCAGCGGCTGATGGCCCTATGCCACAGACCCGTGAGCACATCCTGCTGTCACGTCAGGTAGGTGTTCCGTACATCGTTGTGTTCCTGAACAAAGCGGACATGGTTGACGATGAAGAGCTGTTAGAGCTAGTTGAAATGGAAGTGCGTGATCTGCTCAGCACTTACGATTTCCCAGGCGATGACACCCCAATCATCACCGGTTCTGCATTAATGGCACTGAACGGCGAAGATGAAAACGGCCTAGGTACTACTGCGGTTAAGACCCTGGTAGAAACTTTAGACGCGTACATCCCAGAGCCAGTACGTGCAATCGATCAGGCGTTCTTGATGCCAATCGAAGACGTATTCTCAATTTCAGGCCGTGGTACTGTAGTAACTGGTCGTGTTGAGCGCGGTATCATTAAAGTAGGTGAAGAGATCGAGATCGTTGGTCTTAAAGACACCACTAAAACTACCTGTACCGGTGTTGAGATGTTCCGTAAACTGCTCGACGAAGGTCGTGCGGGTGAGAACTGCGGTATCTTACTGCGTGGTACTAAGCGTGAAGATGTTCAGCGTGGTCAAGTACTGGCTAAGCCAGGCACGATCAAGCCGCACACCAAGTTTGAAGCAGAAGTTTATGTTCTGTCTAAAGACGAAGGTGGTCGCCATACTCCGTTCTTCAAAGGCTACCGTCCACAGTTCTACTTCCGTACTACGGACGTAACTGGTAACTGTGAACTGCCAGAAGGCGTAGAAATGGTAATGCCAGGCGATAACGTTAAGCTAGAAGTTACTTTGATCGCGCCGATTGCGATGGAAGAAGGCTTACGCTTTGCGATTCGTGAAGGCGGTCGTACCGTAGGTGCGGGCGTTGTTGCGAAAATTATTGCTTAAGCAATGAATCAGCAAGAAGCCTCCTTTATGGGGGCTTTTTGTGTTTATAGTTGACATGCTGGTAATGCAAGATTAAAATTGCGCCTCCTTTTGCTTCGTGATTGCACGTGGCAGGGAAATACTAGGAGTCTGAGGTCAAAATGCAAAATCAACAAATCCGTATCCGGTTGAAGGCTTTTGACCATCGCCTGATCGATCAATCAACCCAGGAAATCGTAGAAACTGCGAAACGTACTGGTGCTCAGGTGCGTGGTCCGATCCCGCTCCCTACTCGTAAGGAACGATTCACTGTTCTGGTTTCTCCGCACGTTAACAAAGACGCGCGTGACCAGTATGAGATTCGTACTCATAAGCGTGTGCTGGACATCGTTCAGCCAACAGATAAAACTGTTGATGCTCTTATGAAGCTCGACCTTGCAGCGGGTGTGGAAGTACAAATTAGCCTCGGCTAAGTCATACAGCGACTTACGTCGTGTAACGCTCTGCAATGGGCGGCCATAGCGGGTGAAAGCCCCGTACACTCATGAGGTTTTAAAGCATGACTATTGGTGTAGTCGGTCGTAAATGCGGCATGACCCGTATTTTCACCGAAGAAGGTGTCTCGATTCCGGTGACTGTAATTGAAGTCGAACCGAATCGCGTGACCCAATTCAAAACAGAAGAGACTGACGGTTATCGTGCTGTACAGGTGACTTACGGCGTACGTCGTGACTCACGTGTTACTAAAGCACAGAAAGGTCACTTCTCTAAGGCTGGCGTTGCAGCTGGTCGTAAAGTGGTTGAGTTCCGTCTGGAAGAAGGCGAATACCAAGCCGGCGATCAAGTAACTACCGAGTTATTTGAAGCAGGTCAAAAGGTAGACGTTACTGGCCAGTCTAAAGGTAAGGGCTTTGCCGGTACCATTAAGCGCTGGAATTTCCGCGGACAAGACAACACACACGGTAACTCCGTATCTCACCGTGTCCCTGGTTCTATTGGTCAGTGCCAAACTCCAGGTCGCGTATTTAAGGGTAAAAAAATGTCTGGTCATATGGGCGCTGAGCGCGTGACCGTGCAATCCCTTGAAGTGGTGCGTGTTGATGCTGAGCGCAATTTACTATTGGTTAAAGGTGCTGTACCAGGCGCTACTGGTAGTGATGTGATTGTGCGTCCGGCAGTCAAGGCTCGCGGTTAAGAGAGGAATGCCGAAAATGCAATTAAATGTTAATGGCGCCCAAGCTATCGAAGTTTGTGAGCGTACTTTTGGCGCTGAGTTTAACGAGACACTAGTACACCAAGCAGTTGTTGCTTACATGGCTGGTGGTCGTCAAGGCACTAAAAAGCAAAAAACACGTTCCGAAGTTTCTGGTGGTGGCCGTAAGCCATGGCGTCAGAAAGGAACTGGTCGTGCCCGTGCAGGTAGTATCCGTAGCCCAATCTGGGTTGGCGGTGGTGCTACATTTGCTGCGCGTCCACAAGATCATTCGCAAAAACTAAACAAGAAAATGTATCGCGCTGCGATGCGTTCTATTCTTGCAGAATTGGTTCGTCAAGAGCGCTTAGTCGTTGTTGAAGAATTTGCAGTTGATGCGCCCAAAACTAAAGGCTTACTCACTAAGTTAGAAGCTTTAGGTTTACAGGACGTACTGATTGTTTCCGATTCAGTTGAGCAGAATCTGTACTTAGCTGCACGTAACCTACCACACGTAGATGTGCGTGACGTACAAGGTTCTGATCCAGTGAGCCTAATTGCATATGACAAAGTCTTAATGACTGTCTCTGCAGTTAAGAAGTTTGAGGAGATGCTAGGATGAACCAAGAACGCGTATTCAAAGTGCTACTTGGCCCGCACATCTCTGAAAAGGCCACTATGTTAGCTGACGGTAAAAGTCAGTTCGTTTTCAAAGTTGCAGTCGATGCAACTAAGCTGGAAATCAAGACCGCTGTTGAACAACTGTTCGAGGTTAAAGTAGCTAACGTTACTACCGTTAAAGTAAACGGTAAGACTAAGCGTACTGCTCGTGGTTTAGGCAAGCGTAGCGACTGGAAAAAAGCGTACATTGCGCTGCAGCCAGGCCAGGATCTCGATTTCATCAGCGCTGCTGAGTAAGCTAGAGGTGCATCATGGCAATTGTTAAATGCAAACCGACTTCCGCTGGACGCCGTTTCGTCGTTCGCGTAGTCAACAAGGAGTTGCATAAAGGCGCTCCTTACGCACCACTGCTCGAGAAAAAATCGAAGACTGGTGGTCGTAACCATAATGGCCGTATTACTACCCGTCATATCGGTGGTGGTCATAAGCAACATTATCGTTTGGTCGACTTCCGTCGCAACAAAGATGGCATCCCAGCTATCGTTGAGCGCTTAGAATACGATCCAAACCGTACCGCACACATTGCACTATTAAAGTACTTAGACGGCGAGCGTCGCTATGTATTAGCCCCTAAAGGTGTTAGTGCCGGTGAGCAATTAATGTCGGGCGCCCACGCTCCGATTAAAGCGGGTAACTGCTTACCTTTACGTAACGTACCAGTAGGTTCTACGGTTCACGCGATTGAGTTAAAGCCAGGTAAGGGCGCGCAAATTGCACGTTCAGCTGGTACTTCAGCGCAAGTTGTTGCCCGTGAAGGCAACTACGTGACCCTGCGTTTACGTTCAGGTGAGATGCGTAAAGTTCTCGCAGATTGCCGTGCAACATTAGGCGAAGTTTCAAACCATGAGCACTTCTTGCGCTCCTATGGTAAAGCTGGTGCGAAGCGTTGGGCGGGTGTTCGTCCAAGCGTTCGTGGTGCTGCTATGAACCCTGTAGATCACCCACACGGTGGTGGTGAGGGTCGTACTTCTGGTGGTCGTCACCCGGTTACTCCGTGGGGCAAGCCAACGAAGGGTGCGAAAACTCGTACCAACAAGCGCACTACCAACATGATTGTTCATCGCCGCAAGTAATTAGAGGGATAAACTAGTGCCACGTTCACTGAAAAAAGGTCCTTTTATCGATCTTCACCTCTTGAAGAAGGTCGAAACCGCGGTAGAGAAGAACGATCGCAAACCAGTAAAAACCTGGTCGCGCCGCTCTATCATTCTGCCGCAAATGGTGGGTTTAACCATCGCAGTACATAACGGTCGTCAACACGTTCCCGTTCTCGTGAGCGAAGATATGGTTGGCCATAAACTCGGCGAATTTGCTGCTACTCGTACCTATCGTGGTCACGTAGCAGACAAGAAAGCCAGACGCTAAGGGGTAAGTAAGATGGAAGTAGCTGCTAAGTTATCCGGCGCTAGCATTTCCGCTCAGAAAGCTCGCTTGGTCGCTGACCAAATTCGCGGGAAGAAAGTGGGTGAAGCGCTTAACTTGTTAGCCTTCAGCAGCAAAAAAGCTGCTGTGCTTTTCAAGAAAGTTCTTGAGTCGGCTGTAGCCAACGCAGAGCATAACGAAGGTGCTGATATCGACGATTTAGTCGTATCAACTGTTTTCGTTAACGAGGGTCGCTCTTTGAAACGTATCATGCCACGCGCTAAAGGCCGTGCAGATCGTATCATCAAGCGCTCTTGCCATATCACTGTCAAGGTTGCCGACAAGTAACGGAGTTGATCAGATGGGTCAGAAAGTACATCCCGTTGGCATACGCCTGGGAATCGTCAAAGATCACACGTCAGTCTGGTATGCAGACCGCAAAGATTATGCGGATTATCTGAATGCTGACTTAGAAGTACGTGCGTATCTTTTAGACAAACTAAAAAACGCGTCCGTGAGCCGTGTCGACATCGCTCGTCCAGCTCAGACTGCACGCATTACTATCCACACTGCGCGTCCTGGTATTGTTATCGGGAAAAAAGGTGAGGATGTAGAAAAACTGCGTCAGGACCTGACCAAGAAAATGGGTG
Source organism: Thiopseudomonas sp. SA1F2-1K (assembly GCF_057443035.1). Taxonomy (NCBI): domain Bacteria; kingdom Pseudomonadati; phylum Pseudomonadota; class Gammaproteobacteria; order Pseudomonadales; family Pseudomonadaceae; genus Thiopseudomonas; species Thiopseudomonas sp. SA1F2-1K. Next base: position 206,947 of record NZ_CM172014.1, read on the forward strand.
TGCCTGTGCACATCAATATCGAAGAGATTCGTAAGCCAGAGCTCGATGCGATGCTGGTTGCTCAGAGCGTTGCTCAGCAATTAGAGCGTCGTGTAATGTTCCGTCGCGCTATGAAGCGTGCGGTACAGAGCGCAATGCGTCTTGGTGCCAAAGGTATCAAGATTCAGGTAGGCGGTCGTCTTGGTGGTGCTGAAATCGCACGTTCGGAGTGGTATCGCGAAGGCCGTGTGCCGTTGCACACGTTGCGCGCAGATATCGATTATGCCACCTATGAAGCTCATACTACGTATGGTGTTTTAGGCGTAAAGGTTTGGATCTTTAAGGGCGAGGTCATCGGTGGCCAGCACGAAGAACTAAAACCTGTTGCACCAACACCGCGTAAGAAAGCTGGACGATAAGGAGTACGCCACATGTTACAGCCAAAGCGTACGAAGTTCCGCAAGATGATGACAGGCCACAACCGTGGTCTAGCACAACGCGGCAGCAAGGTTAGCTTCGGTGAGTATGCTTTAAAAGCTACTGGCCGTGGTCGCCTAACAGCACGTCAGATTGAAGCAGCGCGTCGTGCGTTGACCCGTCACGTTAAGCGTGGTGGTAAAATCTGGATCCGTGTTTTCCCCGACAAGCCAATTACCAAGAAGCCTCTTGAGGTTCGTATGGGTAAAGGTAAAGGTTCTGTTGAATATTGGGTAGCCCTAATTCAGCCGGGCAAGGTCCTATACGAAATTGAAGGTGTGTCCGAAGAACTCGCGCGTGAAGCATTTGCTTTAGCCGCTGCGAAGTTACCTATCGCTACCTCCTTTGTTAAACGGACGGTGATGTGATGAAAGCTAACGAACTTCGTGAAAAATCAGTAGAGCAGTTGAATGAGCAGTTGCTCGAATTACTGCGCGATCAGTTCAATCTGCGTATGCAGAAAGCAACTGGTCAGTTAGGGCAGTCACACCTGCTCACACAAGTTAGACGCGACATTGCGCGCGTTAAAACTGTGCTCAACCAGAAGGCAGGTAATTAATCATGGCTGAAGCTCAGAATGTAGTCCGCACGCTAACCGGTCGTGTTGTTAGCGATAAAATGGACAAAACCATTACTGTATTGATTGAGCGTCGCGTTAAGCACCCAATCTTTGGTAAATATCTTAAGCGTTCGACCAAACTGCACGCCCACGATGAAACCAACCAATGCCGTATCGGCGACAAAGTCACTATTCGTGAAACTCGTCCGGTAGCTAAGACTAAGTCTTGGGCATTAGTTGAAATCGTTGAACGCGCAGAAGTGGTCTAAGGGCCTAGGGTCGGAGAAATTATATGATTCAGACTCAATCTATGCTCGATGTGGCCGATAACAGCGGCGCGCGTCGTGTAATGTGCATCAAGGTCCTAGGCGGTTCACACCGCCGCTATGCTGCAATCGGTGACATCATTAAGGTTACCGTTAAGGAAGCAATTCCACGCGGCAAAGTGAAAAAGGGCCAAGTAATGACCGCTGTTGTTGTGCGTACCCGTCACGGTGTACGTCGCGCAGATGGTTCCATCATTCGTTTCGATGGCAACGCTGCTGTTCTTTTGAACACTAAGCAAGAGCCAATCGGAACACGTATCTTCGGGCCAGTGACGCGCGAACTTCGTACTGAGAAGTTCATGAAAATCGTTTCACTCGCACCCGAAGTACTGTAAGGAGTAGCCGTCATGCAAAAGATTCGTCGTGACGACGAGGTCATCGTCATTGCCGGCAAGGATAAGGGCGAAAAAGGTAAAGTACTAAAAGTACTGGCTGATAATCGCGTAGTAGTGGCTGGTGTTAACTTAGTTAAACGCCACACTAAGCCTAATCCAATGCTCGGAACTCAAGGCGGTATCGTCGAGAAAGAAGCGCCATTGCACGTTTCTAATGTGGCTATTTTTAACGCAGAAACTAACAAGGCTGATCGCGTTGGTTTTAAAGTTGAAGACGGCAAAAAGATTCGTGTCTTCAAATCCACTCAAAAGCCAGTTGGCGCTTGAGATAAATAGGTGAAATGATGGCACGATTAAAAGATTTATACCGTAACGAACTTGCACCACAGCTTAAAGAAGAACTTAAGCTAGCTAACGTGATGGAAGTTCCACGTATTACTAAAATCACTCTGAACATGGGTTTAGGTGAAGCCGTTACTGATAAGAAAATTATCGATAACGCAGTGGCTGATCTAGAAAAAATCACCGGTCAAAAGCCAGTGGTCACCTATGCGCGCAAATCTATCGCTGGTTTTAAAATCCGTGATGGTTGGCCGATCGGGGTTAAAGTAACTTTACGTAACGATCGTATGTACGAGTTCTTAGACCGTCTGCTAAGTATCTCTTTACCACGTGTACGTGACTTCCGTGGCCTGAACGGCAAATCGTTCGACGGTCATGGTAACTACAGCATGGGTGTAAAAGAGCAGATTATCTTCCCAGAAATCGACTACGATAAAATCGATGCGCTACGTGGTTTAGATATTACTCTAACTACATCTGCGCGTAACGATGATGAAGGCCGTGCGTTACTCAAGGCTTTCAAATTCCCGTTCCGTAACTGAGGATTAGCAAATGGCTAAAATGGGCATGAAAAACCGTGAGCTGAAGCGTCAGCGCACGGTCGCTAAATTCGCTGAAAAGCGTGCAGCGCTCAAAGCAACCATCGCCAATCCGAACTCCACCGCTGAAGAGCGTTGGGACGCGCAGGTTGCTTTACAAAAGCAACCGCGTGATGCAAGCCGTTCACGTTTACGTAACCGCTGCCGCATCACTGGCCGTCCGCACGGTGTATACCGTAAGTTCGGACTAAGCCGTAACAAACTTCGTGAAGCTGCAATGCGCGGTGATGTACCAGGTTTAGTTAAGGCTAGCTGGTAATTTAACAACTGAAATTATTTCAGTTTGTTGAAAAAATGATCAAGCCCCTTCATTGGGGCTTGATTCGTTTTTACTATTTCATTTACAATGCCTGACTCGCAACAAGACCGAGGGTTTTGTGTGCGTGTTTCTAATGGTCGAGAGACCTCAATCTTTTCAGGAGCTACAAGCCCATGAGTATGCAGGACCCGTTAGCTGATATGCTAACTCGTATCCGTAATGCCCAGATGGCTGAGAAATCCGTAGTTACCATGCCTTCTTCAACACTGAAAGTCGCTGTTGCGAACGTGTTAAAAGAAGAAGGTTACGTAGCGGATTATCAGATCAGCGGTGACGCGAAACCTCTGCTTTCCATCGAACTAAAGTATTTCGAAGGCCGTCCGGTCATCGAAGAGTTACAACGCGTAAGCCGTCCTGGTCTGCGCCAGTACAAAGCTGCTGGTGAATTGCCGCAAGTCCGTGGCGGACTGGGTGTAGCGATTGTTTCCACCAATAAAGGTGTGATGACTGATCGCGCCGCGCGTGCTGCCGGTATCGGTGGCGAAGTTCTTTGCAGTGTATTCTAAGGGGATCAAGCATGTCTCGCGTTGCTAAAAATCCCGTTAAGCTACCTGCTGGCGTAGAACTTAAACTCGCTGGCCAACAGCTTTCGGTAAAAGGCGCTAAAGGCGCTTTAGAATTGACTATTCACCCAGCCGTTGAGGTTTCTCAAGAGGATGGCGAGTTACGTTTTGCAGCTCGCAGTGGTGATCAACAGTCACGTGCTATGGCCGGTACTACCCGTGCCTTAGTAAACAATATGGTAGTGGGTGTAAGCCAAGGCTTTGAGCGTAAGCTACAACTAGTTGGTGTAGGTTACCGTGCGCAAGCTAAAGGTAGTGTGCTTTCACTCGCATTAGGTTTCTCTCACTCAATCGAGTATGAGCTGCCAGAAGGCGTAACCGCAGAAACTCCAAGTGCTACTGATATCGTGATTCGCGGTATTGATAAGCAAGTACTTGGTCAAGTAGCGGCAGAGATTCGCGATTACCGTCGCCCAGAGCCATACAAAGGCAAGGGTGTACGTTACGCTGAAGAAAACGTACTTCGTAAAGAAGCTAAGAAGAAGTAGGGCCTAGCAAAATGACCGACAAAAAAGTTTCAAGACTGCGTCGCGCTCGCAAAGCACGCCTGAAAATGCAAGAACTGCAAACAGTTCGTCTTTGCGTGTATCGCTCTTCGCAGCACATTTACGCCCAAGTGATTTCTGCTGACGGCGGTAAAGTATTAGTTCAAGCTTCTACTTTAGATAAAGAACTGCGCGATGGCGCAACAGGTAACATCGAAGCGGCCAAGAAAGTTGGCCAATTAGTTGCCGAGCGTGCTAAAGCGGTAGGAGTTGCCAAAGTGGCTTTTGACCGTTCTGGCTTCAAGTACCACGGCCGTGTGAAAGCATTGGCTGATGCTGCTCGTGAAGGCGGGCTGGAGTTTTAAGTTATGGCAAATCACGAGCAAAAACGCGATAACCGCGAAGATAGCCGCGACGAAGGCTATATCGAAAAATTAGTGCAAGTTAACCGTGTTGCTAAAACCGTAAAAGGTGGTCGTATCTTCACTTTCACCGCGTTAAGCGTAGTGGGTGATGGTAAAGGTCGCGTAGGTTTTGGCCGTGGTAAGTCACGCGAAGTCCCTGCAGCCATTCAAAAAGCAATGGAAGCAGCACGTCGCAACATGATCCAAGTGGATCTGAACGGTGTAACTTTGCAGTACCCAATTAAATCTGTTCACGGTGCTTCACGCGTTTACATGCAACCTGCTTCGGAAGGTACGGGTGTAATTGCTGGCGGTGCAATGCGCGCTGTTTTAGAAGTGGCTGGTGTTCAAGACGTACTCGCTAAGTGCTACGGCTCTACGAATCCAATCAACGTTGTTTACGCAACGTTCAAGGGTCTGAAAAATATGCAGTCCCCTGATTCAGTAGCAGCTAAGCGTGGCAAGAGTGTCGAGGAGATTCTCTAACCATGTCTCAAGCAACTGTTAAAGTGACTCTAGTTAAGAGCACAAACGGCCGTTTGGCTAATCATAAAGCCTGCGTACGTGGCCTCGGCCTACGTCGCATTGGTCACACCGTAGAGGTTCTGGATACTCCAGAAAACCGCGGTATGATCAATAAAGCTTATTACTTACTCCGTGTGGAGGGCTAAGCCATGCAATTGAACGATTTACGTTCTGCACCTGGTGCCCGCCGTGAGAAACTTCGCTTAGGCCGTGGTATCGGTTCTGGTCTAGGTAAAACTGCTGGTCGTGGTCACAAAGGTTTGACTTCACGTTCAGGCGGTAAAGTTGCTCCGGGCTTCGAGGGTGGTCAACAGCCTATATACAAGCGTTTACCTAAGTTTGGTTTTACCTCACGTATGGCGCTTGTGCGTGCTGAAATCCGTACTTCTGAACTTGCAAAAGTGGAAGGCGACGTTGTTTCTTTGCAAACTCTGCGTGAAGCAAACCTGATTAACGCTAGCGTTAAGCGCGTTAAAGTTATGCTGTCAGGTGATGTGACTCGTGCAGTCACTTTGCAAGGCATCGGGGCTACCAAAGGTGCCCGTGAAGCTATCATCGCAGCAGGCGGTAAGATCGAGGAATAAATGGCTAAGCAAGGTGCTCTCTCAGCGTTAGGTGGCGGCGGATTATCCGAGCTTTGGGCTCGTTTGCGCTTTCTATTCATGGCGATTATCGTTTATCGAATTGGTGCGCATATTCCGGTACCAGGAATTAACCCCGAACGACTCGCTGATCTGTTTCGACAGAACGAGGGAACCATTCTCAGTCTATTCAATATGTTCTCAGGCGGTGCGCTAGAACGTATGTCTATTTTTGCCTTGGGGATCATGCCGTATATTTCGGCGTCGATCATCATGCAATTAATGACAGCGGTTAGCCCACAGCTTGAGGCGTTGAAGAAAGAGGGTGAAGCTGGTCGTCGTAAGATTAGCCAGTACACCCGTTACGGCACCTTGGCGTTGGCTTTGGTTCAGGCATTTGGTATGTCTATGGGCTTGGCCGGTCAAGGTGTTACTTTCGCAACCGACTTCAGCTTCTACTTTACAGCGATCACTACCTTTGTAGCGGGCGCAATGTTTATGATGTGGCTGGGTGAGCAAATTACTGAGCGTGGTATCGGTAACGGCATTTCGATGCTGATTTTTGCTGGTATTGTGGCAGGTTTGCCGTCGGCGATAGGACAATCTTTTGAATCTGCGCGTCAAGGAGACATCAACATTTTCGCCTTAATGGCGATTGGTTTACTTGCCGTTGCGATTATTGGTTTCGTTGTGTTTGTGGAGCGTGGTCAGCGTCGTATCGCTGTGCATTACGCAAAGCGTCAGCAAGGCCGCAAAGTGTTTGCAGCACAGCAAAGTCACTTACCTTTAAAAGTTAATATGGCTGGGGTTATTCCTGCTATTTTTGCGAGCAGTATCTTACTGTTCCCGGCTTCTTTAGGTCAGTGGTTTGGTCAGTCTGAAGGCATGGGTTGGTTAGCTGATCTGTCACAAGCATTAGCGCCTAACCAGCCGTTAAACATTATTCTGTTTACCGCAGGGATTATTTTCTTCTGCTTCTTCTATACAGCTTTAATGTTTAACCCGAAAGATGTTGCGGAAAACCTTAAGAAATCTGGTGCGTTTATCCCAGGTATCCGTCCCGGTGAGCAATCAGCACGCTACATTGATGGCGTACTTACTCGCTTAACGGTGTTCGGTTCCTTATACATGACGGCCGTATGTTTGTTGCCGCAGTTTCTTGTGGTGGCGGCAAACGTTCCGTTCTATCTTGGCGGGACCTCGCTGTTGATCGTTGTTGTGGTTGTAATGGACTTCATTGCTCAAGTACAATCGCACCTCGTTTCTAACCAGTACGATTCCCTGATGAAAAAAGCAAACCTGAAGGGCTATGGCAGCGGCATGATCCGCTAAGCACTAGTTCGTAAGGTTGGAGGAGTGGGTAATGAAAGTTCGTGCATCAGTAAAGAAACTATGCCGTAACTGTAAGATCGTACGTCGCGACGGTGTCGTACGTGTGATCTGTAAAGCAGAACCGCGTCACAAACAGCGCCAAGGCTAATTTGTGTTTGCGTCAATAATCTAGCAGCTAGTGCGCTGCTAGGTTGATTAATGATTATTACAGCGTTAAACTCTTGCGCCCTTTCTTGGCTTCCGGGGCTCAGGTAGCTGTCAATTGGAGTTTCACTGAATGGCCCGTATTGCAGGCGTTAACATTCCGGATAACAAGCATACTGTTATCTCGCTGACCTACATCTACGGTGTAGGACGCACAACTGCACAGAAAATCTGTGCCGCGACTGGCATTGCTCCAGAAGCGAAAATTAAAGATCTAAGCGAAGAGCAGTTGGATCAATTACGTGGTGAAGTAGCTAAGTTAACTACTGAAGGTGACTTACGCCGCGAAATTAACATGAATATCAAACGCTTGATGGACTTAGGTTGCTACCGTGGTATTCGCCATCGTCGTAGCTTACCACTTCGCGGTCAGCGCACTAAAACTAACGCGCGTACTCGTAAAGGTCCACGCAAACCAATCCGTAAATAATCGTATTGGTTTCTAGATAGGAATTTGATCATGGCTAAACCAGCTGCTCGTGCTCGTAAAAAAGTAAGAAAGACGGTGGTTGATGGCATCGCCCACATCCACGCTTCTTTCAACAACACAATTGTTACTATTACTGACCGTCAAGGTAATGCTCTGTCTTGGGCAACCTCAGGTGGTTCAGGATTCCGTGGTTCGCGTAAAAGTACGCCGTTCGCTGCGCAGGTTGCTGCTGAGCGTGCGGGTCAAGCGGCCCTCGAATTTGGCTTGAAAAACTTAGAAGTTAACGTTAAGGGCCCAGGTCCTGGACGTGAGTCTGCAGTTCGTGCGTTAAACGGCTGCGGCTACAAAATTTCTAGCATTACAGATGTGACGCCTATTCCGCACAACGGATGCCGTCCACCTAAAAAACGTCGCGTGTAATCAAGGAGACAGTGAAAAATGGCTCGTTACATTGGTCCAAAATGCAAACTGTCTCGTCGTGAAGGCACAGATCTTTTCTTGAAAAGTGGTGCGCGCGCGATTGAGTCAAAATGCAACTTAGAAACCGCACCTGGTCAACATGGCCAACGTCGCACTCGTTTATCTGAGTACGGCTTACAGTTGCGTGAAAAACAAAAAGTACGTCGTATTTACGGTGTGCTAGAACGCCAATTCCGTGGCTACTACAAAGAAGCAGCGCGCCGTAAAGGTGCAACTGGTGAAAACCTGCTGCAATTGCTGGAATCACGTTTAGATAACGTGGTATACCGCATGGGTTTTGGTGCAACTCGCGCTGAGTCCCGTCAACTGGTTTCGCACAAAGCGATCACAGTAAATGGTAAGACGGTAAACATTCCATCTTTCCAGGTACAACCAGGTGATGTAGTGGCTGTTCGCGAAAAAGCGAAAAACCAATTACGTATTTCCCAGGCTCTCGAACTTTGCGCCCAACGCGGTCGCGTAGAGTGGGTTGAGGTGGATACTGCGAAGAAAGAAGGTACGTTCAAAAGCGTTCCTGCTCGTAGCGATTTATCAGCCGACATCAACGAAAGCCTGATTGTCGAGCTCTACTCCAAGTAAGGGCTAGAAAATAGGTGTATCCATGCAGATTTCGGTAAATGAGTTTCTAACCCCACGTCAAATTAATGTTGATCAGGTTAGTCCAACCCGCGCCAAAATTACGCTCGAGCCGCTCGAGCGTGGTTTTGGACATACTTTAGGCAACGCGTTACGACGCATTTTGTTGTCTTCAATGCCCGGCTGTGCAGTGGTAGAAGTCGAAATTGACGGTGTGTTGCACGAGTACAGTGCCATTGAAGGAGTGCAGGAAGACGTCATCGAAATCCTGCTCAACCTCAAAGGCTTGGCCGTGATTATGCACGGACGTGACGAAGCCACCCTAAGCCTGAGCAAAAAAGGGCCGGGTGTGGTGACTGCTGCCGATATTCAGCTGGATCATGATGTTGAAATCGTCAATGGCGACCACATCATTGCCCATTTAGCTGACAAGGGTGAGTTAAACATGAAGTTGCGTATTGCGCGTGGTCGTGGCTATCAGCCAGCCGACGCACGTACGCAAGACGATGATGAAAGCCGTTCTATCGGCCGTCTACAACTTGATGCGTTATACAGCCCGGTTCGCCGTGTGGCATATGTGGTAGAAAATGCTCGTGTTGAGCAGCGTACTGACTTAGATAAGTTAGTCATCGACTTAGAGACCAATGGCACTTTAGATCCTGAAGAAGCCATTCGTCGCAGCGCAACTATTCTTCAGCATCAATTAGCTGCCTTCGTTGATTTACAAAGCGAAGAGCCGGTTGAAGAAGAGAAACCAGAAGACGAGATTGATCCTGTCTTACTGCGCCCTGTGGATGATTTAGAGTTAACCGTGCGTTCCGCTAACTGCCTCAAAGCAGAAAGCATCTACTATATTGGTGATCTGATTCAGCGCACCGAAGTAGAGTTACTGAAAACGCCAAACCTCGGTAAGAAATCTTTAACTGAAATTAAAGACGTTCTGGCTGAGCGTGGTTTATCTCTGGGTATGCGCCTCGACAACTGGCCGCCTGCAAGTCTGAAGAAAGACGACAAGGCCACGGCCTGATCGTCATTACCACCAACGAGAGAGTTTGGTAAGGAATTGAATCATGCGTCATCGTAAAAGTGGCCGTCACCTAAGCCGTACTAGCGCCCACCGCAAGGCTATGTTCCAGAACATGGCTGTGTCGCTGTTCGAGCATGAGTTGATCAAAACCACATTGCCTAAAGCTAAAGAACTGCGCCGCGTAGCCGAGCCGCTAATCACTTTAGCCAAAGAAGACAGTGTTGCTAATCGTCGTTTAGCCTTTGACCGTACTCGCTCGAAAGAAGCGGTAGGCAAGTTATTCAACGATTTAGGTAAGCGTTATGCAACCCGTCAGGGTGGATACCTGCGCATCTTAAAGTGCGGTTTCCGTCCAGGTGACAACGCACCTATGGCTTATGTGGAACTGGTTGACCGTCCGGTAGCTGGTGAAGTAGAAGCAGAATAAGCCTTAGGGTTTATTTAAAAAAGCCGAGCCTAGTGCTCGGCTTTTTTGTGGCTAATCATATTTGATCAAAGGTGAAGGATGCAGGGCTTAAAGCGCAAACTGGTGTATGTCAGCTTATTTGAAACCATTGCCATAGTTCTGACCACGTTGCTGTTAATGCTGCTAGGGCATGATTCTGCGCACTCTGGCGCGGTGTCGGTGGTGATTTCAGTGATTGCGGTGGTATGGAATCTGATTTGGAATTACAGCTTTGAAGCCTGGGAAAGGCGGCAAACAGTTAAAGGTCGGAGTATTCGACGCCGAGTGGTGCATGCAGTGGGTTTTGAGTCGGGCCTGGCCTTGATGACGATTCCCTTATTGGCTTGGTGGCTTTCGATTGGGGTATTTGAAGCCTTGGCCTTGGATATTGGCTTGTTGTTGTTCTTTTTGTTTTATACCTTTGTCTTTAACTGGGGCTTTGATCGAATCTTTGGTTTGCCAGAATCGGCCCTGTGATTTAGCTTAGGTACAATTAATCATTGATTTGAGGAGCGGCAGATGAGTAAAAAAATTGCAGTGATTTTATCCGGTAGTGGTGTGTATGACGGCAGTGAGATTCACGAGGCAGTGCTGACCCTGCTGCGTTTAGATCAATTAGGCGCTACGGTGCAGTGCTTTGCCCCTGATATTAAGCAACACCATGTCATTAATCATCTAACCGGCGAAGAGATGTCAGAGACGCGCAATGTGTTGCTTGAGTCGGCTCGCATCGCCCGAGGCAATTGTAAAGCGGTGACGGAGTTAACGGCCGCTGAGTTTGATGCAGTGATTTTACCCGGTGGCTTTGGCGCGGCAAAAAACCTATCAGACTTTGCCTTTAATGGCGCCAATTGCACGGTAGAACCAGCCACCTTGGCTGCGGTACAAAGCTTTGTGGCTGCTGGTAAGCCGGTGGGGTTAATGTGTATTGCTCCGGCCTTAGCGGCTAAGTTTTTTGGGCAGGGCGTGCTGTGTACCATTGGTAGCGATCCGGCCACCGCCGAAGCACTAGAACAAATGGGCGCCAAGCATCAAACCTGCACGGTAGATGCGTTGGTGATTGATGAAAAAAATAATCTAGTAACCACCCCAGCCTATATGCTGGCGGAAAACATCAGCCAAGCGGCTGAGGGTATTTTTGAGCTGGTGGATGAGGTGGTAAAGCGCGCTTAGTTGATGCACCTGCCTTAACCGAGCTAATGGATCCCGGGGCAAGCCCGGGAAGACGGTGGGGGAGAGTATTGTGTTGGTCTTGAGCTTAAACGTCACGTCGGACTTAACCGCCGTATGTTGCGCCGACCTTAACCCGAACCGTCGTACCCGATTTCACTCTCAATCATCGCGCGTAACCTCGCCAAAACGTCATGCCCGATTTCACTCTCAATCGTCGCGCCGGACTCCCACAAAACGTCGTGCCGGACTTGATCCGGCATCTGCTGCAGGTGAGCACGATCTTGCCGCGTGATTATTGGTTATAAAGTGGGCTGTAATGGGGTGCCTGTCGTAACGAGGTTAATGGATCCCGGGTCAAGCCCGGGATGACGGGGGAGAGTATCGTGTAGGGCTTGAACCTAAACGTCACGTCGGACTTAACCGCCGTATGTTGTGCGGACCTTAACCCCAACCGTCGTACCCGATTTCACTCTCAATCGTCGTGCCGGACTCCCACAAAACGTCTTGCCGGACTTGATCCGGCATCTGCTGCGGGTGAGTACGATCTTGCCGCGTGACCATTGGTTATAAAGTGGGCTGTAATGGCCGTGCTGCATGGGCGCCTGTCGTAACGGGGTTAATGGGTCTCGGGTCAAGCCCGGGAAGACGGTGGGGGAGAGTATTGTGTTGGTCTTGAGCTTAAACGTCATGTCGGACTTAGTCGCCGTACGTTGTGCCTACCTTAACCCCAACCGTCGTACCCGATTTCACTCTCAATCGTCGCGCCGGACTCCCACAAAACGTCGTGCCGGACTTGATCCGGCATCTGCTGCAGGTGAGTACGATCTTGCCGCGTGATCATTGGTTATAAAGTGGGCTGTAATGGCCGTGCTGCATGGGCGCCTGTCGTAACAGGGTTAATGGATCCCGGGTCAAGCCCGGGAAGACGGTGGGGGAGAGTATTGTGTCGGCCTTGAACCTAAACGTCACGTCGGACTTAACCGCCGTATGTTGTGCCGACCTTAAGCCCAACTGTCATGCCCGATTTCACCCCAACCGTCAGGCCGGACTCCCACAAAACGTCTTGCCGGACTTGATCCGGCATCTGCTGCGGGTGAGTGCAATCTTGCTGCGTGACCATTGGTTATAAAGTGGGCTGTAATGGGGTGCCTATCGTAACGGGGGTAATGGATCCCGGGTCAAGCCCGGGAAGACGGTGGGGGAGAGTATTGTGTCGGCCTTGAACCTAAACGTCACGTCAGGCTTAACCGCCGTATGTTGTGCGGACCTTAACCCCAACCGTCGTACCCGATTTCACTCTCAATTGTCGTGCGTGACCTCGCCAAAACGTCATGCCCGATTTCACTCTCAATCGTCGCGCCGGACTCCCACAAAACGTCGTGCCGGACTTGATCCGGCATCTGCTGCAGGTGAGCACGATCTTGCCGCGTGATCAGTGATTATAAAGTGGGCTGTAATGGCCGTGCTGCATGGGTGCCTGTCGTAACGGGGTTAATGGGTCCCGGGTCAAGCCCGGGGCGACGGGGGTGGGCTTATAAAAGTTCAGAATATAGGTCTCGCCAATTAGGATTGCTTTGTTCTATTAGTGTGATTTTCCATGCGCGCTTCCAGTTTTTTAGTTGCTTTTCACGCGTAATAGCTGAATACATGTCTTCATGTATTTCATAAAATACTAAACGAGTCACAGAGTACTTTTTTACAAAGCCTGTGGCATGGTATTTGTGTTGATACACGCGCTGTATGAGATCGCTAGTAACACCGATATAGAGCGTGCCATCCAATTTACTAGCCAGGATATATACTGCGGGTTGCATTGTTATTTCCTTATAAATGTTTGTATAAGGAAATATAGATGTTGATGGGGAGGGCGCAAAACTACGTCTTACACAAAGTGTATTGTGATTTGGATGAATGGGGCCTGGGACGACGGGGAGAGTATCGTGTTGGTCTTGATCCTAAATGTCACGTCGGGCTTAATCGCCGTATGTTGCGCCGACCTTAACCCCAAGCGTCGTACCCAATTTCACTCCCAACCGTCGTGCGTGACCTCGCCAAAACGTCATGCCCGATTTCACTCTCAATCGTCGTGCGTAACCTCGCCAAAACGTCATGCCCGATTTCACCCCAACCGTCGTGCCGGACTCTCACAAAACGTCTTGCCGGACTTGATCCGGCATCTGCTGCGGGTGAGTGCAATCTTGCTGCGTGACCATTGGTTATAAAGTGGGCTGTAATGGGGTGCCTGTCGTAACGGGGTTAATGGGTCCCGGGTCAAGCCCGGGACGACGGGGGAGAGTATCGTGTCGGCCTTGAACCTAAACGTCACGTCGGACTTAACCGCCGTATGTTGTGCCGACCTTAACCCCAAGCGTCGTACCCAATTTCACTCCCAACCGTCGTGCGTGACCTCGCCAAAACGTCATGCCCGATTTCACTCTCAATCGTCGTGCCGGACTGCCCAAAACCTTGTGCAGGATTTCTCCCAACCGTCGCGCTGGACTGCCCAAAACCTTATGCAGGATTTCTCCCAATCGTCGTGCCGGACTTGATCCGGCATCTGCTGCAGGGTGTATGGCACTAGTATGGATTCTGGGACTACGGGAATAGGTTTTAAGGCACGTACTACGCCTACGGATTGTTTGGGCTAAGTTCGCTATTGGAGTCTTGGTTGCCGCTGATATGTTCTGATTTGACTAAAATAGGCGGTACATAGGGTTGCATAAAGTCTGGCCAACCATAGCCGTAGAAATGCCATACGGCTAACGCAACCAAAATAACTGTTAGCGGTTTTTTCATTCTCATCCTCCCTGGTGTGGCTTACCAAGCGCAATCTACTACTGGATGCAGCCAAGTTTAAGGGTAAGAACACGCCTTAACAGAGTGATATTGAGCGGTAGAAGTCTTGGTTTGCGGTGGCTAGGGCGTGGCCTAGTGTTGGGGGTGATTTTATACCAGCAGTGTACAGTGACAATTAATACTTCAGTATTATGTGATGTGTTTCCGATTTTAAAAGGGGGGAGGTATTGTCTCGAAGGTGCAAGCTATCATTACTTAAATAATTAAGTATGAACAATAATAGCCAACACACTAATTTACTTGCGTTACACGGCGTTGATAAAACCTACGTTCCAGCCAATAGTGGCTAGCCATGGCGCACATTAGCCCCAGCCCACCACCTGCCAAAGCCATTAAACGCCAATCTTCTATCCATGGTTTTAGTGCCTGCATGATTGGGTAATGCCATAAGTAAAGGCCGTAAGACATGAGAGCTAACCACGTCCACACTTTACCTGCCAGCCAGCGGGGTTGACTTAAAACAATCAAAGCAGCTCCGACTTCGGCCACAGTAAAACCATACTGTGCAGAGGGTAGCCAGTGCGTGCTAAAAAAGGTAAATGCAAACCCTAGTAGCAGCAACCCTACCCAACCCCATGTTTCAGGTAGGCGGCGCCCCAACATTGCAATAAAAGCACCTAATAATAAGCCGCTAGCACGCGCATCGGTGCGCACATAAAAACCCCATACGTCACCTGAATAGGTGGCCAACCAAGCACGCCAACCAGTAACAGCAAGAAATAACGCAAACACAACTAATAAGCATACACGCACAGGTGCTTTACGAATGAGTAGAAACAAGAGAGGCCAAACTAAATAAAACTGCATTTCTACTGCCAGCGTCCAGACATGGCCAAGCAAAACAACTTTGTCGCCAAATACTGTGGCGTAATTGATGACATAAAGGCTCGTCCAAAAGGCATCGCGTGCATGGCTTGTCCAAGGTGCATAATCAAAAAAGAACGGTGCGGCAATTAAATACGCCAGCAACATAAGCAGTAGCGCAGGCATTAAGCGGCGTAAACGGCGTAGCGTGAAAGCCTTGTAATTAATAGTGCCTGTGCTTTTGTTTTCTGCCATAAGCAAACGCGTAATTAAAAACCCAGATAACACCAAAAACACATCCACGGCCATATAACCGCCCGATATCATTGGTGCTTTTGCGTGATACAGCACAATCAACCAAGCCGCCAACGCACGCAAGCCATCTAAGCTTGGTAAATACGTTGGCAAAACTTGCGTTGGCTTATTCATAATGCGCCGCCAAAAGCTCATACATGGCATCGAGCATGTTATCTGAAGCACTGCCTTTGGGGGCTGAGCCATTGCCTAGCCATACGAATACACCGCCATGCTCATCAAATATTAACGATGAGGATGCACCGAACACATAGCCTTGTTGCACTTGCACCAGTAAGTCACTGCCTTGTTTACGGTACGGAAATAAGGCATAGCCATAGCAAGCGCGCTTTTTGCTTAGGTCGCACTTTTGTGGCCATACGTGCTCGGTAGCGGTGAGTGTATTGTTTTGGCGTTGAGCGGCAATCCATTCAATTAGCCCTAATGCAGTGCCAGACAACCCTGCCGAAGAGGCTAACGCTGGGAAATCCATGTATTCGTAATAATTTTCACTGTAAAACCCAGTATGGCGAAAATCATATTGCACTTCATCGGGCAAATAGGGGCCTACTATAAACTGCATATCAAAGTTGCTGATGCCCAGTGTGTTTTCTAATACCTCGGTAAAAGGTACATCGGTGAGTTGTTCGAGCACCAAGCCAAGCAAGCAATACGTTAAGTTGGAATAGCCATAATCTGTGCCTGGATCAAAATCGAGTGTAAATTTTTCAAGCTGTTCCATATCGCCAGGGCACCACGGCGTTACGGCGTGGCGCGTCATAGGGTCATAGGAACGCAGCCTATCAAGGCCTGCGCTATGGGTAAGTAATTGCTCAATGGTGACCTCTGCCCAGCGTGAATCTTGAGCGTTCTTCGCTTCGGGGATGAACTGAGATAAAGGTGTGTCAAGTGGCAGTGCTTGCTCTGCCATTAAAGTGAGCACGGCTTGTGCGGTAAACAGCTTGGTTAAACTAGCGTAACGGTAGCGAGCCTTGAGGCTGGGGGTTTCACCGCGAGGGGCACTAGCACAGGCAGACATTTCACCATTCGGTGATAAATAAGCCACTTGTGAGGCTAAAGAGCCTTGTTCGCGCCCTGCTTGTAAAACTTGTTTTAGCAATTTTTCTTTAGAGCCATGGCAATGCTCATTATTAGAGGCAAGTAAACTTTCTAAAAGATAAAACTGGCGACTAATCCAAGTGCCATCCTGGGCTGAGTGATGCACAATCCAAAGCCCGAATGAACAAGCTATTACCAGAATGCCGTAGAAACATACTCGTATCATTTTTATTCGCTTAGCTTAATTATAATTTTCAAAACAAAAACGCCCTGAAAAATCAGGGCGTTTTGTAAAACGCATTACTGCTTTCAAGCTAAATTAGTCACCAGTAGCAGGAGCAGCTGCAGCAGTGCATCCTGCAGGTGCAAACTTTTCAGATACAGTTGTACCGCAAGTCCATACAGCATCCTTATCACGCGTCCAGGTTAGTTTTTTAGTTGCAATAGCTTGGGCTGCATTATTACCAAAGGTAGCCTCAATCGTTGTATTAGCATCAGCACTTGCTGCCCAGCTTACAACTAAGCCGCTTTGACCAGTACCGCTACCTTCAGTACCGCTACCATTACCGCTACCTTCATCGCTACCTGCGATTAAATTACTTTTAGTCCATCCTAGCTCACAATCATCACCTGTTTTGCCATCTAGCAAGCAAGCTTCAACTGCTGTACGAAGACTACCCGTCTCACTCATCACACGGCTAACCTGTGACTTAGCAATATAGTTCTGGTACTGAGGAATCGCTACCGCGGCCAAAATACCGATGATCGCTACTACGATCATTAATTCAATAAGGGTAAAACCCTTTTGCATTTGTGCTTTCATGTGAAAACTCCATTTAGGTTAAAAAATCAGACTCGAATGAATCTGTTGCTAAAAGTATAAGCAAGCTTTGTGCCAACTTTCAAATAGTATTTTTATTTACCACTAAAGACTTGGCTTGTACGCCCTGTGGTGCTTAGGCTTAGGGGGCATATTAGCCACTATTTTTTACCCGGTTTTTGTCTTGTATCAGCTAATGATTAACTAATCTAACAATAAAATAAGCTGGCAAAAAAAAGTAATAACTGACGCTAAATGTCAGTTATCGAACAAAATGGCTTGGATTAAAGGCAAGCTTACATAAGCTAAAGTAAGCACGACAGTGACCCACCGCAAAACTCTGCGTTAAATGTTTGGCATGCTGCGGGCAGCCTAGTAAGATGCGGCTTTATTCTTTTACGCAAACAGTGGTACAGGTAGCTAAATGGATGCACCCATTAAATTAGTTGGGCTGGCACGGCAAATTGTTGATGCAGGCTTGGCCGAGCACAATAAAGTGGCTAAAGCAGTGGCCGATGCCAAGTTGGCTGGCCAGCCGGTTATTGCTTGGCTGGTTCAGCATAAATTGGTTAAAGCCAAAGCTGTGATGGAGCTAGCCGCCGATCAGTTTGGCGTGGCCTACTTTGACCTAAATAGTTTTAACGAAAAACTACTTAACAAAGAGCTGCTTAGCGAAAAAACTGCCCGTAAACACCGGGTATTGCCTTTGGCTAAAAAAGGCCATTTATTGTATGTGGGGCTAGCCGACCCTGGGGATCAGGCGGCCCTTAATGAAATTAAATTTACCACCGGGCTAGCGGTAGAAGCGGTACTGGTGGAGCAAGATAAGCTAGATCGGGCCCTAGATAAACTTTACGACAGTCTAGCGGACAGCCTAGGTGGGCTAGATGGCGAAGCCCTTGAAGGATTAGAGACTGAGTCAGACCAAGCCACTGAAAAAGAGCAAGCCACCGATGCCGCCGATGAAGCACCGATTGTGCGCTTTGTTAATAGCATGTTATTACGGGCGATTAAAATGGGTTCTTCGGATTTGCACTTTGAACCCTACGAGCACAGCTACCGGGTGCGTTTTCGTACCGATGGGGTGTTGCACGAGGTGACCAAGCAGCCGGTTAGTGTTCGCGACCGAATTTCCGCACGGTTGAAGGTGATGGCCAGTATGGATATCTCCGAGCGGCGCAAACCCCAAGATGGCCGGATTAAGTTAAAATTATCGCCCACTAAATCTATCGACTTTCGGGTAAATACCTTGCCCACCTTGTGGGGGGAAAAAATTGTCCTGCGGATTTTAGACTCCGACAGTGCCAAATTAGGTATTGATTCTCTGGGTTACGAGCCTGAACAAAAAGCCTTGTATTTAGAAGCCCTAGAACAACCCCAAGGCATGATTTTAGTTACCGGCCCCACTGGTTCGGGTAAAACCGTGTCTTTGTATACTGGGATTAACATTGTTAACACAGTTGAGCGTAATATTTCTACCGCAGAAGACCCAGTAGAAATTAACCTAGAAGGGATTAACCAAGTAAACGTTAACCCTAAGCAGGGTATGGATTTCTCCCAGGCGCTACGGGCGTTTTTACGTCAAGACCCTGATGTAATCATGGTGGGGGAGATTCGTGACTTAGAAACCGCCGAAATTGCCATTAAAGCTGCGCAAACTGGGCACATGGTAATGTCTACCTTGCATACTAACAGCGCCGCAGAAACCCTAACCCGCTTGCGTAATATGGGGGTGGCTGCATTTAACCTTGCTACTTCGGTCAACTTAATTATTGCTCAGCGCTTAGCTCGGCGTTTGTGTAATAGCTGTAAGGCGGTGGTAGAGGTACCCAAAGAAACTTTACTGCAAGAAGGCTTTACCGAGCAGCAAATAGGCACTTTTAAGGTGTATGGCCCAGTAGGGTGTGATAACTGTAATGGCGGCTATAAAGGCCGAGTGGGGATTTACGAAGTGGTTAAAATCACCCCTGCTCTGCAAGAAATAATTATGCAAGATGGCAACTCGATAGAGATAGATCAGCAAATGCGTAAAGAAGGCTTTAATGATTTACGCAGATCAGCATTAGAAAAAGTAATTCAGGGCGTAACCAGCCTCGAAGAAGTAAACCGTGTAACTAAGGACTAACAAATTATGGTGGCTAAGAAGGCTCAAAAAGAGCAGGTATTTGTTTGGCAGGGTAAAACTCGCCAAGGCAATAAACTGAATGGAAGCATGGCCGCGGTTGATATCAATATGGTGCGGGCCAAATTGCGGCGCCAAGGGCTTGCCGATATTAAGGTAAAAAAACAGGGCCTGACACTTGGCAGCAAACCCATTAAGCCCATGGATATTGCTATTTTTACCCGACAAATGGCGACCATGATGCAGGCCGGGGTGCCGTTATTACAGTCGTTTAATATTATTATTGAAGGGCTAGAAAAGCCCAGTATGCGCAAACTAATTGAAGAAGTACGCAATGACATTGCAGGGGGCAACAGCTTTGCCAGTGCTTTGCGTAAACACCCCCGCTATTTTGATGATTTGTACTGTAACCTAGTTGAGTCGGGCGAAACCTCAGGTTCCTTAGAAACCTTGTTAGCGCGGGTAGCAACCTATAAAGAAAAAACCGAAGCCCTTAAAGCTAAAATTAAAAAAGCCATGAACTACCCGATTGCGGTTATTGTGGTGGCGATTATTGTCTCGGCTATTTTGCTAATTAAGGTGGTGCCGCAGTTTGAAGAAGTGTTTTCTGGCTTTGGTGCTGAGTTACCGGCTTTTACCTTAATGGTGATTGGTATTTCTGAAATGCTGCAAGAGTATGGGCTGTATGTGCTTGGTGGCATGATAGCGTTATTTTTTATAATACGTGAGGTGCTACGCCGCTCGTTACCCGCTCGTAATGGTATGGACCGTTTACTGCTTAAAGCACCAGTATTTGGAAATATTATTTATAACTCGGCGGTGGCTCGGTTTGGCCGTACCTTAGCCACCACCTTTGCCGCTGGGGTGCCCTTGGTTGATGCCTTAGATTCGGTGGCTGGGGCGACGGGTAACGTGGTGTTTAAAAATGCGGTGATGCAAATTAAATCTGATGTTTCTACCGGGGTTCAGCTTAATACTTCGATGTTATCCACTGGGGTTTTCCCATCACTGGCTTTGCAATTAACTGCCATTGGTGAAGAGTCAGGGGCCCTAGATGAAATGCTCGATAAAGTAGCCACCCACTATGAGGCCGAAGTAGACAACGCAGTGGATGGCTTAACTGCTTTGCTTGAGCCGATTATTATGGCGGTCTTGGGTGTGTTAATTGGTGGTTTAATTATTGCCATGTACTTACCAATCTTCCAGTTAGGCAGCGTGGTATAACCC
The DNA here is from genome assembly GCF_057443035.1 of Thiopseudomonas sp. SA1F2-1K. NCBI lineage: Bacteria > Pseudomonadati > Pseudomonadota > Gammaproteobacteria > Pseudomonadales > Pseudomonadaceae > Thiopseudomonas > Thiopseudomonas sp. SA1F2-1K. The sequence goes on from NZ_CM172014.1 coordinate 227,290, forward strand.
ATGCACACTTGGATAGAACTTTTTAGCCAAAATCCGCTACTGTTTGTGGTCCTAGCTACTTTGCTGGGGTTATTGGTGGGTAGTTTTTTAAATGTGCTGGTGTATCGCCTACCCAAAATGCTGTACGCCGACTGGCAACAACAAGCCCGTGAAATTTTAATCGATAGTGGTGAGTTAGCGGCCGATAGCGTTCGCCCAGTCACACCCGCGCGTTTTAATTTATTGGTGCCACGCTCGGCATGCCCCCATTGCCAGCATGTGATTAAGCCTTGGGAGAATATTCCACTGCTTAGCTGGCTGGCGCTTAAAGGTAAGTGTTCAGGTTGTCAGCAAGCCATTAGCAAGCGCTATCCCTTGGTAGAGCTGGCCAGCGGCATTTTATCGGCAGTGGTGGCCTGGAAACTTGGCTTTGGTCTACCGGCTATGGCTATGTTGCTGCTGACTTGGGGCTTGTTGGCCATGAGCCTGATTGATGCCGATCATCAACTGCTGCCCGATATTTTAGTACTGCCACTACTTTGGCTTGGCTTGTTGTTAAATACTCAGGGTATGTTTGTCAGTTTAAGCGATGCGGTATTGGGGGCTGCTATCGGTTATCTGAGCTTATGGAGTATTTACTGGCTATTTAAGCTCATTATGGGCAAAGAAGGCATGGGCTACGGCGACTTTAAGTTGCTGGCGATGCTGGGCGCTTGGGGCGGCTGGCAAGTCTTACCGCTAACAATTTTGCTGTCTTCGTTAGTAGGCGCAGTTTTGGGTATTATTATTTTGCGCTTACAAAAAGAAGGCATGGAAAAGCCCATTCCCTACGGCCCTTACCTCGCCGTCGCCGGCTGGATCGCCTTACTTTGGGGCAATCAAATCACCCAAGCTTATTTAGAGTTTGCTGGGCTCTGAGTTTTACCTCCAAACTTTGTGCCTATCTTAACCCTCAACCGCGTCGTGTTGGACTTCACCCCTAAACGTCGGCCGGGCTTTACTCTCAATCGTCAGCCGGACTTACAATTGTCATGCCGAACTTTCCCCCAATCGTCGTGCCGGACTTGATCCGGCATCTACTGCAGGTTGTGTGCTGCTGACATGGATCCCGGGTCAAGCCCGGGAAGACGGTGGGGGGTGGGCTGTTTTAGGACTAAACCTGGACGAGTGTTACCTTAATCGCATCGTGCCAACTTCAATCAAGCGTTCCTGCCACTACGCTGTCTTTAATCCAAAACGTCATGTTGGACTTTCCCCAGTCGTCATGCCGAACTTTCCCCCAGTCGTCGTGCCGGACTTGATCCGGCATCTGCTGCAGGTTCTATGTTGCTGACATGGATCCCGGGTCAAGCCCGGGAAGACGGTGGGGGTGGGCTGTTTTGGGACTAAATCTGATCGAGAGTTACCTTAATCGCATCGTGCCAATTTCAATCAAGCGTTCCTGCCACTACGCTGTCTTTAATCCAAAACGTTATGTTGGACTTTCCCCAGTCGTCGTGCCGGACTTGATCCGGCATCTACTGCAGGTTGTGTGCTGCTGACATGGATCCCGGGTCAAGCCCGGGAAGACGGTGGGGGTGGGCTGTTTTGGGACTAAACCTGGACGAGTGTTGTCTTAGCCGCACTGTGCTTAACTTTCACTGAGCGCTTTCTTCATCGCACGGTGCCTACTTTCCCCCCAATCGTCGTGCCGGACTTGATCCGGCATCTACTGCAGGTTGTGTGCTGCTGACATGGATCCCGGGTCAAGCCCGGGAAGACGGTGGGGGTAGTGGGCAGATATCCACAAAAAAAGCGAAGCACTGATTAAGGTGCTTCGCTTAGGTTGACTGCCAGTAATGAGTTATGCAGTTATGGCGCCATCATCATTAACGGTAAGAAGTCCATCATGTTGAAATCGACAAACTCGGTGCCTTTGGCGTCTAGGGTAAAGGTGGGTTTGCCGAAGTTGCTGTAGTCAATCAGCACATTCAGGTTCACGGTTTCGCCTTCTAGCTCAAACGAGTACTTGGCTTCTTGGTGGATCGGTTGTTGCTTATCGTTGAGATACAGCAGGGTGTGTAACTGGTAGGCTTCGCCGGCTTGTTCGGCCAGAGCTTGCTCGATGTTAGGGAGTAACTCGGCTTTGTCTTCGGCGCTGATTTTATTGCTGGCTTTTACTTTTTCTACAATCAGCTGATTCATTTGCTGATTCATCGCTTTAGCATCGGCAGCATCTAAGGTCAGCTCAACTAAGGCCGCAGCTTTTAAAGTTTTAGCCTTTTCGTTGTCGGTGATTTTCTTAAACTTACTCTCAGCAACGGTTTTGCTCGCTTCAATTGAGCTGTTCATTAAAATGCTGATTAACTCAACGCCAGCGTCTTTTTTGGCTAAGGCTTCCGGCGGTAGGTTTAAGTCAGCGCTGGTGATGCGGGTAATTTTATTTTCATACTTGCTCAGCGCAGCGTACAAGCCTTGATCGAGCATGGCGGCCATTGGCACAACGCTGCTGCCATCAATTAGCAGGTGCTCTTGTTTTACATCAATCAGCACTGGCAGCTTGATTTGCATGATCGGCATGGAAATTTCAGGACGAATTTCGTACTTCAGTGCGCTGTTATCTGCAGCACCGGCCATGGTGAAACGAATCGACTGCAGCATCGGCTCTTCTAAGCCGGTCATGGTGCCGCTGAGATTAAAGTCATACTTAGAATCTTTAGCTACGGTGTACTCCATAGCTTTGTTATACAGCTCTTTGGCTGGTAAATCGGCTGTTTTGTCAGCGCCGCAAGCAATTAATAAGGCACTGAGACCCGCCACTAACAGCGGTTTAGAGCGAGACAGGGTAGAACGATTAAACATAAAAGCTTCCTTGATAAGCGCTGCAGAGACATTCAGCAGCATCGCATTAGATGAGCGATCGAGGTTAATGGCGAGATGCAGCGCCGACCAATAACATCTAACCCTCTATAAGTTAGGGGGATTCGATAGCTGTAAAAGGCAGCAGTTTAGCGATTTCAACGTCCAAACAGAAGAAAAATTACACCGCAGTGCCTGCCGCGTGGCCGCTGGCCCAAGCCCATTGAAAGTTAAATCCGCCCAACTGTCCGGTTACGTCTAAAACTTCGCCAATAAAGTACAAGTTAGCTTGTTTGAGTGACGCCATGGTTTTGGAGGAAACTTCTCGGGTATCGACGCCACCTAGGGTAACTTCGGCGGTGCGATAGCCTTCGGTACCGGCAGGAATCAGCTGCCAGCCATTTAACCAAGCGCCTATCTGTTGCAGTTGCTTGGCGTTGAGCTGTTTCAGTGGCAGGTTACTAAAAAACTGCTCACACAGAAGCTGCGCCATCTTTTTAGTAAAGCGCTCGGCTAACAGAGTTTTTAACTCCAGATTAGGGCGACTGTGTTGTTGCTCGGTTAGCCAGAGCGTGGCGTCGCGATCGGGCAGCCAGTTAATTTCTAATACATCACCCATTTGCCAAAATGATGAAATTTGCAGCATCACCGGGCCACTTAAGCCGCGATGGGTAAATAGCAGGTCTTCAGTAAAGGACTGGCCATTACAGCTAACCTGGCAATCGCTCACCGAGGTGCCCGACAGCTCAACACATAGCTGTTTCAGTTGCCCATCGGTAATGGTAAAGGGCACTAAACCGGCGCGTCGTGGCAGCAGCTGATGGCCAAATTGCTCGGCTACTTGATAGCCAAAGCCGCTGGCGCCAAGGGTTGGAATCGATAAGCCGCCTGTGGCAATCACCAGTGAGCGGCAGTGATACTGGGCCGCGCCTAGGGTTTTATGTTCGGTGTCTAGGCTAAAGCCGTGCTCAGTGGCGTGAATCTTAAGGATGCGGGTATCTAATTGCAGAGTGACGTCAGCGGCGGCGCACTCATCAAGCAAGAGATTTAAAATGGCGCTGGCTTTGCCGTCACAAAATAATTGGCCCAGTTTTTTTTCATGGTGCGTCACCTGATGTTTATCAATCAGTGCTAGAAAATCCCACTGGGTAAAGCGCGCCAAGGCCGACTTACAAAAGTGCGGGTTTTGGCTAATAAAATGACTGGCCTCGGTATAAAGGTTAGTAAAGTTACAGCGCCCACCGCCTGACATCAGAATTTTCTTGCCGGCTTTATTGGCATGATCCAGCACCAGCACTGATTTACCGCGGTGCCCCGCGGTTTGCGCACACATTAAACCAGCCGCACCGGCGCCTAAGACAATGACATCGACGTGTGCGGCGCTCATGGGGTAGCAACCAACACATATTGCCCGTTTAGCTCAGCAGCTAACTGGCCGTCTGCAGTAAAGACTTGGCTGGTTAAAGACAGACGCGCCCGTTGGCGGCGCTGATAGGTGTGAATAAACTTATCCCAGGCTTCGCTGCTTGGGCCTTGGCAGCGAATGTGAATATCTGAATTGGCGGGTGCTGGATAACGGATGTCACCGGCCTGTACCACTACTTCACCGTTAGTAATCCCAGCTTCTTGCAGGCGTAAATGTAACCAGCCCCAGCCGGCTAACACCGCCGCGCAATATAAGCTGCCACCGAAAATGGTGTTTTTATGGTTTTTATTGGCCGCTAAGGGCAGCTGCAGTTCGAGACAGTGCTGGTGCCAGCTCAGCACCTTTACGGCTAAGGCTTCAGTTAGAGGAATATTCTGACGAAAGACAGTTTCGAGTTCACGGCAGAGTGCTTGCATGCTTAAACCTAGCAAATCAATGGTAAAGAATAGCTATTGTAAAGAAATAACGGGGTCCTGGGCGAACTTGGCGCATCTTTTTAGTCCAACGCTTAGGGCCACCGCCAAGGCCATAGCTCAACCTAAGCACAATTTCTGTTAAATATCTGCTCTAAAGCCAAGGCTTGGGTGTGGTAAGCTTAGGCAATTTTTAATCAAACTCATGTTTTATCCACAGCTACTGGGATGCTAGGTAAAATCAGCCCTAGACCTGAATTAATAGCTGTTTTTTATCTAAGTGGACTATGCCATAGGGAGACCTTCGAATTGAATGCTGCAGCTACCAACAGTTTCTTTTTTATCGGCGGATTACTGGTTGCTGTCAGTATTTTGGTGAGTTCGGTTTCGTCACGGGTTGGGATTCCGATCTTAGTGATTTTCATGGGCGTGGGCATGATGGCTGGTACCGATGGCGTCGGTGGCATTGTGTTTAATGATTACTCGCTGACCTATTTTATTAGTAACTTAGCGCTGGCAGTGATTTTGCTCGATGGCGGTATGCGCACTCGGGTGGCTACCTTCCGCGTTGCACTATGGCCGGCGTTATCCTTATCCACCTATGGCGTCGTAGTAACGGCGGTGCTAACTGGGGTAGCGGCTTCTTGGCTGTTTAATCTGACCTGGTTAGAAGGCCTGCTGATTGGCGCAATTGTGGGCTCGACCGATGCCGCGGTGGTGTTTAATCTGCTTAATGGTAAAGGCTTAAACGAGCGGGTGGGGTCAACCTTGGAGATTGAGTCGGGCAGTAACGACCCGATGGCGATGTTTTTAACCGTCTCCTTAATTGGCATGTTGGTAGCCGGTGAGACCAGTTTTAGCTTAGATTTTTTAATTAGTTTGGTACGCCAATTTGGGCTGGGCACTTTATTAGGTTTAAGTGGCGGCTGGTTGTTGTTACAAGTAATTAATCGCTTAACCATTGCTGATGGTTTGTATCCGCTATTGGCAGTTAGCGGCAGCATCATGATTTATGCCTTTGCCGGCGAAGTCGGTGGCAGTGGCATTTTAGCTGTGTATGTCTGCGGTATGGTGCTAGGTAACCAGCCGATTCGTAACCGCCATGGCATTTTGCATATGTTTGATGGTTTGGCTTGGCTGAGTCAAATCGGCATGTTTTTGGTGCTGGGCTTACTGCTTACGCCCCATGAGTTACTCCCGATCGCGTTACCGGCATTATTGCTGTCGCTGTGGATGATTTTAGTGGCGCGGCCAGTGGCGGTGTTTACCGGCTTACTGCCATTTAGAGGCTTTAATCTGCGCGAGCGCCTGTTTATCTCATGGATTGGTTTGCGTGGTGCGGTACCGGTCATTTTGGCGGTGTTTCCATTAGTGGCAGGCTTACCTAATGCCCAGCTGTTTTTTAACGTTGCCTTCTTTATTGTGTTGGTTTCGCTCTTGTTGCAAGGTTCTACGCTGCCTTGGGCCGCGCGCAAAGCACGGGTTGAGGTGCCGCCGGTACCTTCACCCATTTCCCGCGCCGGTTTAGAGATTTATCCCACCAGTCAGTGGGAGTTATTTGTGTATCGTTTAGGTCGCGAAAAATGGTGTATTGGTGCGCCTTTGCGTGAGTTGAAAATGCCGGAAGGCACTCGTATTGCGGCTTTATTTAGAGATAACTGTTTGCTACACCCGAGCGGTTCTACCCGTCTTGAGGCGGATGATATTTTATGTGTGATTGGCCATGAAGAAGATTTATCGGCCCTAGGCAAGCTATTTATTAAAGCCCCTGAGCGCGGTTTGGATATGCGCTTCTTTGGTGATTTTGTGCTGGAGGGCGATGCCGAACTGGGTGATGTGGCGGCCATCTATGGCCTGAAACTAGAAAAGCTCAGCCCACATCTGACCTTGCGTGAATTTATCACCCATGCCGTAGGGGGTGAAGCGGTGGTCGGCGATCAAATTGAATGGCAGGGCTATACCTGGACGGTTGCGCAGATGGAAAATAACAAAGTGCGCAAAGTGGGTTTAAAGTTTCCCGACGGCAAAAAACCTGAGCTTGGCTTTTAGCTGAGTGAGCAGGTAGCAAATCAGCATTTCAAAATTAAGAGGCAATCAAGCGATGGCATTGCAGCAGAGTACTCATTTTAATTCGAGTTATCCGTGGCTGCAGTGCCGTTGGCTAATAGCACTGATTTTTTGCCTAGGTTGTTGCACCTTACTGCTACAGCCAACTGTGCAGGCAGCGGAGTTAAGCGCTGAGCAGGTGCAGCAAGAGCTAGATGATTTAGATAGCCGTAAGTTAACTGAAACCGAGCATGCAACGGTACAGCAACTGCTGGAGCAAACCTTAAGCTGGCTGAAAACCCGTGATGACTATGTGCGCGCGCAACAGCAATTGAGTCAACAGCTAGCCACTGCCCCCGAGCAAATTCGCCAAGCCGAGCAAGCCTTGCAGCGTTTTGTTCCGCAATCGGCTGAACGTTTTGCTGAGGCCCATAGTAATCAATCGATTGCTGAGCTTGAACAAGCCCTTGAGCAAACCAATCAGCAGCTCAATGCCTTACAAAAACAGCTCAGTGATGCCAATAGCTTAGTGATTACTACCCAAACGCGACCCGAGCGCGCACAGGCAGAAGTCACCAGTATTCAAGCGCGCATTCAAGAAATTAACACCCAGTTAAAGGCTAAAGAAGCAGCCAAAACCAGTTCGCCCGAGCGTCAAGAGCTATTACAGGCTGAGCTGCAAGCGATTCAGGAGCAAAGTAAGCTGCGCCGCGCTGAATTAGATGCCAATAACCAACTGCAAGAATTGGGCAGTGTGCAGCGGGATCTGTATCGCGCGCAGCTAACCGAGGTCGAGCAACAGGTGGCGGTGCTGCAAGAGTTGGTTAATACCCATCGTCAGCGTGAATCCCAGCAAGCGGTAGAAGAGTTATCGCTGGAAATTAGCCAAGCGGGTACGGATACACTCTTGGTGCGTGAAGGACGGTTGAATTTGCAGTTGTCGGATTACTTATTAATGGTGACCGAACGGCGCAATGATCTGACCCAACGTAACCTTAAGGTGCGCCAGCAGTTAGAAACCGTACAGCAAACCGATCAGGCCCTGGAAGAGCAAATCAGTGTCCTGCAAGGCAGCTTATTGCTGGCAAAAATTTTATATCAGCAGCAGCAGGCGCTGCCTTCGGTGAGTTTTGATCGTACCTTAGCCGAGCAAATTGCCGATATGCGTTTATATCAGTTTGAGCTACGGCAATTTCGGGAAAAAATTCGCGAGCCCGAGCGGTATGTGGATAAGTTACTTGGGGTGACCAGTGATCCGAGCGAAAATGCAGAATTACGCGGCAAGCTACTGGACACCATCAAAACCCGTAATCAATTGCTAGATAAGCTAAGTAAAGAATTAAACGCACTGCTGAGTGAAGCGATTAATTTACAGCTTAACCAAAAGCAATTAAAAAACTTATCCGATAGTTTGCGCGCCACTTTAGCTGAGCAAATGTTTTGGATTCCTAGTAATAAGCCGTTGGATGCTAGCTGGTTACAGCATTTCCCTGAAAATGCGCTGAAACAGCTAGAGCACTTACCGCTGCAAGCGGCATGGCAGGGCGTGTGGCAGGCTTGGGTAGCTATGCCGTGGTTATTTATCGGGCTGGCCGCGGTAGTTGTGGTGTTGTTGGCGTTACGGCCAAAACTCAATGCCTATGTGCAAAAAAGTAATCAAGACATTGGCCACTTTCGTTTAGACGGCCAGCTGCATACGCCCAAAGCGTTATTAATTACCATGCTCTATGCGCTTCCGGTTAGTTTACTCTTGGCTGGTGCCGGCTGGGGTTTGGGTTATCAGGCGGAAGGGGTGAATCGCTATCTTGGCGAAGCCTTGTTAGTTATGGCCCAGGTGTGGCTAGTGTTTAGTACGTTAGCTCGCATTTTAAAGCCCCACGGCATTGCTGAGGTTCATTTTCGCTGGCTTCCCAGTGAAAATACCTTTGCTCGCAAACAGGTGCGTGGGCTATTAGTGGTCATGCTGATGATGCTTCCGGTAGTGATTGTGGCGCAATATCAGCCAGCCATTTTAAGTGAAGATGTGTTGGGGCTAAGCACCATGCTAGTGGGCTTGGTCCTGTTGAGTGTGGTAATGACGCGCTTGATTTTGCACTCGTATCGCGGCAGCGCGCCCAATGCCTTTAAGCGCTTTTTAGGTTTAGTAGTAGCAATGGCGCCGTTAGGCTTAGTGATTGCCACCAGCTTAGGCTACTACTACACCAGTTTGAAACTTACTGGTCGGCTGTTTGGTACTTTATCTTTGTTTGTCGTGTGGTTGGTTTTAGAGGCCACGGTCGTGCGAGGTTTGGCAGTGGCAGCGCGGCGTTTAGCCTGGCAGCGCTCGGTTAATAGTAAAGTCAATCAGCCCCATGAAAGCAGTGAAGTGCCTGAGGTTGTGGCTGAGCCACAATTGGATATTAGCCAGATCAATGAGCAGTCATTACGTTTAGCACGGCTAATTTTATGGGGTGGCTTTTTTATCTCGTTGTATTGGTTGTGGGCCGATTTACTCTCGGTGTTTACCTATTTGGATAATATCAGCCTGTATCAAAACACCAGCGGCAGTGGTGATGCAGCAGTGACTGAGGTGGTTAGTTTAAGGGACGGCATTAATGCGCTGTTATTTGCCGCCGTGACCTTTATTTTGGCCCGTAACTTGCCCGGTTTATTAGAAGTTATGCTGTTATCGCGGATGAAACTGGCCCAGGGCAGCTCCTATGCCACTACCACCTTACTGTCTTACTGTATTGTGGCCACCGGTACGGTAGCCACCTTAGCCTCTTTAGGCGTGAGCTGGGATAAGCTGCAATGGTTGGTAGCGGCTTTATCCTTAGGTTTGGGCTTTGGTTTACAAGAAATTTTTGCCAACTTTGTCTCGGGGATCATTATTTTATTCGAGCGTCCGGTACGTATTGGCGATTTGGTGACCATCCGTAATATTTCAGGCACGGTGAGTCGGATTCGGATTCGCGCCACCACCATTACCGACTTTGATCGCAAAGAGCTGATTATTCCCAACAAGGTGTTTGTGACTGACCAGCTGATGAACTGGTCATTAAGCGATACCGTGACCCGACTGGTGGTAAAAATTGGCTTGGCCTATGAAACAGACCTGGTGCTGGCGCGTAAGCTAATGCAGCAGGTGCTGCAAGAAAATCAGCGCGTATTACGCGACCCAGAGCCAGGAATTTATTTTACCGGGATTAGCGCCAGCACCTTTGATTATGAGCTGCGTTACTATGTGCGTGACCTAGGTGATCGTAGCTCGTCAATGGATGAAATTCTGACCCGTCTGGTATTAGCCTTTCGCGATAATAATATCGATATGGCATTTAATCAGCTGGATGTTTTTATTAAAAATCAGCACAGCGAGACAGAAACCCATCTTGCTAGCACCCAGCTAGCAACTGACGCCGCAGGTTCGCCTGCTAGCAAGCAGCCGAGAACCGGTCAGAGCAGGGCTTAGTTGGTGGCGGAGAGTGACTGGCACTCAATGATTAAGTCCAAGCTATGGCTGGCGCCGGGTGCCAGGCTTAGGCAATCGTCCCAGATATTAGCGGTTTCAATGCACAGCATCTGCGGCCAAGCCGCCGGATCAAATTGTGACAGCTGTTGTGCTTTATCGGGTCCTGGATTCCACACCACGGCCGAGTGACTATGCTGGCTATGCAGTCGAATACGGCGCTGCCATAACTTATCCACAATTTGTAGGGTGCTGGCGGGCTGTAAGTAAATGCGATCAGTTTCGCCATCTAAACGTAATACCCCTGTTTGCTGGCGGGTTTGCCAGTGCGCTAAGGTTTCAATGTAGTGGCAGTTTTCTAAGCCAGTAACTTCTACCTGCTGAATCGCACTGACCGCAAAATAGCTATGCAGCGCTTGGCTAAGGTGTAGTTGCTTTGGCCCTAGGTTATCGGTAGTGAGCTGCAGATTTAATTGCTCGGCAGTTAATATTACTTCTAGGGTTAAGCGTGCGGCGTGCGGCCAGTCGGTTAAGGGCGTAGCTTGGGTATCTAACTGCAACACTAAGCAGGCGCTATCTGCGGTGGTGGCTTGGCTGAGCAGTTGCCAGCGTTGCAAACGGGCTAAGCCATGAAACGGCGCTTGGGCATGGGTCATCTGTTGTACGGCTTGTGGATTGCGCTCAATAGCACCAAACCATGGCCAGCAGATCGGAATACCGCCGCGGGCACTGCTATTGGAGTGAAACTCGGCTAAATCACTTAGCCAAATAATCGGCGCTTGCTCGGCTAGTTGATAGGTTAAAATCTGTGCACCCTGTGCACTAATTTGTAGCCGGGCCGGGCCCACACTTAACTGCCAGCCAGGCTGCTGGGCAAAGTGGGTTGGGATTATGCGTGGGCTCATTCGCGAGTACTCATCAAACTGAATGGGGGGGGTGGATAAAAAAGCCGCAAACCCAAGGCTGGATTTACGGCTGTTAGTTAGCAAAGTTGAGGGCTTAAGAGCCGTACACTTTTTCTGGTAACCAGGTAATGATTTCAGGCCAAATATAGGCCACCACTAGCATGGTCAGCTGAATGGCAATAAAGGGTAAAACCCCTTTGTACATTTGAATGGTGGGTACTGAAGCAGGGGTTACTCCACGCAGATAGAACAGTGAAAAGCCAAACGGCGGGGTTAAGAAGGAGGTTTGCAGGTTCATTGCAATCATTACCCCCAGCCACACAGGATCTAGCCCCATGCCAAGCAATACTGGGCCGACAATCGGAATGACCACAAAGGTAATTTCAATAAAGTCGAGAATAAAGCCCAGTAAGAAAATCACCAGCATCACCAATAAGAAGGCGCCGAGCACACCACCAGGTAGGCTATTGAAAATATCGTGGATAATATCTTCACCGCCAAAGCCACGAAATACCAGCGAGAACAGCGAAGCACCAATCAGAATCAAGAACACCATGGCGCTGATTTCAGCGGTGCTAAAGCACACTTCTTTAATTCGCTCGAGGGATAAGCGGCGTTTCGCTAGGGCAAGTAAAATCGCTCCAATCGCACCCACTGAGGCTGCCTCAGTGGGCGTAGCAACACCGGCTAGAATCGAGCCTAATACCGCCACCATCAGGACCAGCGGGGGCAGTAAGGCTTTAAATAACTTGCCCCAGTCTAGGTGGCCCAACTCTTCTTGGCTGAGTGCCGGTAGTTTTTTCGGCTGAAAAATCGCCACCCCAATTAAGTACAGAATATACAGCGCAACCAGTAAAAAACCGGGAATTAACGAACCAATAAACAGATCACCCACCGACACTGTTTTCGGCGAGAAAATACCCATGTTGGTCTGTGCTTGTTGATAGGCGTTACCTAAGACATCGCCTAACAGCACTAAAATAATCGACGGTGGGATAATTTGCCCTAGGGTACCGGTGGCCGCGAGGGTACCGGTCGCGACCGCTGGATCATAGCCGCGGCGGAGCATGGTAGGTAACGCCAGTAAGCCCAAAGTGACCACGGTTGCCCCGACCACACCAGTACTGGCGGCGAGCAATGCGCCGACCACGCACACCGAAATCGCTAGACCACCGCGTAGGGTGCCAAATAAGCGCGACATTGATTCCAGTAAATCTTCGGCTACCCGAGACTTTTCCAACATCACACCCATAAACACAAACAAGGGTACCGCCAGCAGCGTTTGGTTATTCATGATGCCGTATAAACGACTAGGTAATGAGCCCATAAAGCCCATATCAAAAATACCCATCAGCATGCCAAGCATGGCAAACAATAGGGACACGCCGCCCAGCACGAAGGCTACGGGATAACCCGCCATCAGGGTTAAACAGATAGCAATAAATAACAGCAGCGCCATTAACTCAGTCATGTTGCACCTGCGCAAATGGCACGCGGCCAAAGAGTTGGAAAAGGTAACGAATAAAATCAGCTAAGCTTTGTAAAATCAGTGAGCTAACCAGCAAAATAATGATCGACTTTTGCAGGTAAACATAAGCAAGACCGCCCGCTTCGCCAGATTTTTCCATAATTGCCCAAGAGTGCACCACATACGACCAACTGTTCCAGGCTAAAAATAAGCACACCGGTAGCAGCAACAATAGATTACCGAGGGCATCAATGGTGGCCTTTTTACGGGGTGAAAAGTTTTGGTAAAAAATATCCACCCGCACGTGGGCATTACGTTGCAAAGCCCAGGCAGCTGTGCCCATAAAGGTGAGGGCATGGGCATACATCACCGCCTCTTGTAACGCGGTAGCGCCGATGCCAAAGGCATAGCGCAGCAACACCACAGTGGCGATGCCAAACACTAAAAACAATACAAGCCAAGCACAGGCTTGGCCTAGCCGGCGATTAAGCGCGGTGATTAGCTCGGAAATTGCGAGCAACCAGTGAGAAGGGGAACTCATAGTCAACCTTGTTCTAAATAACGACAAATAAGTCGACAATTCTAAGCTGTGTGGCAAAAAATAACCATGCTCAGACAAAATATCCGCAAAATAACTGCATCAGCCTGTGTATAAGCTGAGGATTTATTGGCTAAGCTCACTATTTTATGCGTTATAGCGAAATGGTTAAAAAATAGTCAGTCACTTTAATTGATACCCAATAATCGCTAATCAAGATGTGGATAACTTGGGAGCAAAATCAGCTAAGGCTGATACTATGTGGCTTTGTGTTCAGTGGTTAAAAAATCAGCAAAAGTGCCCCAGCGTTGCGGTCAAGCATCATCGCCAGTGGCTGCTTTAACCCTGGCGCAGACTATGCCCATTTTTTTGGCATCAAGGTGTGAATAAGATGGGGGAGAATGGCGCTAGCTTAGGTTTATCAAGGGCTACAGGCTATCGCTTAAAAAATGAGCAGAGGCTTAAATTGATGCCCAATTGCGCGGTATCAGCCTGTGTATAAGCTGCGGATACTGGGCGCAAAGCTAGAATAATACAGGTGTTGCTGCGTTTGTATAAATTTTAACCAGTTAACCTAACTCAGCTAGCAGCTTTGGATTGGGCTAAAACAGCTTGCCAAGTTTTACCCAATTGGCGGGGAAGCCTGTGTGGAAGCGGTGTGGATAAAGTGGGGGCAGTTAGCGCTAGCCCACAGCCAGTCTGGCGGCTAGCTAATTTGTTTATAAAATAGTCAATCACCGCTGGTCGCGTCTCATAACTTAGGAGCGCAGTGCATAGTGCAAAAGGGTTTAGGCGAGTGCTGGTGTCTGGCTAAACTTTCTTGCAGCCTAGGAATCCGAGCTTAAATCATTAGCTTATTGTTTATGGGGATGCCTAAATGCAAATTTTTTCTCAGGTTATTCAACAACTAAAATTGACTGGGGCTGCTTTAGTGGTGGCAGGCTCGGCTATGGCATTGACCGATGCGTTAGCTGCTTAACCTATCCAGTTAGAAACCTATAAGCCCACTGCTGCAGAGACGATTTTTCCCGTCACTAGTAATTTAATCTGGGCTGAAAATGAGGTGTTATTAATTGATGCTCAGTTTGCTGCGCGGGATGCTCAGGCCCTGGTGAAAAAAATTAAAGACAGCGGAAAATCGCTCAACACTATTTATATCAGCCACGGCGATCCAGACTTTTATTTTGGTCTGGCGGTGATTACTGATGCATTCCCTGAGGCTAAGGTAGTGGCCACCCCAGCAGTAGTGCAGCATATCCAGCAAACCCAAGCCGCTAAATTAGCCCATTGGGGGCCAGAATTAGGCACCCAAGCACCTGTACGAATTGTTACGCCAGAGCCCTTAACCGAAGATCATCTGCAGTTTGCCGGTCACCGCATTGATATTATTGGCTTAACTAGTGCTACTCCAGAGCGTACTAGTCTATGGTTGCCCGAGTTAAAAACCGTGCTGGGTGGGGTGCTGGTTGATGCTGGTGAACATGTTTGGCTGGCCGATACCCAAACCCTAGAGTCACGCAAAACCTGGGTACAATTATTAGATCAGCTACTGGCCTTGCAACCCGAGCAAGTGATTCCTGGGCATTACAGCGGCACTTTACCCCAAGGCGATGCCGCCTTACGCTTCACTAAAGAATATTTGACCACCTTTGAGCAAGAGCTGAGCCAAGCAAGCAATGCCGATCAATTAATCCAAGTAATGCAGCAGCATTATCCACAGCTACCTGGAACAGAGGCATTAGCGTTAAGCGCCAAGGTATTAAAAGGGGAGATGGAGTGGGAGTGATTTAGGCTTTGGTGGCTGAACTGCGACTATTTAACAGCTAGTAAAAAAGAGCAATCTGCTTTAGAAGGGATGCTCTTTTTTTATTGGTCGGAGAAATAACCATGAGTGAGTCAGCGGTAAACCAAGATAATGCAAAAACCGAACAGCTAGCCTTCCAAGACTGTTATGCCGAGGATTTTAGTCATTGTTATGGTTGTGGGCGCAATAATAGTGCTGGGCACCAGCTTAAAAGTTATTGGGATGGTGAAACCACTGTGGCCTACTTTACGCCTAAGCCTTATCACACAGGCGGTGTGCCAGATAAAGCCTATGGCGGATTAATTGCTTCGTTACTGGATTGCCACGGCACTGCCTCGGCGGCCGCCGCCGCTTATCGAGCAGAAGGGCGCGATATGCACAGCCTACCGGCTATGCGTTTTGTTACGGGTAACTTGAATGTTAGCTTTGTCGCGCCGACGCCTTTAGATACGCAGCTGGAAATACGGGGTGAAATTGTTGAGATCAAACCGCGTAAAGTAATTGTCGATTTAACCTTAAGTGCACAAGGCAAAGTCTGTGCTAAAGGCCAGATGATTGCCGTTAAGCTGCCTGATGGCGCTTGGTAACTGTTAAGCTGGCAGGGTTTTTTGACTAAAGGCGGCGATGGCTATGCGCGATGATCCAATATTAAACCTGAACTTGACCCAGCGTTATGCCCAGTTGGGCAGTCAGTTTTATGCTGAGCAGCCGCCTAAGCCGCTGGCTGATCCACAGCTGGTGGTTGCCAGTGAGTCGGCGTTAGCTTTATTAGGGCTAACTGTAGCCGAGGCCCAAACCCCAGCATTTTTAGCGCTGACAGCTGGACAGTGGTTGCCTAGTAATGCGCGCCCCTTAGCGATGGTTTACGCCGGGCATCAGTTTGGTGGTTACTCACCAAGATTGGGGGATGGGCGTGGATTATTGCTCGGTGAGATAGAACACCCCGCCGGCGAGGTGTGGGAGCTGCATTTAAAAGGTGCAGGGCTTACGCCGTTTTCCCGGATGGGCGATGGTCGTGCTGTGCTGCGCAGCTCAATTCGGGAGTTTTTAGCTAGTGAGTATTTATTTGCTTTAGCTATTCCCACTAGCCGCGCTGCGAGCGTCACCGCTTCAGCCACTCGGGTGTGGCGCGAACAACAAGAAACCGCAGCCACCCTGTTACGCCTAGCCCCAAGCCATATTCGCTTTGGTCACTTTGAGTATTTTTACTACACCCGGCAACTGGATGAATTGCAGCAGCTGCTGGATTTTACGATCCAGCAGCATTTTGCCGAGTGTTTAGCTGTTGATAATCCAGTGGCGGCCTTTTTTTCGGAGGTGGTGGTATCCACTGCGCGGCTGATCGCCGAGTGGCAGGCTTATGGCTTTTGTCATGGGGTGATGAATACCGATAACATGTCGATTCTCGGCTTGACCTTTGATTACGGGCCTTATGCCTTTTTAGAGCAGTATCGGCCTGAGTACATTTGTAATGCCTCTGATCATCAGGGCCGTTATCGCTTCAGCCAACAACCGGCGATTGCCGAGTGGAACCTGACCGCGTTAGCTGAAACCTTAACCGGACATATTCCATTAGCTACCTTGCGTCAGGAGTTAGCGCGCTTTATGCCGCTGCAGCAAGAGTTTTACCTGCAGCGGATGCGTCAACGCTTGGGCTGGCAGGGCGAGCAAGCGCAAGACAGTGCCCGTATTGAACAATTACTAGGGCTATTGGCGAAAACCGAGCTGGATTATTCTCGGTTTTTCCGCGCTTTAAGTGAGCAGCCTGCGGCGACTTATTTGGCCGACTTACAGAGACAGCTGGCGGCTAATCTGGGTTTTGATGTGGCGGGCTTTAGCCAGTGGTGCGATTACTATTTACAGCGCACCGCAACAGTTGATGAGCAGCAGCGCCAAGCCCAGATGCAGGCGGTTAATCCGTTGTATGTATTGCGTAATTATTTGGCCCAGTTAGCGATCGAAGCAGCAGAACAGGGAGACTATCAGCCAACTCAGCGGCTGCATCAGCTCTTAACCCAACCCTTTGTTCAGCAAGCAAATGCTGATGCCTATGCAGCACCGGCGCCTGCCTGGGGCCGAGCGTTGTCTATTAGTTGCTCGTCATAACGGCTAAACGCAAGTAGCGTCAGCAAGCTGGCGCTAAAAAGAAAAGTGTTGTTGCTGGCGCTGCTTAAGGCCACGGTACAGTCGGTCCCAATCGGCCAGGGTGTGGATCCCTTGTTGCTCAGCAAGATGCAGTAAAATCAAGCTGAGTTCGGCGGTGGCTAAGGCATCGGCACTGGCATTGTGGCGCTGTAAAATATTTAACTTAAAGTGGCTTAGGCACTGATCAAGACTGCATGGGTTGGCTTCTAACTGCGGGCTTAGCGCCGGCGCGAGTAACGCCAGATCATAAAATACATGTTCTAACTTATAGTTGAGCAGTTGTTTGGCTTCGCGCACCAAGAGCCGCTGATCAAAATCGGCATGAAAGGCTAAGATTGGGCTATCGCCAACAAACTCTAAAAAGCGCAGGACAGCGGTCGCAGGGGCGATCCCCTTGGCCAGTTTACTAGGCGCTAACTGGTGGATTAGCACACTTTCGGTTACCTGTTGATCAGCCCGTTGGAGAGTACAGGCAAACTGCTTGCCTAACGGAATCCCACCTTGCTCAATGGCTACTGCCCCAATTGATAAAATACAATCTTTTAAGGTGTTGAGGCCGCTGGCTTCTAAGTCAACAATCACCCAGCGTTGTTGTTTAAGTGGCGTTTGGTCAATGGCTTTGCCAGGAGTCAAATTGGCCACGCGCCGCTGTTTGGCAAGCGACAGTTCGACTTGGGTTTTGCGCCAGGGATTCCACCAACTCACAACTTATACCTAAAGGTTAGGCTGCTTTGCAGACGCTGCGCTTGGCGAAAGGATTCGCGTAAAATTCGCCGATCTAAATGGTTAAGTTCGTCAGGATAAATACGATTAGAGTAGGGCAATTGATGGCGCGATTGTTGCTGATGCTGCTGCATCCTAATCAGTTGAATAAAATGATAGGCCTCGGCGTAGGCATCGCCATCTAAGCGCTCTATGACTCGCTTTTGTACCAGCTCGCGAATCCGCTCGAGGGTATTGGCTGTTTCAATACCGTGGCTTAAGGCTAGCACCCGAATGCCATCGACAAAGGGCGTGAGCCCTTTGGTTTTTAAGTCGAGGGTATCTTTTTCAGCACCTCGTTTACTCAGCTCAAAGTCGCGGAACAGGCCACCTAAGGGAGGGCGATGTTGCAGTGCATTATTGGCTAATAAGCGCTGAAAGGCTTTGTTATGGCGAATGCTTTCCAGTAAGTCTTTGCGTAAGCGTTTAACCGCGCTGTCTTCGCCCCAAATCGCCCGAAAATCAAAGTAGATTGTGGAGTACAGTAAGTTTTCTGGCGTGGCATCGCGCACACATTTGCTAAAGCGAGTGGCCCACTCACTGGCCGATAAACACAGCTCAGGGTTGCCCGCCATGATATTGCCTTTGCATAGGGTGAAACCGCACTTATCTAAGGCCAGATTGATTTCTTTGGCCAGTGGCAGCAATTTGCCGCGTATCGCATTGGCTTGTTCTTGGTTATCAGCGGCAAATAAAATCCCGTTGTCTTGGTCAGTATACAGGGTTTGCTCTTTACGGCCTTCACTGCCAAATACCAGCCAGGTAAAGGGAATACCGGGATCGCCATATTGCTCAAGACACAGCTCAATAACCCGACAAACACTGTGATCATTGAGCAGGGTGATCAGGTGCGTGATTTGCTCGGGGCTGGCGCCATGGGCAATCATACGCTCGACCAGCACATTTACTTCTTGGCGTAGTTCAATCAGCTTATCTAGGCTGGAAGCATGGCGAATGGTGCGGGCCAGATGGACCAAATCCATACGTTGTAAGGCAAACAAATCACGCTCGGAAATAACCCCAACTAACTTCCTGTGATCGACTACACAAATATGTGCAATGTGTCGTTCAGTCATAGCCAGTGCCGCATCAAAGGCACTGGTAGCTGAGGGCAGATAAAAAGGATCGGGCGTCATGACTTGGCTAATGGGTTGCTGTAAATCAGCCTCGCCTGTGGCAATCACCCGGCGCAGATCACGTAAAGTAAAGATACCTATTGGGTAATCCTGTGCGTCGACAATGGCTAAGCTGCCAATTTGTTGCTCATGCATCCGCTGCACTGCACGATAGAGCGGAAAGTCAGGTGTACAACTAATGGGCGAACGCAAGGTAAGTTCGGCTAAGGTAGCCTCCATCGTGTGTTGCGCACCCAAACTTTCTACCGCTTTCAGTTGCACTTGCTGGGTTGCTTGATCAAGCAAGCTACTGATGCCGCGTACGCAAAACTCGCGAAACACCGTGCATTGTTTAACCAGCTCAACAAAGGCGGACTTTTCTAGAAGCAAACAAAAACTATCTTCTGCGGCTAGATGGGTGGTGCGGGTTGGACGCTCAGCGAGTAATGCGGCAATCGGAAAACATTCGCCAGTGGTAATTTCAAAGGTAGTTTCAATGGCTGCTGCAGCAGGGTCTTGATCTTTTTGTGGGATCGAGCGAGCGCCCACAATGCGTCCTTGTTTAACGATATAAAAGTGCTCAATTAAGCCATCTTCGGGGGCAATAATAGGTGCACCCTGGGCAAAAAAGCGTAACGTGCAGTGATTCACCAAGTAATTAAGGTGGGTGATATTCATCTGACTAAAAGGCGGATACTTGCGCAAAAACTCCAAAATACCTTGGATGTTTTGTTGCACTGCAGTAAGTCCTGTCTGAGTAAAGCTATCACTGCTAGTCATGCTGCGCTCCGGATTATTGTTATGGTTTTTCTGCAGCGCAAGAGTGTAACAGCCTTCAGCTTTGGGCTGAAATACGCCAAAAGAATAAGCAGCTGTAACAAAAACAGCCGCAAAAGCGGCTGTTTTTTAACACCTAGGTGAGAACTTAGAGACCGTTTTTCTCTTTGAACTCACGGCGGCGGCGATGCAATACTGGCTCGGTGTAGCCGTTAGGCTGCGCTTTACCTTGCAGAACCAGCTCTAAAGAAGCTTGGAACGCAATATTGTCATCGAAGTTAGGTGCCATTGGGCGATAGATTGGATCGTTGGCATTTTGACGGTCAACGACTTCAGCCATGCGCTTCATGGTCTCAACGATTTGCTCTTCAGTCACGATACCGTGGCGTAACCAGTTAGCCATGTGTTGGCTAGAGATACGCAGGGTGGCACGGTCTTCCATTAAGCCGACATCGTTAATATCAGGTACTTTCGAGCAGCCGACGCTTTGGTCGATCCAACGTACTACGTAACCTAAGATACCTTGGGCGTTGTTATCCAACTCTTGCTGAATTTCTTCGGCAGTCCAATCGGTATTGGGTGCTAACGGAATAGTTAAAATATCGTCTAAAGAAGCAAACTTACGGGCTTTTAACTCGTTCTGACGGGCAAATACGTCAACTTTGTGGTAGTGCAGAGCGTGCAGTACCGCTGCTGTAGGTGAAGGAACCCAAGCAGTGTTGGCACCAGCCATCGGGTGGCCAATTTTCTGCTCTAACATGGCGGCCATCAGATCAGGCATAGCCCACATACCTTTACCAATCTGCGCTTTGCCTTGTAAACCTACTGCCAGACCGGTATCAACGTTCCAGTCTTCGTAAGCGCCGATCCACTTCTCACCGCGCATTGCAGTTTTGCGTACCATTGGGCCCGCTTCCATGGAGGTATGGATTTCGTCACCAGTACGATCTAAGAAACCGGTGTTAATGAATACCACACGCTCTTTGGCAGCAGCGATACAGGCTTTGAGGTTAACTGTGGTGCGGCGTTCTTCATCCATGATGCCCATTTTCAGGGTGTTGCGCTGCATGCCTAATACGTCTTCGACGCGCTCGAATAGCTCGTTAGCAAAGGCCGCTTCTTCTGGGCCGTGCATTTTTGGCTTAACAATGTACACGCTACCGGTGCGGCTGTTGCCACGGCTGGTATTGCCATTGAGGTTATGCAGGGCAATTAAGCTGGTGAATAAGCCGTCCATGATGCCTTCAGGCATTTCGTTGCCTTGCTCATCGAGGATCGCAGGGTTAGTCATCAGGTGACCAACGTTACGTACGAACAGTAACGAACGACCATGCAGTTTAACTTCTTCACCGTTTAAACCGGTGTAGACACGGTCTTCATTCATGGTACGGGTAAAGGTTTTGCCACCTTTGCTGACTTCTTCAGCTAGGTCACCTTTCATCAGGCCTAACCAGTTGCTGTAAACCAGAGTTTTATCGTCAGCGTCTACTGCAGCAATGGAGTCTTCACAGTCCATAATGGTAGTGATCGCAGCTTCCATCAGGATATCTTTAACCCCAGCGGCATCGGTTTGACCGATTGGGCTGTTGGCATCAATTTGAATCTCAAAGTGCATGCCGTTATTTTTCAGCAGGATCGTCGTTGGAGCTGTGGCTTCGCCTTGGAATGCGATCAATTGTTGATCGTCGCGTAAACCGGTATTGCTGCCGCCTTTAAGGCTAACGATTAGCTTGCCATCTTCGATGCGATAGCTAGTGGCTTCAGCGTGTGAGCCTGCAGCTAAAGGTGCGGCTTCGTCTAAAAAGGCACGACCAAAAGCAATGACTTTGTCACCGCGTACTTTGTTATAGCCTTGACCTTTTTCAGCGCCGTCGGCTTCGCTGATTGCGTCAGTGCCGTACAGTGCATCATATAAAGAGCCCCAGCGCGCGTTGGCTGCGTTGAGCGCAAAACGTGCGTTAGTAATTGGCACCACCAGTTGTGGGCCAGCCATACGGGCAATTTCTTCATCTACGTTTTGCGTAGTGGCTTGGAAATCTTCGGCTTCGGGTAGTAAGTAGCCGATTTCCTCTAAGAATGCTTTGTAAGCAACAGGATCGTGTGCTTGACCTTTACGCGCGAGATGCCACTCGTCAATTTGTGCTTGTAGCGCATCACGCTTTTCTAAAAGAGCACGGTTTTTCGGTGCTAAGTCTTTTAAAACTTGGGTTGCACCTTCCCAGAACGCCTCGGCGGTTAGGCCGGTGCCAGGGATAGCTTGATTATTGATAAAGTCGTATAGGACTTTGGCGACTTGAAGGCCACCTACTTGAACGCGATCTGTCATTGTTGTCTCACTTTGCTGTGGAAACGCCGGAAAAAATAATTAACGACCCAAACAGGCCATGTAGTGACGTGAAAAGCATACTACAGGAAATAATATGAAAAAACAGCGACTAAGCAGGAAGCGCAACAAACTGACAGGGATTGTCAAAAAACAGGCAAAAAAAACTCCGAACTTCAAATTGGGGAGGAAAGTTCGGAGTTAAGCCGAACCACTAGGGGATTGGTTCGGTATCTGCCAACATTAAACACATCAAGGAGCTTAAGCGTTAATCCGTAACACTCAGGTAGTAAGAAAAGCAAAGCTAGAAAAGGTTCAGCAGCTTTATAAAAAGTTACATTTGTCCCGATTAACGGATTAAATGCAGCGATTTGGCCCTGTAGCTAAGCTAAAATGACATTAATTTAATTCGTATCTAATGGAGGTAGCGGTATGCAGAGCAGTCAATTAGTAGGTGCGCTGCTAGCGCAATTAAAAGGACAGCCACTGGCTGAAATGGCGCAAAGTTTAGGGATAAGTAGTGAGCAAACTGAATCTGCCGTTGCTACGGCGCTGCCGCTATTGGTGGCCGCTTTAGGACAAAATGCCAGTCAGCCGCAAGGAGCTGCAGAGTTATTTAGTGCGTTGACTAAAGACCATAGTCAAGTAGCTAGTGGTAATGGCTTAGGCGAGTTATTGGGTGGTTTAGCTCAGCAGCTATTAGCCGGTAACTCAGGACAGAACCAAGCAGCGGGCGGTATTTTAGGGCATATCTTTGGCAATAAACTACCCCAAGCTGAAGCCCAATTAGGCCAAGCCACAGGTTTGAGTACGGGCTTGGTTGATCAGTTATTGAAGCTGCTGGCGCCAGTGGTTATGGCATTTTTAGCCAAGCAGGTAATGTCGGGCGGCATGGATGCGAATGATCTAGGTAAAACCCTAGGCGCAGAGAAGGCGCAAATTCAACAACAGGGTGGTTTAGGCAGTGTATTGGGCGGCTTGTTGGATCAAGACGGTGATGGCCAGTTTGGTGTCAGTGATTTGCTGAAACTGGGGGCTGGGTGGTTGAGGCGTTAGTTTAGAGGGTTAGCTTGTTAAGTGAGCCGTTTATCTTATAAAAATGGCCACTTGTCTTACTGGGCTAGTACTCGAAAAAATAGCAAGAAACAATTACATGGCTAGTTAAAGTATGAGTTGCATGCAGTGGTGTTAATAAATATATGAAAATTAAATATAGTCAAGGGTTGACACTTATAGAGCTTATGGTAGGAGTTAGTGTCCTCGCTATTTTGCTTAGTTTGTCATTTCCATCTTTTCGCTCTTTGATAGATAAAAATAATGTTGATGCGGCCGTAAATGACTTACAGAGGTTGGTGCAATATGCGCGAACTGAAGCTGTTACTCAAAGAAAAAATGTTAAAGTGTGCTTAGCTGAGAAGGAGGGTAATACTTGCGTCAAAGCTCCTAGTTTAAGTAATAGGCTTATAGTGCTTGGTGAAAATAGTGAGCTTTTATATGAGACGGAGTTCAGTAAAACTCAGCTTGTATTAAGACCAGTAGAATTTAGCTTTGCTGTAAATGGTAAAACAAATAATAAAATTTGTTTTATTGTAAGTAGTCATTCTGCTCCAGAGAGCTATGTTGAGCTAAACGAGTATGGAATGCTTAAAATTAAAAAGCAAACATGCGCAGGATAAAATATGATTAATTATAAGCGACAGCATGGCATTACTTTAATTGAGGTAATGGTTTCTGTATTGGTTTTAAGTGTTGGGTTGCTTGGTTATGTTTCATTGCAGGCGCAAAGTATAAAAAGCAATAAAAGTGCTTATTATCGATCGCAAGCAAATATTTTGGCGCAAGATATTTCTGAGCGTATGCGTACGAATAGATTTGATGTAGAGCGTGGTTTGTACGATATTGCTAATGAGGCTGTAGGCACGTGTAAAAATACGCTTAGTGATAATCAATCTATAGCGAAGAAAGATATTTTAGATTGGAAGAATATGCTGGCTTGTTTGATTTCAGATGCAGATACAACACGTGTTTCTATTCAGCGACAGCATAGTGACTTAGGTAATACAGTTATAATTAAAATCACTTGGGATGACTCCTATGGTGAAATTGATTCTGTAAATGAATTAGAGAAAATGTATACAGTAGAGTATCGGACAGATATATGAAATTATGTTTTAAACAACAGTATGGTTTTAGTATTGTCGAGTTGATGGTTGCTATGCTGATAGGGCTTATTCTAATGTTAGGCGTTACCCAGCTATATGTATCAAGCAAGCAAACAGCAAGAACAAATACTGCTTTAGCGCGTGTGCAAGAAACAGGACGATTTGCGATTGAGACCCTAAGCTACAGTATCCGCAATGCTGGTTATAAAGGAAACTGCATTAGCCTTGCTCAGTATCGAGCTTTTCCTCTAGATAGTGCTGATAATCGGCTGAATATTAATGTGCCTATTACGGTGTATAAGAGTGGAACAACTTATTTAAAGGGTGATCAACAAGTTGAGGGTAGCGATGGGCTTTTAGTTAACTATACCATGCCAGGTGTGACTTATTATGGAGTGGAAACTAATGCGATGACGGGTGTAATTAAAATAGGTGAAGCACCCAGTGCTAAACTTGCAAAAGGCATCAATAATTACTCTAAAAGTTCTCCATTAATTGTTTCTAGTAGCGCAGGTTGTGATGTGTTTGTCAATGGAGCTGATAAAGGAAGTTATGAGTTTTATCAGTATGGTAAAGAGAGTGAGAGCCGCTGGAGTAATGATTATAGAATATATTTTGATGTATTACCACTCGTGAGTGAATACTATTATATAGCAGTAAATAGTGAGGGTAATCCAGCATTATTTCGAGATGAGTATAAAGTGATTGATAATTCTCTAGTCACTGAGCGTCAAGAGCTTTTAGAAGGCGTTGTCGAATTGAAGATGGAATATGGAATAGACGAAAATAGAGATCGTATTATTGATCGATATGTCAGTTTAGATGATATGAAACAGCCCGCAGACTGGGGAAATGTAGTTGCTGTACGTGTTTATATGGTCGTAACAGGTGACAAAAATACAGTGGATGAAAATATTACGTTAAAGTTGCCTGTGGATATTTTTCCAGATAAAGATAACAACTTTTTTAAAGTAGTGAATGGAGCTTTGACAGTAAAAGATAAGAGAATGGCACAGGTTTTTATTAGTACTATTGCAATCAGGAATAAACTGCCATGAGTTTTAAAAAACAACAAGGTGCTACCCTGTTAGTATTATTAATTTTTTTGTTGATCTTAACAACTATTGGGCTTAGTGGTGTTTCTAGTACAATATTACAAGAAAAAATGTCTAGCAATCACTTGCAAAGAGGTATTGCTTTCCAAATGGCAGAAAAAGGACTGCGCGATGGAGAGAAAGCAGCTTTAAAAATACCTTACACTCAATATGATAATAAGCAATTTGGGGATATTGTTAAAACGATACCTGCTAAGAAATGCGATGATATAAAGTGTTCGGCAGATATTGTAATTACTAAACTGGAGCACCCAGGGCAATTATCAATTCAAGACTTAGTTAACCCACAATTATCAGGTGGTGGCTCTTTAGCTGCAGGTGAAGAAATGGTTTTAGATTTTACTTTATTAAAAATAGAGAGCACAGCTACTAATACAGATGGTGCTGCAGAGGTAAAACTAATTTCTACTTTTTTTGTGGAAGAGTAAATTATGATTAATGTACGATTGTTTTTGATTTCAGCTTTAACATGCTGGTCTATTGGGCAAACTGCTGCTGCTAGTGTTGCACAAACACCTTTATTATTAGGTAGTGGTAATGTTCCAGGTAGTTTAGCTTTAGTTCCTTCAGTTGAGTATCCTACGGTGGTATCTATTGCTAATACGGGAGAGTTTGACCCCAAAAGAACTTATGCGGGATATTTTGACTCTTTAAAGTGCTATAAATATGAGCGTAATAAATATGAGCGTAATGAGATAGAGTATTTTAACCCTACGAAAAAACTAGCAGATGTAGCTAATACCTGCGGGGGCAGGCAGACAGAAGAGTTTCATGGTAATTTTTTAAACTGGGCCTTTACCCCAACTATTGACCCATTTCGTGCGGCTCTAACTGGTGGTAATAGACTAGTTGATACTGAGACCCTAACTATTTTGCAAAAAGCACGCAACCCGGGAGGCGGAGGCAATAGAGAATATAATAAAACTATTCCTGATGGCTATACGCCTTATGGTAGTAATGCGCGTTTGAAACGTATAAACGTATCGGGAAAACAATATAAGGCTGAGGTTCAGCTTAATAAGGTAAATTATAGTTATTTTGTTAGAGTTAAAGTATGTGACCCTAGGTTTCTAGAGGAGAATTGCCAGCCTTACCCCAATGGAGGATACAAGCCAGAGGGGCTGATACAGCAGTATGCAAGGGAACTGCGTTACAGTGCTTTTGGTTATCTTAATGACAGCAGTAATAATCCTTATCGTAAGGGTGGGGTGCTACGGGCTGAACAAAAATATGTCGGCCCTAAAAAGCCTGTGTTTGGTGGCGTTGGAGAAGAGGCAAACCCTCAGGCAGAGTGGCGAGAAGATACAGGCCAGTTAATCCAGCATCCAGATGAAGATGCAAATAAAGATAAAAGCTTTTGGCCCGATTATGGTAATAGTGGAGTAATTAACTATATTAATAAGTTTGGAGAGTGGGGAACTCACAGCTTAAAAAGTTATGATCCTGTGAGTGAACTTTATTACACAGCAATAAGATACTTTAAAAATCAGGGTAATGTCGCTGAATACACCGTTAGAAAAGAGAAAGAGAATGTTGAACAACAGGCCGATCGCTTCCCTGTGATTGAACGTAACTGGTCAGATCCCATTAATTACTCTTGCCAGAAAAATATTATTTTAGGTATTGGCGATGTTAATACTCACCAAGATAGGAACTTACCAGCCCAAGGTGATAACTTGCCATTGAATGCCTACACAAACAAGATACTTGGAGCTGAGGGGAGTCTTAAAACTGCAGAGCAAGAATTTACAGGTAGGAATAACTCTGCTTATATTGCAGGCTTAGCCTATTATGCTAATACAACCAATATAAGACCTAATCAAAATTTAGGGGATCAACGGATATCGACCTACTGGATTGATGTTCGTGAGAACGAACATTTGGCCGATCGCATTAAGAATCAATATTGGCTAGCTACTAAATATGGCGGGTTTACTGTACCTAAAGATTTTGATCCATTAAAGGATTTTATCAAGGAGAATTCCTGGTGGACAGATGAGGATAAACTGGAAAATGGTAATCTAAGGCCTAGAACTTTTTATGTGGCCAGTGACGCTAACTTAATGGTAAGGAGCTTGAAAGAAGCTTTTGCTAATATTGTACAAAGCTTAAGAAGTACTACCACCTCTTTAGCTGCAAATAGTACTTCTTATATTGAAGGTACCATTGCATATCAGACGCTATTAAGTACAGACCGCTGGAGTGGTGATATCATCGCAAAAGATATTGTCACTAATGTTAAATCATGGAGCGCTGCAGAAGAGCTTGATAAAGTTAAATACGATGATAGAAAAATATTTACGTTTGATGGTAAAGGCAAGCCTTTTAATACAGCTTCCTTATCTGCAGGTTATAAAAAATCTTTATCTGATTCGGCGAATATAGACTTGATAGTTAAATACCTGAGAGGTGATCGTGCAAATGAGCGCTCAGGAAAAAACCTAGAGGGTATATTTAGACAGCGAGATAGTGTGCTAGGAGATATTACTAATTCAGATCCACAGTATATGCAGCATCAAAACTTTGGTTATGCACAAATAACGGGTGGACTTTTTCATAGTAGCGATGTTGGTCAAAAATATATTGAGTATCGGTCATCAACTCCATATAAAAGCAAGCCGGGTATTTTAGCTGTAGGTGCTAATGATGGCATGCTGCATATTTTTAATGCAAAGAATGGAGA
Source organism: Thiopseudomonas sp. SA1F2-1K (assembly GCF_057443035.1). Classification (NCBI taxonomy): domain Bacteria; kingdom Pseudomonadati; phylum Pseudomonadota; class Gammaproteobacteria; order Pseudomonadales; family Pseudomonadaceae; genus Thiopseudomonas; species Thiopseudomonas sp. SA1F2-1K. Next base: position 255,234 of record NZ_CM172014.1, read on the forward strand.
AGAGTTATTTGCCTATATTCCACGGAGTGTTGTACCTAAGCTAGAGCAGTTAGTTAAGCATGAGTATTCGCATCTGTATTATGTGGATGGTACCCCGCGTATAGGTGATGCCTATATTAATAATGAGTGGAAAACTATTCTGATAGGTAGCACGGGAGCTGGTGGAAACTCTATCTTTGCTTTAGATGTTAGTAATCCAGAAAAAATGGATGCTGGGAGTGTACTTTGGGAGTTTAATGGTGATGATCAAGATAAACTAGGATTAACGATTGCTCAGCCAACCCTGGTGCCGCTAAATAATGGAAAATTTGGTGTAGTTATTAGTAGCGGATATGAGCGTGAAACTAATACAAAGAACTATATATGGATACTTGATGCTGCAGATGGAAAAATTATTAAAAAAATTGAGCTTAATACCTCTGGAGATTTAGGCTCTGTTTTAGCTGTTGACTTAAGTAATAACAAAACTGCAGATCGGCTTTATGTTGCGGACACTGTAGGTAAGGTTTGGAGAATAGATGTAGCAGATTCTAAAGTAGATAAATGGCAAATACCGGCTAGCCTTAAAGGTAAAGAGTTATTTTCTGCAGTAGACCCGAAAGGACGTCCTCAGCCAATTACAGCACCATTAGATGCTGCTTATACTCAAGATAAGCGTTTAATGCTCTTAGTAGGTACAGGTAGTTATTATAAAATGAATGATGGTGTTATTGGTGAGGATCCAATTATTAACTCTCTTTATGGACTTGTAGATGAGGGAAAACCAATCTTAAAGAGTGGGCTTATCCAGCAGGAAATTTTGCAGGAAAGCATGATTAATGAGATGAGCGTACGGGTAGTTACTGATATTCCAATGCGGCCTGATTCTAATGGATGGTATCTTAATTTATTGTGGAGTGAAGCTAGAGGAGGTAATGGTGCAGAAGGTGAACGTATTATTGCGCGCCCTACTCTAGGAGGTAATCGAGTAACCTTTACTAGTTTAATTCCTTCAAGTGATCCTTGTTTAGCTGGTGGCCGTAGCTGGATTATGAGTTTAGATTTAGCAACGGGAAGCCGCCTTAACTATTCTTTCTTTGATTTAAATAAAGATGGGATTATCGATAGTAATGATTATGTAGTGCTTAAAGATAAAGACGGTAATGAGCTTAAAGATAGTAACGGAAATGTAATTAGAGTACCCTCTTCAGGTTTTAGTAACCCTAACAGTGGTGTTATTAAAAAGCCTTTAGTGCTTGATGCTAGAGACTCAGGTAAACGCTATCTATGTTACGCTAGCTCTGAAGGTGCGAAGAGTGAAGTGGGCGTAGACGCTAATTGTATTGAAATTTTAGGAGGGGTGAACTCTTCTAATCGTTTATCTTGGCATGAGGAAAACTAGTGTGAGAGGCTATCAATTAAATAACGGTTTTACTTTGATTGAACTGCTGATAGCTGTTGCCATAGTAGGGATACTATCTGCTATAGCTTATCCTTCGTATCAGCAACATGTAATGAAAACCAAAAGAGCTGAGGCGCAGGCACAACTTATGGAGCTGGTGCTATTTTTAGAGCGTGAAAGAAGTGCTAAAGGAATTTATCCTTCTAAAGAGAATTTACCTTTTAATAAAATTCCAAAAGAAGGTACGACTATAAACTATACTATTGATTATGAACCGAATAAAAGAAGTTTCACTTTATCAGCAGTGCCTACAGGTAGTATGGCAAGTGATAAATGCAAGACGCTGACAGTTAATAACTTGAATCAAAAAATACCATCTGACTGTTGGTGAGCTTTAATAAGTTCTTTTAGATAATTGACCCCAAAAAGTTGGACTGACTTTTTGGGGGTTTATTTTATAATTTTGCCTGGTACCTCAATGCTAAAGGCACTTTACTACTTAGATTCTTATTCAGTTTTTTGCGGTTTAGTCGTTGATAACCACCCAGTTGTTGGGGGGTGAGCCCTGTACTTGTGATTGGTTGATCGGCGGCCGCTTTAACCATCAATTGGCTGGCTGCTGTGACTGCCTGTTGATAGCTTTTTAGGTTATTTAAGTCGTATTGGTGCAGATCCAATTGCGCACGTAACCAGTTGCCCCAATAAAACTCTAAATACTCAATCGGCGTATTGCCTGAGCGAGGCTTTTCATAGGCGGCGCCTCGGGTGAAATACACTAAGGCGCGGTAGGGATCATTGTCTAGCTGTTGTAGCCCTAATTGTTTGGGTAACTGCTGGGGCTCAATCGCTTGATTGGTGCCTGAACGTAGCCAGACTTTATTGGCTTGCTGCATGCGCTGCCAAAAGTGCTCAAGGTCTGGGCTGTCGCTAAAGTCGGCACTGACCCTAACGTGCATCGTTAATTCAGGCCCTGCGCCTGGGTGCTCCCATAAACTAGTAAAGGTATGGTGGCCATCGGTCAGATAGAGGTGTTGCTGGGGGCCGATCACCACGGTTTTCATCGATTGCGGATCGCTACCTACCGCGGCCTGACAACTAAAGCTAGCCGGATCTTGTAGGCTGGCTTTGTTGCTGGCGTGGCTGAGTCCTAACTGGCCATTGGTTTCACAGTACTCCTCAAGTACTGCCTGCGGCGCTTGGGCAAAGCGAGCCAGTTTGTAATACACCTGATCGTAGCCAATCGCTGCTTGTGTGGGCCGCAACTGCTTAAGTTGCACCTGAATAATCGTTTCACTGGCCGAATGGCTTGAGTCAGTAACGCTGGCGTAAAGCGGTAACGTGCTTAAACTGCCGGTTAAGAGGATGGCAAACGTCAAACGCATGGAATGCTCCTTAGCTTAAGCGACCAATCAAAACACATACTGTGCACGTAAACTGAGGGCATCGCCGGTCTTATCTCCGACTTTATTACTAGGCTTAGAGGTTTTAACCTTGACGTAATCCGCCGAAATTTTAACCGCTTCATTGGCGTACCAGTTAACACCAAAGGTGTGACCTTTTACCTTGTTATCTAAGAAGTCGCTTTCTTTAACTTGGATTTGATCATGGCGATAGAATATCTCCCACGCGCCTAGGGATTTATCGTTGGGTTTTATTTTGTCAAATTTACCACCATCCAATTTATAGCCGCGCGACTCGCCGGTTAGGGTATAAGCGATTTGGCCATAGTAACCCTCTGCTTTGCGGTCATTGCGTTTAACTTTGTTGCTATTGTCGGCCTTTAGGTCACGGCGCAAGTACTCACCTTGGAGCGATAAAGGACCATGGGCCCAGGCTAACTCTAAGCCCCAGGCACGATCACTATCAAAGTTGGCGTTTTTAATTTTCGGTGCCAGCTCTAGGCGATTACCATTGGCACTGTCTTCAGAGGTGCCGCGTACCCCAAGACGGGTTCGGATGCGTCCGTCAAACTCATTGCCTTGGCTATTGGCGTAACTGGCGCCAAAGTGTAAGACATTGCCAGCACTAGCCAAGGGCGCATACACCACGCGCAAGCCATAATTATTTTTGTTTTTACCATGAGTGTCTTCTTGGTTTTTAGGGCGATTGACACTGGCTGAACCATAGAGCACTTGATTACTCGCACTGATTTGTAACCCCATGCCTTCTTGGTGGTCATTCACCCAAGGTGCTAGGTCATAGATCATTGAGCGCTCAATAGCGGTAATCCATTTGGAGCTGGTGGCCGACTCAAGACCAAAATCTGGATCAAAGCGGCCAAACTTGAGGGTCACCGGATCAAGGCCTAGGTAACTAATCGAGGCCTCTTTCCATGAGGTCTCACCATCGTCAGCAAAGCTCACACTAAAGTCATAGCCCCAAACACTATAAACTTTACCGGAGGCCTCAAGACGCGCCCGGCGAAGATAAGCTTCATCGGCCCGTTTACCATTTTTAGTCATGACTCCATTAAAGGAGTCCATGTCTAGTTGTAAGCGGCCACCGAGCTGAAAGCTAAAGGCATCATCGACTGTTTTTACTTCAAAACCGCCTTTCGTTTTAATCACTAAATCTACGCCATCGGTGCTTACTGTGCCAGCATAGAGTGGGCCAGCAATGGCGAGTGTCAGTAATGAAAGTGGTAGACGGCAATGGGCAAAGCGGAACATACAGCATCCTTAGAATAGTTATCAGGCAGATAAAATTTTAGATGCTGATGCTGTAGGGCAAAGATGACGCGAGGGTGACGTTTAGATGTCAGTTGAATGACAGTCCGCTATTGCCCCACCGCTAACAGCGCGGTGAGGCAAGTTAAGTTAAGCGTTAGACTAGGCTTTTACCTTTCTTTTTGGCTTTGCGGATATCTTTAATGAGTCCGGCGCACAAAACGATCAGAACGCCGGTGGCCAGCACCGGCCACATTAAGACGTAAATAGTTAATCCTAAAGTTGACATGTTAGCTACTCCTTATGCGTTGTTTTGCTCTTGGTGAAATTCAATGACTCTTTGATCAATGGTCGCAAAATCAAATGGCTCAGCTTTGCTGAGTAAGGTGATTAGCGTACAGACGACGGCACTGGCGCCATAGGCCGTAAGGGAGCTGAGCAGTACTGTGTATTCACGCAAAAAGCCAACTGCGTAAGGGGCAAAAATGGCCGCCGCGAGCACCCCGCAAATCAGGCCAACGGTTTTGCCGAAAAAGCCAAAGGTCATGAGGCCAATCACTACCCCACCGCCAATCGCTGCCATTAACTCAAAAAACATGCCCGTGGCACCGGTAATCGGTAGCCAGTTAAAGCGTACGATCAAAAACAGTAAGAAAGAGACCGCAACCGATAGGGTGAACGCTTTGTTAGTGACCTTGTTCCAGTACAGGCTCACAATCACTGGGAACACGATAGAACCCCAGAGGGCGCCAACAAAAATGAGCATGGATAAAATATCTAGTTTTAAGCTAGCAAACACCACGCCCAAGGTGGTGGCGATAATCATGGTCATGCGTCCAATCCAGAGCATTTTTTTCGGACACGGACGATTTTTGGTGATTTGCTTACCATAAATGTCGGTCATGACGATGGCTGACAAGGCTGATAGATCAGAGTCAGCAGTGGAGGACAGCGAACCAATTACCATGATAAACAGCAGGGCCACCATGAAGGGGGGTAAATAGGTGGCAGCCATTTGTGGAATTAGGTTGTTGAGGTCGCCATCTACTGGAATTACGCCAGCAAATAAGGCCAATAGCCCCAACATTCCAAGCCCAATGACAATCGCGCCATAGCCGATGGTGGCAGTAATAAAGCTGGGTTTAATTAGGTCTTCACGCACAGCAAATAGGCGCTGGGCGATGGTTTGGTTACCAATGGCATAGGCCAGAACGGCGACAAAAAATGGCGCGCCTTGTTCTAAAATAGCGGTGGTAGAGAAGAAGTTGGCTTGATCAGCGGTGAGGTTTGGCATACCGGCCTCAAATAGTGAGGGGCCACCTAGTTTAAAAAATAGCACCGGAATAATAATCACCGCTGCTGCAATCATCGCGACCAGTTGGCCAAAGTCGGTAAAAACAGAGGATCTAAAGCCAGACCATAGGGTATAAGACAATACGCCAAAGCCGGCAATCATAACGCCTTGGGTAAAGCTTAAGGGGGAAAGAATATCGACTAAGGCGCCGGCAGCAGTAAAGTTGACCATAAGGCTAATTACGCTACCGACAATGTTAGAGCCGGCGAGGACCATTTGGCTGGCCGTACCGTGGCGGGCGTGCATAATTTCAGCCAAGGTGTGGGCATCAGGGGCTAATTTACGAAAGCGCATGCCAAACGGGTAAATAAACAAAATCATTAGGGCACCCCAGAAACCGTAATGAATAGCGCCCGATAAGCCATATTTGTAGCCTGAACTAGCGGCAGCGTAGAACGAGGCGGCCCAGATCCAGGTGGCGGTCATACTGGCGGCGGACATACCAAAACCAACGGAACCATTGGAAACCATGTAGCCATCCACATTTTCTTCTTTTTTACCAATGCGTAGCGTGAGTAAAAAAGTTATGCCATAAAAGGCGAGTAACAACAGCAAAGCGCCGGTTGTAGAAAATTGAAACATTTTCCATCACTCCTTAAATACCGCGTTCATCCAAGCAGGATGTATTCTGCGTGCGGTAACACGTAGAGCTGTCCTAAAGCGCCAAGGCGCGCCAGGAAGCATAAAGAAGTTACAGAAAGCTGAAGCTGCAAGCGGTTAGCCTACGGATTCAGAAAGAGGCAGTAAAAAAGGCTTCACACCCAACTGTGAGCAAAATGGCTAACTAGCACTTAGCTAGTATTAGCAGGTGGTGGGCTTAAGGGATGTTATTGGTGGCGCCGCGGGCGACTTTATTAATCTCTCTTAAGCAAAAGTATTCCCTATCCATTTTACCGGTAGCTGCTAAGACCTTTTTTAGTATCTCTAAAACTACACAAAGGTAGGCAGTTTTCCTGTAACGGTTAGCTGGATTTAACCAGTAAACACGCGAGCCTTATTCGTCAGTTATTGAGTCGCGAAGTGAAAACTATACCAGCAAAAATCCGTGATGGCTAAAAAATGATCCTTGCTGGCAAGTTTTAGGTGGGAAAGTAACCCGTTAATTAAGCACTGTGCTGGCGCCAAGGGCGGGTCCAGCGTTCAGATAAAATGACGCCGAAAATGGTCATACCGCCGCCAATAAAGTGATATGTAGCCAGCTGCTCAGACAACATCAACCAAGCAATCACCGCCGTAATAATTGGGCCTAAATTAAAAAAACCGGCAGTGCTGCTTGGGCCTAAATGTTTAATCCCAGTCATCCATGCCAAGGGCGCGGCGATTGAGGCAAATACGCAGGCGTATAAAATCAGCGGCACGTTAGCGCTAGTTAATCCCACCTTAGGCGACCATAAAAACAGCGGGAATAAGATAATCACCGCCACTAACACCTGTAGGTAGAGCATGGTCATGGCTGACAGGGGAATTTGCCATTTTTTTAGCAAGGTGCTGTAGATCGCATAGGATAAAGTAGCGATTAACATCATTGCATCGCCCATGTTGATACCGTGGCTTAGCAGGGAGAGTAAGTCGCCTTCTGCAATAGCTAATAGCACCCCAAGAAACGACACAATTGAGCCAACTAATGCCCCCATCGTGAGTTTTTGACCAAGTGCCAAAATGGCTAAGGTTAAGGACATCATCGGCATTAACGAGAGGATAATTCCCATATTAGTCGCCGAGGTTTTAGGTGCGGCAAAATAGGCTAAGCTTTGATAAACCGCCATTCCCAGAAAGCCTAAAATAAAAATTTTGCCCATATACGGCTTGGCTGTGGACCAACTGCGTAGCGCGGGGCGCAGTAAAAAAGGGGTGAGCAACACGGCAGCAAATAACCAGCGATAAAATCCGATTTCCGCGGGATTAATCGCACCTACGGTGAGTTTGTTGACCACGGTGTTACCGGCCCAGAATAAGACCGCCAGCAAGGGAAATGCGTAATACATAGAGGCTCAGTTGTTATTAAAAGAAGAATGCCCGCTATTATGCGCCTGTCTTAATTAAAGCCTATACTGATTTTCAGACAGAGCAGCGTGAATTTAAGACAGTATGCAAAAAAAATACCTCAGCATCCCAGAAATCAGAGATTTACCCAGTACGGTGTATTTTCGCTATGACGAATTCGGTGCCGATACCCATGCCGCGCCCCATCAGCACAGTTGGGGGCAGCTTAATTATACGGCGCGGGGAGTCATGCAGCTGGAAGTGGAAGGCCAAGTGTATCTATCACCACCCAGTTATGCGGTCTGGGTGCCGCCGCATCATCAGCACAGCTGTTATAACCGTGAGGCGGTAATTTATCGCTCGGTATATATTGCAGCCAGCGCTTGTGAGCAGCTGCCGCTTCAGCCCTGTGCGGTCGCAATGAGCGATATTTTAAAAGCGATTTTGAATGACTTTGCCCAGCGCGATGTGAAACAGCCAATGACTTTAGCCGATCAAAATTTAGCACAGGTATTATTGGATCAACTGCAATTAGCGCCAATCGAACAGGCGTATTTACCCTATGGCAGCTCACCGCAGGTTAATCAGATTTTGCATAGCTTACGTTTGCAGCCAGCCAATAATGCCACCTTAGCTGACTGGGCTGAGCAAGTATTTGTCAGTGAGCGCACGCTGGCACGAACGTTTTTGCGTGAGCTGGGCATGAGTTTTGGTGAGTGGCGTCAACGTTTACGTTTTTTAGCCGCGTTAGAGGGTTTAGAGCAAGGGCAAAGCGTTAAAGCCTTAGCCTTTGACTTAGGCTATAGCAGCTCCTCAGCATTTATTAGTATGTTTCAGCGTCATGCAGGCTGTACTCCCGAGGCTTATCGGCGCCAACAAAACTAAGCGATGACTGCCGTCAGTGGACCAGAGGGTCTATACTGTTAGCGTTGTGTTGGGCGTTAATGCCTAACTGTTAAGTTGCCGTTAGCCCTTAGGAGTGAGTATGTCCTCAGAAATTTTATATCGCCCACGTCGATTAAGACGTACTGCGGCGATTCGTAACTTGGTGCGTGAGCAAAGTTTTAATCTGGATGATTTGATTCATCCCATTTTTATTGATGAAGGTTTAACTGAGCGTCAAGCAATTGACTCCTTGCCAGGTATTTGTCGCTTTCCTGAGTCTGAGTTAGCGGCCGAAGTCGATGAGCTGTATAACTTAGGCATTCGCTACATTATGCCGTTTGGTATTTCCCATAAAAAAGATGAAGTGGGCAGCGATACCTGGAATGACGATGGGTTGCTGGCACGAATGGTACGCACCATTAAACAACGGCATCCGGATATGGTGGTGATTCCGGATATTTGTTTTTGCGAATACACCAGTCATGGGCACTGTGGTGTGGTGTGTGATGGCGAAGTAGATAACGACGCCACGGTGGCTAACTTAGTTAAGCAATCAGTAGCAGCCGCGCGGGCCGGTGCCGATATGCTGGCGCCATCGGCAATGATGGATGGTCAGGTAGCGGCTATTCGTCAGGGCTTAGATGAGGCAGGTTTTAGTCATGTGGGAATTTTAGCTCACGCGATTAAGTTTGCTTCGGCCTTTTATGGTCCTTTCCGTACTGCGGTGGATTGTAATCTATCGGGCGATCGAAATGGTTATCAGGCGGACTTTGCCAATGGTCGTCAGGCAATGGTAGAAGCCGCGATTGATGAGGCCGAAGGTGCAGATATTTTAATGGTTAAACCAGGTACACCGTATTTGGATATTGTGGCGCAACTGCGTCAGCGTACCGACCTGCCGATTGCCTCGTATCAGGTGGGGGGAGAATACGCAGCGATTAAGTTTGCCGCCTTAGCTGGTGTACTAGATGAAAAACGTACGGTTTTTGAAACCTTAATTGGTTTCAAGCGCGCTGGGGCTGACATGGTGGTGAGTTATTACACCAAGCAAGTCGCCGAGTGGTTAAAACAAGACCAAGCGTAAGTTGACGTTTAAGCAGCAAAAAGGCATCCATGTGATGCCTTTTTTATTAATCTAAGATCAGCGTTGATTATCTACGCTTTAGATAATGGGTAATGCGATTGAGCAACATACCATACAGCGGTACAAATAAGGTCATACTGATCGCCAGCTTAATTACATAGTCGACTGCCGCGATTTCCACCCAGTGTTGCGCCATAAACGCATTGCTGCTTTGCCAAAAGGCGACCCAGAAGAACACAAAGGTATCAACTAAATTACCAATTAAAGTCGAAGCTGCAGGAGCAACCCACCATTGGGGCAGTTGCCGCAGTCGATCAAAAACCGTGATATCCAATAACTGGCCGACCACATACGCTGCGAAACTGGCCAGAGCGATACGGAACACAAAACTATTAAACTGCAACAAGGTGGCGGCTCCTTGAAAGCTGCCCTCATGAAACAGTGCCGAGACTAGGTAGGATGCCAAGAGAGCCGGCAGCATGGCCCAACCCACTATTTTGCGTGCGGGTTGTTTACCAATTAAACGCACTGTGAGATCAGTGGCAAGAAAAATAAAGGGAAAGCTAAACGCGCCCCAGGTGGTTTGCCAGCCCAGTAACTCCATGGGGAACTGCACCAAATAGTTGCTGGCAATAATAATGAGAATGTGCAGAGTAGCGAGTGCCAGAATTAACCGGCGTAAAGCAGCGTTATACATACCACAACCTTTTTAATGGGGGCGAGGGAACCCAGAATTGGCGCGCAGTATAACCAGTAACGGCTAAGTTGTTAATCGACAAAAATATAGACAGTTTATTTAAAGTTATTAACTAAGTTATCAACAGGGTTGCAACGCTGAAGTTTAGCTGGCTGAGCTGGCATTAGTGGGAGAAAACTAAAAGACTGTGTATAAGTGTGTTGTGTATAAAATGGTAAAACTATTTAACGGCCGCGACAATTATTCATTGAGTGTGATTAAAGCTATATTGATCAGCGACTTACTGGTTTTGTACACAGTGTAGTTAGCTAATTATAGGGCGGACTGGAGGCGAGTCTGCAAGCATTGCATGATTGGTTGTTTTTTGAGCGAATGCTAGGGAGGGCAGAGGATGTGGGCTGTTGCGATTTGTACTAAAGCTTTTAACAGAGTTACCCACAAAGAATAGGGATAACTCTGTTAGCCGGCTTAAGCGCTAGGTTGCGGCCTTATTTCTGTGGAATAGAGCGCGGCGCAATCATGTTTTCTGGGCGTAGAATTTCAGCCAGTAATTCTTCATCTAACAGGTTTTCTTCACGCACCAGTTCGAGAACACCGCGGCCAGTTTCTAAAGCGATTTTGGCGATGCGGGTAGAGTTTTCGTAACCAATATAGGGGTTAAGTGCGGTGACTAAGCCAATCGAGTGTTCTACGAGTTCACGGCAATGTTGCTCATTGGCGGTAATGCCTTCAATGCAATGCTCGCGCAGCATATCCATCGCACGTTTGAGTAAGCGAATCGAATCAAAGGTTTTCCACGCAATCAGCGGTTCCATCACGTTGAGCTGCAGTTGCCCTGCTTCGGCGGCCATGGTCAGCGATAAGTCATTGCCGATAATTTCATAGGCAACCTGATTTACAGCTTCTGGAATCACCGGGTTAACCTTGCCTGGCATAATAGAGCTGCCGGGTTGACGGGGCGGTAGGTTAATTTCGTTAATCCCAGTACGTGGGCCACTAGAGAGCAAGCGTAAGTCGTTACAGATCTTTGAAAGCTTCACTGCAGTGCGCTTGAGCATGCCGGATAACAGCACAAAGGCGCCCATGTCATAGGTGGCTTCAATTAAGTCTGTCGCGGCTTTTACCGGATGCCCACTGATGGCTGCAAGGCGTTGAACCGCTAAACCTTGATAGCGAGGATCGGCGTTGATTCCGGTACCGATGGCGGTACCGCCTAAGTTAACCCAGGTTAAAAGGTCAGGCACCAGCTTATCAAGGCGATTTAAGTCTTCCCCAAGGTTAGTGGCAAAGGCATTAAATTCTTGGCCAAGCGTCATAGGCACCGCATCTTGCAGTTGAGTGCGGCCCATTTTTAATACGCTGGAAAATTCTACGCCCTTGGCTTGAAAGGCATTCATTAGGGCTTTAAGGCTGATCAGCAAGTCTTGATAGCCAAGCAGTAACCCCACGCGAATGGCCGTTGGATAGGCATCGTTGGTGGATTGCGCCATGTTGACGTCATTATTGGGGTGTAAAAACTGGTACTCGCCTTTAGCTTTGCCCATGGCTTCCAGGGCTAAGTTAGCAATGACCTCGTTGGCATTCATGTTGGTGGAGGTGCCGGCGCCACCTTGGATCATATCGACAATAAACTGATCGTGATGCTGGCCATCAATGAGTTGCTTACAGGCGAGGGTAATGGCTTTGTGCTTATCGGCTGATAAGTAACCGAGCTGATGGTTGGCATCAGCTGCGGCTTGCTTAACCATAGCTAAGGCGATAACAAAGTTAGGGTAGTGGGCCAGAGGAACGCCTGATAAGTTAAAGTTATTGCAGGCACGTAAGGTCTGAATGCCGTAATAAGCATCCGCGGGTACTTCTAGGGTACCCAGTAAGTCTTTTTCTAAGCGAGTATTGGCAGAAGACATGAAGCAACCTATTTCACGGTTAATAAGTAAGCCGCTATTTTACGTGAGCTACCAGAGAAAGGCTAAGCAACTCAGCGGCGGGTTGGGGCGTAACGTGTGAGTGTCGACCTGTATCAATAGAAAAACAACAACTAGGCGAAAAGTGCGCTGGTATTAGTTTTTTATTCGTCAGGGGTAAAGGGCTAGCGTAAAAACTCTTGGCTAAAGGTTTTAAAGGTCGGGTGTTTAGCATCACGTAGCCATTCAAAACCGACCATTTCTTTGGTTACCAGTACTGCACCTTGTTGCTGCATACGCTGTAGTGCGTAGTGAGTGTCTTGCGGCTGGCGTGCTGAAATGGCATCCACCACTACAAAGACCTGTTTGTTTTGCGCCAACAGCTGTAAGGCGGTTTGTAAAATACAAGCGTGGGCTTCAATACCGCAGAGCACAAACTGTTGGTACTGCGCCAGTGGATAGTGTTGGCTAAAGTCAGCGCTGGCTAGGCAAGAAAATACCGTTTTATCAACCACAGTGACCTGCTCTAGATAAGGTTGCAGAGCCGCAACCGTAGGTCCAATGCCTTTGGCGTATTGCTCGGTAGCGGCAATCGGCACCTTGAGCAATTGGCTGAGTTTTAGCAGCCATTGGCAATTAGCCACTAACTGTTGGGGCTGATCAACTGCGGCCACTAGTTTGTCTTGCATATCAATTAAGAGCAGTAAGCTTTGTTCGGCTGTCATTAACATGGGGCAGTCTCCGTAGATGATGGCTTAAGCGCGCTAGACATAAAAAAAGCGGTACCGTTTAGCACAGTACCGCTTTTGAGTCGCTGGTTGTTACCTGAGCACGGGCTTAGAACTGCTCGGCAGCAAGTTCGTATAGGCTGGTGCTACCGGCACAAATGCTCGCCTCTAGACCTAGAGTACGTGGCATTAAGCGCTGGAAGTAGAAAGAAGCAGTTGCCAGTTTGCCACTGTAGAATGCTTCGTCTTCCGCAAGTTTAGCTTGAGCTGCAGTCGCCATACGTGACCACATCCAAGCATAGGCGGTGTAACCAAACAGGTGTAGGTATTCAACTGAGGCTGCACCTACTTCGTTCGGATTTTGCGCCGCTTCATTGATTAACCAGTTGGTTACTTTTTCTAGACGCTCAAGGGCTTCTAGGGTCTCTTTAGCGTACAGCGTGCCAGGTTGGGCAACGCTTTCACGAACCAAGTTAGCGAAGATTTTTACAAACGCGCCGCCATTGGAGACGACTTTACGACCGGCTAAGTCTAAGGCTTGGATACCGTTGGTACCTTCGTAGATTTGCGCAATACGTACGTCACGTACTAGCTGCTCTTGGCCCCACTCGCGGATATAGCCGTGACCGCCGAATACTTGCTGACCGTGAACACAGCTTTCTAAACCGTTATCGGTGAAGAAGGCTTTAGCAATTGGAGTTAACAAGGCAACCATGTCAGCTGCTTGTTTTTGCTCTTCTACGTCAGTGCTGAACTTAGAGATGTCTAATTGTTCGCCCACTAAGCAAGCAAAAGCCCGACCACCTTCAGTTAAGGCTTTCATGGTGAGCAGCATACGACGCACATCTGGGTGCACCATGATTGGGTCAGCGGCTTGATCTTTGTTCTGTGGGCCAGTTGGCGCACGGCTTTGGATACGCTCGTTGGCGTATTCCACAGCACTTTGGTAAGAGGCTTCAGCACAACCGATACCTTGAATACCGATTGATAGACGCTCGTAGTTCATCATCGTGAACATTGCAGCCAAACCTTTGTTTACTTCACCAACGAGGTAACCGGTGGCACCGTCAAAGTTCATCACACAGGTGGCAGAAGCTTTAATACCCATTTTGTGCTCAATCGAGCCACAGCTCACTGCGTTTTGCTCACCCAGTGAACCGTCTTCTTTGACCATCACTTTAGGTACTAGGAACAAGGAAATACCACGGGCACCTGCAGGTGCATCCGGTAGTTTAGCTAGCACTAAGTGAATAATGTTTTCGGTCAGGTCTTGCTCACCACCGGTGATGAAAATTTTGCTCCCGGTAATTTTGTAGGTGCCATCAGCATGGGGTTCTGCACGGGTGCGAATAATACCTAAGTCAGTACCAGCGTGTGCTTCGGTTAAGCACATAGAACCTGCCCAGCGGCCTTCGTATAACGGCGGTAAGAATTTTTCTTTTAATTCTTGGCTGGCGTGTGCATCAATGGCTAAGCACGCACCAGAACTTAGGGCTGAGTACAGCGCAAAGCTGGAGTTAGCAGAGTACAGCATTTCTTCAAACTGTACGGATAGCATTTTTGGCATACCCATACCGTTAAATTCTGGGTTACCACCTAAACCAACCCAGCCACCTTCAATGTAGGTTTGGTAAGCCTCTTTAAAGCCGGCTGGCGTGGTTACTACGCCATCATTCCACTGTGCGCCTTCTTCGTCACCACTACGGTTTAATGGCGCAATCAGTTGACCAGTAACCTTTGCTGCTTCTTCTAAGATCGCATCGGCCGTATCCACATCAACGGTTTCTGCTAAGGCAGGTAAGCGAGCCCAAAGTTTTGGCGCATCAAATACTTCATGAAGAACAAAGCGCATGTCGCGTAGCGGAGCATTATATTCAGCCATAAATCATCCTACTTTTTTTCAGGTGCTGGTTAGTAATGGCCAGCACGTGGTACATAAGGCGCAGCTCATCTGCGCCTTTCGTATTAGTCTAGTTTAGCATCATCGGTTTCAGTTTTTGGCGCCGTGCTAAATTTTAATAGGTGGGTGCGTTCAACTAAGATATACAGCACCGCACCGGTCGCCAAGCCCCAACCTGCACCATACACCGCCAATACCACACCCATGGTGCCGGCAATGCCGCGCTCGGTGTTATTGGTGAGCTGCTCAAAACCTACCATTAAACAGATGTAACCTGTTAGTAGCAAAGTCAATGATAAGGCGATAGGTAATACCGGTTGGAAGAAGGTGACCAAGGGCAGTAAAAACAGTGCAATAAAGCCAGAAATCCAGAACGTACCCGCGCCGCTGTAGATCGACTCCATTGCGTGACGGCCATGCTTATAGCGCTCAGCCATGGTTGCTGCAATGGCAGTCCAGATCGGGCCAGCTAAACCTGGATAAGGCGCAAAGAAGGCGTGCAGGGCGTTACGGATCGCAGTAACTAAGTGCACACGGTCAATATTGTTCTCGATTTTTTCATCGCTACGTAGTTCATCAGCCCGCTGCATCAGTGACTGTCCGACAATAATGTCACCAAACGCAATCACGTAAGAAATAATCGCGGTTGGAATTGCCAGCATAAATACTTTGGCGTCTGGGAAACCAACAGTAAAGGGCAAGTAGTTCCACATTTCTTTGAAGTTAGGGGAGGTAATGCCAAATTGGATATCGGGCATTTTGTACTCACCCACGGCGATACCGATAAAGATCGCAATCAACATGCCGGGAACCATGCCGTAGTTAACGATTTTTTTCGCAAATGGAAAGCGATCGGTTAAGCCACGGAAAGAGACCGAGAACATCAGGTACAGACACACCAAGCTACCAATCACCAAGGAAATGGGGGTATTAGCTAGGCGGCCGCCAGTTGAAATTTCACCCATGAGCGCGGCAATACCTGCGCCAATAATGATGCCACTTTTCATTGAGTTAGGAATAAACCGCACCAAGGCACTGCCGAGTCGGGTGACACCTAACACTAAAAATATAATGAAAACCAAAAATTGTAGTGCAAACAATGCCTGAATGGCTTCAGGGCCTGGCTCATAGTTACCTAAAAACAGTAGGACTACCGGAATTCCAGGCGTAACCCAGCCAGGCACGTAGGGGGTACCTAATAATGCCGGTAGCATAAAACCAATTCCGCAGACCACGACGTAAGCGAGGGCAACGTCATAGGGTAAGCCGAGGTATTTTTCCAATAGTGGAATCATCCCCAAGCTAACCACAAACATAATCAAAGCTTGGAACATTTCCGCGGTTTCCCAGCGGTAATGCACAAAGGGTAAGCGCACCTTAAATGGGCCAGCTTTCCAGTAGGGTTGCTCTTCCCCGTGTTTGCGTTGATATAACTGCATATTCATCTCCATTTCTGCCTAGGCTAGTGGGTTACTAGCACTTGAGCCTTTATTGCTTATTGTTGGTTTGTTATTGAAGAGCTCACACAGAATTGCTTAAAGCTCTTTTGCGATTTCTCGCAACAGATACTTTTTCGTTTTGCCTGTGGAGGTTTTAGGTAAATCATCAAAAATGATGGTTTTTGGAACCTTGAACGCAGCTAAGTGTTGGCTGCAAAACTGTTTAATATGCTCACTGGTAATATGCGAAAACCCAGCTTTTAAGGTAATAAAAGCGCAGGGGATTTCCCCCCATTGAGCGTTGGGTTGGGCTACTACCGCCGTTTCTAGTACTGCAGGATGGCGGTACAGCACGCTTTCTATTTCTAGGCTGGAGATGTTCTCTCCGCCAGAAATAATAATATCTTTGAGTCGATCTTTAATCTCGATATAGCCATCAGGGTGACGCACGGCTAAGTCGCCACTGTTAAGCCAGCCATTGGCCAGTACTTGTTGAGTGGCTTTAGGGTTTTTTAGATAGCCCTTCATCACTGTATTGCCGCGCATAAAAATCTCGCCAATAGTTACGCCATCAGCAGGAGTAGGGGCTAAAGTTTTTGAGTCCGCGACCATTAAGTTTTCCATAGTCGGATAGCGCACTCCTTGGCGAGCCTTGACTTCGGCACGTTGATCGGCGGGGAGTAAATCCCAGTCGTTATTCCAAGCACAATAAGTGGCAGGACCATAAACTTCAGTCAGCCCATAAACGTGGGTGACTTGAATGCCCATTTGCTCGGCATCATGAATAATTTTTGCCGCTGGTGCAGCGCCGGCCACCATCACACTCACTGGATGCTCAATCGCCGCTTTGGCGGATTCAGGCATGCTGATGAGGGCATTTAAAATAATCGGCGCTCCACAAAAGTGGGTCACTTTTTCTTGGCGAATGAGGTGTAAGATCTTTTGTGGATCAACGCGGCGTAAACAGACATGTACGCCGGCCAACGCGGTAATAGTCCAGGGGTAGCACCAACCATTGCAATGAAACATGGGCAAGGTCCAGAGATACACGGGGTGCGTACCTAGGCTCCAAGACATTTGATTGCCCGTGGCATTTAAAAAGGCGCCGCGGTGATGATAAACCACGCCTTTAGGGTTGCCGGTAGTGCCGGAGGTGTAGTTTAGCGAAATTGCCTGCCATTCATTTTCTGGCAGTGACCATTGAAAGAGAGGGTCGCCTTCGGCTAAAAAAGCTTCGTAATTAAGGTCGCTAACTGGTAAGCCATCGCCATATTCAGGGTCATTCACATCGATAATTAAGGGCGGGTGCTGTAATTTAGCGCATGCCGCTTTAACGGTGTGATGATATTCTCGGTCAGCAATCAGTACCTTCGACTCAGCGTGCTCTAGCATAAAGGCAATCGCATTGGCATCCAGTCTGACATTTAGAGGATTAAGCACTGCGCCAGCCATAGGAATTGCAAAATGAGCTTCGAGCATTTCTGGAATGTTCGGCAGTAATACTGAGACGGTATCGCCTAAGCCAATACCACGCTCAACTAAAGCCGAGGCCAGTTGTCGACAACGCTGATAGGTTTCAGACCAGGTACGGCGAAGCGCCCCGTGAACGACCGCAGGGTAGTGGGGGTAAATAGCAGCACTACGCTCAATAAAGCTGATCGGGCTTAATGCAAGGTAGTTGGCAGGGGTTTTCTCGAGACCTAGCTCGTACATCGACATAAAAAGCTCTAGGAACCTACTAGCAAAACAGCAGTTACTTCTATGGGATAACAGACTTAATACAGAGATTTCCGTAAAATCTATCTGGCCATAGGCTAAGAATAGGGTATTTATATGCTATTTTCGGTGCATTATGGTAGTTAAACCAAGGTTTTATAGGTGTTGTACTATAAGGTTTTTTAAGTGAGTAACCATGGATATTGAGTGCCCTGTAGCCGCTGAAAAACGCGCTGATAAGATGCTGGAATTTTTGCGTCTGCAACGCTCAGCCGCCGTGCCAACTCTATGTTTGGCCGCTTTAGAAAACTATTGTTTAGCCAGCCCAGCGGTGCAGCAGGCGGCGTATTATGTTTGGCAGCCAGAACAGAGTGACTATCTTCCAGTGACTAATCAGGCGCCACAATTACTTGAAGACTATGCCCCAGATTTATCTGCTGCCGAGCTTAGACAGCAGCTGCTAAATGCAGCGGCTACGAGCAATCAGGCGCCACAAAGTGAGTGCTTGGAGGCTAAAGGCTGGTTGTTACAGCGCTTTGAATTTGCCGCGTCTGGTGAAGGGTTGCTGGTGATTCAGTTAGTTAAGCCAGATCAGCGGCAATGGGTGCAAGGATTAGTCGCCAGTTTAGTCGCAGCTCAGCAAGCGAGTGAGCAGTTATTGCAGCAGCAGTGTGACTTGGTTAAAGATCCACAGCCAAGTTTGCGGGTGTTGGCTAATGGTGATCTGGCCGAGCAAAATGTGGCGCTGCAAGGCTTGTTAACACAAACCCAAGCCGAGTTAGCGCAGTTACTGCCCAGTAATCACCGCGCGTTAGTGCGCTCAAGTTTATTGCAAGAGCGCGCCATTGAAGAGGTGGAGTTCAGTTATCAAGATACAATACTGCACTGGACCTATATTCCAATCTTAGATCAGCAGCAGGTGCTGGTGCGGGGTAAGGATGTCAGCCAAACGGTCAAGGTGAATCGAGAGGCCGCCCAAGCTTGGCGTCTGTACCGATTGATTACTGAAAACAGTATGGACTTGATTTCGCGCCATGCGCCGGATGGTTGTTTTATTGATGCCTCACCTGCATCTTGGAGTTTACTTGGCTATTGGCCAGAAGAAATGCGCGGTATGCAAGGTTTATCGCTGTTTCACCCAGATGACGCGGCGCAGATGCACAGCGCCTATAACGCCTTAAGTCAGCAGGGCTATTACACCATGACTTGGCGTGCTCGGCATCGTGAGGGCCACTATGTCTGGTTTGAAACGGCAAGTCGGGCAATTCGCGAAACGTACACCGGCAGTGTGGTAGAAATTGTCAGCATTTCCCGTGATATTACGCGGCGAGTATTGATTGAAGAGCATCGTCAGCGGCTAGCTGAAGTGGTGCAGGCCAACACCGACTTAATTTTGTTTTTAGCCCCCGATGGTTGGGTCAGTGGGGCCAATCCCTCGGCGCAAAAAGCCTTGCAGGTTGCAGCCGAGCAAACCTTTGCCATTAAGCAGGTGTTAGCGGCGGAAGATTATCAGCGGCTACGCACCCTTGGCTGGCAGCAAGCAGAAACCACCGGGGTGTGGAGCGCTGAAGTGCGCTTACAGCCACTACAGGGGCGTACCAGTTTTCCTGCTTCCTTGGTGCTGTTGGCACATCGTGGACGGACCGGTGAGCGCTATTATTCGTTGGTGGCACGGGATATGACTGAGCGTGAGCGACATGAGGTGGCGCAGCGTAAACATCAAGAAGAACTGGCCCATACCGCGCGCTTAATTACTTTAGGTGAGCTGACCTCGGGGATTGCCCATGAGATGAATCAGCCGTTGGCAGCCATTATGAATTATGCCAATGCCAGCTTGCGTTATTTGCAGCAAGCGGCAGCAGATGAATCTTTAGCAAAAGTGACCCAAGGTTTACAGCGGATTAACGAACATGCGCAACATGCCGCCGAGGTAATCAAGCAGCTGCGCGCCTTATTGCGTAAAGAACCACGGCGACTGCAAGCGCTGTCGGTGCAACAGGTGGTGCATGAAGCAGTGCGCTTATGTCAGTGGCAAGCAGGAAGCTGGCTAATCAGTATCACCACCGAATTACCCGAGCAATTACCGGCTATCTATGCCGATCGAGTGTTATTGGAGCAAGTGCTGCTTAACTTAATTCGCAATGCCATGGAAGCGAACCATCAAGCCTTGCCCAATAGCGCCTCAGAGATTCAGGTGCGTGCCAGTTTAACTGAGCAGCAGCAAATTATGATTCAGGTCAGTGATCAAGGCGGTGGTGGGCAACAGGCGAATCTTGAGCAGTTATTTACTCCCTTTTATACGGAAAAAAAGGATGGATTAGGGCTTGGGTTATCAATGAGTCGTAGTATTGTTGAAGGCTTTGGCGGCGAGCTGAATGTGCGACGCTTGAACAGTGGCGGCTTAATGTTTAGTTGCTGTTTACCGCTACGTGAAAAGGCAACAACTGCGTCATTGCTGACAAAGTGACCTCTGTTGAAAATCAAGTACAATGGCAATAGATGTTATTTATCTCGCTGTCACTGGTCATAAGGACGCCGTAGGCTGGTACAGCGCTATCTTACTAATTGAGTAAAAGGTTAAGCATGACCCAACAAATAGTGTATGTCGTAGATGATGAGCAAGGAATGTTGGACTCCACCGTTTGGTTGTTAGAGTCCATCGGCCTAACAGTGCATGCTTTTACCAGTGGCCAAGAATTTTTGCAAAAGTGTGATCCTAACGCCTGTGCCTGTGTGATTTTAGATGTGCGGATGCCGGGGCTCGGCGGATTAAACGTACAAGAAAGCATGCGCCAACAAAATATTCACTTGCCGGTTATTTTTGTGAGCGGGCATGCGGATGTGCCGATAGTGGTACGCGCCTTTCGCGCCGGCGCTGTCGACTTTATTGAAAAACCCTATAACGAGCAATTATTGCTCGACAGTGTCCAGTCGGCTTTGACCGGTCAGGCCTATAGTTATACTGCCGATGCCCGTTTAGCAGTGATTCAGCAGCGTTTAGATAGCTTAACTCCAAGGGAGAAAGACGTCTTACTGCCCTTGGTTAAAGGTTTTACTAACCGGGAAATTGCTGAGCAGTTATCGGTCAGTGTGAAAACCATTGATCTTTACCGCTCACGGGTGATGAAGCATATGCAAGCCAGCACTCTGCCTGATTTAGTGGGCATGGTGATTGCAGCAGGCTTAGTTGATCCGCTTAATTTGCGCGGCTAAGCATCGGGCTGTGCTGCCTTAAAGTCTTTCAATGCTGCTAAACGCGCGGCCTGCAAAGCTTCACCTAAG
This sequence comes from Thiopseudomonas sp. SA1F2-1K, assembly GCF_057443035.1. Taxonomy (NCBI): domain Bacteria; kingdom Pseudomonadati; phylum Pseudomonadota; class Gammaproteobacteria; order Pseudomonadales; family Pseudomonadaceae; genus Thiopseudomonas; species Thiopseudomonas sp. SA1F2-1K. The sequence goes on from NZ_CM172014.1 coordinate 276,253, forward strand.
GCTGCGCCTTGATAGCCCTGGGTTAATAAGGCTTGGGGGCTTACCGCTTTGACCGCTTGAGCTGCGGCTAATAAATACTGGGCTTGTGGATAGGCGCGATCTTCAAAGGTATAGCGGCCCCTGGCATCCATTTCACAAGCTGCAACAAATTGCGCTAGGCGCTCTGGACGACGGTAAACATCAAAGGCTTGCAGTAGCTTTAGCAAGGTCTGCGGGCGCAGTTCTAGGGCGCGATGACAGTGGGTATGGTACTCACTGACTAAAAGCGCCATCTGGGCAATTTCGCTGGGCACTTTAAGTCGTTGATTCACTTGTTTGATTAACGCTAAGCCACGGCTTTCATGGCCTAGATGGCGAGGCAGAATATCAGCTGGGGTTAAGCCTTTGCCTAGGTCATGCAGTAAGCAAGCCCAGCGTACAATCAATGGTTGCGCAAAGCGTGCGCACTGTTGTAACACCAAAAGCGTATGCAAGCCGGTATCCACTTCTGGATGAAACTCGGCTCGTTGCGGAACGCCAAACAGTTGATCAACTTCCGGGAGCAGCACCTTAAGTGCGCCGCAGTCACGTAGTACCTGTAGATACACGTCTGGGCGTGGTTCCATCAGTGCGCGTCGAGTTTCTTGCCAGACTCGTTCTGCGGTTAGGTGATTGAGCTCACCTGATTCAGCGAGTTGCTGCATCAGATGCAGGGTTTCTGGGGCCACTTGAAAGCCCAACTCGGCATAACGTGCAGCAAAGCGTGCTACCCGCAATACTCGCAAAGGGTCCTCAGTAAAGGCTGCGGAAACATGGCGTAATACACGCTGGGCTAAATCCTGCTGGCCATTGAAAGGATCAATAATGCTGCCATCGGCGGCTTGAGCCATGGCGTTAATGGTGAGGTCGCGGCGACTTAAATCTTGCTCTAGGCTAACATCGGGTGCGGCATGAAAGGTAAAACCGCCATAGCCATGCCCGGTTTTACGTTCGGTGCGGGCCAGGGCATATTCTTCTTGGGTGGTAGGGTGTAAAAACACAGGAAAATCACTGCCTACTGGCTTAAACCCCTGAGCTAGCATTTGTTCTGCACTGGCGCCGACCACCACCCAGTCAACATCTGTTACGGGGCGTTGCAATAAATAATCACGAACTGCGCCGCCCACCTTGAAAATTTGCATCCTCGCCCCCATATTGTGTGAACAGTCATCATAGAAAAAGATAATTTAAACCCAACTGTAGAAAAACTGTCATTGCAGGTTGTTATCTTGCTATAAATAGCTATGATGCTAAAAGTTTATCGATTGTTGGTTGTTGATAGTTTTAATCTATTAAAGCGATGCCAACATTCAATTATCCAAAGCACGTTAGGTTAAGTAGTATAACTGCCATAACGTTCTTAACCCCAAAGGAGTCAGAAATGTCCTACATCAATAGCGAAGTAAAACCATTTAAAGCACAGGCTTACCACAACGGTGACTTCATTGAAGTAACTGAAGCTGACCTAAAAGGTAAGTGGTCTGTAGTTTTCTTCTACCCAGCAGACTTCACCTTTGTTTGCCCAACTGAATTAGGCGACTTAGCGGACAACTACGAAGAGTTCAAAAAACTAGGCGTAGAAATTTACTCAGTATCTACTGATACCCACTTCACCCACAAAGCGTGGCACGACACTTCAGACACTATTGGCAAGATCCAATACCCAATGATTGGTGACCCAACTGGTCTGATTACTCGCAACTTCAACGTCATGATTGAAGAAGCAGGTCTAGCAGATCGTGGTACCTTCGTGATTGATCCAGAAGGCAAAATTCAGATCGTTGAAGTGAACGCAGGTGGTATCGGCCGTGACGCTAAAGAGCTTCTGCGTAAAATCAAGGCGGCTCAGTACGTTGCTGCTCACCCAGGTGAGGTTTGCCCTGCTAAGTGGCAAGAAGGCGAAGAAACACTAGCACCTTCTTTAGACCTTGTAGGTAAGATCTAAGTAGGTCAGGTTGAGCTTAACCTAGGTTAACTTAATCTAACTTACTGATTTTCAGTAAGTGTCCGAATGCCCGGGCATGAATGGCTCGGGCATTTTTGTATCAAAAATTTGTGGATTGAAGACGAGGAGTCATCATGTTGGACGCTAATTTAAAAACTCAATTAAAGGCCTACCTAGAGAAGGTGACGCAGCCCTTCGAGATCGTTGCGTCCCTTGATGAAGGTGCCAAGTCTGCTGAACTAAAAAGCTTGCTTGAGGAAATCGCGAGCTTAAGTGACAAAATTACTCTGCGTTTAGATGGGCAGGATGCGCGTAAGCCATCGTTTAACTTAAATCGCATTAATGGCGATATCAGCTTAACGTTTGCTGGTATTCCTATGGGTCATGAATTCACTTCTTTGGTTCTGGCGCTGTTACAAGTGGGCGGTCATCCCTCTAAGTTGGCGCAAGATGTGATTGAGCAAATCAAAAATTTAGACACTGAGATGCAGTTTGAAACTTACTTCTCATTGTCCTGCCAGAACTGCCCTGATGTGGTACAGGCACTGAACTTAATGGCGGTGCTTAACCCAAAAATTAAGCACGTAGCGATTGATGGGGCATTGTTCCAAGAAGAAGTCGAGCAGCGTCAAGTGATGTCGGTGCCTATGATTTTCCTAAATGGCGAGATGTTTGGCCAAGGCCGAATGGGCGTCGAAGAAATTTTAGCCAAAGTAGATACCGGTGCCGTGGCCCGTGAAGCGGAAAAAATCAGCCAAAAAGAAGCCTTCGATGTATTGGTCGTTGGTGGTGGTCCTGCTGGTGCTGCTGCAGCAATTTACGCTGCGCGTAAAGGCATTCGTACTGGTGTTGCGGCTGAACGCTTTGGTGGACAGGTGCTCGATACGATGTCGATTGAGAACTTTATCTCAGTTCAAGAAACTGAGGGGCCAAAGCTGGCGCGAGCAATGGAGGAGCATGTGCGTCAGTACGAAGTGGATATTATGAATCTACAGCGTGCCACACGTTTAGTTCCAGCGGCTGAGAAAGGTGGCTTGCACACCCTTGAGTTTGAGTCGGGCGCTCAGTTACAGGCTAAGTCAGTGATTTTGTCCACGGGTGCTCGCTGGCGCGAAATGAATGTGCCGGGTGAGCAAGAGTATCGTACCCGCGGTGTAGCTTACTGCCCGCACTGTGACGGTCCTTTGTATAAAGGGAAGCGTGTTGCGGTGATTGGTGGTGGTAACTCGGGCGTTGAAGCGGCGATTGATTTAGCGGGTATTGTGTCTGAGGTGACGCTGATTGAGTTTGATACCAAACTGCGGGCGGACGAAGTATTGCAGAAAAAACTTGCTACCTTGCCAAACGTGACTGTGATTAAGAATGCGCTGACCACGGAAGTAAAAGGCGATGGCAGTAAAGTGACTGCGTTGGTTTACAAAGACCGTGCAACTGAAGAGTTACACACCATTGAGCTAGAAGGTATCTTCGTGCAGATTGGTTTGCTGCCAAATAGTGAGTGGTTGAAAGATACCGTAGAGCTGACCAATCGGGGTGAAATTGTGGTGAATGACCGTGCTGAAACCAGCATTCCTGGCGTATTTGCTGCAGGTGACGTGACTACTGTACCTTACAAGCAGATTGTGATTGCGGTAGGCCAAGGTGCAACTGCTTCTTTGAGTGCTTTTGACTACTTAATTCGCTCGTAACTCAACTAGCGCACTAATTAATCCCGCTACCTTATTCGGTGGCGGGATTTTTTTTGTAAACAATAATCGGCTTATAGTTTACGCAGGGTAAGAATTTGTTCACTGCGGCCAAAAGGGCCCTGACAGTCATGCAGTACCGAGCTGGTTAAGCCTGTGCCATCAGTGCCATATTGCTGCACGGTTTCTAGTCCGAGCCACTGGCCTTGGGGTAAGCGGTGCAGATGAATTTGCAAGTCTAAGTTTGGAAAACCCCACACAAATTCACCTTCTTGGCGCGGAACTATGCCATTAGCGGTGTCAACTAGGCCCATTAGATGGCTAAAATCTGAGGTGTTTTGCCCAGCGACCATGGCCACGGGGGTGTTAATCCAAACAATACCTTTACCGGCACGGCGTTCAGGATTCGCACGTGTTTCTATCGACTGAATAAAACCACCTGCCCAGCGCTCCATCCCTTGCCATGCAGGATAATCTTCAGGCTGTAAAATAGCTGAATCCTCTAAGCCGGCTACGTCGCTGCTATCTTGAATCTGAATTCGCCAGGCGCGGGCGACAATACAGGTGCGGCCATTGGCGGCCATGGTCGATTCCAAGAGCTCAATGGTTTTACCTGGGCGAATCACCTCGGTAGTAATGGTAAATTCAGTGAAGGGAATTAAGCCAAAAATATCTAAGCTAATACGAGCAATCCGTAAGTCATGATTGCTCGAAAACTGCTCCAGTTCTGTGCATAAAATCCCGGTAGCCGGCGCCATATGTTGTTCGTGGGGATTCCATGCGCCTTGTGCATGTGTAGTCGGTTGATAGTGGGCAATCACTTGAGATTGGTCTGCATTGGTTTCACGCTGAATAAGCTGATAGTAAGCCGCCATCTAGTAGATCCTTATTGTTATTGGAAAAAGCCTATAAAAGGCTAGCAACTATCCTAGAGCTTAACCTTAACGTAAGCAGGGAGGTATTGGCGGAAAGTAAAAGCGCGGGTGCAAGCAGGCATGGCTGCAAGTAATGCTAAATTAGCTGGCGTGAAATATGATAAGAGATTAAAACAGGCGAGAGGTATCACTAAACATTGCCAGAATTGGCTTTGAGATGGTGGGCCCACACGGACTTGAACCGTGGACCAAGGGATTATGAGTCCCCTGCTCTAACCAACTGAGCTATAGGCCCAACTCAGGGCGTAGATTATACAGACTGCTAGAAAAGACGCAAATAAAAAACCCTCGAGGAGTCGAGGGTTTTGACACTGCAGAGGGTGGCTGCAGGCTAGCGCAGCAAAGGGCTGCCTACAGTTTAACTCTTAGCTTTCTTCAATGAAGGTACGTAGGTGTTCACTGCGTGAAGGGTGGCGCAATTTACGCAAGGCTTTAGCCTCAATTTGACGAATCCGCTCGCGGGTAACATCGAATTGCTTACCTACTTCCTCTAGGGTGTGGTCAGTATTCATGTCGATCCCAAAGCGCATGCGCAGCACCTTAGCTTCACGCTCGGTTAGGCCTTCTAATACGTCACGGGTGGCTTCTTTAAGGTTCTCAATGGTCGCCACATCAATTGGCGACTGCATGGTAACGTCTTCAATAAAGTCACCTAAGTGAGAGTCTTCATCATCACCAATCGGAGTTTCCATAGAAATGGGTTCTTTAGCGATTTTTAGGACTTTACGTACGCGATCTTCACTCATTTCCATACGTTCGCCTAACTCTTCAGGAGTAGGCTCGCGGCCCATCTCTTGTAGCATTTGGCGGGACACACGGTTGAGCTTATTGATTGTCTCAATCATGTGCACTGGAATTCGAATGGTGCGTGCTTGGTCCGCAATAGAGCGCGTAATGGCTTGGCGAATCCACCAGGTAGCGTAAGTTGAGAATTTGTAACCGCGACGGTATTCGAACTTATCCACTGCCTTCATCAGGCCGATGTTACCTTCTTGGATCAGGTCCAAGAACTGTAGGCCACGGTTGGTGTATTTTTTTGCAATCGAAATCACCAGACGTAAGTTGGCTTCCACCATGTCTTTTTTCGCTCGGCGAGCTTTGGCTTCACCAATGGACATGCGGCGGTTGATGTCTTTGATTTCCGCGATAGAAAGACCGGTTTCAGTTTCAATATCAATCAGTAACTGCTGATGGCGACGAATATCTTCTTGCAACTCAGCAATAGCTTCAGCGTATTTGGCTTTGCTATTGGCAAACTTGTCGCTCCACTCTAAGTTGGTTTCGTTATTAGGGAAACCTTTGAGGAAGTCAGCGCGTGGCATCCGAGCATCACGTACACACAGCTGAGCAATTGCACGCTCTTGGCTACGAATATTCGTCAGTGATTCGCGTACGGTTTCAACCAGTGCGTCGTATTGCTTAGGAACCAGCTTAATTGGCATAAATAGCTCGCCCAGCAAAGCTAAGGCTTCATTGGCCGCTTTCGTTCCGCGTTTGTGCTTTTTCAGCACTTTATAAACGTGTGCCAGTTGCTCTTCAATTGCACCAAAGCGCTCTTTGGCAACTTCAGGATCAGGACCGCCATCGGTGGCTTCTTCTTCCTCTTCGGCTTCTTCCTCTTCGTCCTCATCTTCATCATCGCTGTCAGCTTTTTCTTTGCTAGGCAACTTTTCAGCGGGCGCTTGGGTAGCAGGTTCAGGAATGCTATCGTCCGGATCGATATAGCCATTGAAGATATCGGTTAGCTTAGTGCCTTCTTCAATGGCGCGATTAAAGTCTGCGAGTACGCCATCAACGGTGCCGGGGAAGTGGGCAATGGCTGCCATCACTTCGCGAATGCCTTCTTCGATGCGTTTAGCGATTTCAATTTCGCCTTCGCGAGTTAGTAGGTCAACCGTACCCATTTCGCGCATATACATACGCACAGGGTCGGTGGTGCGGCCAAGCTCTGAATCTACAGCCGCTAACGCAGCCGCGGCTTCTTCAGCGGCTGCTTCATCAGTACTACCCTCAGCAAGGAGTAACGCATCGGCATCGGGTGCTGTTTCAAACACATTGATGCCCATGTCGTTAATCATGCGAATAATATCTTCAACCTGTTCTGGATCAGAGATATCTTCAGGTAAATGGTCATTCACCTCAGCGTAAGTCAGGTATCCCTGCTCACGACCACGGGCGATTAGTTCTTTAAGACGTGATTGTTGGGCTTGTGAGGACATATCACCCTATCCAAAGTCGGTTGGCCGATAAAAATGTATAAAAGCATTTTACCATAAAAGCTTATAAATTTCCATTTGGGCCAGCGTGAGTAAAAGAAGCGCGTCGCTCAAGTAGCGTGCGTAATTCATTTTTTTCATCAGCACTTAATTGGTTAAAAGATTTGAGCAAGAGCTGATTTAAACGTTGCTCTTCTTGTTTGCGTGATAACTGATTGATGGTGTCAAAAAAAAGTTGTTCAAGGCTTTCATCAGAAATTAACCATTCTTTTTCAGCTAAGTTTTTCAGTAGGCGGCCTTGTTCAGTGCCATGCCAGCGAGCAATGAGTTGAAAGCTGGTGAGTTCAGGCTTTTTCTGTAACGCGCTGAGCAGCGACAAGAGTAACTGCCCATAAAAATCATCAGCGTGAGTTGTGCGCTCTTGTTGCTCTAGCTTTTGTGCTAGTTCTGGGCGATGTAGTAGCGCACGTAAGGCCATAATTTCTGGCGGATCTACTAGCTTTTGTGAGGGGGCGCGATAATTAGAAGCCCGCGGGCGATAGTTGACTCTCTGTGGGGTTGTAGGCTCTGCTGGCAGCTCTTGGGATGCTTGCCAGTATTGACTGTAATCGTGATAGTCCGCGCTAGGTGGCAGCTCGTTCTGTGACGAGTCTGTGTGTTGATTGATTATCGATGAGCCAGTAGCAGGCAGAACCGATGACTCCATTGGTAGGCCGGTTAGCTGCTGCAGTTGTTGTTGCAGAAGAAGCTGTAAGTTAGGGCTGGCCACTTTAGCGATTAAAGGATTAGCCAGCGCTGCCAAGTGCGATTTTCCTTCGGGCGTGCTGGGGTCTGCTTCTTGTTGCAGGTGCTGAAAAAAATATTCCGAAAGTGATTGTGCCTGTAAGTTGAGTCGTTGCTTAAAACTGTCTAAGCCTTCTTGACGAATCATGGTGTCAGGATCTTGGCCTTCAGGTAAAAACAAAAAGCGTACATAGCGCCCATCAGTTAGGCTAGCTAAACTAGCTTCTAGTGCGCGCCATGCGGCTTTGCGACCGGCTTGATCGCCATCAAAACAGAAAATAATGGTCGGTACTAAGCGAAACAAACGCTTAATGTGTTCTTCGCTGGTGGCGGTGCCTAGTGTTGCCACTGCATTGCGTAATCCTTGCTGGGCGAGGGCAATGACATCCATATAGCCTTCAACCACAATAATTTCATTCAGGTTGCGGCTGTATTGGCGCGCCTCGTATAGCCCATAGAGTTCTTGATTTTTATGGAATACAGGGGTTTCAGGTGAGTTAAGGTATTTAGGCTTGTCGTCACCGAGAACTCGGCCACCAAAGCCAATAATCCGCCCGCGGCTGTCGCGGATCGGAAACATAATCCGGTCACGAAAGCGATCATAGCTGCGTTGGCTGTCAGGATTATGAACCACTAGTCCTGCTTCAATCAAAAGGCTGCGTTGGCTTTCATCGTTAGCCAGCGCTTTGCTTAAATTGTCCCAGCCAGGTGGTGCTAAACCAATGGCAAAGTCACGGGCAATCAGGCCTGACAGACCGCGCTGTTTTAAATAGTTAATCGCCGCTTGGCGTGCCGGGTGTTGGCGCAGGGCGGTTTTGTAAAATTCATTGGCTTGCTCTAAGAGGCCGTAGAGCGGTGAGGTTTTAGGCTGCCTTGGTGTTTGCGGTTGGCTGCCTGCGGCCTCACGCTCAACCTCTACGCCAGCACGGCGCGCCAGTTCTTCTACTGCTTCGGGAAACTCTAAGTGATCATGTTCCATCAAAAAAGTTAGGGCGTTTCCGCCTGCGCCGCAGCCAAAGCAGTGGTAAAACTGTTTGTCAGGGCTGACGCTAAAGGAGGGTGTTTTTTCTTGATGGAAGGGGCAGCAGGCGCTGTAGTTTTTCCCGGTTTTTTTTAGGGCTACGCGCGAATCAATAATCTCTACAATATCGGTGCGATTAAGAAGGTCATCAATAAAGCTTTGTGTGATTAAACCAGCCATAGCCCACCTAGATTGATAATGAATAGCCTGAGTTGCGAGAAAAATAACAAAAAATCGGGCAGTTGGGTTAGCCAATGGGTGGCGTGCAGCTGCTTGGTGTGTGCTGAATAGTAAAGGAGAAAGGAGGAAAAGCCATTGTCGAACTGGCGGTTCGTTGAGTTTATTAAGCGCTATAAACGCCAAAAACCCGGACTAAGCCGGGCCTTTAGTGTGTCTCGAGGACGCTCTATTAATAGAGGCGCTCGCGACGACGTTGTTCGCGCTGAACCTTTTTCGCGTGACGCTTAACTGCGGCGGCTGCTTTACGCTTGCGCTCTGCGGTTGGCTTCTCGTAAAACTCGCGGCTGCGTACTTCAGCAAGCACACCGGCTTTTTCGCAGGCGCGTTTGAAGCGACGCAGGGCTACGTCAAAGGGTTCGTTGTCTTTTAGTTTGACAGCTGGCATCCAGATCGTACCTTCATCTAATTTAACCGGTGGGAAGTGTAATGTTTTGTATAGAAAAACATACACCGTGTATTTAAGGATGCAAATTCTACCTAGCTTTTTTACTAAATGCAAAGAACTCGATAAATAAAGCGGTAGCTTGCAGCGCAGTGGCGGCTTATTATGCCTATTTATTTCATTGAGTAGGCAAAATAGAACCATGTTGGTTTTAGGTATCGAAACATCCTGTGATGAAACAGGGGTGGCGCTGTACGACAGTCAGCAAGGGTTATTGGCTGATGCGCTGTTTAGTCAAATTGATTTGCACCGCGTGTATGGCGGTGTCGTACCTGAATTGGCATCCCGTGATCATGTGAAGCGCTTGTTACCTTTAATTAAGCAGGTGTTAGCCGAGGCCAATAAACAAGCACAGCAAATAGACGCTATCGCTTATACCGCAGGCCCAGGTTTAGTGGGGGCGCTGTTGGTAGGGGCTTCTTGTGCTAAGGCTTTAGCTTTTGCTTGGCAGGTGCCAGTTTTGGGTGTGCATCATATGGAAGGTCATTTATTGGCCCCGATGCTGGAGTCTAAACCGCCGCAATTTCCGTTTATTGCCTTACTGGTTTCAGGTGGACATACCCAGTTAGTACGAGTAGATGGTATTGGTCAGTACCGCGTCCTAGGGGAGTCAATTGATGATGCAGCCGGTGAAGCCTTTGATAAAACCGCCAAAATGCTGGGATTACGTTATCCCGGAGGTCCTGAAATCGCCAAGCTCGCTGAACAAGGCCAGCCAGGACGCTTTAAGTTGCCGCGGCCAATGACGGATCGTCCGGGTTTGGATTTCAGCTTTAGTGGTTTAAAAACCTCAACGCTAACCGCCTGGTATAAGGCTGAGCAGTCAGGTATTGCTGATCAGCAAGCCAAGGCGGATCTAGCCTATGCTTTCCAAGAAGCCGTGGTGAAAACCTTAACCATTAAGTGTGAGCGCGCTTTAGAGCAAGAAGGATTAAAGCGCTTAGTAATTGCCGGTGGGGTCAGTGCTAATCAGGCGTTACGCCAAGAGTTAGATGCCATGCTTGCTGCCCGTCAAGGTGAAGTATTTTATGCCAGACCGCGTTTTTGTACCGATAATGGGGCGATGATTGCCTATGCTGGATGCCAGCGTTTATTGGCTGGACAAGTTGATGCACCGGGCACTAATGTGCGAGCCCGTTGGCCGATGGAAGAGTTGCCTGCGCTTTAAAAGCGTCGTTCAGCACCATGCAATAAATCTTTAAGGTTTTGTCGGTGTCGCCAGACAATCAGTAGACTGAGTAAGGTGACTGGCACTAAGGCTTCTGGTTGGCGCCAAGCCAGAAATGGCAAGCTTAAGGGCAGCGTTGACATGGAAGCCAGTGAGCTGGTGCGGGTTAAATGAAAGGTTAAAATCCAAGCCAGGATTGCAATCAACGCTGCGGGCGGATAAAGGCCAAGCAGCATACCAGCACCGGTTGAAATTCCTTTACCACCGCGAAAATTAAAAAATATTGGATAGAGATGGCCAACGACTGCGGCTAGTCCAACCCAAGCTTGGGCTTGAGTGGAATAGCCAGATAAATAAGCTAAAAATACCGGTAATAAACCTTTGCTGATATCACCAAGCAGGGTCAAAATAGCGATACGTTTACCAGAAACACGAAATACATTAGTGGCGCCTGGGTTGCCTGAGCCTTTGAGACGCGGATCAAAGCCGCCATAATGCTGACTCAGCAAAATAGCAAAGGACACAGATCCAAACAGATAGGCAAATACGATCAGTAGCCAGAACATGTATAACTCAGGGGTTAGCCCTCTACATTAATTAACCAATATATTTTAACGAGAACCTAGTGGCGTGGATATCATCTTTATTGAACGTTTAGCCGTAGATACCGTGATAGGTGTATATGACTGGGAGCGGACTGCAACCCAGAAATTGTATCTAGATGTACAGATGGCTTGGGATATTAAGCCAGCTGCTAGCAGCGATAATATTGCACTCACCTTAGATTACGCAGCTGTCAGTGAATATATTCAGCAGTTTGCACAAGCCAAACAGTATGAGCTGGTGGAAACTTTTGCTGAGGTGCTGACTCGCGAAATTATGGACCGTTTTAATGTGCCTTGGTTGCGTTTAAAGATCACCAAGCCGGCCGCAGTGCCTGCGGCAGCTGGCGTTGGGGTGGAGATCGAGCGCGGATGCCGATAAACCATAGTGTTTATTTGGGGCTAGGGAGCAATACTGATCCCCAGCAGCATCTTCCCCAAGGGCTTAGCTTATTACAGCAGCGAGTTGGCCCAGTTGAGTGCTCACCGGTGTTTGAAAGTGAAGCGATAGGGATCAATACGGCTAATTTTTACAACTTAGTGGTGAGGGTAATGACGCCACTATCACTAGTAGAATTGGTGGCAGAGCTAAAAGCAATCGAGCGGCGCGCAGGGCGTGAGGCCGCACAAAAACAGCGAATCCCCTTAGATATTGATATTCTACTGTTCGATCAGCAGATAACTCAGCAGCCAGTGGCGATACCCCATGCTGATATTATCACTCGGGCTTTTGTGTTATGGCCCTTAGCGTTATTGGCAGGTGAGGTTATGCATCCACTGTTGCAGCAATCCATGGCACAGCTTTGGGCAGAAAACCAACTTAAGCAACAGTTATGGCCCATTCAATTACATTGGCAAGGGCAGGCATTAACCCCAGAGACACTCTTGCAGCAGGGCAGAGCAGCTGTGACAGCAAACTCATAGAGGAAGCACAACAAATGTTATTACGCGGTTTAAGTATGTTGATTCTGTTTCAGTTACTGGGAACAGCGATAAATGTGTTGTTCTTACCGATGCTGCCGGGGCCGATCTTGGGTTTTGTCTTAATGTTTGTGTATCTCTTACTGCGCGGTGGGGTGAGTGAAAATATTAATCTTGCCAGTAGTAGCTTATTAAAATATTTGCCGTTGTTGCTGACGCCGCCAGCGGTTGGGATTATGGCGCACACCGATGCTGTGATGGCTGATTTTTGGGCAATTTTTGGCTCATTGGTGATTTCGGTACTGGTTTCTGTAGTGGTTATTGGCTTATTGATGCAGTTTTTGATCCGTCGCCAACAACAAAAACAGGAGCAATCCCATGACGCTTGATTGGAACGCCGCGTTACAAGCTGTAGTAGCGCACCCTTTATTTGGTGTGAGTTTAACGCTGTTGGCTTATCAAATTGCTTTAACCCTGTATGAAAAAACTAAGTGGATTATTTTCCAGCCGGTATTGGTGTCGTGCGTAATTATTATCAGTATTTTGGTCACCTTTAATATTGATTATGCGGCCTATAAAGAAGGCACCTTTTTGCTGTCGGTATTATTAGGGCCAGCCACTGTGGCCTTGGCGATTCCTTTGTATTTAAACCTAAAACGGATTCGCCAGGTGTTTTGGCCAACAATTTTCACCCTGTTAATTGGCGGGAGCTTAGCGACGGTCTTGGGTGTGGGGTTAGCCTGGTTATTTGGTGCTGAGCCTTTTATTTTAAGCACGATGGCGCCCAAGTCGGTGACCAGTCCGATTGCGATGTTGGTGGCCGATGAAATTGGTGGATCAGCCTCGTTGGCCGCAGTATTTGTGATGATTACCGGAATTGTCGGAGCCATGGTCGGGGTTGAGTTACTGCGTTTATTTAACGTGACGCACCCAGCAGCAGTTGGCTTAACCATGGGGATTACCGCGCACGCGGTAGGTACTGCACGCTCACTGCAAGAAGGTGAAGAGCAAGGAGCCTTTGCCGCGCTGGCCATGAGTATTATGGGCTTATTGACTGCGGTTTTAATGCCATTGGTTTATATGTTAATTAGTTAGTTATTAAATTATTTGCCTGTTTTGGAGTTTCTATGAGTCAGTCGTTACCGGCGTTTGCTAATGCACCTGTGCTGGTGGTGGGCGATGTCATGTTGGATCGTTACTGGTATGGCGCCACTTCCCGGATATCGCCTGAGGCGCCGGTACCGGTGGTGAAAGTCGGGCAAATTGAAGATCGCCCAGGTGGAGCGGCTAACGTAGCACTTAATATTGCCGCGCTTGGCGCTCCAGTTAAAGTGCTTGGCGTCACGGGCGCTGACGAGGCAGCTTCAGCACTCACCGAGCGTTTAAACTCATTTGGAGTAGAGACGCACTTTCAAGTCTGTACTGAACAGCCAACCATTGTTAAGTTGCGGGTAATGAGCCGCCATCAGCAGTTACTACGCATGGATTTTGAAGAGCCTTTTGCGACGGATCAGGCCGCTTTTTTAGCCGCCACTGAGACCTTGCTGCAGGGGGTAAAGGTGCTGATTTTGTCCGACTATGGCAAAGGGGCTGTAGCTAATCATCAGGCCCTGATCCAAGCAGCAAAGCAGCAAGGGGTAGCAGTGTTAGTGGATCCCAAAGGGACAGACTTCTCGATTTATCAGGGCGCTACCTTGCTAACACCCAACTTAGCAGAGTTTGAGGCAATTGTTGGACCTTGTCAGGATGAGCATCAGCTAGTGGCAAAAGGTGCTGAGTTGATGCAAGCGTTAGATCTCGAGGCGTTATTGGTGACTCGGGGAGAACAAGGGATGACCTTGCTACGTCCCCAATTACCGGCGCTACATTTACCGGCGAAAGCCCGTGAAGTGTTTGATGTGACGGGGGCTGGAGATACAGTCATTTCAACGATGGCCGCTGCCTTAGCCGCTGGTGAGTCCTTACCTAAGGCAATGGTATTGGCTAATATTGCAGCGGGTATTGTGGTGGCTAAACTGGGCACCGCCACCGTAAGTGCGCCTGAATTACGCCGCGCCTTACAGCGGGAAAATGGTGCCGGACGTGGAGTTTTAAGCTTGCAGCAACTACAAGCGGCAGTAGAAGACGCTAAAGCTCAAGGCGAAAAAGTGGTGTTTACCAATGGCTGCTTTGATATTTTGCATGCTGGGCATGTGACGTATTTAGAGCAAGCCAGAGCCCAAGGTGATCGCTTGGTGGTCGCGATTAACGGTGATGCCTCGGTAACCCGCCTCAAAGGACCTGGTCGGCCAATTAACGCCGTCGATCGCCGTATGGCCGTGCTGGCTGGTTTAGGTGCAGTGGATTGGGTCGTGAGCTTTAACGAAGACACGCCGGAAAATCTGTTGCGTTTACTAAAGCCCGATGTGCTGGTAAAAGGCGGCGATTATGCGGTTGATCAAGTGGTCGGTGCCGAGATCGTGCGAGCCAATGGTGGCGAGGTGAAGGTACTCGGTTTAGTTGAAAACAGCTCAACCACTGCGATTGTCGAAAAAATCCGCGCTGAATAACCAGCTTTTGATTGGAAATCTACTAGTTAAGGATTACAGCCAGCCTCTGCTGTAATCTTTAACTCTAACCTGTGTGCTTAATTTAAGCTGAAAGCTCTTTGAGCTAACTCAGCTAAATTATCATTTAGCTCTGTACTTTTCGAATAATATAAAAAATATTATCTTGCCATTTAGCGACAAATAGCTGCCTTTTGCGTAATTTAACGCTTTCTATGCTAAATCTGACTGCCTTCTGCTAACTCAATTAGCTGCCAAAATCAGCTATGGCTGGTAGATGAGTTTTTATTGCCTAATAGAAACCACTTAATCCTATAACCACTACTTTAGGTTAGTTATAGCGCTGGAAAATGCTTAATCGCTAGGACTGGTAAGGGCTGCAGAATGCTAAGACTAAAGTCAGGAAAGCAAGCATTGATCTATTTGCTTTTGTGAATAATGATATGAATCGTATCAAAATAAACAAAAATAATAAGGTGCTCGCTTATGATTGGTCTATTTGGAATTGTGCTATCGCTTGGGTTGCTGATGTATCTTGCTTATCGCGGCATCAGCGTTCTAGTCTTGGCGCCTATTCTGGCGCTGGTAGCAGTATTGTTTAGTGGTGAGGGTGCGGTACTGCTCGGCACCTACACGCAGATCTTTATGCAAAGCCTTGGCGGCTATGTCGTTAAGTACTTTCCGATTTTTTTACTCGGCGCATTATTTGGCAAGTTGATGGACGACTCCGGGGCCGCACGAACCATTGCCCGCTGGTTAGTCAGTAAGTTAGGTCAGCAGCAGTCATTACTATCAATTGTATTGGCGTGCGGAATTTTGACCTATGGTGGAGTTTCGCTATTTGTGGTGGGCTTTGCGGTTTATCCAATCGCTGCCGCCTTATTTAGAGAATCAAATTTACCTAAGCGTTTTATCCCAGGAGCGATTGCTTTAGGGGCTTTAACTTTCACCATGACCGCTTTACCAGGTACGCCTGCGATTCAAAATGCGATCCCAATGCCATTCTTTAGCACAGACGCCTTTGCTGCGCCGATTCTTGGCATTATCGGCGGCTTAATTATGCTGGTCGGTGGCATGTGGTGGTTGAGCTACCGTGTGAAGAACGCTGTTGCAGGAGGTGAGGGTTATGGCGAACACCATGAAGAGCAGGTTGAAATCAACGTTGAAAACGATCCAAGTATTACGTTTGCTTTGCTGCCAATTATCTTGGTAATTACCGCCAACTTTGCGCTCTCTAAATATTTACTGCCTTTACTGGATACCACTTATCTGGCTGATGCCAAGTACGGTGCGACTAGCTTAAATACAGTGCTGGGTACTTGGGCGATCATCTGTGCGCTCGTGCTGGCTTGCTTAGTGCTAATCGTGAGTAATTGGAAACGCTGGCAAGATTTAAAAAACACTATCAACAAAGGTGCATTCGGTTCTTTATTGCCGATTTTCAATACCGCATCTGAAGTGGGTTATGGCTCAGTAATTGCCTCACTAGGTGCCTTTATTGTGGTGCGCGATTTTCTAGTTGGCTTATCTCCGAGTAACCCGCTGATTTCTGAAGCAATCGTAGTCAATGTGCTGGCTGGGATTACTGGTTCTGCTTCAGGCGGACTGAGTATCGCGTTGAACACCATGGGCGAAACCTATTTGAATCTCGGTGCGCAATTCAACATTTCTCCAGAGCTATTACACCGTATCGCTTCTATGGCATCTGGTGGCTTAGATGCCCTGCCACATAACGGCGCGGTGATTAGTCTTTTAGCTATTTGTGGTTTAACCCATCGTCAGTCTTATCCTGATATTGGCATGGTAGCAGTGGTTATTCCGTTAATTGCACTAGTAGCTGTAATTGCCTTAGGTACCTTATTTGGATCGTTTTAATTAACCAGAAACTAGTCAGCTAGTTGAGGAGGACATTATGTCCGTAGCAGTTGTATTACCGAAAATTATGGAAATTGGTGCAGGTGCTCTTGCCAAATTACCGCAGATTGTACAAACCCTAGGTGGTGCTAAACCACTGATTATTACCGATAAAATGATGGTGCAACTGGGTTATATCCAGCAAGTGCAGGAGCTATTGGCTGCTGCTGGTATCATCGCTGAAGTGTTTGAAGACACTGAGCCAGAGCCGACCGCTGCCTCAATTGAAGCTGGAGTAGCGCGAGTTACAGCGAGTAATTTTGATGTAATTATTGCCCTCGGTGGTGGCAGTCCGATTGATAGCGCCAAGGCGATTGCGATTTTAGGCAAGCATGGCGGCAATATTCGTGATTATAAATTCCCACGCCAAGTAAATGAGCAGGGGATTCCGATTATTGCTATTCCTACCACCGCAGGTACTGGTACCGAAGTCACACGCTTCACGATTATTACCGATGAAACCAGTGATGAGAAAATGCTTTGTGTCGGCATTGGCTTTATGCCGCTAGCAGCGATTGTTGATGTCAATTTAACTCTGAGCTTACCGCCACGAATTACTGCGGATACTGGAATTGATGCATTAACCCATGCGATTGAAGCTTATGTTAGCCAAAAAGCCAGCCACTTTAGTGACGCTCAAGCTTTGTCAGCAATGCGTTTGATTGGTCCTAATCTGCGCCGCGTTTATGAAGACGGTACTGACTTAGTTGCACGTGAGGCGATGATGCTTGGCTCAACTTTGGCTGGAATTGCCTTTTCTACGGCTTCGGTCGCTTTAGTGCATGGTATGAGCCGTCCAATTGGTGCTTTCTTCCATGTGCCGCACGGTTTATCTAACGCCATGCTACTGCCAAGCGTGACTGCATTTTCCATTCCCGCTGCGCCAGAGCGTTATGCAGATTGTGCCAGAGCAATCGGTGTGGCCAGCGTTAGCGATAGCACCGAGCAAGCTAATCAGAAATTACTTGCTGCCTTAGAGACCTTTAATCGCGAACTAAAAGTGCCAACTCTTGCCGAGTTTGGTGCAGATAAAGCGCGCTTCGATAGCTTGCTAGAGACCATGGCTGAGCAAGCGTTAGCGTCTGGATCACCTAATAACAATCCTAAAGTGCCTAGTATTGCTGAAATGGTCGCTATTTATCAGCAGCTCTGGGCATAACTGAATTACATGATATAAGAGGAATTAATAATGAAGTTAGTCGGACATTTAATTAACGGTCAGATGGTTGATGATCATGTACGTACTCAACCTGTCTTTAATCCAGCTACAGGGCAAATCAGTAAAGAGGTGGCTTTGGCTGGCGCTAAAACCGTTGAGCAAGCGATTGATGCTGCGCAGCAAGCGTTTCCAGAATGGCGTAATACGCCCGTAATTAAACGTGCAAGAGTGATGTTTCGTTTTAAAGAATTGCTTGAACAGCATGCTGATGAAATCTGCCGTTTAATCGGTGAAGAGCACGGTAAAATTTTGCATGATGCGGCCGGCGAATTACAGCGTGGCATCGAAAACGTTGAGTATGCTTGTGGTGCACCTGAATTTTTGAAAGGCGAGTTTAGTAAAAATGCCGGCCCTGATATTGATTCTTGGAGTGAGTTTCAGCCGCTTGGTGTAGTTGCAGGGATCACTCCGTTTAACTTCCCTGCCATGGTGCCATTATGGATGTATCCAATGGCTATTGTTTGCGGCAACTGTTTTGTCTTAAAACCATCTGAGCGTGATCCGAGCTCGACCTTATTTATTGCTCAGTTACTTAAAGAAGCGGGTTTACCAGATGGCGTAATGAACGTCGTTAATGGTGATAAAGAAGCGGTTGATACCTTATTGCATGATCCACGTATTCAAGCAGTAAGTTTTGTTGGATCAACCCCAATTGCTGAATATATTTACTCTACGGCGGCAGCTAACGGTAAACGTTGTCAAGCATTAGGCGGTGCGAAAAACCATGCGATCATTATGCCTGATGCGGATTTAGATAACGTGGTTAACTCGTTATTGGGCGCAGCTTTTGGATCTTCTGGCGAGCGTTGCATGGCATTATCGGTGGCGGTTGCAGTAGGTGATCAGGTTGCTGACGAGCTAATCGAGCGTATGCAGGTTGCGATGCAAGGCTTAAAAGTAGGTGTGTACTCAGAAACCAGTAATGATTTTGGTCCAGTAATTACCCAGCAGCATCAGCAAAAAGTGATTGGCTATATTGATAGTGCTGAGCAGCAGGGTGCAAAAATTGTGGTTGATGGGCGTAACTTGCAGCCAGCTGGTTATGAGCAAGGTTTCTTTGTCGGTGCAACCCTGATTGATCAGGTAACCCCAAAGATGACTAGCTACCAAGAAGAAATTTTTGGCCCAGTCCTACAAATTGTGCGCGTTAGCACCATGCAGCAAGCCATGCAGCTGATTAATGATCATGAGTACGGTAACGGTACTTGCATTTATACCCGCGATGGCGAAGCAGCACGTTACTTTACTGATCAAATTATGGTGGGCATGGTTGGCGTTAATGTACCGTTACCGGTGCCAGTGGCGTACCACAGCTTTGGTGGTTGGAAGCGTTCATTGTTTGGTGACTTATATGCTTACGGTCCGGATGGTGTACGTTTCTATACCCGTCGTAAAACTATTACTCAGCGTTGGCCGAGTGCTAACGTACGTGAAGGTGCGCAGTTCTCAATGCCTACCTTGAACTAAGGCTGGATTTAATAATTGCTCGCCAAGCTAAGCGAGCAATTATTTTTTAGTTTTCGTTGAAACTGCAGCTTTCTACCAGTAACTGGCTCAGTTCTTGAGCGGCTAGCTGTAACTGCGGAACAAATGCTTGTAAATCAGTTAATGACTTTCGAATCGTTGGCGCATGTGTGAACAAGCTAGCAAAATATTGTCCGTCAGGATTTAGAATGGGTACTGAACAAGCCACCATCCCAGCAATAAATTCTTCGTTATCAATTCCTACGCCAGATTCGGCAATTTTGCTCAGACTCGCTTCTAACTGATGCTTTTCAGTTAGCGTATTACCAGTCATCGCCTGTAATGGCATATTTTTTATTAGTCGCTGACGTTGCGCTTTTGGTAAAGAACTTAAATAAAGCTTGCCACTTGAAGTACACCAAACGGGTACATTTGCACCTATTGGTAAATAAATTTGTAGTGGCCAGTTACTTTGTACGCGATCGGTATACATCATCTCCAAGTTATGGGGGATAGCGATGCCGCAGGTTTCACCTATTTCAGTGGCTAGGCGTTGAAGAATTGATAGGCGTAAGCTTTCCAAAGTATTGCTGGTTAAAACACCGACTGCCGTTTTCACTAAACGCCCGCTAGGCACAATGAGACCTCGCCAATCCGTTTGTACAAAGCCATCTGCTTCTAGCTGTTGCAGGAGACGGTGAATACTCGGTTTGGGAATATCTAAGCTAATCGCAAGATCAGCTGGCGATAAGGGGCGCTCACTGATGGAGACTAGTTCAATGATTTCTAAGACTCGATTAATAGATGAGCCTTTGCTGCGT
Source organism: Thiopseudomonas sp. SA1F2-1K (assembly GCF_057443035.1). Lineage (NCBI taxonomy): Bacteria > Pseudomonadati > Pseudomonadota > Gammaproteobacteria > Pseudomonadales > Pseudomonadaceae > Thiopseudomonas > Thiopseudomonas sp. SA1F2-1K. Next base: position 296,193 of record NZ_CM172014.1, read on the forward strand.
TTTACAGAAATGTTAGTCATGATTTGTTAGCTTGTTTGATTGCGGCAACTGCGTGAATAGCATTTTCGGCAAGGTGCTTGGGAGTAATGGTGCCTATCACCGCACTGGTAACGCCCGGCTGGTTAAAGATTAGTTCAAAGCTAGCACGTACTGGATCAATCGCAGGATCTAAGCAAATATGACCGCTCGCCAGGGCCTTTTTAATCAAAATGGCTTTGCCTTGCTTGGCTGCTTGTTCAATCACTGGCAGCTCGTGCTGTTCATTTAGGTTAAAGGTCACCATCGCACAGTCGCCTTGCTCAAGTGCCATTAAGCCTCCAGCAACGGTTTTTCCGGAGAAACCAAATTGACCAATTTTCCCCTCTTGCTTAAGCGCAGCAAGGGTTTGGTAAACCTCATGCTCTTGTAAAATAGCCAGATCATTGCCGTCAGAATGTACCAATACCATTTCTAAGTGATCGGTTTTGAGGCGTTGTAAGCTGCGCTCGACCGAAAAGCGCGTATGTTTAGCCGAGAAATCAAACCAAGATTTTCCCTGCTCAAACTCTTCGCCAACCTTGCTGACAATGACCCAGTCTTGACGTTGTCCTTGCAGTAATTGGCCTAAGCGCTGCTCACTGAGGCCGTAGGCAGGCGCTGTATCCAGTAGGTTAATGCCTAGATCTTGCGCTTGGGCTAAGAGGTTAAGCGCTTGCCGATCATCGGGAATGCGAAAACCATTGGGGTATTTAACGCCTTGATCGCGTCCTAGTTTTACGGTGCCTAAACCAAGAGCCGAAACCAAGGGGCCATCTTGGCCAAGTGGGCGATAAAAGTCATGTAGGCTACGAGTCAAAATAAAGTCTCCCAAGCAGGCTGCGCAACTACAGGGCGCGGTAAATCAGGATAAGTTTGCGCAGCCGTTGGCTGGATCGCGTGTTGCGTTAAATGATGCAATACGCGATCGCTCAGATCAGGTGCCAACGCCAGTTTAGTCGGCCAGCCTACTAATAGTCGATCGTGCTCGGCTAAAAAGGCATTATCCGGACGCACTAAGCCCGATTGAGCCGGTTCGGCACGATTAACCCTCAGGGTTTGCCAACTGAGTTGGGTTTGATCAAGCCAGGGTACTAACTCAGCTAATTCCTGTTGGGCGTGGCTAATTTGCTCGTCTGCTGAGCGTGAAACACCATCGGCTTCGGCGAGGTTACCACCTAAGTACCACACCCACTCACCATCAGTTGTAGGATGAGTAGTAATGGTGATCCGCGGTTTACTGCCGCCACCTAAACAGTGGGCATACAACGATTTTAGGGCTTGGCCTTTAACCAGCACCATATGTAATGGGCGCAGTTGTTGCTTGGGCTGCTGTAGTTGCAATGCGTTCAGGAGCTCGGCAGTGCCTTCACCCGCGCAGAGCACTACCCGTTGGGCTTGCACCAGGTAGTTATCAGCCTGCAGGCCGATCAGTTGTGCCTGATTGTTGTACAGCGGCTTCAGTTGCTTAGCTTGTAATAAGCTATCGCCGGCCAACTCAGCTAAGCGTTGAATCAAGCTGGGGACATTCAGCACTAGCTCAGCTAAGCGATAAACTCGGCCTTTAAATTGCGGATGTTGTAGCGCTGGGGGAAGTGCTGCGCCCTTAACTTGATCAACGCGGCCACGCATGGCTTTACTGGCAAAAAAGCTGGTGATGTTGCCGGCAATCGAACCAGGTGACCATAAGTAGTGGGCGTTAGATAAGAGTTCTACTCCTTGTAAGTCGAGCTCGCCGGTGCCATTGAGCGCGGCTCGCCAGCGCTCGGGCATGTTAGCAATGGCTTCAGAGGAGCCCGTCAGCGCGCCTTGGAGTGCATATTTAGTGCCACCGTGGATAATCCCTTGGGATTTAACTGTTTGTGCGCCACCTAGAGACTGCTGTTCGATGAGTAAGGTGTTATAGCCTTGTTGGCGTAAGCGCGCGTTGAGCCATAAGCCGGCAATCCCGCCGCCGACAATGAGCACATCCGTAGTTAATAATTGGGACATAGCAGCCTCTGGTAAAAAAACTACCGTTAGTATAGCTGACTCATGCTAAGGGCTGAATGTTATCGGTTAGCAGTTTTCTGCCCCTAAATCTGTCGATTGTCTTTATAATGCTGCGCCATCAGCTAAGCAGGTAACGCCTGACTTAGCACTCTTCCTTTATTGTGTCAGCGCTTAGGTGATCTCTAGGCTTGGCAAATATTATATTTTTCACTACAAAGTGAATGCTTTGAGGTCGTTATGGTGCAGTCAACTAACAGCGGGCACGCGCTCAGTTTATGGGCAAAATGGGTGCAAATAGATTTGTAGAAGAAGATCTTTATAGGTTTGGCCTTGGGGTTAGTGTTAGGGATTACCTTGAACCAAACGGGGTATACCGAGTATGCGGAAAAGATTAAGCCACTAGGCGACTTATTTATTAACGGGATCAAAATGCTGATTGTACCGTTAATTTTTGTTTCTTTAGTCAGCGGTATTACTTCGTTAAAAAGCATGGCCACCATGGGCCGCTACAGTGTCAAAACCATTATGTGGTATCTATTAACCACTGCCGTAGCGATTACCATTGGCTTGATTTTAGGAGCTATTTTTCAGCCCGGTGTCGGGGTAGATTTAGGCGCTGCAGCCGCGGCTACCGCGAAAGAGGCACCAAGCTTAGTTTCAACCATTGTGGCTATGGTACCGGTCCACCCTATTGCTTCAATGGCTGAGGGAAATATTCTGCAAGTAATTGTGTTTGCAGTTTTTTTTGGCGTATCCATCACCTTGGCAGGCGATGCAGCTAAACCGGTCAAAGATTTAATGGATGGCTTAGCAGAAGTGTTTTATAAGCTGACCAATATTATTATTTCCTTTGCCCCCTATGGTGTTTTTGCCTTGATTACTTGGGTGTCGGGCACCTACGGCTTAGATATGCTCATGCCGTTGGCTAAAGTCATTGGCGTGGTGTATTTAGGTTGCGTCATCCACGCGGTAGTTACTTATATGGGCTTGATTAAGTTTGTCGCTAAGCTCAATCCAGTTCGTTACGCGCAAGGTGTATTAGAGCCAGCAATTGTTGCCTTTAGTAGTGCGTCCAGCGCTGGCACCTTGCCAGTGACGATGATGTCTGCGGAGCGTAACTTAGGTGTTTCGCGTAGTGTCTCGAGCTTTGTATTACCATTGGGTACCACGATTAATATGGATGGTACGGCGCTCTACCAGGGCGTGTGCGTGCTGTTTATTGCCCAAGCCTATGGCATTGATTTATCAATGGCGCAGTACATCACGATTATTTTGACTGCGACTTTGGCTTCAATTGGTACCGCTGGGGTGCCTGGTGCTGGCTTAATTATGTTGTCGCTGGTGCTAACCTCGGTTGGTTTACCGTTAGAAGGGGTGGCGATTATTGCTGGAATTGATCGTATTCTAGATATGGCTCGCACCACTTTGAATATTACTGGCGATAGTGCGGTAGCAGTGCTGATAGCTAAGAGTGAAGGTCAGCTTGATCAAGCGCTTTATGATACGCCCCACGTGCTAAAAACTGTGGATATTCGCAATAGTTAAGCGGCTGTAGCCTCTTAATTGCTGCAACTGTTTATCGCCGCTCAATTGAGCGGCGATTTTTTTAGCGAATATTTTATCGTTTTTGGCGTCTGATACAGGGTAAAAGTTAAAAGATTAAGGGGTTGGCCGACTAACCCGCAGGAGCGCAAGATGACACCTGAGCAAAAAAATCAATGCCGTAAAATTATTCACTCATCAGCCGTGCTAGTGGGTGCAGGTAACTTAGTGCCAGTCCCTGGCTTAGGCTTTGCAGCCGATACAGCAGCTTTAACCACTATGGCGGTACGCCTGGCGGGCGTCTTTGGCAGCAGTCTAACTCGCAGCGCTGGAAAAGCGATGGCCTTAGCAGCGCTCAAGCGAGCGATGTTGCAACAGCCGATTAAGATGGTAGGTAAAGAGGTTTCTAAGTTGGTGCCGGTGTTGGGTCAATTAGTGGCACCAACCATTTCAGTGGCGATTTTAGAAACTACGGGGTGGGCACTGGCTGCTGAGCTGGCGGGAGAAGCCACGTTAGGCAGCTAATAGAGCTAAGATGAGGGGCAGACTGACAAACATGGCTCCTAGCACGGCAAGACACTAGAAGCCAATAATTGTGGTTTACTCAATGACTCCGGTAACCCGTACTCGGCGATCTGCCGCACTGGCTTCTGGTGTGCTTTGCACGCTGCGGGCAGCAATAAAATCATCAATCGCATTTTTTAGAGCGATTAATAAGCCCAGTACAATAAAAGCCCCTGGTGGCAAGATCGCCAATAAAAAACCTTGATAGTTAGGAAAAACCACCCAGCGCCATTGTTCCGCTTGGCCACCCAGTAGTAGGTGCATATTATCAAACAGCACGCCTGTTCCCAGTAACTCGCGGGTAGCGCCAATGATAATAAGCACTAGCCCAAAACCAACGCCCATAATAAAACCATCATAGCTAGCACTAAGCACATCATTTTTTGCGGCAAAAGCTTCAGCACGACCTAAAATAATGCAGTTGGTTGTAATCAGCGGAATAAAAATCCCTAAAATTTGGTACAGCTCATAGGTAAAGGCTTGCATCAATAATTCGATACAGGTGGTAAGTGCAGCAATAATCATCACAAAAGCAGGCAAGCGTACCGCAGGCGTTACCGAGTGGCGAATTAATGATACTGCAGCGTTAGAGAACATTAAAACTAGGGCAGTAGCAATCGCCAGTCCAAGGGCATTCACTGTTGAGTTGCTGGTGCCTAACAGCGGGCAAAGTCCTAGTAGTTGCACTAAGCCTGGGTTGTTATGCCATAGGCCGTTTAGCGTGAGCTGTTTAAAGTTGACGCTCATATTATTCCTCCTCAGGCACCCCTTGCTGGGCTAAATAGGTGTTGAAAATATCCTGTTGGCGCTGATCAAAAAACACTAGCGCTTGTTGGGTGGCCTTAACCACTGCACGTGGCGTAATGGTTGCACCGGCAAACTGATCAAATTCACCTTGATCTTTTTTAACGCCCCAGTGCTCGATAGCGGGCTGGGTGAGGCTTTTACCATTAAAGCTTAAAATCCATGGGCTTTTAGCTAACTCGATTTTATCCCCTAGGCCTGGCGTTTCTTTATGTTGAATGACCCGCACGCCACTGATTTGGCCGTTGGCCAGCACCGCAATCAGTAAACGAATCGAGCCGCTGTAACCATCTGGCGCAGTGGCATTAAACACCAAAGCACTAGGCTTACCGTTTAGGGTGGCGACATATAGGGGGGAGGGCTGAGTGTTGCTGAGCAGCGGATCATCCACCAATGTCATCGAATCGAGCAACGCATTATCGTATAGACTCGGTGGTAATACCTCAGCTAAGGCCAGCTCACGGGCTTGTTGGATGGATTGCTCGATACGCTCGGCAGTTGAAAGTTGGGTAAAAGCGACTACGGCCACGGTAATTGCGGCAAAGACAGCTAATACGCTGCTGTTTTTTAGCATAGAGCGGCTCAGTTCTGGCAACATTATTGCTCTCCTGAGGTGTTAAAGCTGCGCTTAGCTTGGGTGTGCCCGTAAGTGCGCGGCTTAGTAAAGTAATCAATGGTTGGAGCGCACATGTTCATTAAGAGTACGGCAAAAGCAAGGGCATCTGGATAACTGCCCCAGGCACGGATGATGTACAGCAAGATACCTACCCCAGCACCAAAGATAAGGCGACCTAAGTTGCTGGTAGCACCTGATACGGGGTCAGTAACAATAAAAAAAGCCCCGAGCATGGTGGCGCCGGTTAGTAGATGAAATAAAGGTGAGCCATGGGAAGCAGAGCCTGTTCCATTCCAGAACACTAAACTCATTAGGCTAAGGGCGGCTAGCATGGCGATGGGAGCCTGCCAACGAATAATATTTTTAGCCAGTAATAAAATACCACCGACTAAAAAAGCAAGGTTAACCCACTCACTGGCAACCCCACCCCAATGGCCAAAGGCTGAAGATTGTTGCTGAAGTTCAGCGATGGTTAGGCTTTGATTGGTTTTTAATACATCTAAGGCGGTGGCTTGGCTCCAGCCATCAATGACTGGGGCTAAGCCCAAGCTATAGGTAAGACCGCTGTGCCAATCACTGTTGCTGTGGGGCCAGGTGGTCATTTCAATCGGAAACGAGACCAGCACCACCACATAGCCCAACATCGCAGGGTTAAATGGGTTTTGACCAAGGCCGCCAAATAAATGTTTACCGATTAATAGCGCAAAACCTACCGCCACTAGTACCAGCCACCAAGGAGCGTAGGGGGGGAGTGCCAGCGCTAGCAGCAGTGCGGTGACTAGGGCGCTGCCGTCGGAGAGAAAAAATCGAATGGGTCGTTGCCGTATTGCTAATACCGTAGCTTCAAAAGCGAGCGCAAATACACTGGCGAACAGAAGATTAAGCAGTGGTCCAATGCCATAAAAATAACATAGGGTGAACAGCCCGGGTAAGGCAGCAGCTAGCACCCATAGCATCACGCGTTGGGTTCGGTTGCTGTTTTTAGCATGGGGTGAGGTGATTCGTGGCAAGGCCATTGAAACTCCAAAAATATCAAAAGCACCGTAAAGTCAGGGTGCAGCAGGCATTACGGTGTTAGCTCGGTTAAACGCCGTTCGGCCTGGGTTAGTTCTGTTTGTAATTGCGTTAACGTCTCGGCATCGGCTTGATTGCGTTCAGCTTTGCGCAGATTAGCCTTGGCCATGGCCATGGCAATTTTTGCTTGCTTGAGCGGATCGGCTGCTGAGGGCTTGCTAGCGGTGTCGGCACTAGGGGTTGTGTTGACTGGCGCACTGTGTCGCTTCAGTTCGGCCTCGGCTGTATTGAGTAATGTTTGCAGCCCAGTTATTTCTGCAGGATCTGCTTCGGCCCGCTCGGCTTTACGCAGATTGGCTTTAGCCATGGCGACTTCAATTTTGGCTTTTTTTAGGGCATCTGTTGTTGCATTGGTGGCCTTTGGCTGAGGTGTTGCCTCAGTGGTGGTCAGCGCCTTTACTTGCTGTTCGGCTGCTATAAGAGTTTGGCTTAAAGAATCAAGGGTAACTTGATCAGCGTTAGCGCGTTCAGCTTTGCGTAAGTTGGCTTTGGCCATTGCCAGATTAATTTTGGCTTTTTTCAAGGTCGCATCGTCTTGACTGGTAATGCTGGCTTTAGCTGTGGTAGCACTGGTGCTGGTCAGAGCGGCTAAGGCTTGCTCTGCTTGATCAAGTAGCTGTTGTAGTGGGACTAGCTCTTCTGCGGGCGCCTGATTGCGTTCGGCTTTGCGCAGATTGGCTTTGGCCATGGCTACATCGATTTTAGCTTTTTTCAACTCAGCATCTGACGGTGACTGGCTGCTGGGCGCTGCGCTTGGCTGTTTAGCCGCTGCTTGTTGATAAGCTGCTTGGGCCGCGCTGGCTACCTGTTCGAGCTGTTGCACTTGCGCCTGTAGCGCTTCGGTGCCATGTTCGGCAAGCTGTTTTTGCGCTTTAGTGAGAGCTACCCGAGCCATGCTGGCTTCAATTTTTAAGCGCTTAAGCTGCTCATCATGATCGGTGCTAGGTGCTTGACTGGCCGTGGGTGCCACTTTGCTGCTTGCCGCACGGGCTTGAGCGGCCCGTTCGGCACGGGCTTGGCGCTCAGCTTCTTTGCGCTCTTCTTCTAAGCGTAAGCGTTCTTGGCGCTGCTCAAAACGAATGCGGGCATGTTCGGCTTTTTGTAGTTTACGTTCGGCATCGCGAATCTCGGCTTTAGCTGCACGATAGTACTGCACCAAAGGAATGCTCGAGGGGCACATGTAGGCACAGGCTCCACACTCAATGCAATCAAAGAGATCATGGGCTTGCAGTTGTTCGTGGTCATTACCTAGTGCATAAAAATGTAGCTGCTGGGGCAAGAGGCTCACAGGGCACACCTGCGCACAGTCACCGCAACGAATACAAGGCATAGCAGGTGCAGGAGCAGGTAGTTCGTCAGCGGTAGCGGCCAGTAAACAGTTAGTGGTTTTAATGACTGGAGCCTGAGTATTAAGCAGTGTAAAGCCCATCATTGGGCCGCCCATGATCAAACGATGTAAACGTTGTTGATTTAAGCCGGCAAAGTTCAGCAGGTGCTCAATCGGGGTGCCGATTAAGGCTTCAACGTTGGTGGGGCTGTAAAAGGCGTCACCGGTTAAGGTAGTGATCCGCGAGATTAAGGGCTTGCCCTGATTGATCGCTTCAGCAATGGCGACCGCTGTTCCCACATTTTGACAGAGCACGCCAATATCCGCAGGCAGTTGACCATGGGGCACTTCTTGACCGAGCAGAATTTGAATCAGCTGTTTTTCTCCGCCGGATGGGTATTTAGTTGGAAAACTCACCACCTGTATGGGGCGCTCTGCCACGGCGGCGCGGACTGCAGCGATAGCCTCAGGCTTATTGTCTTCGATTCCCAACAGAATCTGCTGGGGCTCAATTAAATGGGCCAAAATCTCAATGCCTTGCACTAATAAGTCCGCACGCTCACGCATTAAGCGGTCATCCGCGGTAATGTAAGGTTCGCACTCAGCACCATTGATAATCAGGGTATGGATCGGCTGGCTACTGGCGACTTTAACGGCCGTAGGAAAGCCTGCACCACCCAAACCACTGATCCCGGCCCAACGGATTCGCTCAAGTAACTCGGCTTTATCGAGCCGCTGATAATTAGTAATAGGCTGTAACTCGGCCCACTGATCGTGGCCATCGGCATCCAACACAATGGCCAAGCTGTCCTCGCCAGAGGGATGTGGGTAAGGGCGCGCTTCAATGGCCTGAATTGTACCTGAGGTTGGCGCATGGGCGGCAGCACTGACTAAGCCATTGGGCGTGGCCAATAATTGACCTTTGAGTACTTTCTGACCAACGGTGACACAGGGTTTAGCCGGTGCACCGAGGGATTGCTGTAAAGGAATAATATAGTGTTTAGCCAAGGGTACCGGCTGAATGGGGGCATGATTGGACAGTGTTTTACGTTCGGGCGGATAAATGCCGCCGGTCAGGGGATACGTTTTCATTGAATTACTACTGGCTACACTCATAACACAGCCTTATCGGTCGCAATTAACTGACCGGGCGCTAAAGGTTGCTCCCATTTCCAAGAGTGCAGAGAAACACCCACTGGGATCATATCAATACAGTCGACCGGGCAAGGCTCGACACAGAGATCGCAGCCCGTGCATTCGCTGACAATCACGGTATGCATTTGCCGTGCTGCGCCCAAAATAGCGTCTACTGGACAGGCCTGAATACATTTCGTGCAACCAATACATTCCGCTTCACGAATATAAGCCACCATTTCGGGCTTTTCACCTTCAACTGCATCCAGAGGTTCAGGCTCTACGTCTAATAAATCGGCCAAGGCTTGAATGGTTGCTTCGCCGCCAGGGGGGCACTTGTTAATTTTATCGCCTGCGGCAATTGCTTCGGCATAGGGTTTGCAGCCAGGATAACCACACTGGCCACACTGGGTTTGTGGTAACAGGGCGTTGATCTGTTCAGCAATCGGATCGCCTTCGACTTTAAAGCGAACGGCAGCAAACCCTAGAATAGCGCCAAAGATCAGACATAGACCCACTAGGGCCAGCACTGCGATCAGTAACAAACTCATAGCTTAATTAACCCACTAAAGCCCATAAAAGCTAATGACATTAGGCCTGCTGTGATCATGCCGATCGCTGCCCCTTGGAAGGGTTTAGGCACATCGGCAATCGCAATTCGTTCACGCATCGCAGCAAATAACACTAACACCAGTGAGAAGCCTAAGCCTGCGGCAAAGCCATTTAGGGTGGCGGTAACGAAAGTGTATTCGCTGTGATTGGCATTTAATAAAGCGACCCCTAGCACAATGCAGTTGGTGGTAATCAGTGGTAAGAAAATACCGAGTACGCGATACAGCATCGGGCTGGTTTTGTTTACCACCATTTCGGTAAATTGCACTACCACGGCAATCACTAAAATAAAGCTAATGGTTCGTAAAAATTCGATATTCAAGGGCTTGAGCACGTACTGTTGTAGCAAGTAACTACTCATCGCCGCCAAGGTGAGCACAAAGGTAGTGGCAAGAGCTAAGCCAATCGCGGTTTCTACTTTTTTAGATACGCCCATAAAGGGGCAAAGACCTAAAAACTGCACCAGTACAAAGTTATTTACCAGAATGGCACTGATCATTATCAGAGCAAGTTCAGTCATGCTGCGCCTGTCTATCAAAGCAAAATTAAATAAAGAGTGGCCATTATCCTGCAGCCCTAGAAGGGGTACAAGGGATAAGCCGTGATTAAGCTATTTCTGTCAGTACTCATAACCACTGCCAAGGGCAACTGCTGTTGAAGCGAGTTAACAGGTGTAACAGATTGATACATTGGTCGCATTATTCGACCAAGGTCGGCTGCATCTAACCCTTGCAGGAATTACATTTGCAGCTTGTTACCTATACCCAGTGTTGCCCTAGTTTTAGTGGCGATAAATCTGTTTTCAGTTAAGGAGTACTGACCGACCCACAGCACATTTATTTCGCTTATCCAGCGATAACTCTAGCCATTAATAAAAAGCTGAATGCTGTTCACCGCAGCCTTATTCAGAAACAAAAGGCAATCGTTTGCTCATCATGGCAGACGAAGCCCCAAAAAGGGAAACATTGTTATGCAAAAAGACATTGTAGCAGAGGTGCTAAAACACCCTAAATATCACGAGCTAGTACAGAGACGCACTCGCCTAAGTAACCTGTTTTTTGGTATCGCGCTGGCGTTATATGCAAGCTTTATTTTAACGCTTGCCTATATGCCACATATGTTTGCACGCCCAGTGGCTGCAGGCTGGACCATGAGTATCGGGGTATTACTCGGTGTATTAATTATTGTGGTGGCAGTCATCATGATTGCGATTTATGTGTACTTCTCTAATAAGGTATTTGATCCTTTATTAGACCAGGTGGTGAGGGATGTAGAATGAAAAAATCTCTAGTGGTGACCAGTCTACTCGCCTTATTCTCGACACCTGTATGGGCTGAATCCGGCAGTGCGCAAGCTAACACTTCAGCCATTGTCATGTTTTTATTATTTATTGCCGGAACCATGGTTATTACTTGGTGGGCCGCCCGTAAAACTCAAACTACGTCGGATTTCTATACGGCCGGTGGCGGTATTTCGGGCTTCCAAAACGGCTTAGCGATTGCTGGTGACTATATCTCGGCGGCTTCGTTCTTAGGAATTGCCGGTATGGTCTACGTCAGTGGTTTTGATGGCGTAATTTATGCGATTGGCTTCTTGTTTGGTTGGCCAGTGGTTATGTTCTTGGTCGCAGAGCGGCTACGTAACCTGGGACGTTTTAACTTTGCGGATGTAACGGCATTCCGTTTAAAGCAAACCCCGATGCGCATTTTAGCTGCCAGTGCTTCGTTGCTGATTATTGCCCTGTACTTAATTGCGCAGATGGTAGGTGCCGGTAAATTGATCGTGCTGCTGTTTGGTATTGAGTACAAGATGGCAGTAGTGATTATCGGCGCGCTGATGATGATTTATGTATTCTTTGGCGGTATGACAGCGACTACTTGGGTACAAATCATTAAAGCGGTACTGATGCTGTTTGGTGCTACCTTACTGTCAGCGCTGGTGCTCTACGCCTTTAACTGGAGTCCAGATGCCATGTTGGCGGAAGCGGTGCGAGTACACCCAACCCATAGCGAACTAATGGCCCCTGGTGCGGCGGTGAGTAGCAATCCTTTGAATGCTTTGTCATTAGGTATTGCCTTAGCCTTCGGTACAGCAGGTTTGCCGCACATCTTAATGCGCTTCTTCACCGTATCCAGCGCGCAAGAAGCACGTAAGTCGGTAATTTGGGCGAGTGGTTTCATTGGTTACTTCTATGTACTTACTTTTATTATTGGTTTCGGTGCGATTGCGTTATTAGTACGTCACCCTGAGTACTTCCATACCGGCCCTGATGGTTCTTTTGATCTGATCAACGGCTTGATTGGTGGAACCAACATGGCGGCCGTACACTTATCCAACGCGGTGGGTGGTAGCTTGTTATTAGGCTTCTTAGCGGCTGTTACTTTCGCTACCATTGTTGCAGTAGTCGCTGGGTTAGCCTTGGCTGGTGCGGCAACTATTGCCCATGACCTGTATGCCAACGTGATTGCCCGTGGTCGTTCAACTGAAGCGCAAGAAATGCGGATTTCTAAAATCTCGATTCTGGTGTTAGGTGGATTAGCCATTTTGTTAGGTATCGTGTTTGAAAACCAAAACGTTGCCTTCATGGTGGGCTTAGCCTTTGCTATTGCTGCAAGTGCTAACTTCCCAGTGCTGGTGCTGTCGATCTCATGGCGCGGTTGTACGACTCGTGGAGCCACTATCGGCGGTTTCTTAGGCTTAATTTTCGCTACCGTATGGGTAGTATTAAGTAAAACCGTGTGGGTGGATGTATTTGGTAATGCTGAGCCAATCGCACCTTTCCCGAATCCTGGTATCTTTTCGATTCCATTAGCTTTCTTAGCTATTTGGTTCTTCTCAGTAACTGATAAAGGTAAGAGTGCCCAAGCCGAGCGTGATGCCTTTGATGCACTGACCGTGCGTAGTCAAACTGGTATTGGCCGAACTGGAGCGGTTGATCATTAATCATCAGTAACTTAAACCGTAAAAGGGCGATCCATGGGTCGCCCTTTTTTATGGGCACTATTTATTAGCGAATCTAATTAAGATTGGTTTGCATTTGTAATTAACTGCTGGTAGATTTTGTCGGGTAAATTATTCTTATTCACAAGTAGGACTTGTTATGAAAAAAATGCTTAATACTGCAGTGCTCGCAGCAGGTTTAATGATGGGTGCAGGTGCCGTGGTTGCAGATGATCGCGTGGATCATTTTAAAGGTGAGCCATCACCTACCTTAGAAGCTGCAGTAAAGAACTTCTCTGAGTACAACAATCGCCTAGAAGCTATCGTTAAAAAAGGTGAGTACACAGATGAAGATCTAGTGCAAATTCATCAGTTAACCTACACCTTAGAAGTGGCTTTAGAGAAAATGGAAGAAGAGCTGGATGATCTAGCTGATGTATTAGAAGAAGTGCACGTTGCTTCTGAAACCTTCGACCGTGAAAAGCTGAAAAAGAACGCGCCTTTGTACTTAGAAACTTCGCGTAAAATCGTTAAGTAAGTTTTAGGCTTGCGAGCTTATTACTGCGCGTTTAACAAAGCCCTGGTAGGTGACTATCAGGGCTTTGTGCATTTTGCAGCAGGTATTAACCTGGCTGTTTGGGTGCAGATAAAGTGTTAGGTGGGTGTAATTACCTGCTAAATATGGTAAAACGCACAGCGAACTGTTAACAGTTCAAACGTTCTCAGGGCGGGGTGTAAGTCCCCACCGGCGGTAAAGTCTTAGACTCAGCCCGCGAGCGCTTGCTTCCCCAGCAAGGTCAGCAGATTTGGTGAAAAGCCAAAGCCGACGGTTATAGTCCGGATGAGAGAGAGCGGGAAAAATCAGCAAGGTGTGCTTAACCAGTGCTGCCGGTTGATGCCAGCAGTGAAGGGTGAGTAGAGCCGAGCGAATTTCCCTTTCGATCCAATTTTGCCCTGTTTTATTAAACAGGAGATCGATAGATGTTTACTGGAATAATTGAGGCCGTTGGCCAAATACGTAGCATTACGCCGAAAGGTGGAGACGTGCGTGTAGAAGTCGCCACAGGAAAGCTTGATTTATCAGATGTGAAGCTTGGCGATAGCATTGCGGTAAATGGGATTTGCTTAACAGCGGTCGCGTTACCAGGTGATGGTTTTGCCGCTGATGTAAGCCGCGAAACCTTAGAGCGCACAGGCTTTGTTAATCTTAAGCAAGGCAGCCAAGTCAATTTAGAAAAAGCCCTAACTCCCACCACTCGTTTAGGGGGACACTTAGTCAGTGGCCACGTCGATGGTGTGGGTGAAATTATTAGCCGTGAAGACAATGCGCGCGCGATCCAGTTTAAGGTACGGGCACCCAAAGAACTGGCGCGTTATATCGCGATGAAAGGCTCGATTACTGTCGATGGTGTGAGCTTAACGGTGAATGCAGTCGATGGCGCTGAATTTGAGCTGACGATAGTGCCCCATACCTTGCAAGAAACCATTATGGGCGAATACCGCAGTGGCAGCTTGGTTAATCTAGAGATTGACCTGATTGCTCGCTACCTTGAGCGGTTATTATTGGGTGATAAAGCTGCAGAGCCTGCAGGCTCTAGTACTTTATCCCAAGCTTTTTTGGCTGAGCATGGATTTTTGTAGCGCACCTAGGCAGTTTAGGTTCACTAAGTGTTAATTTTATTTGAGTAATTGAGAGCATTTCATGGCGTTACATAAACCAGAAGAAATTATTGAAGATATTCGTCAAGGCAAAATGGTGATCTTGATGGATGACGAAGATCGTGAAAATGAAGGCGATATTATTATTGCCTCGGAATTTGTCACCGCAGAACACATTAACTTTATGATCAAGCATGCCCGCGGCTTAGTGTGTATGCCGATGACCCGCGAGCGCTGTGAAACCCTAGAGTTGCCGTTAATGGCGCAACGTAATGGTTCAGGTTTTGGGACTAACTTTACCGTCTCGATTGAAGCTGCTGAAGGCGTCTCGACGGGGATTTCTGCAGAAGACCGCGCCCGCACAGTACAAGCGGCAGTAGCTAAAGATGCAGTGGCAGCCGATATTGTTAGCCCTGGCCATATTTTTCCATTGATGGCGCACCCAGGTGGCGTGCTAGCGCGAGCAGGTCATACTGAAGCGGCCTGTGATTTAGCGCGCTTAGCAGGTTGTGAGCCGAGTGGGGTGATTTGCGAGATTATCAATGATGATGGCAGCATGGCACGCCGTCCTGAGTTAGAAGTGTTTGCCGAGCAGCATGGCTTAAAAATTGGCACCATTGCGGATTTAATTCATTATCGCTTGATTCATGAGCGTACGGTTTCGCGCGTTTCTGAACAGCCATTAGACAGTGAGTTGGGTCAGTTTAATATGGTGACCTACCGTGACTCGGTGGATGGTGATGTGCATTTAGCCATTACCTTAGGTGAGTTTGAAGCTGATGAACCCGTTTTGGTTCGTGTGCACAATATGGATCCATTACGCGATTTACTGTTGCTCAAACAAAGTGAGCGTTGGAGCTTACGTGCTGCCATGGCGGAAGTCGCCAAGGCAGGTAAAGGAGTTGTGCTGCTGTTAGGCAACGCCGTGACCGGTTCAGAACTACTGAATCAAATTGAATTACAACTCAATCCAGAAGAAACCCGTAAGCCCAAAGCCCCAGGTACTTACAGCATTGTAGGCGCCGGTTCGCAGATTTTGCGTGACCTAGGTGTACGTAAAATGCGCTTAATGAGTAAGCCGATGCGCTTTAATGCTATATCCGGTTTCGACTTAGAAGTTGTAGAATACATTTCCCCACAAGCCTAGCTTGGGTGGCGAGCGATTAATTGCTCGCCATCGCTCTTTATTTTTAGGACGGTTTCATGACAATTAAATCCATCGAAGGCACCTTTATCGCATCGGCTGGCAAGTACGCACTGGTAGTTGGTCGTTTCAATAGCTTTGTAGTTGAAAGCTTAGTGAGTGGTGCGATTGATGCCTTAGTACGTCACGGCGTACAAGAAGACGATATTACGATTATTCGTGCGCCGGGTGCTTTTGAGTTGCCTTTAGTGGCACAAAAAGTAGCGCAGCGTGATGAGTTTGACGCCATTATTGCTTTAGGTGCGGTGATCCGTGGCGGTACGCCACACTTTGAGTATGTGGCGGGCGAGTGCACCAAAGGTTTAGCACAGGTGTCCATGAGCTATGATGTGCCAGTATCTTTTGGTGTGTTAACCGTAGACTCGATTGAGCAAGCCATTGAGCGCTCAGGCACTAAAGCCGGTAACAAAGGTGCAGAAGCTGCACTGTCTGCCTTGGAAATGGTTAGCCTGCTGGCGCAGTTGGAGGCCAAGTGAGCTTAAATCATGACGATTGTGGTGATGAGTTACCACCGTTAGCAAAAGGTAAAATTGCCAAACGCCGCGTGGCTCGTACCTTAGCTATGCAAGCGCTGTATCAGTGGAGCGTAGCTGAGCAATCGATGGCAGCGATTGAGGCACAATTTCGCGTAGATAATAATTTTGATGGGGTTGATGGGCCTTACTTTCACGATATTTTGCACGGCGTGGCCAGTCAAAAAGCGGACTTGACCGATAAGTTAGTGCCTTATCTTGATCGTGCGGTAGAGGAGCTAGACCCTGTTGAGTTAGCTATTTTACGTTTAGCCGCTTGGGAGTTAAGCAACCGAGTGGATGTGCCTTACAAAGTGGTAATCAATGAAGCGGTTGAGTTAGCCAAAGTATTTGGGGCAACTGATGGGCACAAGTTTGTAAATGGGGTGCTTGATAAATTAGCACCGCATTTACGCGGTCCTGAAGTGCGTGCTGAACGTTTAGGCAAACAACAGTAACTGAGCTATCAGATGGATGAATTTAAACTGATTCATCACTACTTCGCTACTGCGGGCTGTGCTCGCGGTGGCGAATCTATTGCCTTAGGGATAGGCGATGACTGTGCCTTGTTGCAGCCTAGCCCTAACCATCAATTAGCCATTTCAACCGACAGTTTGGTTGAAAGGGTACACTTTCCTGTGCAGGCCGATCCCGCGCTATTAGCACAGCGAGCTTTAGCGGTGAACCTGAGCGATTTGGCGGCAATGGGTGCTGAACCGCTAGGTTTTACTCTAGCCTTAACCTTACCCAGCGCTGATCAACAGTGGCTCACGGCTTTTGCTGAGGGACTTAATCAAGCCGCCTTACAGCATGCTATTAGTTTGATCGGTGGCGATACCACTCGCGGACCTTTAAGCCTCACTCTGACGGTGTTGGGACAGGTACCGGTCGGGCAGGCGTTAGTACGTAGTGGCGCCCAAGTAGGGGATCTGCTGTGTGTCAGCGGCGTGTTAGGCGCGGCAAACTTAGCTTTGCCCTGGGTATTGCAGCCCTCTACCGCTGAGTCGGCGCAGACTTCGCAGTTGTTAACTGCTTACTGGCAACCCCAGCCACAATTAGCATTGGGCCGAGCGCTGCGACAGCGGGCTACGGCTGCGCTAGATATTTCTGATGGCTTGCTAGCGGATGCAGGGCATCTGGCTAAAGCATCTGGGGTCGGTCTAGTGATTGATGCCCATTTAGTGCCCTGTGTAGTGGATCTTCCATTAGCGCAGGCATTACCTGCCGCCTTAACCGGTGGCGACGACTATCATTTGGTATTCACCTTACCGCCGCAGCACTTAGCAATTATTCAAAGCGCCTTTCCCAATGTTCGAGCGATTGGTCAGGTGGTCGCCGGAGCAGGAGTGGAGTTGATCAATTTTGCGGCTGCAACGGATGTTAAGGTGCAGCCAGGGTACACACATTTTTAGGAGTTCCTATGTCCAGTGCCAACCCAAGAGTCTGGCGTAACCTATGGCATTTTCTAGCCTTTGGCTTCGGCTCAGGTTTGGCGCCTAAGGCTCAAGGTACTTGGGGTACGGTGGTAGGTTTACTCTTTGTGCCAGTGCTGTCTCAGCTATCTTTGACTTGGTTAGCCATTTTTTTGCTTGCCGCAACGCTCTTTGGCTGCTGGCTGTGCGGCAAGGTGGCTAAGGACTTAGGCGTGCATGACCACAATGGCATCGTCTGGGATGAGTTTGTTGGAATATGGATTACTTTTTTTGCTGTGCCCCTCACCTGGTATTGGTTAGTGCTGGGTTTTGTATTATTTCGTGTGTTTGATATAGCCAAACCTTGGCCAGTGAGTTGGGCGGATCAAAAGGTTGGTGGCGGGGTCGGAATTATGCTGGACGATATTCTTGCTGGAATAATGGCAGCAGGCGTTCTACAGCTGGTGTTATTTATTGTGGCGGTGTAGCACGCCAAGCAATCTAAAAGGAGTGAGCCCAATGAAATTAGGATTTAAAGCACTGGGATTAGTGTTAACCATGAGCCTAGTCGGCTGCCAAACCGTTAATACCACCAGTGGCGACAGTGTCGGTGTGCAGCGTAAACAGTATATGTTTAGCCTGTTGAGTACCGAGCAAATTAACCAAAGTTCGGCTTTGCAGTATCAAGAAATGATTCAAGCTGCAGCCAGTAAGGGCATGGTTGAGCGCAATACCCCCAATGCGCGGCGTTTAGAGGTGATTGGCCAGCGCTTAATTAAGCAGGCACCTTATTACCGCGCTGATGCAGCAAGCTGGCCGTGGGAAGTTAACCTGATTAAATCGCCTGAGCTAAATGCTAGCTGCATGCCTGGTGGTAAAATTATTTTCTTTAGCGGTATTATCGAAAAACTGCAGCTCACGGATGATGAAATCGCGGCAATTATGGGCCATGAAATTGCCCATGCTTTACGTGAGCATAGCCGTGAGGCGATGTCTAAAGCCTATGCCTTAGAAGTGGGTAAATTAGGTTTGGTTACCTTGCTGGGTTTGGGCGAGCAGGGTATGCAGTTGACCAATGCGGCAGTGGAATATGGTTTAACTTTACCTAATAGCCGCAGCGCTGAAACCGAGGCTGATCTACTGGGGATTGAGTTGGCCGCGAGAGCCGGTTATAACCCACAAGCGGCAGTGACGCTTTGGCAAAAAATGGCCCAGGCCAGTAGTGGTGCGCCTCCTGAGTTCTTAAGTACGCACCCTGCTTCCACATCACGGATTAACACCTTGCAAGCTGTAGTACCTAAAGTGCTGCCAATTTATCAGCAAGCAAAAAATCGTTATTAATCTGGCTAGCTGGCGCTGAGGCGGTCAGTTTGCCGCTTAATTAACAATTAGACGGCTAAATCTGGTACCTTAAGCGCCTTTTTAACGCACCACACTCTTTTAAATGACGAGTGCCATTAACTTAAACAGCCATTGGAGCAGTCATGTGCGACGCTATTGCTAACAACTACCGCGAGATTCTTCAGCAATTAGGAGAAGACCCTGAGCGGGAAGGATTACTAGATACCCCCCAACGTGCCGCGAAAGCGATGCAGTATCTATGCAACGGCTATGGTAAAACCTTAGACGAGGTAGTTAATGGTGCGCTGTTTGAGTCAGATAGCGATGAAATGGTAATTGTCCGTAACATTGAGCTGTACTCTTTATGCGAGCACCATATTCTGCCGTTTATTGGTAAGGCGCATGTGGCCTATATTCCTACCGGTAAAGTGATTGGCTTATCCAAGGTCGCACGGATTGTCGATATGTTTGCTCGGCGGTTACAGATTCAAGAAAACCTCACTCGACAAATTGCCGATGCGATTCAAGATGTTACCCAAGCGGCGGGTGTTGCTGTGGTGATTGAAGCGCAGCACATGTGCATGATGATGCGTGGGGTGGAAAAGCAAAACTCAGTGATGACTTCCTCAGCAATGTTAGGTGCGTTCCGTAATTCCGGTACCACCCGCCAAGAGTTTTTGCAGTTGATCCGTGACTAACCTCTTGGGTTAACCTGTGCGCTACTCACTGAAAGGTGTTAGGACGTCCTAGCACCTTTTTTATTGCCGCTGATTAATGGGCTGTCTTACGGCAACTAGCAACTAGTTGCGCGGTTTAGCCCGTGCCGTTGGCTCAGCGAGTAAAGGATTATCCGGCCAATAATGCTTAGGGTAGCGACCTTTTAAATCTTTTTTTACCTCGTGGTAGGTGGTTTGCCAAAAGCTGGCTAAGTCCATCGTTACCTGTACTGGGCGTTGGGCCGGTGACAACAAGTGTAATTTAAGTGGCTGTAACCCTTTTGCTAATTTCGGCGTTTGCGCTAAACCAAATAACTCTTGTAAGCGTACGGCAAGTACTGGGGGGCGCTCGAGGTAATCAATCCGTTTATTAGAACCAGAGGGTACTTGAATGTGAGAGGGACAGAGCTGATTGAGTTGCTGTTGTTGCTCCCAGGAAAGAAGCGAGTGCAGGGCATGGCCCAGCTCGATTTTGGCTAGTTGCGCTTGACGCTGAACACCTTGCACAAAAGGCAGCAGCCAATGTTCCAGTGAATTGATTAGCGCGGCTTGGCTTACATCGGGCCATTTTTCTTCGCTAGTTAGTTGCCCTTGTTGCTGTAAATCATGCAGCAACTGAACCCGCGCCAACCATTGTTGGTGTTCCGGTGTCCAGGGTAAACAGCTGAGTTGTTGCTGGCGTATATAACTGATTAAGGTTTGTGCAATTAACGACTGATCAATGGCGGCATGGGCTTGCGTACTTAACGTCAGTGCTCCGACCTTAACCCGCTGTTGAGCAATAAAACCACCGGCATCAGCTTGCCATGCACATTCACTCACGGTGTCCACCAGTGAGGCTAGACAGCCAGCAAATAATGCCGCGGATAAAGGTAGGGCACGTTGAATAATATCGTGGCTGCGACCTTGCACCGAACCCAGCTCAGCAATAACTAGCCACTCTGACTGTTGCAACGAGTCGGGCTGATAAAATTGCGCGGCGCGGCCATTGGCTAGCTTGTAGCTTTGTTGGTTGGTGCGCTGGGCAATTCGCTCGGGAAAAGCCAGGGCTAGGGCTGCGGCCAAGGCCAGATCAGGGCTTGGCATCTCGCCCACCCTAAGCGGCTGCTTAGGTAGTAACTGATGGTAGCGTTTAGCTTGTTGCTTAATGCGCTGGGCACGTCCTTGCTGAGAGCGTTCAATTTGGTAATCGCCTTGTAACGCCTCAATACGCAGGGATAAATCAGCGCCTTGTTCTGGCAAAATATCACGCTCGCCTAATAGGGCCGCTAATAAACAGGCGGTCTCTGTGGCGTTAAACGCTTGTCCGTAGAGTAATAAACAGGCAATTCGTGGCTCAACCGGAAGCTGTAGCATCGCCTGACCTTGTGCGGTTAAACGTCTTTGCTGATCAATCGCACCTAGTTGCTGTAATCCTATTAAGGCCTGCTGGTAGGCGCTGGGTTTAGGCGGATCGAGCCAAAATAACTCATCAGGCTCTGTCCCCCATTGTACTAACTGCAGTGCTAACGAGGATAAATCCGCTTGGCTGATAGCGGGGGTGGAAAAAGCAGGTAATTGTTGATGCTGCTGCTCTGACCATAATCGATAACAGCGCCCAGGTTCGATACGGCCGGCTCGGCCTGCACGCTGTGCGGCAGAGGCTTGGCTAATGCGCTGGGTGGTTAGTCGCTGGGTCTGAGTGGTTAAATCAAATAAGGGCACTCGCTCTAACCCGCTATCAATCACCTCGGTAATGCCTTCAATAGTAATACTCGACTCGGCAATATTAGTGGCTAAGACGATTTTTCGTAGCCCAGCAGGAGGTGGCTGGATTGCTCGTTGTTGTTGCTCAAGGGATAGCTCGCCATAC
Organism: Thiopseudomonas sp. SA1F2-1K; assembly: GCF_057443035.1. Taxonomy (NCBI): domain Bacteria; kingdom Pseudomonadati; phylum Pseudomonadota; class Gammaproteobacteria; order Pseudomonadales; family Pseudomonadaceae; genus Thiopseudomonas; species Thiopseudomonas sp. SA1F2-1K. The sequence goes on from NZ_CM172014.1 coordinate 317,509, forward strand.
AGGGGAGCGATCAGCGTATCTGCCAGTTGCGCTTGGTTAAGGGCCTGCAACAGTTGTTGAATTGCCTGTTGTCCCGGTAAAAATACCAGCAGATTGCCGCTTGATTTCCTCCAGCAGTGTAGTGTGGTTTGTAGCAGACTCGGCAGCAAAGGCTCATTTAACTTGCGCGGCTCCCCCCAATGAATAGTGACTGGAAACTGGCGACCTTGGCTTTCAATAAAGGGCGCTTGGGGAAACTGTTGGCGTAAGCGCTGGCTGGGCAAAGTCGCCGACATAATTAACAGGCGCAGTGGAGTATCTCGCAGTAATTCACGGCCATTGAGCATTAAGGCAAGGGCCAGATCGCTGTCTAGGCTGCGCTCATGAAACTCATCAAAGATGACTAGTCCCACACCTTCTAGGCTAGGATCTTGTTGCAACATGCGTAAAAAAACGCCTTCGGTCACGACTTCAATTTGGCTGGCAGCGCTTACTTTAGTTGCCATACGCATGCGATATCCCACACGTTGACCAACGGTTTGTCCTAGTTGCGCAGCTAAGCGTTCAGCTGCATTGCGTACCGCTAAGCGTCTTGGCTCAAGGAGGATGATTTTTTGGCCGGCCAGCCAAGGTTGATCTAGCAGGTATAGCGGCACCTGAGTCGTTTTACCTGCGCCGGGTGCTGCTTGCAAAATAACTTCGGTATGTTCACGCAGCGCTTGGAGTAGGGGTTGATAAACCGCATAAATCGGCAAGTCAGTAGCAAACACGAGGGAATTCCATTGAAAGGCAAGTGCGCACTGTAGCAGATTTTATTTGATCGCTGTTAGCCGCAGTCTGACTGGAAAAAAAGCCCTTTTACTGTATACTTATACACCTTTGTTACCCAGCTTAATTTAAGGTTGTTACGTGCGGAACCAGAAAAAAACGCCCTACGGTGTGCGCAAACGTCGTTCGTGGTGGTGGCTGCCCTATTCCTTGAGTCAGTGGCACTTTATTGTTGGCAGTACTTTATTAATCGGCGCACTGGGTTTGTATCAACATTATCTGGGTTACCTGATATTTATTGATGGCTGGCAACCGTTATATCCCTTGTACTTTGTTGATTTTCAGCAGCTCAAAGCCGAGTTGGGATTTAATTTAGCTTATTTAAGCCAGTTGTATGTTTTTCCACAGCTGGCATTAGGCTTATTGCTGGGGCCGTTTAAGCGCTTTAAGCGTACCCAGGTCGCCCGTAAAGTGGCGAGTGCTCGTTCGGCAAAAAAAGCCTTGCAGGGCTTAAGTTGGCAGGAATTTGAAGTGCTCACCGCCGAAATTTTCCGCGAACAAGGCTACAGCGTTGAAAACACCGTGGAAGGAGCTGACGGTGGTGTGGATGTTATTGCGAAAAAGAAAGGCGAAATCTATGTGATCCAGTGTAAGCATTGGAATAGTCGAGTAGGGGTCGCTATTATTCGCGAAATGGCCGGTATTGTAGCTGCCAGTGGCGCGGCTAAAGGTTATGTTGTGGCCTCAGGTGGTTTTACCTTAGATGCGATTGATTTTGCCCGTAGCGCCGGTGTTGAGCTAATGGCTGCCGAAGATATTCTGCACGCCCTGGGGCGTTAACAGGCCTGCTACAAGTAATAGCTGTAGCAGGCTCTACATAGCGTGGTTAAATAATCCCCACTGCAATAACAGGGAATAAATAGACCAAGACTAAGGCTAAAAACATCACAAAGAAGAAGGGAATGACCCCTTTAGAGACTTCGGCCAATGAGCCTTTGCCAACGGCTTGGATTACAAAAAGATTCATGCCAACCGGCGGAGTGATAAGAGCAAACTCAATCAAGATCGCAAATAAAATACCAAACCAGATGCGGTCAATGCCCATGGCATTCAGTGCAGGTAACAGGATTGGCATCATCAGCATCAGTAGCGAAACAGACTCTAAGAACAATCCCATGATCAACACAATGACACCGACGACCAATAAAAAGCCAGTGGGAGTGGAGAAGGTGTGGACAATGGCCGCAGTAATAACTTGGGGAATATCATAGAGTGCAACCGCGTGGCTAAAGAGTTTAGCGCCAACAATAATCAAAAATAAGGTTACCGTAGTGCGTAGACTGTCCATACAGGCCAGTTTAAAGTCGCTCCAGGAAAGGCGCTTCATCAGCAGTACTATGGCTAAGGCCGCCACCGTACCAACACCGGCGGCTTCGGTGGGGGTAAAAGCACCCGAGTAAATGCCGCTGATAATCAGTAATGCCAGTGCCATTGAAGGCAGTGCACGTAGACTCAAGCGTAGGCGCTGCTGGCGCGAGGCTTTAGCTACTGGGACGGTGTGCTGATCAAACAGTGCATGGATAAAGCAGTAAGCGACAAATAGAGCAGTCAGTAACAGTCCTGGAAGTAAACCGGCTAAGAAGAGATCTACGATCGAGTCTTCAGTAATTGAGCTGTAAATAATTAGCGGAATCGAAGGCGGGATTAAGATGCCTAAGGTACCGCCGGCGGCTAATAAGCCAAATACAAAGCGGCGCTGGTAACCGCGCGAGGTCATTTCATGGATCGCCACGTTGCCAATGGTGGCAGAGGTGGCCACAGATGAACCGCAAATAGCGGAAAACAGCGCGCAGGATAAAATGGTGGCAATTCCTAAGCCACCTTTCCAGTGCCCAACCCAACTTTGCATGGCAGCAAATAAATCGCGGCCAATGCCACCTTTAAGCAAAATATTCGACATTAATAAAAATAAAGGTACCGATAACAAAATAAAGTTATCTACCCCGCTAATCAGCTGAATCGGCACTGCCGCTAAGGGAATGTCGATATACCACAGCATAGCCATGGCCACTGCGGTAAAACTAAAAGCAATCGGCACTCCGACTAACAGTAGTACCCACAACAGTGCAAGAATAATTAAACTACTGGTCATGGACGCGGCTCCGCGGTGATCGGCTGCTTAACTAGTTGCAGCATGTGTAACAGGGCTTGTACTAACAATAAAGAAAAGCCAATCGGTAACGACAACTCGACCAGCCAACTGGGTAACACTAATAAGCTGGCGGATGCTCGCTGCTGGGCTAAGCTTTCTAACAGCGACTCAACTGACAATACAATAATCAGCAGCGCACAAGCAGCAATCACGATTAAGCCTAACCATTCGCTGATTTGCTGGCCGAGCCGACCAAAGCGTTCAGCGACTAACTCAATGCGCAGCATAGCGCGGCTTTGCAGCACATAGGCCATGCCTAAATAGGTGGCCCAGACTTGCGCCAATAAGCTCAACTCTTCCACCCAGATTGACGGTGAACCCAGCAAATAACGAGAAATAACTTCATATAGGATTGCAAACGCAACCAGCACAAACAGCGCAGCACCTAGCTTGGCGGCGGCTTGACTGAGGATGGTAACCAGTGCTGGAGAAGAGGGTTGATTAGTTGGCATGCTGCGCCTCACGGATCTGTTGGTTAACTTGGTCGACGGCGGTTAACAGCTGTTGGCCGAGTTCCCCCGTGCGCTGTAAAAAAGCTTCGCGTACTGGCGCGGCAGCAATGCGCCAGCTGTCGCGCTCGGCATCGCTCAGTTCAATTACTCGGGTATTGGGTTGCGCGGCAACAAAGGCTTCAGCTTCGCGTTCTAGACGTGGAATATCATGCCGCAGTTGGTTTTCGGCATATTGCGCTGCTTGGCGTAAAATAGCTTGTTGCTGTTCGGTTAAAGTCTGCCAGCGCTGCTCATTAACTAGCGAAACAAACTCAACATCTGCATGGCGAGTGAGGGTAATAGACGGCATCAGCTGATACAGTTTGCGTGATTTGATGGCTAGAATCCCGCTCAATCCGGCATCGACTGTTCCCCGCTGATAAGCGAGATATTGTTCGGCACCCGACAGCAGTGTGGGCCCCGCACCGACTGCGCTAATAAACTCGCCCACGGTTTTACCAAACACACGCACCTTGCGCCCGGCTAAATCTTTAGGGGTGCGGACTTCATGGTGCGACATAATGACCGTGCTGCCATAGGGTTGCCACCACATCACCCGGGTTCCAGTCTGGCGCATTGCCTCATCTAAGGGCGCGCGTACTGGGCTGTTGGGGGCAATTGCGGCAAGCACTGCCTGTTGATTATCAAATAAAAACGGCAGATAAAATAGGTCTACCGCTGGTAGGGTGCCGGCAAACTGGGTGAGTGAAACAATGCCCATATCCACTGCTCCCACGGCAATCGCCTTGGGCATTTCTTTATCGCTATACAGCTGCGAAGCCGGATAGATTTTAATTTTAAGTTGGCCTTGGCTTAAGCGCTGCACTTCATCGGCAAAGAGGTGCAGGTTTTCACCTAGGGCATGTTTGTCGGGTAGCTGTGAGGCAAGACGTAATTCAGTTACCGCCCAGCAGTTTAAAGCAACACTGCATAGCAGTAGCGCGGTTAATTGTCGTAGAAAAAACATAGCTCAATGGAGTGTTCACAAAGGTAGGAAGGGTAATTTTCCTACCTAAGCTAAGCAAATATCAAACTTCAGCCAATATCCGCAAGAACTCCAATACTTTAGCCTTAACGCTAGGTTTAGCTTGTGTTTTTAATGGTTTTTTAGCCAATTGTTGCTCAGCTTGTTGCCTCTTTAAGGACCGATTTTACTTGGTAGTGAGCGAACCTAGCCCTTGGCACAATGGTATTTATTGTGCCTTCTAGGTAGGCTGCAACGTCTGAATTTTTGTGCGGGCTACGCCAGTGCTCAAGTCATCGAGTACTCGCTAGCCTAATTTTTTGTTGTTAGGTGACTGATTAGTCTGCTTATGGTTGATGGTTCAGGCAGATGTGGTGACCAATCTCTGGAAAAATAACATGATCGGTATTAAAAGCATTGCAAGTTATATCCCACCGGGGCGCATTGATAATGTGGCACAGGCCGCTGAATTTGAGCGGGATGCAGCCTTTGTTGATGCCAAATTAGGCACCCGCACGTTGTCAGTGAAAAGCGATGCTGAAGAGACTTCCGATTTATGTGTGCAGGCAGTACAGCACTTATTAGCAAAAAATCCAGCGCTTAAACCAGAAGCGATTGAGGCCCTGATTGTGGTTACCCAAAACGGTGATGCCGAAGGTTTACCGCATACCTCGGCTATTGCCCAAGACAAACTGGGTTTACATAAGCAGATTGCATGCTTTGATGTGGGTCTTGGTTGCTCTGGTTATGTCTATGGTTTAGCCATTGCTCAAGGCTTTATGCAGGCAGCGGGGCTGCGTAATGCGGTATTGGTGACCGCTGATCCTTATTCAAAAATCATGGATCGTAGTGATCGCTTAACGACCTTATTGTTTGGCGATGCCGCTACCGCCACCTGGCTTGGTCAACAGCCACAGTGGGTATTAACAGCCAGCAGTTATGGCACCGATGGTGCTGGGGCTGAGTACTTGGTCACCAAAGACGGTCATTTTCATATGAATGGCCGCCAAGTGTTTAACTTTGCTAGCTTAAAAATTATCCCCCATATGCAAGAAGTCTTAGCTAAAGCGGGAGTGGATTTTGCCGAGGTAGATGCAATTTGCTTACATCAAGGCAGCGCAGCGATTGTCGATGCTATTGCCAAGCGCCTAGGTGAACATGGCGACAAAGTGCTCAAGGATATGTTTGGTGCAGGTAATACGGTGTCTTCCTCCATTCCGCTGTTACTTGAGCACTATGTGCTAGATAGCGACTATCAACAGGTACTCATGAGTGGATTTGGTGTGGGCTTATCCTGGGCGTCGGGGTTATTAAGTCGTGTCTAACGACTAGCGCCGCAGTGCACTAAAGACTGTGTTTAAAAGCGCTTACTGATCAGGCTAAGGTCTGGTTGGGTAGCGCTTTTTTTGTGGAAAAAATATCTCTGGCCCAATTTTCTAGACACTTAACAGCTAAGACCTTGGTTGAATAATTGTTAACACTTAAGCTTTTGTGTTGACAGTTATGGCGATTAAAACTAGCTTTACAGCTATTAATTTAATTAAGTGTTGACAATATATGGGTGTAATTACTGACTTAATGGTCACTGAGGAAGCCGACTCAGCGACTTTATCGGAACAAGTGTTTCGGACTTTGCAGGCTGCTATTGTGGCCGGTGAGCTACGGCCGGGCTGTAAAATTTCCGAGCCAGAGTTAGCGCGGACCTATGGCATCAGTCGCGGCCCATTGCGCGAGGCTTTGCACCGTTTAGAGGGGCAGCGTTTATTAGTGCGAGTCCCCCATGTGGGGGCTCGGGTCGTATCGTTGACGCCCGATGAGCTAATTGAACTCTATGAAGTACGGGAGTCGCTCGAGGGCATGGCCTGTCGTTTAGCCGCTGAGCGGATGAGCGAGGCAGAGATTGCCGAGTTACGTCAAGTATTGGCAACCCATGAGCAAGATGAATCGTTTCAAGCAGGTGTGGGCTATTACCAGCAAGAGGGCGACTTTGATTTTCATTACAAAATCATCCAAGGCAGTGGCAATAAAACCCTTGCTAAATTGCTATGCGATGAGTTGTATCAATTGGTGCGGATGTACCGTATTCGCTTTTCTACTACGCCCAATCGTCCCACTCAAGCCTTTACTGAGCATCACCGAATTCTAGAAGCCATTGCTAATCGTGATGGTGAGCTAGCAGAACTACTGATGCGCCGACACATCGCTGCATCACGTCGCAATATTGAGCGCCATTATGCCGGCGCAAATGCATTAACTAACCCCAATCGAGGTGCGTCATGAGTAAAAAAACTCCAGGTCAGCTATTCCGTGATGCGGTTGCCGCTGAGCATCCGCTACAAGTGGTCGGTGCGATCAATGCCAACCACGCATTGCTCGCTAAGCGTGCAGGCTTTAAAGCGATTTATTTATCCGGCGGCGGTGTTGCGGCTGGCTCATTGGGCTTACCCGATTTAGGTATTAGCGGCTTAGATGACGTACTCACTGATGTGCGGCGTATTACCGATGTGTGTGATCTGCCGTTATTGGTCGATGTGGATACCGGTTTTGGTTCATCGGCTTTTAACGTGGCGCGTACCGTGAAATCGATGATTAAGTTTGGCGCAGCGGCGATGCACATTGAAGACCAAGTGGGTGCTAAGCGCTGTGGTCACCGCCCCAATAAAGAAATTGTCTCGCAACAAGAAATGGTTGACCGCATTAAAGCCGCGGTTGATGCCCGCACCGATGACAGCTTTGTGATTATGGCGCGTACTGATGCGCTTGCAGTGGAAGGCTTAAACTCAGCGCTCGATCGTGCAGCGGCCTGTATTGAGGCAGGGGCCGATATGGTATTTCCCGAAGCCATTACAGAGCTAGAAATGTATAAAACCTTTGCCGATCGGATTAAGGCGCCTATTTTAGCCAACATTACCGAGTTTGGTGCCACCCCGCTGTACACCACCGATGAGTTGGCGGCAGTGGATGTATCCTTGGTGCTATACCCCTTATCCGCGTTCCGTGCAATGAACAAAGCAGCGGAAAATGTCTACAACGCCATTCGCCAAGATGGCACTCAGAAAAATGTGATCGACACCATGCAAACACGAATGGAGCTGTACGATCGCATTAACTATCACCAGTTTGAGCAGTATTTAGATAACTTATTTGCGCAGCAAAAAAACAAATAATGACTTAGCAAATACCGTTATAACTAGCGCTAAAGCAGTAACAAGCGTTCTAAAAATACAAAAATAACAACAGTTGTCATCGCTAATAAGAGGAATACAACAATGGCGGATGCAAAGAACAAAGTACTGAGTGGAGCAGGCTTACGTGGCCAAATCGCAGGACAAACCGCTTTATCTACCGTGGGTAAAGAGGGGGCTGGCTTAACTTATCGTGGCTATGATGTGCGTGAGCTAGCTCGCTGTGGAAAGTTTGAGGAAGTGGCGTATTTACTCCTGTACGGCGAGCTGCCAACGGCTGCTCAGTTACAGGCATATATTGAGCGGTTGCAGGCGTTAAGTGATATTCCCGATACCTTAAAAGAGGTATTAGAGCGAATTCCAGCTGATGCGCACCCGATGGATGTGATGCGGATTGGGGTGTCGATGCTAGGCACCTTAGAGCCAGAAGAATCCTTTGCTCAACAACATGATGTGACCGACCGTTTGCTCGCCACGTTACCCGCCATGCTAATTTATTGGTATCGCTTTAGCCATGAAGGGGTGCGCATTGATTGCGTCACCCAAGAGAAAGACTTAGGGGGCCACTTCTTAGCCCTATTGCATGGTAAATCACCGAGTGAGTTACATCGTGAAGTGATGAACGTGTCGTTGATTTTATACGCAGAGCACGAGTTTAACGCCTCAACTTTTACTGGTCGGGTGTGTGCTTCTACGTTATCGGATCTGTATTCCTGCGTTACCGGTGCCATTGGTTCGCTACGTGGTCCGCTGCATGGCGGTGCTAACGAGGCGGCGATGGATTTAATTGATCGCTTTAATTCGCCTGAAGAAGCGTTAGAAGAATTAAGGCAGATGGTCGAGCGTAAGGAATTGATCATGGGCTTTGGCCATGCGATTTATCGTGACTCAGATCCGCGTAATGAAGTGATTAAGGCGTATGCCAAGCAGCTAGCAGATGAAGTAGGGGACACGGTGATTTACCCGGTCTCTGAGGCAATTGAGAAGTTTATGTGGGATGAAAAACGCTTATTTCCTAATGCGGACTTCTTCCATGCATCGGCCTATCGCTTTATGGGGATTCCAACCAAGCTGTTTACCCCCATTTTTGTTTGCTCCCGCTTAACCGGTTGGGCCGCGCATATTTTTGAGCAGCGTGCCAATAACCGCATTATTCGCCCCAGTGCCGAATATATCGGTGAGGAACAACGCGCTGTAACACCTATTAGCGAGCGTTAATGCTAAAACCAGTGCTGCTGTCAGCGGCACTGAATCAACCGCTCCGTTGACCTGATGGATTGATTTGAGATGAATACCCAATACCGTAAAAATTTGCCTGGCACCGCGCTGGATTATTATGACGCGCGTGAGGCGGTAAACGCCATTGAACCAGGCGCCTATGAAAAGTTGCCATACACCTCGCGGGTCTTGGCAGAAAACTTAGTGCACCGCTGCGAGCCAGAGCAGTTAACGGACTCGCTCAAGCAATTAATTCAACGTAAACGTGATCTGGACTTTCCTTGGTATCCAGCACGGGTGGTCTGTCATGATATTTTAGGTCAAACCGCGCTGGTTGATTTAGCCGGTTTGCGTGACGCTATTGCTGAGCAAGGCGGTGACCCCTCGCAAGTAAATCCGGTTGTTCCTACCCAGTTAATTGTTGACCACTCACTGGCAGTGGAATGCGGTGGCTATGATCCTGACGCCTTTGCTAAAAACCGAGCAATCGAAGATCGTCGTAACGAAGACCGTTTTCACTTTATTGAGTGGACTAAAACTGCCTTTAAAAATGTTGATGTGATTCCGGCTGGTAACGGCATCATGCACCAAATCAACCTAGAAAAAATGTCGCCAGTGATTCAGGTGCGTAACGGTGTGGCGTTCCCTGATACTTGTGTCGGTACGGATAGTCATACCCCGCACGTGGACGCACTTGGGGTAATTGCTATTGGTGTGGGCGGTTTAGAAGCAGAAACCGTCATGCTCGGTTTACCTTCGATGATGCGCTTACCGGATATTGTCGGGGTGGAGTTGGTAGGTGAGCGTCAGCCGGGGATTACCGCCACCGATATTGTATTGGCATTAACGGAGTTCTTGCGTAAAGAGCGGGTCGTTGGTGCTTATCTTGAGTTCTTTGGTGAGGGCGCGGATAAACTCAGTATTGGTGACCGTGCAACTATTTCCAACATGACGCCAGAATATGGCGCAACCGCGGCAATGTTCTACATTGACCAGCAAACCATTGACTACCTCAAGCTGACTGGGCGCGAGGCGCAGCAGGTTGAGTTAGTTGAAAATTACGCCAAGTTAACCGGTTTGTGGGCAGACAGCCTAAAAACAGCCGAGTACGAGCGGGTACTGAAATTTGATATCTCGACCGTTGGCCGCAATATGGCAGGCCCATCAAACCCGCATGCACGTGTTTCCACCAGCGACTTAGCGGCTAAAGGCATTGCCGGTGAGTGGGTTGAGGAAGAAGGTTTAATGCCCGATGGCGCAGTGATTATTGCAGCGATTACCAGCTGTACTAATACCAGTAACCCGCGCAACGTAGTGGCGGCTGGACTGATTGCCCGTAAAGCCAACGAGCTAGGTTTAACCCGTAAACCATGGGTAAAAACCTCCTTTGCGCCAGGCTCTAAAGTGGCTGAGCTGTACCTTAATGAAGCCAATTTGCTTGGTGAGCTAGAGCAGTTAGGTTTTGGGATTGTCGGCTTTGCTTGTACTACCTGTAACGGGATGAGCGGTGCTTTAGATCCAGTGATTCAGCAAGAAATTATTGACCGCGATTTATACGCCACCGCAGTATTATCCGGCAACCGTAACTTTGATGGGCGTATTCATCCTTATGCCAAGCAAGCCTTCTTAGCATCGCCACCTTTAGTGGTAGCCTACGCCATTGCCGGAACGATTCGCTTTGATATTGAAAAGGATGCCTTAGGGTATGACGCTGAAGGCAACCCAATTACCCTGAAAGATATCTGGCCATCGGACGCAGAAATTGATGCGATCGTAGCCGAGAGCGTAAAACCTGAGCAGTTCCGCGAAGTGTATATCCCGATGTTTGATTTGGGCGAAATTGAGCAAGCGCCGAGCCCGCTCTATGATTGGCGGCCGATGAGCACCTATATTCGTCGCCCACCTTATTGGGAAGGCGCCTTAGCTGGCGAACGCACCCTCAAAGGAATGCGGCCATTAGCGTTGTTGGGGGATAACATTACCACTGACCACTTATCGCCCTCTAACGCTATTTTAGCCAGCAGCGCGGCGGGTGAGTATTTGGCAAAGATGGGTGTGCCAGAAGAAGACTTTAACTCCTACGCTACTCACCGTGGTGACCACTTAACCGCACAGCGCGCAACCTTTGCTAACCCGAAACTGTTTAATGAAATGGTGAAAGATGCAAACGGTGAAGTTAAACAAGGTTCGCTGGCGCGGATTGAGCCAGAAGGACAGGTTACGCGCATGTGGGAAGCGATTGAAACCTACATGGAGCGCAAACAACCGCTGATCATTGTGGCCGGTGCTGACTATGGTCAAGGTTCATCCCGTGACTGGGCAGCTAAAGGTGTGCGCCTAGCAGGTGTCGAAGTGATTGCTGCCGAAGGCTTTGAGCGTATTCACCGCACTAACTTAATTGGCATGGGTGTATTGCCGTTGCAGTTTGCAGCAGGTACTACGCGCAAAACTTTAGGCTTAGATGGCACTGAAACCTATGATGTGGAAGGCGAGCTGCAGCCGGGTAATACCATGACCTTGGTGATTAATCGTCAAAATGGCGAGCAGTTACGGGTACCGATGCTGAGCCGCTTAGATACCGCCGCCGAGGTTGAGGTTTATCAAGCAGGCGGAGTGTTACAGCGTTTTGCCCAAGAGTTCTTAGCATCCAACGTCGGTGCCTAACCAGTGCACCTGTTAAGGTAATTTACAACCCGCTAAGCGACGCTGTTTAGCGGGTTGTTATGTTTAAGCCACAGTATTCGTCGGCAGCAGGTATTGATTGGCCAAGTAAATAGGCGGGAGAGCAGAGATGAGTCAGGTTCCACAAATTAAAATTCCAGCCACTTATATGCGTGGCGGTACCAGTAAAGGGGTATTTTTTAAAGTTGAGGACTTACCCGAGCGCGCTCAGCAGCCAGGAGCTGCCCGAGATGCATTATTATTGCGGGTCATTGGTAGTCCAGACCCTTATGGCAAACAAACTGATGGCATGGGCGGTGCGACCTCCAGCACCAGTAAAACCGTATTGCTCGCCAAGAGCACCCAGCCTGAGCACGATGTAGATTATTTATTTGGGCAGGTTTCGATTGATCAGCCCTTTGTCGATTGGAGTGGCAACTGCGGCAACCTCACAGCAGCGGTAGGTTCGTTTGCTATCAGTAATGGCTTAGTTGCGGCAGATAAAATTCCACACAATGGCATTTGCACGGTGCGTATTTGGCAGGTGAATATTCAAAAGACCATTATCGCCCATGTCCCTATCACTAACGGTGAAGTGCAAGAAACCGGTGATTTTGAATTAGACGGCGTGACCTTTCCTGCCGCCGAAGTACAGATTGAGTTTTTAGACCCAGCCGATGGTGACGGCGATGACGCGGTGATGTTCCCGACAGGTAACCTAGTCGATCAGCTGGAGGTGCCAGGCTTAGGTAGGTTGTCAGCTACCCTAATTAACGCTGGGATTCCAACCATCTTCGTTAATGCGGCGGATATTGGTTACCACGGCACTGAGCTGCAATCAGCAATTAATAGCGACACCGAAGCTCTGGCTAAATTTGAGTTGATTCGCGCCCATGGCGCACTAAAAATGGGTTTGATTAAGGATCTCGCCGAGGCGGAAACGCGTCAGCACACGCCCAAAGTGGCCTTTGTTGCTCCACCCGCTGCCTATACTGCTTCCAGTGGCAAGCAGATTAAGCAGCAAGATATCGATGTGTTGGTCCGCGCATTATCCATGGGGCAGTTGCACCATGCGATGATGGGTACGGCAGCCGTGGCAATCGGCATGGCTGCAGCCATTCCTGGTACGTTAGTTAATTTGGCAGCTGGAGGCGGTGAGCGCCAAGCGGTACGTTTTGGGCATCCTTCAGGTACCTTACGCGTAGGCGCTGAAGCAATTGAGGAACAGGGGCAATGGCAGGTGAAAAAAGCCATTATGAGCCGTAGTGCTCGGGTGTTAATGGAGGGCTGGGTGCGAGTGCCGGGTGATTCATTTTAGCTAAACACACAATATTAAAGCGCTCGTCACGGGCGCTTTTTTGTTTGTCTAAGCCTTTATCGCTACACTGAGGCGCCTGATTAGGTGCATAGCACCAGATCAGACTTATTAATCGCTACTAATAATAGGTGCGCTGGTTGTTTAAAGACTTACTATTTGAAGAAGGGTTTACCAAGATTGACGCTGAACTCGATGTGATCTTTGTTCCCACCGATGAGCTAGTAGTAGAGGCCATGTTAAAAATGGCTGATGTTCAACAGCAAGATGTGCTGTATGACTTGGGTTGTGGTGATGGACGCATTGCAGTGGCGGCAGCCATGGAGCGTGGTGCTAGAGCGGTAGGCATTGATATGGATCCGCGGCGCATCGCCGAAGCTAACCAACTGGCGGCCACCGTTGGCGTGGAAGATCGTGTTAGTTTTATTCAAGGTGATCTATTAACTGCAGATTTTAGTCAAGCCAGCGTGCTGACCCTGTATCTACTGCCTACGCTCAATCTACAACTTCGAGCGCGAATTTTACAAGAGCTCAAGCCCGGTACTCGCGTGATTGGTCATGCATTTAATATGGGTGATTGGCAGGCGGATGCGCGGCAAGCCATGGGTGGAGTGTATCTTTACAAATGGTATGTGCCAGCTCCCTTGGCCGGAACCTGGGAGTGGCTCAGTGCCAGTGGGCAATTGTATCGGGTACAACTAGCACAGCAGTTTCAAAAGCTTACAGGGCAAGCTTGGGTTGGCAGCGAGTTGGTGGGTTTAGCGCCTGCAGAGTTGTTAGAGGCTAAGCTGTTAGGTGATCGAGTGCGTTTGAGTATTTTGCCCGCTGGCGAAAGTGCGCCCCTCGTTTTTGATTCGCTCTATCAGCAGGGTTATTTACTACCGGCGGTCAATAGTCCCCAAGTCTCTTTAGGCATACGCCTAACTGAGGCTGAAGAGTCCTAGTTAGGCGTGTAGCTGCTAGGGAATGTTAGCTGTATTGAGCGTGGCGTTTTAACCAAGTAAAACGCCACGCAGCTAAACTGCCGAGGATTAACACTAAGGCCAGTAAGGTATTAAAAGCGGGGGCCATTTCGCTAAGGCTCGCGCCAGCTGAGTTAATTTGGGTAAAGCCTACCACCATCGTGGTTGAAGGAAAGGGCATTAAGCTCCAAATAATCCAGTCGGGAATCATATACTGCGGAAACGAAGCACCAGTGACTAAAAATAGCAAAATCGAAATTCCAGCATAGATTTGCATCACTCGGCTCATTCGATCAATCACGCTGCCCAGCAACATACCCAGCGCTGCGGTAGCAGCGGCAAAGGGTGGGATAAAAGCCAACAGGGTGCTGAGATTGCCGCCGCGCGGATAGTCTTGCAGCCAGAAGGTATAGCCAAACATTAGCAGTGAGGTGAAGCAGCCAATCAAGCTTAAGGCAAGCCAGGTACCTAGAAACTCACTTAGCTGTAGGCCGCGAATTTGATGCTCGCGGCGAAAACCAATCAACATGGCGCTACCAAACAGTAAGGTTTGCTGAACAATCAAGGTGGCAATGGCTGGCACTACAAAACTACCGTAGCCTTCGGTGGTATCAAACATAGGCCATTGCTCAATATTGACTTCAGGGCGCGAAAACTGTGTACGTTCTAATCGTGTACTGGGGGTTGCCATAGCGGCTTCTAACGAGGAGCTAACGGCATTACCTACTTCAGCGGCACGGACTAAGTAAGCAGCCGTTAAATAGATGCCTAGTCCTCCATGGCCGTGCAATGCTTTACGCATAAAGTTGTGATCTAAAATAATCACCCCATCCACTTGTCGGTTACGCAGCAAAGTTAAGGCTTGTTGAGGAGAGGCTGGACGCTCAGTAATGTTAATGCTACGAGTGGCTTGTAAGTTACGGATTAAACTGCGCGATAGGCTCGAGTCGTCTAGATCAACCACGGCAATGGGTAATTTAATCGAGACCTGTGACTTATAAGCAGCTGGATAATAAAAGCTATATAACACTACCGCCAAAGCGATGGTAGAAAAAATGGGTTTGGTTTTAACAACGCTACTGAGGGTGCTAAAAAACGCTTCGCGTCCCCCAGAAAACGCCAAGTCAGGTATTGGGCTGAGTTTTAGTTCTTTTTTATTGGCCTTAGCCAAGCCTTTAGCGATCAGCAGTCCACCGACAATATACAGGCTTAAAACAACGAGGTGCAGCCCACTAACCGCAGCATCACTGGCTAAGCTGACTTGTTCAATTTGTAACCGATAGTAATGGGTATAGGGCTGAATATTGGCCCAAAACTGAGCCCAGCCACTGGCATTTAACACAGGTAAGGTGCCATCTGAGTAAGTGACGGCACCACTGGCATAGATCGTGGATAAAGAAAACGCACTGTGAATATCGCGTGTGATGGCCACTAAAGCTGCGCCAATGGCAGCAGTAGCCATGCATAGCCAGATAATGCCCAGTACCAATAGTCCGGCCGAGCCATTAATCGGCCAGCCCCGCCCGGCTACCATCCAGAGCCAAAACACTAGATGCCAAGCGGTAAAAATTAACACATAAGGCAGTAATTGACTGATTAGACTCAGTAAATTAGGACGTGCGGGGGCTTTTAAGTGACGAGCAATAGTAGCCACAATCGCACAGCTAAGTAACAGGTTAAGAATTGCTGGCAAGACTAAGGGTGTTAAAAAGCGCTCAAAACTTTGCTGGGCATTGCCCACAGTAGTCACCTGCACTTGTGGCAAACTCAATTCAATATTTTCCAGTCCACCCATGCCGCGGCGTACGCGGCCTTCTTGTTTGAGCGCCACTTCAATCGCTTGGCTTAGGGCTGACGAGGCTTGAGAGCCAATGGTACGCAATTGTGCGTTGTAGTGAATGACGATCGAACGTAGATCAGGGTAGACCGTGGCTGATGAGGCTTGACTGGGGATTTCGACAATCGCATAGATTTTATTTTGCCGCACTAAAGCTAAGGCTTGTTGCATATCCTCTGGCATCGCGGCTAACTGAATTTTCGGGTTAGCCTTGATGTTGCTAATAATGCGTCGGCTAAGGGAGGAGTGATCGGCGTCGACAATGGCAATCGGCGTGTGCTGCACCACGCCGGCTGATAAAAGATGGCTAACCATAATCAGCATGATGCAGGGTAGCAGCAGCACCACGATTAATTGATAAGGCGAACGGGCAATACGCTGTAGCTCATCGAGTAGGCTGGGGAACAGCCCGCGCGCAGGCGCTGCTAGATTCATGGTTGTGGCCAAGCAAACAAGACGCTCATGCCAGGACGCAGTCCTTCCACCTGCTGCGTGGCGGTTAAGCGTACCTCAAAACTGCGTACATCATAGCCGCTGGATTGGCGGGTGGCGCGCCAGGTGGCAAAGTTGGCTTGGGGATTAATAAAGCTCACCTTGAAGGTAACTATTTGATGGTCAAGCGCCGGTACGCTACCGGTTAATTTATCGCCCATTTTCAATGAGTGAAATTGATTTTCGCGCAGATTTACGGTGACCCATAAATCGTCTAAATCAATCAGGCTGTAAATCGGTAAGCCAGCTGGTACCAGTTCACCGACGTTGGCGAAGCGTTTGGCAATTTCACCGTTAATCGGTGCGGTGAGCTGAATTTCATCTTGCATCGAGCGGGTAACAAAGACTCCCGCTTCGGCAATCTTGACTTGAGAGTCGGCCACTTGCAGGTCTTCCTCGCGCTCCCCATTCAGTGCCCGCTGATACTGTGCTTTGGTCAGCGCCTCATGTTGGTTGGCAGAGTCGCGTGCGGCGCGAGCTTCATCACGACGTTGGGCCGCAATAACGCCTTCGGCATAGAGGTTTTCGGCGCGGCGGGCAGAGACTTTGGCTAAATCAGCTTGGGCTTTAGCTGCACGCCATGAGGCTTCAAGGGCGGCTAAATCTTCCTCTCTTGCGCCTGTGTGCGAGCGTTGTTGAATGGCTTGGGCACTGGCTAAATGCGCCAAGGCTTCTTGCTCTTTAGCTTCTACTTCAGGGCTACTCATGCGCACTAACAGTTGCCCAGTTTGCACTGTTTGGCCTTCTTTCACCTCTAGCGCTAGCACTCGGCTGGTGACCTTACTGGAAATATTAATATTGTCGGTATCGACCATGCCTTCCAATTGTGCCGGAATGGGGCGATTAGCAAGCCACAGCCCCATCACCAACAGCGTCAAAATAATTAGCAAAATGAGTACCGTGAGTAATGGACGGCGCTTAGCTGGCGCAGCAGTGGCTTGCTCATTGGAAGTTAGGGATTGAGAGTCGTTCACGGCATCACCTTAGCATCAGCACGAAGAATATAGTCATTGAAGCGCGCGCCTTGACCACTGGCGGTCAGTAGCGCAGAGAGGGCAGTGTCATATTGAAAAGCGGCGACGGCTCGCTGTAGTTGCGCACGACTGAGGGCATTGCGTGCGTCAATGATCGCCGTCGCGGTGGCTTCACCTTCACGAAACGCCACCTGTTGTACCCGCAGATTCTCTTCGGCGGCATTTAGACTGCTTTGTAAGGTGAAAAACTCACTACGAGCGGTGTTCATTGAGTTATAGGCCCGAATCACCGCTGACCGAACCTCGCTTTGCGCCTGTTGTTTGGAGTGTTCCGCTGCAGCCAAACGTAAGTTAGCGGCGGTAACGGCACGATTGCGGTTAGTACTGGCATTGAGGGTGTAACTGAGGCCCACGCCGACCACCCAGTCGGGCTGTGTGAGTAGCTGATCATTGCGATCAAGGGCATAGGCACCCATGGCAAAGAGTTTGGGTAAGCGCTCAGACTTTGCTAGAGCCACCTGTTGTTCGGCGATTTTATAGCCAGCATCTGCCTGTTGCAGTAATGGCTGTTGCTGTAAGGCAACCTGCACATAGTGCTCAACGGATTCTAGGTTATGTAAGTTCACGAATAACGGTGTTTGTGTGGCAATTGGTGTGTGCTGCTCGAGCAGTGAAGACAGCTCATCACTCGCGGTAAGTAAGTCATGATAGGCCCGCTGATTGGCAATTAACGCAGTATCACGGGCAACGATCACTTCAAGCGTGCGGGAATGGGGATCATGCCTTCACGTTCAAGAATCTGTGCCTCTTTTAAATGTTGTTCAAAGCCAGCTAGATGAGCTTGGGTGACATTAAAGTGCTGCTGCGCGAGGACCTGAGCAAAATAAGTCGTGACTAAATTAAACCGTTGCTTATCTTGTACGCCAAGTTCTTGAGCTTGCACGAGTTCTGCGGCAGACTTAGCCGCTTTTTGCGCCGCTACAATTGCACCACCGGCATATAAGGGCTGAATCACATTAACCGTGGCACTAAACACATTGTCACGTTTACGAATTCTGGCGTCATGGGGCAGGCTATTAGCCAAATGCTCTACAGCCTTTTCTGCATCGGTACCGAGCGCGGTGTTGAGTTGCAGTAGATCACTTTTAACTCCATTTAACGGCACCTCTAAGGACTTTTGGTAGCGCAGCGCTTGGGATTCGAGCGTGACTACTGGTTGCCAAAGGTTGGCATTGGCTTCGGCCTCGGCTTGGGCGGCTTGGGTTGAGTAAGCGGCACTTTTTAGCGCGTTAGAGGCTTGACTGAGCTGCTGCTGGGCTTCATCGCCACGGGAGCTAAGGTTTGCGCATCAGCTGCTGGGCTATTGACCAGCAGTAAGCCGCCCGTCATTAGGCTTAGCCCCAAGTTGCGGATAGAAAAAGTAAATACAGTCATAACAAATTAGGCGGCGGCCTTTGCAGTCAAGTGTGCGAGTAATAAGTGCTCAGCCAGTGAGCAGCCTCGTTGGCAGCTGCTAGTTTAACGGTAATTGTAGGCTTAAACAGCATTAAAACCGGTGACTGGGCAGACAGATGAGGTTTAAGCGTGAGTACTGTCTAGCTGTTTATTGAGTGCAAAGACGCCAGCCATGGGCTGCTCACTCGATCCTGAGTGCTCAGCCCAAGCTGTTAGATTAGCTGTAGTGGTTGCGTAGCTCTCGTTTAAGCAGTTTGCCGGCACTATTTTTGGGCAGTTGTTCGACAAAGTGGATGTGTTTAGGCACCTTAAAGTGTGCTAGATATTGCTTGGCATGGCGTAGCAGTTCAGCAGCGTCAGCCTGCTGTTCTGACTTAACGACGACTACGGCGGTGACTGCTTCAATCCAGCGTTCATCGGGCACACCAATCACGGCCACTTCTGCCACCATGGGGTGGCTATAAAGTACTTCTTCCACATCACGGCTAGCAATCAATACCCCACCACTATTCACTACATCATTAATTCTATCAACGATATAGAGATAGCCCTGTTCATCTTGATAGCCTAGATCGCCTGAATGGAACCAGCCTTGGCGAAAGGCCTTACTGGTGGCTTCTGGATTGTCCCAATAGCCTTGCATCAGTTGAGCTGATTGATGAACGATTTCACCTTGTTCATTGGCCGCGCAAGGCTCACCAGTTTGTGGATTTATCACCCGTGTACGTACTGAAAGTAAAGGTTGTCCAGCAGAAGTGGGGCGCTCGGCGTGTTCTTCGGGGCGTAACACGCTGGCTAAAGGAGCAATTTCACTTTGCCCATAGCAGTTGTATAAACCAGCCTTTGGTAGCCGTTCACTTAATTCCTGAACAATTGCCGCGGGCATAATTGAGGCGCCGTAATACAGCTTGGTTAATTGTTGCAGTTGGCGCTCATCAAAGGCTGGGTGGCGCAGTAAGTTAATCCATACCGTAGGCGGGGCAAAAAACGCATTCAGCTGCTCTGCTTTAATCAGTGGCAGCAGTTTATCGGCTGACACCGCATCCATAATCCAGCTGCTACCACCTATTAGTAAGGTGGGCATGGTAAATACATGCATTTGCGCCGAGTGATACAAGGGCAGCGCAGCTAGGGCTAAATCATTAGCGACTATGTCTAAATGCTGCCAGCAACTGCGGTATTCGGTGAGTAATGAGCTATGAGTATGCATTGCTCCCTTAGGGTCTGAGGTGGTGCCAGAGGTGTAGAGAATTTGTACTACATCGTGCTCATCAAGGATCAAATCCAGCGGGCTGCTATCAGTATCGGCTAGGGCCCAGTGTAATACTTGATGAGGTTTAGTGTTGGAGTGATCACGCAGCGTGCCTTGTATTTCTAAACTATCAGGCACTTGAATGGCTGCTACGTGCTGATGTAAGTCAAGATCCATAAATAGGGCGCGGGCACCGGACTGATTTAACAGGAAGGTTAGCTCGCGTTCGACTAAGGAGAAATTCAACGGCACATGGATTAGGCCGGCTTTAGTGCAGGCTAACCATAAAATTAAATAAGCATCGGAGTTTTTACCGTAGGCAGCTACCCGGTCACCTTTGGTGAGCCCTAGTGCTAGTAGTTGCCGAGCCACACGATTACTGGCTTGATCCAGTTGGCTAAAACTCCAGTGTCGGTCTTGGAAACTAATTGCAGTTTTTTGCCCATAGCGTTCGCTAATTCGTGTCAGTGCTGCGCCAATGGTGTTGCAGCGGGCTTGTTGTAGATCAGTGTTTAAAGTTGCACTTGAGCAAGCATTCATAGCGAATCCCTCATTGTTATTGTTGTGAGTGGAATACAACTGATTGCAGCAATAAAACTGCTCGGCAAGGCGTTGCCGAGCAGTGGTGTTACCTTAGGCTTGTGGACGCTCAATAATTAAAGCAATCCCTTGGCCACCACCAATGCACATAGTGACCATGCCGTAGCGGCCATTAATTCGCTCCAGCTCATACAGCACTTTGACGGTTAAGATAGCGCCAGTGGCGCCTACAGGGTGCCCCATAGCAATCGCACCGCCATTGGGGTTAGTTTTCTCATTGGCTAAGCCAAGGTCTTTAGCTACTGCTAGAGCTTGGGCAGCAAAGGCTTCGTTAGATTCGATCAGGTCTAAGTCAGCAATGGTTAAGTTGGCTTTAGCCAGCGCTTCTTTAACCGCAGGAATTGGGCCTAACCCCATTACATTCGGCGCTACCCCAGCGAAGGCGTAGCTCACCACACGGCCTAAAACCTTAAGCTGTTGCTCAGCTGCAGTTTTAGCGTTAGTCATAACCACTGCTGCCGCGCCATCGTTCAGTCCTGAAGCATTACCTGCAGTGACCACGCCACCTTTTTTAAATACTGGCTTCAGGCTGGCCAGCGACTCAAGGGTCGTATCACCACGCACATGCTCATCATGGTCAAGCGCAATGGTTTTACGGCCTTGTTCTACAGCAACCGGAACAATTTGCTCACTGAAAACACCCTCGGCTTGGGCTTTGGCTGCACGTTGCTGACTTTGCACTGCGAAGGCGTCGAGCTGTTCACGGGTTAAACCATATTGCTCGGCGATATTTTCAGCGGTGACACCCATGTGGCCGCTATCAAAGGGGTCACTAAGGGTACCTAAAGTGAGGTCTAATACGGGGGCATGGCCCATGCGTAAGCCATCGCGCACTTTAGGCAGTAGGTAGCCGCCTTGGCTCATGCTTTCGGCACCGCCGGCTAATACCATGTGGCTGTCGCCGAGTTTAATCAGCTGTGCAGCACTGATAATAGACTGCACCGAAGAGCCGCATAAACGGTTAACGTTAAACGCGGCACTAGAGTCTTTGAGGCCACAGTTTAAAGCCACGTTGCGTGCTAAATAAGCATCAGCTGGACCGGTAGGAATAATGTGACCAAACACGGCGTGATCAATAGTGCTAGGGTCAACTTGTGCGCGCTCAATCGCTGCTTTGGCCGCAATAGTACCTAGCTCGGCGGGCGTTAAGCTGCTCAGGCTGCCAGAAAAACGGCCAATTGGGGTGCGCGCAGCACCGACAAAAACGACATCATCATTAGTAAAGGGTTGGCTCATGCAAAGAATCCTTGAAGTGGGGCTGCCCTGTGTAAAGCACGGCAGCTAAGTCAATACTAGGGTTAGTTATACGGCTTAAGCAGGCTTGACCGGAATGACCTTTAGGGTCAGATTATTTGCCTTTAACGGCCATTACGGGTGAGTAAATCTAATGCAAAAGCGCTACATTACGCCCCATTATTTAGCGGTATGCCTGCAAACCGCACAGCAGAACGGATTAAATCCAGAGTGGATTTTAGCAGAGGCGCGGATCAATCTCAGTGCCGAGGCGCAAGAGCTGCCGAGTATTACCGCCCGCGAGCTGCATGATTTATTTTTTGCCTTGTGGCAAGGCACCCAAGATGAATTTATGGGGCTTGCACCAACCTCCTGTGGCTTGGGGACTTTTGCTTTAATGATGGAGTACGCCAGTCAAGCGCAAACCTTAGGGGCTTGGTTGAAAAAAAGTGCTTACTTTTATCAGGTGGTACAGCCACAGTTAAGTACGCATCTGTTATTGCCAAATGTTGAACAAAATACGGTGAGCTTTTGTGTGACTTTGAAGCAAACCGATCAAGATCCTCAGCATCTCCTACAAGAATTTTTACTCTTACTTTGGCAGCGAGTAGCGTGCTGGCTGGTGGGAAAACATATTCCGGTATTGAGTACCCAGTTTGCCTATGCTGAACCGCTGCACGCCACTGCTTATCAGCAGATGTATTTAGGCGAGTTTGAGTTTAATAGTCAGCGTTCGGGCTTTAGTTTTCATGAGCAATGTTTGCTTTGGCCGATTGTGCGCTCGGCATCAGAAATAGAATTATTTATTAGCCAAGTGCCTGAATTGATTTTTCAAAGCCCAACCACTGATACTCGGTTAGCCACTAAAGTCAAAACATTGCTGCAAGATTATCCTTTAACTGCTCTACCTGAGTTGCCGGAGCTGGCGCAGCAATTGTGTTTGTCACCGCGCACCTTAAGGAGACGGTTAGCCCAAGAGGGCATTACGCTGCGTGAACTGAAGCAGCAGTTACGTCAAAGTATGGCATTGCACTTGCTCAGTGAGGAGCATTTAAGCATGGCAGATATCGCCGAGCGCTTAGGCTTTTCTGAGCAAGCAGCTTTTTGTCGTGCCTTTAAGCGCTGGACCGGGGTAGCGCCTAGTCAGTGGCAGAGCAGTTATCCGGATTAAGCAGCGATCCCGCTTAATGGATTTTCAGTTTACTAAGCGCCTGCTCTAAGCGGATGGCACGTGCTTTGCGGCCTAAATTCATCACCACTTTATCGCGTTTCCATTCAGCCAGTAACGGGCTTTGGTGCTTCAGCATAGCAGCGCTTAGCTCAAACTCTAAATCATCAAACTGCATAAAGGCTGACTCCAGCACAACATGCGCCATATGATCTTGGACGCCGAGGGCGAGTCCCTCTTTTAACGAAGCAATAATCCCTAGAAAACTAATGATTAGCGTATCGGGCCAATGTTCTATAATCGCTGCTTGGTAAAGCCAAGCTACGGTGGCGGTCAGCACATAGGCATCTTCTAGGGTACGAAAAACTTTACTGTAATCAGTCCAGCCGTCTCCGGGCAGCACTTGGCCTTGGGCTTGTGCAAACTTGACTTGGCCATGGGGTAAATCGGGCATAAAGGCGAGTGGCGGATTAGCGATAAACTCAACTGCGTTGGCGCTTTGTTCGGCGCGCTGGATCAGCACAGCTTTAATTGGAATGCGCTGGCTGTCTGCTTGCATGGCATTGGCTTGCTGAGCAATAACCAGTAACCATTGCGCCCACTCACCGGCAGTGACAAAGCGTTTATGGCCGCTTAAACCTTGGGGTTGCCACTGGGTTTGTAGTTGGCTGGGGCTATTGCCATTGGTTTCTGACAAGCAAAAAGCGCCTAACCCTAAAGGAGCCTTCGGAATCAACGCCCGTAGCGCAGCTTGATAACCGGCTAAAAAAGCATGGCTAAAGCTTGGACTAGTACGCCCTCCAATAATGGCTAAAGAAAATGGATCGGTGCTGGTTGTTGCTTGCTGTAACTCGCGATACCACGTGGGTAAATCAGCACTGGAGGTGGTATGAGCAATAGGAGATGATAAGAGCTGTGACCAAGTCATAGATGATCCTTGGAAATGACACTTAAAAATAAAGGGTTAAGTAAAGGCTAAGTTCGCCAATTAGCATTAAATGTTAGGCAGTTCACTATAAAGCTTTTGCCGGTTTATTGATGCTTATCAGCTGGAATAGAGATAACGGCAGGGCCTGAGTGAACTGGCTAGAAAAGGCTGAATAGGCGCTGCAATGGGCAACTAATGATTAATTTTTGCGCTAATCCACCAGAAAATATCGGCTATAGCAGTAACAGCACAATGCTTGGCCTGAAATTGAACAGGGCGAGCGTCATAGCATGGTTTATCATGACTAATTTTTTAGAGTGATTTAAGCCATGCCCCATGCAGTTGCCCAGCTTCGCGCCCAGCGTTTAGCGCAAAGCCAACGCCCATTTAAAGCGCGGGGCATTAAGTTAGTGCGTTGTGAACGCTGTCGAGTTGCCAGACAATTTTGTATCTGTGCTTGGCAACCTCAAGCTAGCAGTGAAGTAGGGGTGTGCTTGTTGATGCATGATATTGAGCCACTTAAGCCGAGTAATACGGGCTGGCTTATTGCCGATGTGGTGCAGCATACTTTTGCCTTTACTTGGTCGCGTACTCAAGTTGAGCCCAAGTTATTGGCGTTACTGGCAGATCCACAGTGGCAACCGTTGGTGGTATTTCCTGAGGAGTACGCCACGCCGGAGCAGCAGGTGGTGCATCAACTAATGCCCTTAACTGCGGACAAAAAACCGCTGTTTATTATTTTGGATGCGACCTGGATGCAGGCGCGGAAAATGTTTAGAAAGTCGGCCTATTTAGCCAATTTACCCGTGCTTAGTTTTCAGCCCGAACAACTATCGAGCTATTTGCTGCGGCGCTCAACCCGTGACGATCATTTATGTACTGCTGAAGTTGCCGTGTTGTGTTTGAAGTTGGCGCAACAACTCACTGCAGCAGAACAGTTGCATCGTTGGCTAGAGCGTTTTACCGAGCATTACTTAGCAGCTAAAACACCGCCCCCAGCGGCGCAGTTAGGGCGTTATCAGGCGGGCAGTAAAATCTTAGCTAAAGAAAGCGTAAAGCGTGATAAATGTTCGGTGTAGACTGTTGAGCAAGTTGTTATACTTAGGTACAAGTACTAGGTATGGTTAGCGTAGATTGCCGTTAGGTAATACTGGAAATGGAAGCTTAGTTTTCCGGCTAATCGGTGCATAATGCGCTCCACTCATGACAGATTAGGATAATTTAAATGGCTGCTTTTGACATACTCATTGCTGATGATCACCCCTTATTTCGTAGCGCCTTGCAACAAGCGTTAACCATTGGTTTAGGTGGTGATGTGCGTTTAGTTGAGGCGGCGAGCATCGCAGAACTTGAAGCCCGTTTAGCTGAAAAATCTGACTGGGATTTAGTGCTGCTTGATTTAAATATGCCAGGCGCCCATGGCTTTTCTGGTTTAGTGTTACTGCGTGGACAGTATCCGCAATTACCAGTGGTGATGGTTTCGGCGCAAGAAGAAGCGGCGATTATGGCCCGCGCCCGCGAGTTTGGTGCCAGTGGCTTTATTCCTAAATCCAGCCCGTTAGAAGAAATTCAGCAGGCAGTTAAAACGGTATTAGACGGTGACGTGTGGTGGCCGGCACAAACTGCGGCGAACCCGATGTTAACCGCCGAACAAAAAGCAGCGAGCGAAGGCTTAGCCAGCTTAACGCCGCAACAGTTTCGGGTGCTAACCATGGTGTGTGATGGTTTACTGAATAAGCAAATTGCTTACGAGTTGAATGTTTCAGAAGCCACCGTTAAAGCTCACGTCACCGCTATTTTCCGCAAACTCAATGTGCGCACCCGCACTCAAGCTGCTCTTCTGCTGCAGCAGATGGAGTCTATTCCAAACGCTTAAGTGACTTCGCGATTAATAATTGAATAGTTAAAGCCTCTTTGGGTGTGGTACTCGAAGAGGCTTTTTTTTACGGTAATTTTTACTGTGGAGCGATCATGGAGCACAACACATCACCCTTTAAAGGAAAAACAGGGATTAAGCGTATTTTGAACGCAGCCGGCTACTCATTAGCAGGGTTAACGGCGGCTTATCGAGGAGAAGCTGCATTTCGTCAATTAGTCTGGGCCAATCTTGTACTCATTCCATTGAATTTTTGCTTTGATCTGGAGCCAGTTGAGCATGCCTTGTTGGTTGCCGTGTGCCTGTTGTCCTTGATTGTAGAGTTATTTAATTCGGCGATTGAGGCTGTAGTGGATCGTATTTCGTTAGAGCGGCATCCGTTGTCAAAAAATGCCAAAGATATGGGTAGCGCCGCGCAAATGATTGCCATGTTAATGATTGCCGTGGTGTGGGGAATTATCTTAATTGGCTGAGGATGTTAGTAGCGCCGCGTGCGTTAGCTATAGTCATATAAGCAAAGCTCATAACTAAGATGAATGTAGTTCATGGAAAGGGTTATAACCATGGGTGCTATGTCTTGACCCCGCGTCTTTGGCTGGGCATGCTGGAAACATATTTAAACTAAGGAAAAGTCACAATCATGAAACCTGAAACAATCGCAATTCACGCTGGTTATAGTTCTGATCCAACGACCCGTTCAGCGGCTGTGCCGATTTACCAAACTACCTCTTACACCTTTGATGATACGCAGCATGGCGCTGACTTATTTGACCTTAAGGTGCCAGGTAATATTTACACTCGCATCATGAACCCGACCAATGATGTACTAGAGCAGCGGGTAGCCGCCTTAGAGGGTGGGGTTGCAGCCTTGACTTTTGCTTCGGGGATGGCGGCAATTACAGCAGCGATTCAGACCTTAGCGGAAGCGGGCGACAATATTGTATCGGTGGGTAAGTTATATGGTGGTACCTATAACTTATTTGCCCATACTTTACCGCGCCAAGGACTAGAAGTCCGTTTTGGACCCCATGATGATATTGCTGCGCTAGAGCAGTTAATCGATGAAAAAACTAAAGCAGTTTTTTGTGAGTCTATCGGTAACCCTGCTGGTAACATTGTGGACTTAAAAGCCTTAGCCGATGCAGCACATCGCCATGGCGTGCCGTTGATTGTGGATAACACCGTAGCGACTCCTGCGTTGTGCCGTCCTTTTGAACATGGCGCAGATATCGTGGTGCACTCACTGACTAAATATATGGGTGGCCATGGTACAACGGTAGCAGGAGCAGTGGTTGATTCTGGGAAATTCCCTTGGGCTGAGCATAAAGAGCGCTTCCCGCTATTAAATACGCCAGATGTGTCTTATCACGGCGTGGTCTATACCGAAGCTTTTGGTCCTGCAGCCTTCATTGGTCGTTGCCGTGTAGTGCCATTACGCAACATGGGCGCGGCATTATCGCCTTTTAATGCCTTTATGATTTTGCAGGGTTTAGAAACCCTCGCACTGCGCATGGAGCGCCATTGCGATAACGCACAACAGGTTGCTGAGTTTTTAGCTGCACACCCGCAAGTGGCTTGGGTGCAATACGCGGGTTTACCAAGCCATCCTGAGCATGACTTGGCTAAAACCTATATGGGCGGTAAACCGGCAGCAATTCTGTGCTTTGGTATTAAAGGTGGGCAAGCCGCTGGCGCTAAATTCATTGATGCCTTAAAAATGATTTATCGCTTAGTTAATATCGGTGATGCGAAAACGTTGGCCTGCCACCCTGCAACCACTACGCACCGTCAGTTAAATGAAGAGGAAATGCAAAAAGCTGGGGTAAGTGCGGATTTGATTCGTCTTTCAATTGGCATTGAACACATTGATGACATTCTGGCTGATTTAAGCCAAGCGTTAGAGGCAGCTAAGTAAAGTTTGGCCTAGAATCTAGTGCAATAAAAAGCGAAGCGCGCTCTAGGGCGCGCTTTTTATTGGGCTTAATAATTGAAGCAGCCGTAGTACACTGGGCGCAGTAAATGGAGACCTACATGCTTAAACAGATAATGATTGCCCACGACTTATCCCCTGCGGCTGAGGTTGCCTTAGCCCGTGCAGCTCAGCTAGCCCAGCAGCATCAGGCACGTTTAATCGTTACCCACTGCCTAAGTGCGCCAAGCAACAGTGCCACTAGCCATGATCTAGCTGCAATTAAGCAGCAGATTACTCAGCGCTTACAAGCACAGTTAACTCAGCTGGCGAGCCATCCAGCTACCGTTGAATGGGTCGTTAAAGCCGGTCAGCCGAGCATTAAGTTAGCTGAGCTGGTGCGAGCCTATAGTGTGGATTTATTAGTGGTCGGGCAGCATCACCAAGAATCTCCAGAAGGATTTTCGGGCACGACCTTGGAGCATTTGTTGCAGAAAATAAAAGTTCCTGTGTTATTAGCTGTGGAGCCAGTAAGTGATAATTATCAGCGTAGTTTGATTGCGATGGATTTTTCGCAAACTGCTAGTCGAGCACTGCAGCAATTGATCAAGTTGATTTCTGCTGATACGCAGGTGACGGCCTTGCATATTTGTGAAATGGCCGAGCAGCAGCTTACAGCCGAGGCGCGCAGTGAGTTGGAGTGGCAACAGCAATTATTTGCTCAGGTGATTAAAGATGAATGCGTTGGGTTAGCTTTAGCTCCCACGCGCATTGAGCAGCGAGTGGTTCAGGGCGAGTTGTTTAATTGTTTAGAGCAGGCGTTGCAGCAGATTCAACCACAGCTATTAGCCCTTGGCCGACACGGACGAGGGGAGATGGCTGATGCCTTATTAGGCAGTTTGACGCATTCATTATTGGCTGCTCCACCCTGTGATCTATTGGTCGTAAGCTAAGCGTAAGACCAGCTGTTGAAGGAAAAATATGAGTTACCAGACGTTGCAAATGCCCCGTGCGGCTCCAATAAAAATGTGGATTCAGGGAGTGCCGGTTGAGCAGGCTGCCAAACAGCAGTTGATTAATGCGGCGCGGATGCCCTTTATTTTTAAACATTTAGCCGTAATGCCTGATGTGCATGTGGGTAAAGGCTCTACCATTGGCAGTGTTATACCGACCAAAGGCGCCATTATTCCGGCAGCCGTAGGGGTGGATATTGGCTGTGGCATGATGGCAGTGCGTACTTCATTAATGGCTGATGATTTGCCGGATAATTTATTTGCTATTCGCAGCGCTATTGAACGTGCAGTTCCCCATGGGCGCACGCTAGGTAAGGGCAAGCGTGATGTGGGGGCTTGGCAAAAAACTCCGGCCCAAGTCGATGCGGCATGGAAAATGCTCCAGCCCGATTTTCAGCTATTGGTGGAGAAATACCCGCGCTTAGCTAAAACCAATAACCATCATCACTTAGGCACCCTAGGCACGGGTAACCACTTTGTTGAGCTGTGTCTAGATGAGCTAAATCGAGTTTGGGTGATGTTGCACAGTGGCTCCCGTGGGGTAGGCAACGCCATTGGTACGCACTTTATTCAATTGGCAAAGCAGGATATGCAGCAGCATTTGGGCCATCTACCGGATCAAGATTTAGCTTATTTTAGTGAGGGCAGCCGCTACTATGAGGATTATTTAGTAGCGGTGGAGTGGGCCCAGCGCTATGCTCAGGTTAATCGGGAGGTGATGATGAATCATACCTTGGCTGCTGTAGCGCAAGTATTAAATCAGCCCTTTACCAGTGTGCAAGAGGCAGTCAATTGTCATCATAATTATGTGCAGCAAGAAACCCATTTTGCTGAGCAAATATTAGTCACGCGTAAGGGTGCTGTCTCGGCGCAAAAAGGCCAGCTCGGTATTATTCCAGGTTCAATGGGGGCTAAAAGCTTTATTGTGCGTGGGCTGGGGAATGCCGAGAGCTTTTGTTCTTGCAGCCATGGAGCGGGTCGAGTGATGAGTCGCACCCAAGCCAAAAAACTCGTCAGTTTAGCGCAACATCAGCAAGCCACCGCCCATGTTGAGTGCCGTAAAGACTTAGGTGTATTAGATGAAACACCAGCGGCCTATAAAGATATTGATGCAGTGATGGCCGCTCAAGCAGACTTGGTGGAAATTGTGCATACTTTACGGCAAATAGTCTGTGTTAAAGGCTAAAGCTTTTATCTAGCGCTCTGGTTAAACTGAGCGCATGCTAGTTGATTAATACTCGGTAAAAATTATTTTTAAAACATCCGTGATGCCGCTAAGAGCGGTGCTGAAGAGGCCATTATGAGCAACAACGATCGCGTTATTATTTTTGATACGACCTTACGTGACGGCGAACAGAGTCCTGGCGCCTCCATGACGAAAGAAGAAAAAATTCGTATTGCTAAAGCCCTTGAGCGTCTGCGAGTCGATGTGATTGAGGCTGGATTTGCGATTGCCAGTCCTGGAGACTTTGACTCAGTTAAAACCATCGCAGAAACCATTAAAGACAGTACTGTTTGTAGTCTTGCACGGGCGATTGATGCGGATATTGAGCGTGCTGGTGAGGCGTTAGCTAAGGCTAACTCGGGGCGAATCCATACCTTTATTGCCACCAGCCCGATTCACATGCAATACAAGTTGCGGATGCAGCCAGAGCAGGTGATTGAGCAAGCGGTGCGTGCAATTTCTAAAGCCCGTAGTTTATGTGCCGATGTTGAGTTTTCTTGTGAAGATGCTAGTCGCTCAGAAATTGATTTCCTGTGTCGTGTGGTTGAGGCAGCGATTGATGCTGGTGCTACCACCATTAACCTGCCAGACACCGTAGGTTATGCGATTCCTGAACACTATGCAGCCTTAGTTCGTGAGCTACGCAACCGTGTGCCTAATGCTGATAAAGCAATTTTCTCGGTGCACTGCCATAACGATTTAGGTTTAGCGGTGGCTAACTCATTGGCAGCGATTGATGCCGGAGCGCGTCAGATTGAGTGTACGATTAACGGTTTAGGTGAGCGTGCTGGTAATGCGGCGCTAGAAGAAATCGTCATGGCGATTAAAACCCGTCAAGATGTGCTGGGTGTCCACACTCGGATTGATACACCGCATATTCTCAGCACCTCGCGCATGGTTTCTGGGATTACCGGTTTCCCAGTACAGCCAAACAAGGCCATTGTTGGGGCTAATGCGTTTGCCCATGAGTCAGGGATTCACCAAGATGGCGTGCTTAAGCACCGTGAAACCTACGAAATTATGACAGCGCAAGACGTGGGCTGGAACACCAATAAAATGGTACTGGGTAAGCATTCGGGGCGTAATGCGTTCCGTAGCCGTTTAGATGAGCTGGGCATTGTGTTACCGAGCGAGTCAGATTTGAATGCAGCATTCGCCCGCTTTAAAGACTTAGCTGATAAAAAGCATGAAGTGTTTGATGAGGATATTCAGGCGCTAGTCTCTGATGCAATTAGCGAAGAGGCAACTGAGTACTACAAATTAGTGAGCATGGAAGTGGCCAGTAAAACCGGTGAAGTGCCTGTAGCGCATCTTGTACTGAGTATTGATGGACAAGAACATCATGTCGAGTCCGATGGTTCGGGACCAGTTGATGCCACCTTTAAAGCCATTGAGTCGGTGGCGCAGTCGGGGGCGACTTTACAATTGTTCTCGGTGAATGCTATCACTCAAGGAACTGACTCACAAGGAGAGGTGACCGTGCGTTTAGAGCTAGGTGGTCGCGTGATTAATGGTAACGGTGCAGATACTGATATTGTCATGGCATCTGCTAGAGCCTATCTCAATGCTTTGAACTTGTTACGTGAAGGCCAAGCCAAGGCGCATCCACAAGCGGCTTTAGTGTGATTGATTCTGCACTGTTTGCGCAACAAGAAGCACGGCGCCGAGCAATGCTTGGCGCTATGCAAATTGAGGTGTGGTTGCCGCGGCAAACCTTACCTTTTGCAGCTGCCTCGAATCCGCAGTTATTAGCTTTTACTGCTGAGCCACAGCTCAAGCAAGATCAAGGTACAGCGGACGCGCCAGAGGTTAAGATAAACGTAGAGCCAGCACGTGAAAGTGCTGCGCTTGGGCAGCTGTTGCAACAACTTAAGGCTGGCGCTGCGCCGGAAACTAGCGCCAGTGCTGGGTTAATGCAAGCGGAGGAAGTGGCTGAGTCTGAGCCAGCATCTAGTCTAGAGCCTACGGCTATTCCCCACTTTAATTTGCAGTTGTTCCGCGCTGATAATTGCTTGTTTTTAGTGGATTTGCGGATGGCTGAAGGTTATCAGCAATCTGATCCAGATTATCGCTTGCTGCGTGATTTGTTACGTGCTGCAGGCATTACTCAGGCACCAACCGTCGAGCGGGCAGGCGCACCAATTCAGTGGCCGATGCTACAAGCGGGTTTGTTAGCTGCTGATCAGGGCGCAGAAACCGCTTTGCAAACGGTGCAGTATTTATTGCAGCTAGAGTTACATAAACAACCGGCGCAGTGTGTTTGGCTTATTGGTCGCTCGGCGATGAGCTTTGCCGCTGGCTTAGACGAGTCAGCCTATTACAGCGCACAGCAGCACCCCGTATTGGGTTCGGTGTGGGCGATACCTAGCCTTGAGCTACTTATTGAGCAGCCCGAGCGTAAGGCTGAGGTATGGCGCAGTATGCAAGCGAACTGGCAGCTGTGGCGCAACTAAGGAATGATCTATGGATGAATTAAGCTATCGACCGATGCAACCACAGGACCTTGCAAAAGTGGTGGCACTTGAGCAACAGGCATTTAGTCATCCTTGGAGTTTGTCGCTCTATCAAGATGCACTCACTAGTTATCACTGCTGGGTCTTAGAGCAGCAACAACAGCATGTTGGGCATGGGGTTATTCAAGTGATTTTAGATGAAGCTCACTTGCTTAACATTGCTGTGGATAAACGTCTGCAAGGTCAAGGCTTAGGCAGTCAGTTGCTGGCGTTTTTAATGCAGCAGGCAGAGCAATTAGGTGCTACGCAATGCTTTTTAGAGCTACGCGCATCGAATCAAGCGGCTTATCATGTGTATGAGTCTTATGGCTTTAATGAAATTGCTCGACGTAAAAATTACTATCCTGCCGAGCAGGGAATGGAAGATGCACTGATCATGGCGTGTTTATTAGGCGACTAGCAGTTGCCGCACGCTAAAATGAAAATTATTCACTGTGACCAGATGGCCATTAGTTGAGTCAAATAAACGATTTAACCAACAAAAAACGAGGAAACTATGCCTGAATTACAGCAGTTATTTGATAATAACGTCGAGTGGTCTGAATCAATTAAACAGGAAGATCCCACGTTTTTTGAGAAGCTAGCCAAGCAGCAAGCACCTGAGTACTTATGGATTGGTTGCTCTGATGCACGGGTGCCAGCCAACGAGATTGTTGGTATGTTACCTGGTGATTTATTTGTCCACCGTAACGTGGGTAACGTCGTGATCCATACCGACTTAAACTGTTTATCGGTATTACAGTACGCAGTGGATGTGTTAAAAGTGAAGCATATTTTAGTCACCGGCCATTATGGCTGTGGCGGTGTACGTGCGGCAATGCAAGATAAGCAGTTGGGTTTAATTGATGGTTGGCTGCGTACCATTCGTGATCTGTACTATGAGAACTATGATGATCTAGCCGCTATTAAAAATGAAGAAGAGCGAGTGGATCGTCTATGCGAGCTGAACGTGATTCAGCAAGTGTCTAACGTTTGTCATACGGCAATTATTCAAAATGCTTGGCACCGTGGACAAAAACTATCGGTCTATGGCTGTATCTACGGAATTAAAGACGGTTTATGGAAAAATTTAAACGTAACGGTGAAAGGCATTGATCAAATTCCAGCGCAGTATCGTTTACGTCCACTAGACTAACCTAGTTTCAGCTCACTCTAGAAAGAGTTCCTTGCCCAAGGAGCAATGCGTTAGAATGGCTCGCACTATCTTCTAACGCATTGTGAATTGGAGACCGCTCATGCAAGAGCCAGAAGTAAATTTCCTGCCTTATATCACCACCGCTATTGTGACCATTATCATTTCCGTCGGTACCTTGTGGTATTACGGCTATCTGCATTTTGCAAAGCCACAAGATGCGTTGTTGTTGGCTGATTACACCATGATTAAAACTGTGCCTGGCGAAGACTATAAAATATCGGCGAATGCTGCCGAGCAAACTGCTGCCTGTATTGACGGTGTTTTAGTCTTGCGTGATAACACTAATCCTGCATTAACGGGGGTCTTGGTCGACAATAAAAAGCGTGCTATCCACTGCCTAAAAACGTTTGAATAATTAATTAAATGGGTAGTTAGCGACCTAGTTCCTATGGATTTAGGTCGCTGATTGAGTGCTATAGGTGGATGATTAAATGTTTAGGGTTTTCTAACAGTTTTTTCCAATAGGCTACAAAGCGCGCTAAGGTTGCCCCATCAATAATGCGGTGATCTGCAGAGCCACTCAAGGTTAACAGTAAGCGTTTTTCTACTTGATCCTCTGCATTAAAACGCGGCAGATATTGAGCTTTTCCTAGAGCGAAAATAGCCACTTCAGGTTTGCTAATAATAGGTGTAGCAACGGTGCCGCCAATCGTTCCAATATTAGATAAGCTAATGGTGCCGCCTTGTAACTGTTCGCTGGTCAGCTTACCGGTTTTAGCTTGCTCGGTTAGTTGCGCCAACTCTTGAGTAATTTCAACAATGCTCTTTAGCTGCACATTTTTAATATTAGGCACTAACAAGCCTTGTGGCGTATCCACTGCCAGCCCGATATTGATTGCATCAAAATAAGTGATCTCCGTGGCTGGCTCATTGAGCTGGGCATTTAGAATTGGAAACTGCTTCAAACTTACAGCTAAGGTTTTAATAAAAAATGGCAGCAGGGTTAAGCGTAATTCTTGGGCAGAAAAATCAGGTTTCAGCGCTTGTCGTAACTGTTCAAGCTCGGTTAAGTCAAACTCTTCAGC
This sequence comes from Thiopseudomonas sp. SA1F2-1K, assembly GCF_057443035.1. Classification (NCBI taxonomy): domain Bacteria; kingdom Pseudomonadati; phylum Pseudomonadota; class Gammaproteobacteria; order Pseudomonadales; family Pseudomonadaceae; genus Thiopseudomonas; species Thiopseudomonas sp. SA1F2-1K. The sequence goes on from NZ_CM172014.1 coordinate 351,959, forward strand.
ATAGGTAAAATGTGGAATAGTGCGCATGCTGTCAGCCATGTGTTTCGCCATTGCCGCTTTAATACCACGCAAAGGTTCAGTTCGTTGGCCGCTAGCGCTAGTGATGGGTGCAGGTTTAGTCGCAGTGATATCTGCCGTAGTTTCAGGCGCTTGGGTTAAAAATGCCTGTAGATCTTCTTTAAGTACGCGGCCATTTTTCCCGCTGCCTGCTACTTGTTGTAAATCAATCGCTTGCTCCCGCGCTATTTTACGCACTGCAGGCGTAGCCAATGCACGGGCTTGGGTTTCTTGGGCGCTGGGTTCGCCAAGGCTTTGCGAAATAGCTATTGGTTGTTGCGTAGCGGACGAGCTTTTTAGATGAGAGGCCTCTGCCATGTCCTTGATTACGCTGTGCGTTGCTTGGGATTCTGCTAAAGCAGTTGCAGCTGTGCTGTTTTCTTCGCCCTCAATTGTTAGCGCAAATAAGGGTTGTCCCACTACTGCAATTTCGCCTTCGGCATAATAGTGTTTTGCGATTATGCCGTCATGCATCGCCGGGATTTCTACGGTGACTTTGTCGGTCATCACATCGGCAACGGTTTGGTCTTCTTTAACCGCTTCGCCTTCTTGCACGTACCAGGTTAAAACTTCGCACTCGACAATACCTTCGCCAATGTCGGGTAAAACAAAATCTACATTCATGGGGTTCTCCTTACAGCAGCGCTGCAACCTACAGGGTGAAAACTAATAGTTGATGCTGCTGCGGATCGCATCGAGGGTTCTAAATTCGTTAGGCAGATACTCTTTTTCCAGTGCATAAGGAAAAGGAGTATCCCAGCCGGTTACCCGCAAAATAGGGGACTCCAACGAGAGAAAACATTCTTGTTGTATGGTGGCTGCAATTTCAGCACCAAAGCCGCTAGTCAATGGGGCTTCATGATTAATCACTAGCCGCCCGGTTTTTTTAACCGAAGCAGCTACGGTTTCTACATCCCACGGCAGCAGCGAGCGCAAATCAATTACCTCGCAAGCAATGCCTTCCGCTGCAGCCAACTGAGCGGATTTTTCGATAATTTCCATTTGTGCGCCCCAAGCTAGTAGGGTGATATCAGTTCCTTGCTGCACAACCTCTGCTTTAGCTAACGGCAGCTCATAGTAACCTTCTGACACTTCGCCAACCGCAGCGCGATAGAGGCGCTTGGGCTCAAAGAAAATCACCGGGTCAGGGCAATTAATTGACGCCAGTAATAACCCTTTAGCCTGTTCAGGGTTGCGGGGAATCACCACACGAATTCCAGGAATATGGGTAAAGAAACTTTCCGGCGATTGGGAGTGATAATGCCCGCCGCTGATGCCGCCACCATAGGGAGTGCGTACGGTTAAGCCACCGACATTAAACTGATTGCCTGAGCGATAACGAAACTTGGCGGTTTCATTTACGATTTGGTCAAACGCAGGAAAGATATAATCGGCAAACTGAATTTCAGCCACCGGCTTATGGCCAAAAGCGGCTAAGCCGTTGGCAAAGCCTAAAATACCTTGTTCGGTCAGTGGTGTATTAAAGCAGCGCTCGCGTCCATATTTAGCTTGCAGGCCTTGGGTGGCACGAAACACGCCACCAAAACTACCCACATCTTCACCAAAGCAAATCACGCTAGGATCTTGCTGCATAGCGATATCGAGCGCTTGGTTAATCGCTTGCAGGAGATTGATTTTACTCATTATTTTAGACCTCCGGCAGTGAGAGGAAAGTGTTCAGGATAGCGTTTAATATGGGCCTCAAGCTGTTGCTGCTGTTGTTTTAAATGTTCTGGCAACTGCTGATAAACATCGCTAAATAAGCTATCTAAGCCTGGTTTTCCGAGTTGCTCGGCGCGTTTCATCGCTGCAACCACTAAGCCTGAGTATTCCTCTTTGCGCGCAAGGTCTTGCTCATCGCTCCACCAGCCTTGTTTAATGAGCCAATGTTTAAAGCGGGGTTCCTTATCTTGTTTACGCCATGGTTCCTCTTCATCTTGGCTGCGATAAGCTGATGGATCGTCGGAACTGGAGTGAGCGCCTAAACGATAAGTCATGGCTTCAATTAGCACCGGCTGTGAGCCTTCAATTGCCAAGCAGCGTGCTAGGCGCGTGGCTTCGTAAACTGCCAGCACGTCATTACCATCTACCCTTAGGGTTTTAATCCCATAACCTGCGCCACGTGCGGCAATGCCATCGCCGGCATATTGCTCGTGAGCAGGGGTGGAGATGGCGTAACCGTTATTGCGGCAAAAGAATATTACCGGCACTTTCAACACCGCGGCCATATTCAGCCCAGCATGAAAATCACCCTCGGAAGCCGCGCCCTCGCCAAAGTAACAAATCACACAGTTAGCTTGCTGGCTGACTTTAAAGCCATAAGCGTAGCCTGTGGCTTGTGGAATCTGTGTGGCTAAGGGAGATGAAATAGTCAGGTAGTTGAGTTCACGCGAGCCATAATGAATAGGCATTTGCCGGCCTTTGCCAAGGTCTAGCTCGGTGGCAAAAATTTGCTGCATAAATTGATCAAGGGTAAAGCCGCGATAAGCCAAAGCACCTTGCTCACGGTATTGGGCCATGATCACGTCATTGCTATCGAGTGCGGCGCAGCTGCCAATATCGGTGGCTTCTTCACCGGTTTCGGTCATATAAAAACTGATGCGCCCTTGGCGTTGGGCAGCAATCATGCGTTGATCTAACGCGCGAATCAGTAAATAGGTATCGTATATTTTTAGCGCGGTGGCTTGATCCAAATGGATGGAGTAATTCGGATCGTACAAACTACCGTCAGTTTGTAGCAGGCTGAACATCGGCATATTGTCGTGTTCAGGTTGAGTAAAGTGCGCTTGATGAGTTAAGACACTGGGTTTGCGTAAGTCTTGCATAGCGGTTCCCTTCTTATTGTTATGTGGAGGGAGCGAGGCATTGATTGTGTCAGTGCCCTAAGGCCCATAGGCGAGATCATCGTTTATGGGCAGTTCAGTCAGCGGTAAGCTGTTACTCACGCTAGCATGTTTGTGCCGAGTGGTAAGTTATCTAAAAGTTTTAGCTGGCGAGCTGGCGCAGCATTTACTGCCAATAGCGAGTAGAATGCAGCGTTTTGCAAGCAGAGTGATGTATGGCGTTACAACCGACCACCTTAAAAGTTGAGATCAATCTGTCTGACTTAGATCGCAATGTGTATAGCAATCAGCGTTTTACTTTGGCGCAACATCCCTCAGAAACAGCAGAACGGGTATGTGCCCGTTTATTAGCCATAGCACTGTGGTTTAGTGAGGCGCTTAAATTTGGTCGAGGTTTAGGGTTTCCCGATGAGCCTGCGTTGCTTGAGGAAAGCTTAGATGGGCAGCTTTTGCATTGGATTGATGTGGGGCAGCCTGATTTAGAGCGGATTACTGCAAGCAGTCGTAAAGCCTTGCAGGTGAGTATTTTGGCGTATGGCGGTTTAAAGAGTTGGCCCGACAAAGTGGTGGCTAAGCTGGGTAAATTGGCTAATGTGAAAATTGCTCACCTTGAACCCGAACCCTTAGCTGCACTCGCTGAAACCTTAACTCGCAGCGTGCAATGGTCGGTGCTGATCAGTGAAGGTGTGCTTTATATCACCACCCAGGATCAGCAATTCAGCATCCAACTGCAATGGTTGAAAGGAGATTAGGTCCCCCATGTTAATCCAGCAACGTCCGCTGCCAGCCCAACTGCCTTATTTAGGTGAATTACCTGAGTTGCTCCAGCGCTTATATGCCGCCCGTGGCGTGCAATCTGAGCAGGAGCTAGAAAAAGGTTTAGCTCACTTATTGCCCTATCAGCAGTTAAAAGGTATTGATCAAGCAGTTGACTTGTTGTGCCAAGGCTTAGATAAGCAGGCGAGGATATTAATTATTGGGGATTTTGATGCTGATGGGGCAACAGCCAGTGCAGTAGGGGTGTTGGGATTAAAACAGTTGGGTTTTAACTCAGTTGATTATTTAGTGCCGAACCGCTTTGAGTATGGTTATGGGTTAACCCCTGAAATTGTTGAGGTTGCCCTAGAAAAGCAACCGGATATTTTAATCACGGTTGATAATGGTATCTCAAGCATTGATGGCGTGGCTGCGGCTAAGCGTGCTGGGTTAACAGTGATTGTCACCGATCACCACTTACCTGGTCACGAGCTGCCAGCAGCCGATGCTATCGTCAATCCCAATCAGCCAGGGTGTGAGTTTCCCAGTAAAGCCATGGCGGGTGTGGGTGTGATATTTTATCTACTGATGGCATTGAGGGCTACATTACGCAATAACGGCTGGTTTACACTGCATGGTGTTACTCAGCCCAACCTAGGTAATTTGCTGGATTTAGTGGCGCTTGGCAGTGTGGCGGATGTGGTGCCATTGGATGCCAATAACCGCATTTTTGTCCATCAGGGACTGGCGCGGATTCGGGCAGGTCGCGCTCGTCCAGGATTGCAGGCGCTGTTACAAGTTGCGCGTAAAGATGCGCATAAAGTTTCTTCGGTTGATTTGGGCTTTATTCTCGGTCCAAGGCTAAATGCTGCAGGCAGGCTCGATGATATTAGCTTAGGCATTGAGTGCTTACTGTGTGAGGATCATGCCTTAGCGTTAGATATGGCGCAGCAGTTGGATCAGCTCAACCATGATCGAAAAGCCATTGAGCGCGGCATGCAGCAAGAAGCATTGGTGCAGCTGCAAGCCATCGAGCTGAATGATTTGCCATTCGGTTTATGTGTGTTTGAAGCAGAGTGGCATCAAGGCGTCATTGGCATTTTGGCTTCACGTTTAAAAGAAAAATACCATCGCCCTGTGATTGCTTTTGCTGATGCGGGTGAGGGGCAGCTCAAGGGGTCAGCGCGCTCGATTCCGGGATTTCATATTCGTGATGCGTTAGATGCTATCGCCGCGGCTAATCCTAATTTAATTAGTAAGTTCGGTGGCCACGCGATGGCTGCCGGTTTGTCGATTGCTGCTTCTCAATATGAGGCATTTGCCCAAGCCTTTGATTGCGAAGTGCGCCGTCAACTTTCAGAAGATGATTTGACAGGGCGCTTACTCTCTGACGGTCCGTTAGCAGCCAACGAGTTTGATTTGGAGTTAGCTAAGCAGTTAAAGCATGCCGGGCCTTGGGGGCAGCATTTTCCAGAGCCGTTATTTCACGGGAACTTTATTTTAGAGGGTCAGCGTTTGGTGGGCGAGAAACACTTAAAGCTGATGTTGCGAACCGAGTGCGGCAGCAAACAAGTGGATGGCATTGCGTTTAATATTGATCTTGAACAGTGGCCCAATCCTACTATTCGTCAGGTATTAGTGGCCTATAGTTTGGATGTGAATGAGTTTCGTGGGCAGGAGTCAGTACAACTGATTGTACGGCATATCCAAGCGGCTTAAGGCCGCTGGATAGCCTCAATGCCCATTACTGATAGCCTTTAAGTGCTTGATTTAAGGCCTCAATAATTTGTTGGCGGGTTGGTTGCTCACTCTCAACTTCGCCCGTGCCCTGCCAAACACCTTTACCGCTCTGGTTGTCGACTAGACGTAAATTAAAGGTAGTGACTGTACGTCGATAACTTTCTGAGTTAAGCGGAAAGTCGGCCCCGATTCCCACACCACTATAACCATGGCGAGAATAATGGCGGTTACGATGGACGCCACCGCCATAGTACACCGATGGATTGATTTGCCGCTGATAGAGGCGTTGTTGCTGACCAATAGTGAGTTGCACAGTGATCTCGGCACTTGCATCTTGTGCGGGGCGTAGGCCTTGTTGATCTAAGCGCTCTAAAACTAGCAACTCTAATTCACTGTGGGACTGATGGGGCAAACTACCATGAATCGAAGGGGTAGCCCATTGCCAGGTTTGGTATTGCGTTTGGCGCTCTGGCGCTGGATAAGCGCTGTAGTCTACTGCATGAGCGGCTTGTGGTGGCGCTGGATCTAATCCCATGGATTCTGCTTGATAGGGGTTATGCGTTGCGCAGGCAGCTAAGCCAAGGCAACTGATAGCAAAAACAAGTGAGCGCATCATGGGTTCTCCATGTGAGGTTGGCACAGCCAATGTAAATAACGTCCTAAAGGGCCAAGGCTAGGATGGCGACGATAAGACAGTTCGGTACTGATTATCTCATCTAGGGCAATTTTTTGCTGAAATTTAGGCAGCATATAATCATGGAAGACGCGTACCCCGCTTTGAGTTTTGATCTGCCAGTACGGTGTTAGCTGCTGCTGTACTTCCCGTGGGTCTAAAGGTTGTTGTGGAGTTAAGCCACCGGCATCACCTTGAAATTGCATTTTACTCAGCTTGCGCAAATTACCTTTAATTAGATTGCGAAAAATCAACGCATCTTTATTGTAAAAGGCTAAGGATAGCCAACCGTGCTGGCGCGTAAATTGCTGCAGAACAGGAAGAATAGCCCAAGGTTCAGCCAGCCATTCTAGTACTGCATGGCAAATGACTAAGTCAAAGGTTTCGCCTGCTAATAACTCTGGCAGCTTTTGCCAAGGACTATGAATAAAGCGGGCCGTGCAATTAGCTTCGGCAAAGCGTTGTTTGGCTGCTTCGAGCATCGGCTGCGCAGGTTCAGTAAAGGTGATGGCATGGCCTTGTTCAGCCAGCCATAAAGCAATATGACCTAAACCACCACCTATATCCAACACACGCAGGGGGCGTTCTGGCAGTTGTTCTAGCAGGTCTTGTTGAATTACCGCTAAACGAATTGCTCCTTTAGTGCCCCCGTAAATTTTTTCGGCAAAGCGTGTGGCCAGCTCATCAAAGTGATGATCGTGCATAATAAAAACTATCTTTTAATTTAGCGCTGCCAAGGCAGCGCTGGTCAATAATAAAATACGTGACTTAACTGAATGGAAAGCGATAAGGCTTAATGGGCTTGATCCCAGTTATCCCCCACACCTGCCTCAACAATTAAAGGAACATCCAGCTCAGCTGCGGCTTGCATACGTTCAATTAAGCCTTGGCTAATAGCATCTACCTGATCCTTTCGAACTTCTAAAATCAATTCATCATGTACCTGCATAATCATCTGGGCATCCCATTGCTTATCTTGCAGCCACTGCTGTACTTCAATCATTGCGCGTTTAATGATATCTGCAGCGCTGCCTTGCATTGGCGCATTAATCGCGGTGCGTTCGGCGGCGCGGCGCATAGCGGGATTTTTGGCCTTAATTTCGGGTAGATATAAGCGACGCCCAAAAATGGTTTCGACATAGCCTTGCTCAGCGGCTTGCTGACGGGTGCGTTCCATATAATCTTGCACCCCAGGGTAACGAGTGAAATAACGCTCGATATATTCTTGTGCTTCGCTGCGTGAGCATTCAATTTGTTTGGCTAAACCAAAGGCACTCATGCCGTAAATTAGTCCGAAGTTAATCGCTTTCGCCCGGCGCCGTTGTTCATTACTAACCTGTTCTAAGCTGACGCCAAAGACTTCAGCGGCAGTGGCGCGGTGCACATCGCGGTCATGCCGGAAGGCATCTAATAAGCTGGCGTCTTGAGCGAGGTGCGCCATGATGCGCAACTCAATTTGCGAGTAGTCAGCGGCAATCAGTTTATAACCTGGCTTGGCAATAAATGCTTGGCGAATGCGGCGACCTTCAGGGGTGCGGATTGGAATATTTTGCAAGTTTGGATTACTAGACGACAGGCGTCCAGTGGCAGTAACTGCTTGATGATAGTTGGTATGAATGCGCCCCGTGGCGGGATTAATTTGTTGTGGCAAACTATCGGTATAGGTACTTTTTAGTTTACTTAGGCTGCGGTACTCCATTAGCAGTATGGGGAGTTGATGACCATCTTCTGCTAATTGTGAAAGGACTGATTCTGCCGTGCTAGGCTGGCCCTTAGCGGTTTTGGCCAAGATAGGTAGGCCAAGCTTTTCATACAAAATAGTGCCTAACTGCTTAGGTGAGGCAAGATTAAATTCTTCACCAGCAATTTCAAAGGCTTGTCGCTCTAGTTCAGTCAGTTTTTCACCCAGCTCTAAACTTTGTTTACCTAGCAAGTGGGCGTCTACTAATGCCCCATGGCGCTCCATTTGCGCCAGTACCGGTACCAATGGCAGCTCTATCGTATCGAGTACTCTTTGTAAGCTTGGAATAGGGGCTAGCTGTTGCTGTAGTGCCTGATGTAAGCGCAGCGTCAGATCAGCATCTTCTGCAGCGTAGTGGCCGGCTTGGGCTAAATCAATTTGATCAAAAGTAAGTTGCTTAGCGCCTTTGCCAGCAATGTCTTCAAACTTGACCGTGGGCTGGCCTAGGTATTTAAGCGCTAAGCTGTCCATATCATGGCGAGTGGCGGTTGAGTTTAATACATAAGACTCAAGCATGGTGTCAGCGGCTAAGCCTTGCAGTTGAATGCCATGGTTAGCTAGCACGTTGATATCATATTTGGCGTTCTGGCAGATCTTACCAATGGCAGGATTTTCTAAAATAGGCTTAATTTTGCTCAGTACCTGTGCAAAATCCAGTTGTTCAGGTACGCCCATATAACTGTGGGCCAGAGGCACATAAGCTGCGATGCCTGGCGTGATTGCCACTGAAAAACCTACCAGCTGCGCTTGTTGTGCATCGACACTGGTGGTTTCGGTATCAAAAGCGAACACCTTGGCTTGTGCTAGCTGTTGTAGCCATGCATCAAATGTTTCCCAGGTTAGAAGGGTTTGGTAGTCGATAGCTAACTCAGGCTCGGCCGGCGGTAAATCGATGGCTTTGGCTTCGGCTTTATTACTTAAGGCGTTGAGCCAACTTTTAAATTCAAGCTCGCGGTAAAGCTCGGCGAGAGTAGCATAATCTGGCTCACTGGCTTTGAGTTGATCGGCGCGGTAATCCAACTCAACATCCAGTTTAATAGTGGCTAATTCACGGGATAAGTAAGCCATTTCACGGTGTTCTTCCATTTTAGGTGCTAATGTTTTAGCGCCACGGAAAGACAGCGTAGCAATTTTATCGAGGTTGGCATAAATCGTATCCATGCCACCGTTTAAGCCGGTCAGTAAGCCAAGCGCTGTTTTTTCCCCGACGCCAGGTACGCCAGGAATATTGTCGGCTTTATCGCCCATCAAGGCTAAAAAGTCGATAATTAACTCAGGGCCAATACCGAACTTGGCTTTAACGCCTTCTATATCCATCACGGTGTTGGTCATGGTGTTAACCAGTGTGATGTGCTCGTTGACGAGCTGCGCCATATCTTTATCGCCGGTGGAAATTACCACCGGAATTTGTAACTCAGAGGCTTGAATTGCCAGGGTGCCAATCACATCATCCGCTTCTACACCTTCAACGCATAATAAAGGCAAGCCCAAGGCTTTAACTGCTTGGTGGAGCGGAGCAATTTGGCTACGTAAGTCATCAGGCATGGGCGGACGTTGCGCTTTGTACTGCTCGAAGAGGGTGTCACGAAAGGTTGGGCCTTTCGCATCAAAGACCACCACGAGGGTGCTATCGGGATAGTCTTTTTCTAGGCTGCGGAGCATATTGAGTACGCCCTTAATCGCCCCTGTTGGCTGGCCTTTGGAGGTGGTTAGTGGAGGTAAGGCGTGAAATGCTCGGTATAAATAAGACGAGCCATCAACTAAAACTAAAGGTGCAGTAGACATGCGCAAGGTCAACCCTTGGTCAAACGACCAGTTGTAATATCAATCAGAGAATATGGAGTAAATGCTAGAGCAAAAAGTGGTCAAATTGAATGGCCTTTTTTGCTAGCCTGTTAATTCATTAGTAACTCGATATAAGGAGAGCCTCATGTTTTCATTAACAGAACAAATTGCCATTGTAACAGGTGGCGCCAAAGGGATTGGTCAAGGGATTGCTGCGACCCTAGTTAAAGCGGGCGCTAAAGTAATTATTGCGGATATTGATCAAGAGCAGGGAGCCGCCACCGCCGAACAACTCGGCTGTGCGTTTAAAGCACTGGATGTGACTTCACAAGTCCAGTGTCAGCAAGTAGTGGCTGAAGTAGTTAAAGAATATGGCCGTTTGGATATTCTCTGCTCCAATACCGGTATTTTCCCCCAAGCAACGATTGCTGAAATGACCGAAGAAAACTGGGATCAGATGCAATCAGTTAACGTAAAAAGTATGTTTTTTATGGTGCAGGCGGTGTTACAGCCGATGCGTGCGCAAAATTATGGCCGGGTGGTGATTACCTCATCCATTACCGGCGCGATCACGGGCTACCCTGGCTGGTCTCATTATGGCGCTAGTAAAGCTGCACAGTTAGGATTTATGCGCAGTGCCGCACTAGAAGTGGCGCGTGAAGGCGTGACTATTAACGCAGTCATGCCGGGTAATATTTTAACCGAGGGCCTTAAAGCCCAAGGTGAAGAGTACTTAGCGCAAATGAGTCGCAGTGTGCCGACCCACACCTTAGGTGAGCCAGAAGATATTGGGCATGCGGTGTGCTTTTTAGCCTCTAAAGAAGCTAAATTTATCACCGGACAAACCATTATTGTCGATGGTGGGCAAATTTTGCCAGAATCTCCAGAAGCATTGTTGTAATGACACTCATACACCATGGCGGCAAGCCGCCATGGTGTATGGACTTAACGGCAGCTTTCAGCTTGCACGATGGCTAACAGTTTTAGCCCAGGCACATGCTGTGCAAGCCGTAAGATCGGCGTCGTCATCCAGTTTAATCCTTGAGTTAAGCTATGGGTCAAGGGAGTGCAGTAGCCCCAAGCTAGGCTTTGCAGAGCTAAAAAAAGGCCGCCGACTAAGTTATCACTGAGCCAATGTGCGCCAGCGACTAAGCGCGGCAGAATAAAAAAGATCCCTAACGCAATGACTAACAGTCGCTGCTTACCTTGGGCAAAATAACTGGTAAAGAGCAACCACAACAATAAAACCGAGGCATGGTCACCAGGGAAACTACGACTGGAGCGGTCTTTAATTTCTAGATAGCGTTCCATCCAAGGAAAGGCTTGCGACAGTTGAAAACCATCACCAAAAAACACCGAAGGGCTAGCATGCTGTAGCCCCAGCTGGGTAATCACTTTAGTAAAAACTGTGCGCCAGATGAGCATGACAGTAAGCAAGCTGATAAAGGTCAGCAAGGCGATTTTGAGCTGGGCTTGTTTGAAAATAAAATCTTTATAAATTAAAGAAATTAACATCACGCTACCTGCAAGTAGGTCAGCTACGCGAGTACTTAAAAAAGCCCATAACAAATCCCAAGCGGCGAAATGGCCTAAACTTCCATTCAGTAGTCGATAGACGGGCTCATCCACCCACCTCCAGAGGCTGGCGGTGCTGGGTATTAGCCAGCTACTCAGTAACAGGATGCTGAATAACTGCAGTAGAATAAAGGACGTTTTACGCCAGCGTGCTTGAATAATTGATACAGAAGCCATAGATACAGAGAATTACATTGATTGGTTAAGAGTAGAAGTAAGCTATTGTTAGGTGACTATCATACAGTAATTAGTCACTGGTTTTAGCTGGCTGTTCCAGATTGCTTTTGCCCCTTAGTTTTATAGGTTGAGAGAATGCACGATAAAGATTTTACCCAGCGTTTTTTATTTGAAGACGCAGACGTCCGGGGCGAGCTAGCGCAACTGGATCAAACCTATCAGCAGGTATTGCAGCGCCATGCTTATCCTCCTGCAGTCGCTGTTCTATTAGGTGAGCTATTGGCTGCCGCGGCTTTATTGGTCGGCACCCTTAAGTTTGATGGTTTGTTAACCCTGCAGGCCCGTTCAGAAGGACCAGTTTCTTTACTGATGGTAGAGTGCTCCAGTGAGCGTGAAATGCGTGCTATTGCCCGTTATGATCAGGCCCAATTAGGTGCTGAGCAAGGCTTTAAGCAGTTGATGCCCAATGGCATTATGGCCATGACCATTGAACCCAAAGATGGCCAGCGTTATCAGGGCTTAGTGGCCTTTGAAGGAGAAACGCTAGCTGACTCACTGAATGCTTATTTCGCTAATTCAGAGCAATTAGGTAGCCATTTTTGGTTAGCCGCGGATGGTCAGCAAGCCCGGGGCTTTTTGTTGCAGCAATTGCCCGTTGACCGCGTACCAGAAGCGGATCAGCGGCAGCAGCACTGGGAGCATGTACTCACCTTAGCCCAGACCCTGACTAAAGATGAATTGTTTGCCTTAGATAATGCGACCATCTTGCATCGTCTTTACCATGAGGAAAATATTCTATTATTTGATCCGGCGACAGTGTGCTTTAACTGCAGCTGCTCACGAGAACGTTCAATTCATGCTCTGGTAAGTTTGGGGCGTGAGGACGTTGAAGCGCTGCTGAAAGAAAAACAAGATCTAATTGAGATTGATTGTCAGTTCTGCAACGAGCGCTATTTATTTGATGGTAAAGATGTGGCGCAAATCTTCGAACAAGCAGAACAGAGTGATCAGTCGCAGACCGTGCATTAATTAGTAAAAGCTGGCATAATTACGCACACAATTTTTCCATGTAGTGCCTAGCCTTTTGGCACTACAAAACTTTTGGAGGAGTCGGCACTTGCCGATGGGGACTACATGACGCAAGCAAAACCTGCTGTGTACACCAATATTAGTGCAGCTCAATTAGTAGAAGAAGCTGTATTACGTGGCGAAGGCACCTTAGCTGATACTGGTGCACTCGTTGTTAAAACTGGCCATCGTACAGGCCGCTCTCCTGCGGATCGTTTTATCGTACAAGAGGCAAGCACCGAAGCGCATATTGCTTGGGGCCCAATTAACCGTCCATTCTGTGCCGATAAGTTCGCTGCACTGTGGGATCGTGTTGAAGCCTTTAACAATGCACAAGATCACTTTGTTTCCCATGTACACGTAGGTTCTGCTGAAGCTCATTACCTACCAGTGAAAATGACTACGCAAACCGCGTGGCAGAACTTGTTTGGTCGTTGCTTATTTATTGAGCCAGAGACCTATAACCCAAGCAATAAAGATGAGTGGCAGATTCTTAACGTTGCCAACTTTGAATGTGTGCCAGAGCGTGATGGTACTAACTCAGATGGTTGCGTGATTATTAACTTTGCTGAGCGTAAAGTTTTAATTGCTGGTATGCGTTATGCCGGTGAAATGAAAAAAGCCATGTTCTCAGTGCAGAACTACCTGCTGCCAGCGGTAGATGTATTACCTATGCACTGTGCGGCTAACATTGGTGAAGAAGGCGATGTGAGCTTGTTCTTCGGTTTATCCGGTACCGGTAAAACCACCCTGTCCGCCGATGAAAGCCGTTACCTAATTGGTGATGATGAGCACGGTTGGGGCGAGGGTGTGGTATTTAACATTGAAGGCGGTTGCTACGCCAAATGTATTGACCTGTCAGAAAAGAATGAGCCTGTTATCTGGAAAGCCATTAAATTTGGTGCAGTTCTAGAAAACGTTGTGCTAGATGAGCAACGCAGCCCAGACTATGAAGATGATAGCCTCACGCAAAACAGCCGTGCAGCTTACCCTTTGACTCACGTTGAAAAGCGTTCAGAGAAAAACTTTGGCGGTGAGCCAAATGCAGTTATCTTCTTAACCTGCGACCTAACAGGCGTATTGCCACCGGTATCTATCCTGAATAACGAGCAGGCGGCTTACCACTTCTTGTCGGGTTACACGGCGTTAGTTGGTTCAACCGAAATGGGTTCTGGCGAAGGTATTCGCTCTACTTTCTCTACGTGCTTCGGTGCGCCATTCTTCCCACGTCCAGCGGGCGAGTATGCTGAGTTACTGATCAAGCGGATTAACGCCTTTGGTTCGAAAGTGTACTTGGTAAACACCGGTTGGACTGGTGGTGGTTACGGCGTGGGTCAGCGCTTTAACATTCCGACCACCCGTGCAGTGATTGCGGCTATCCAAGGGGGCACCTTAGTAGGTGCAGAAACTGAACACTTGCCAATTATTAACTTGGATGTACCAACATCAGTGCCTGGCGTAGACAGCAACTTGCTCAATCCACGCAATACATGGGCCGATAAAGCAGCCTATGATGCCGCTGCTAAAGAGCTAGCCGCTAAATTTATTGATAACTTTGAAAAGTTTGACGTATCTGAGGCGATTAAAGCTGCAGGTCCTAAGCTGTAAGTTAGTTTTGCGTTACATAAAAACCGCCTAATTCTGGGCGGTTTTTTATTGGTGGACGATTTTTCTGCAGCCTAACAATCGTTTAGTGAACACTGTGCAGGGCACCTAGGTCTGAGCTAGGTATCTGTGTAAGCCATGTTTGCAGGTGAATTTGCTCGAAGGAGAGGGTCATGAATCAGCAGCTGTTAATTTATGTCTTTGGTGGAACTGGGGATCTGGCGCTGAGTAAGCTCATTCCAGCGTTGTATGTCTTATTTAAAGATCGCTGCCTGCCAGAGCAGATGCAGATTGTCGGAATTTCCCGAAAAAAAATGAGTGATGCTGAGTACCAGCAATTGACTGAAAAAAGCTGCCGTAGTTTTGAGGGGCAAGCCTTTGATGCGGCGAGCTGGCAGCAGTTTAGTCAGCATTTAGCTTACCTTGCGTTGGATGCGAGCCACGCTGCTGAGTACGCCAAGTTAAAAGCCCATCTTCTGCAGCAGGCGCCAGATGCAGCCGCGCGCACGGTGATTTATTATCTGGCGACAGCGCCGCAGTTATTTGCCCCTATTGCTAACCACATTGGCACGATCGGCTTGGCCGAAGCCAACGCACGGATTGTGATTGAAAAACCGTTAGGGCATTCCTTAGCTTCAGCATTAGCGATTAATCAGCAAATTGGTCAAAGTTTTGCAGAAGAAAATATTTATCGCATTGATCATTATTTAGGCAAAGAAACAGTGCAAAATCTAATGGCATTACGCTTTGCCAATGCCTTGTTTGAGCCGGTATGGCGGGCTGCGCATATTGATCATGTGCAAATTAGCGTGCTGGAAACGGTAGGGATCGGCAGCCGGGGTGAGTACTACGATCAAGCTGGCGCCATGCGTGACATGCTGCAAAATCATTTGCTGCAATTACTGTGCTTAACCGCCATGGAAGCGCCTATGCGCTTTGATGCGGAAGCGGTGCGCAATGAGAAGGTTAAGGTGCTTCAAGCACTCAAACCGATCACCTCAGCCAGTGTGCAAGAGAAAACGGTGCGCGGGCAATATACAGCGGGCACGCTAAATGGTGAGGCGGTAGCGGCGTATTACTTTGAGAAAAATGTCGATAATGACAGTGACACCGAAACCTTCGTCGCACTGGAAGCTGAAATTGATAACTGGCGCTGGGCAGGCGTGCCCTTTTATTTGCGTACCGGTAAACGCTTAGCGCAAAAAACCTCAGAAATTGTGATTCAGTTTAAGCCAGTACCGCATTACTTATTTAATAACAATGCGGTTAATCGGTTAATTATTCGGCTGCAGCCAGAAGAGCGGATTACCTTAGAGTTAATGGCGAAAATTCCTGGTAAGGGCATGAATTTGCAGCCTGTAGCCTTGGATATTGATTTGGCCAATGCGTTTAAAACTACCCGCCGTTGGGATGCGTATGAGCGCTTATTGTTAGATGTAATTGAGGCTGATTCGACGCTATTTATGCGCCGCGATGAGGTGGAAGCGGCTTGGCAATGGGTGGATGGTATTTTACGCGCCTGGAAAGCCAACGCTAAGCAACCCAAAGCCTATGCCGCAGGAAGCGATGGGCCAGAAGATGCCCGGCAAATGTTAGCCCATCAAGGGCGGCAATGGTTTAAAGCACCAGCTAAATAAACTGTTGAACAATTAATAGCTGCGGAAAATATATTTTTGTAGTATAACTACAGCCTCACTACATATTGGTTTAAAGTTGAGTAGGTTGCGTGAATTTATTACAGCAGGTAGCAGAATCCCGTGAGGTTCTGCGTAAGTCAGAACTTAAAGTCGCCGATTATGTACTCCAGCATCCAGCGGATGTGATGCATAGCTCGATGGCTGAGTTGGCGGCTGCCGTAGGTGTTAGTGAGCCGACCATTGTGCGTTTTAGTCGCGCTGTGGGTTGTGCTGGTTTTCAGGATTTAAAACTTAAGCTGGCGCAAAGCCTTGCCTCTGGGGCGAGCTTTGGTCAGTTTGAAATTAAAGAGTCAGATGCGGTTACTGATTTTTCGCTAAAGATTTTTGACACCACATTGCACACCTTAATGGAAGTGCGTGAATCACTTAATGTCGATGCCTTAGAGCGGGCAATTAAAGTAATGGCGCAAGCACAGCGGGTTGAGTTTTATGGCTTTGGCGCCTCAGGCGCAGTGGCCGCTGACGCCCAGCATAAGTTTTTCCGCTTACTACTGACTGCGGCGGCTTACAGTGATCCGCATATGCAGGCCATGTCGGCGGTCACTTTAAAGCCAACCGATGTTGCCATTTGTATTTCGCAATCAGGTCGCTCGAAAGACTTGTTAACCACCGCTAACTTGGTGCGGGAAACCGGGGCGATTTTGATAACCCTGTGTCCGAGTGAAACACCGCTGGCAGAGTTAGCCACAATTCACTTAGCGATTGACGTGCAAGAAGATACCGAAATCTATACACCGCTGACCTCACGGATTGCTCACCTAGTGGTGATTGATGTGCTAGCGATGGGCGTCGCTATGGCGCGTGGGCCTGATTTAGTTAATCATTTGAAAAGCGTTAAACGCAGCTTGCGTAGTCTGCGTTTGTCGAATAAAACCAAGTAGAGTCGATATGTGCAAGGTTTCCCTGTGCTAAGAGCACAGGGAGTTAAGCGATTAGTCGTTCTTATTAATTTCGCGGTAGCGCTCATTCAGCTCTAGGCGAATTTGTCGACGTTGTTCTCCATTTTTAAAGCGGCGAATTTGCTCTGGAGTCTGTGGATTTAACGGTGGAACGGCCACGGGTTTGCGATCTTCACCCATGGCGACCATAGTAAAGAAACAGCTATTGGTATGGCGCACGTGTTTTTGTTGAATATTTTCCGTAATCACCTTGATACCAATCTCCATTGAGGTGCGACCAGTGTAGTTAACTGAGGCTAAAAAAGTGACTAGCTCACCGACATGAATCGGCTGACGAAAAACCACCTGATCCACCGATAAGGTCACTACGTAGCTGCCGGCATAGCGGCTCGCACAGGCGTAAGCAACTTCATCAAGGTATTTAAGTAAGGTGCCACCGTGTACGTTACCTGAAAAGTTGGCTTTATCAGGGGTCATTAACACGGTCATGCTTAGGGTTGAAGCTCCAGGTGTCATCATCATCTCAGTTTTACAAAAGTAGTTAACAAATAAGCTCAAATTTAAGCATTGAGCCAGACCTCACTGCACCAGTCCCAGATCGACTCCCATTCTTCATCGGTGAGTTCTTGGGTGGCATAATCCCATGCATAAATAACCCCGTCAGGATCGCTGGCATAAATTAGACTACCGGTGTCACAGACAGGCACTAAATAACGGGGTAAACCTTGCTCCCAAGCTAAGGCAGTGACCTCAGGTAAATAGGTGTGGGAGTTGGGATCGCTGGCGGTGACTGGCTCAATCGAGCCATACACCACATCACTGACAGTGAGTAAGAATTGACGTAGATCATAAGGGATATGCAGTAAAATTTCCTCTTGAATTTCCACCAAAACTTCTTCATCAGGGAGTTCAAGGGGAACCGGTGTTGCTTCACAGCGCTCTCTGAGCAGCTCGATTACTTCTTCCATTACAGGGCCTCTAAGCACCACGGCAAATATTGCATGTGGTGTGTAATTAATCGGAAATTAGCTGAGGATTTTGCCTTTCTTTTTCAGCGCCCGTTGCCGCATGGTGATATTGAGCGCCTCAACGGCTAAGGAGAAGGCCATCGCAAAGTAGATATAACCCTTAGGCACATGCACATCAAAACTTTCTGCAATCAGTAAAGTGCCGACCACGATTAAAAATGATAAGGCTAATACCTTAAGTGATGGGTGTTGATCAATAAAATTACTGATCGGTGCAGCAGCTAACATCATTACCAATACGGAGCACATAATAGCTGCCACCATGACTGGTACATGCTGCACCAAGCCAACTGCAGTGATGACAGAGTCGAGGGAGAATACAATATCAATCAGTGCAATCTGTAGCATCAGCCCCATAAAGCCGCCAGTTGACGGTTTGGCCGTTTGTTCAGCGTTTTCGCCTTCAACGCTATGCCATACCTCGGTGGTACTTTTAAACAGTAAAAATAGGCCACCGAAGAATAAAATCAAATCGCGGCCAGAAATACTTTGTTCAAAGACGACAAAGAGCTCTTTGGTTAAGCCCATCACCCAAGAAATGGATAGTAATAATAAAATTCGCGTGATCATGGCTAATCCCAACCCTAGGGTACGCCCTAACTTTTGTTGGGTTTTGGGCAGGCGTGCGACCAAAATCGAGATAAAAATAATATTATCAATGCCCAACACAATTTCTAAGGCGGCTAGGGTAATGAACGCGACCCAAATTTCGGGATTAGTTAGCCATTCCATTTCAGGTTACTCATTGTCAGCTAAGGGAAGCGGACCGTTGGCACCACGCCAGCGGCGAATAATTTTTTGAAAAAATAAGCTGTTAGGAATTTGCAGTAAGGCACCAGCATTACCTTCGGAAATATCTTCTAGGGTGGTGTAGAGCATATTAATAGCTACCACGCGCCCTTTAACACCAGGCTTTTCTGCACTTTCTAAGACTTCCACATAGTCGCCAATCCGAAACGGGCCAACGGTAAAAATTAGTGCTGCACAGAGTAAATTCGAGAGCACACTCCAAGCGGCAAAAAAAGCAATGGCAGCAACGGCGACAAATCCGGTGAGTGCGGTCCAGAGCGCGTTGGCAGAAACCCCTAAGCGTTCCAAAATGAGCATAAAGGCACTACCGAGAATCAGCCAGCGAATGGCCCCACGCAGTGGCAGTAGCATGCTGGGTGGCATGTGATAACGCTCGGCTATGCGAGTGAAGGCGCGAGTTAAAATTCGTTGAATCAACCACGCCATCAGAATAATAAATAAAATTCTGCCACCAGGAATTAAAATGCCTAGCCAATCATTAGCCCAGACTTGAAAAGTCTCATTCATTCAGCTGTCTCCAATTGTTGCTGTAGCTCCTCTAATTGCTCAAGGCATTCGAGCCACGCCAGTTCGAGTTGTTCCGCTTCAGCTTTAAATTTAGCCTGCTCAGCGAGGCAGGTTTTAAGTTGATCCTTGGCTGCAGTTTCGTAGATTGATGGATTAGCTAATTGCTGCTCAATTCGCTGGAGGTGATTTTGGGTTTGATCCAGCTGCTGTTCTAACTTATCGGCTTGCTTGCGATAAGGCGCTAGTTGTTGGCGTAACGCAGCAGCTGCTTGACGTTGGGCTTTTCGATCAATTTTATTGCTTGCCTCAGTGGAGGCCACACTCGCTGGACTGAGCTGCTGTTGTCTGAACTCTGCCAGCCAGCGACTGTAGTCGTCTAAATCACCGTCGAAGGCTTGAACGCTACCATTAGCCACTAAGTACAGCTCATCGATGGTACTTTTGAGTAAATGACGATCGTGGGAAACCAGTAATAGCGCGCCTTCAAAAACTTGCAAAGCCATACTGAGGGCTTGGCGCATTTCTAAGTCAAGGTGGTTAGTTGGCTCATCTAGCAGTAGTAAATTAGGTTTGCCCCAAGCAATTAAAGCGAGGGCTAAACGGGCTTTTTCACCACCAGAAAAGTTGTGAATTGCCTGATCGCAGCGTTCGCCCCTAAAATCAAAACCACCTAAAAAGTCTCTAAGGGTTTGTTCGCGCTCACTGGGTGCGAGACGCTGTAAATGCAATAGCGGGCTAGCCTGCATATCTAAGGCATCCAGCTGGTGTTGAGCAAAGTAGCCAATTACCAGGTTTTCACCCAGCGTGAGTTCACCGCTTAATAGTGGCAGCTCTTGCACCAGGGTTTTAATCAGGGTGGATTTACCTGCACCATTAGGACCTAACAGGGCAATGCGTGCTCCAGGCACTAACTGTAATTGAATTTGCTGCAAAATAGTCTGCTGGCCATGCCCCAGATCGGCATGCTTGAGACTTAGCAGCGGCATTGAGATTTTATCAGCTTCACGAAAACGGAAGTTAAACGGAGAGTCTAAGTGTGCGGGAGCTAAGGCTTCCATACGCTCTAGGGCTTTGACGCGGCTTTGGGCTTGCTTGGCTTTGCTGGCTTTGGCTTTAAAGCGGCGAATAAAATCTTCCATGTGCGCGCGCTGGGCTTGCTGTTTTTCAAAGGCTTGCTGTTGTTGCACGATGCGTTCGGCACGGGCACGCTCAAAGGCCGTATAGCCACCGCGGTATAAAATCAGCTTTTGTCGTTCAAAATGCACGATGTGATTGACTACGGCATCTAAAAAATCGCGGTCGTGGGAAATCAACAATAAGGTGCCAGGGTAACTTTGCAGCCAGCTTTCTAACCATAAAATAGCGTCTAGATCTAGGTGGTTAGTAGGCTCATCAAGTAGCAGCAAATCTGAGGGGCACATCAAAGCCTGGGCTAAGTTTAAGCGCATTCGCCAGCCCCCTGAAAAACTACTAACTGGGCGTTCCATTTGCGCCTCAGTAAAACCTAAGCCAGCCAGTAGTTTGCGGGCTCTAGAGTCAGCGGTGTAGCCTTGCAAGGCGTCAAAGCTGGCATGCAGCCCAGCGAGGGCTAAGCCATCGGCATTTGCCTCTGCGACTTGCAGTTGCTGTTGCACTTGGCGCAGCTCAGTATCACCGTCTAACACATAATCAATAGCACTACGCTCAAGGGTATCGACTTCTTGCTTCATATGAGCAATCCGCCAGTCAGCGGGTAAATCACAATGGCCAGCATCAGCCTGTAATTGACCGCGCAGCAAAGCAAAGAGACTGGATTTTCCCGCCCCATTGGCTCCAATCAGGCCTAGTTTATGACCGGGGTGGACGGTCAGTGAGGCGTCTTCTAGTAAGCGCAGTGGTCCGCGCTGTAGCGTCAGCTGATCAATTCGAATCATGAAAATACTCGTCGTAGAGTCAACCAAAGGCACCTAAGGGTGCCTTGGTAAAACTGAATTTTATCGAAAAAATAAATCCTGAGCTACAGGCGTAACCCCGTAGTTAGGCGAGTGACTAAGCTTTACGCAGAATCAGTAAGAGACTGAAAAGAGCGATTAAGCAGAAACTAAAAAAGCTTAGTTGAGCGAGGTTAAAGCCAAAAAAAGTCCAATCAATTTTGGCGCAGTCAGCTGTGCCATGTAAGGTTTTGTTAATCACATCAATTAAAGGAAATGCTTGAATCATATAGTCCATGGAGGGCAGGCAAGCAGGTAACTCATCAGCTGGTAAGGTTTGCAGCCACATTTGTCGTCCAGCAGTTGCCATACCTAAAGCACTAACCACTAATGTGCCCGCAGCATAGAGTTTACGACCTAAGGCTGCGGGATTATGCAGCGCTGCAATGAAAAAAATCAGGCCTAAGGTAAATACTTCAATTCGTTGCACATAACATAATGGGCAAGGCTCTAAACCCACCACATATTGCAAATAATAGGCCCCAGCGATCAGGCCGCAGCAGCCTAGAAGACCAAGGATAAATAACGGGCGAAACGATGTGCTCATAAGGATAACCAGCAGGGATATAAGCGCCTTATCCTAGCGGTAAGAATAAGGCGCTGACAAGTTATTAAGAATCGGAGGGGGCCGGTAGTTGTTGGCCGCCTGCAGTAAGCTGCAAGCCTTCGCTGAACAGCTGATTACTGCGCTGAGTTTCCCCTAGCTCACCGAGCAACTGTGCTAGCTCGACACAGGTCTGTGCTTGACGGGCATGCTGTAGGCTACGTTCAAAATAGTCTTTAGCTTTACCCCATAACTGATTTTTTACACATAAGCGGGCTAAGCAGCGTAATAAAATAGGATTGTTCGGTTGTTGTGGTAACCAGCTTTCTGCTAACTGTAGTTGTTTAGCTAGATCCGAGCCTGGAATACGGCCATAGAGTTCGATTAAACGATTATTTAATGACTGTTTAAGGGCTTGGCGTAGTAGCTGTTCAGCTTCGTTACTGGAGCCTAAACGATGTAGCTCAAAGCTGTAAGCCGCTAAGATTGCGGGATCATGGCGTAACGAGTTAGAGAGCTGTTTCCAAGCCTGTTGCAGTTTTTCGCGCGCAAGTTGTTTATCATTTTCTAACTCACAGCTTTGCTCAATCCGCCCAATCCAGGCTTTGCGCTCTAGCTCATCGAGCTGCTCTGGGGTCATGGTTTTAGCTTTACGTAGCGCTGGCAGTAAAGATAAAACCGTTGGCCAATCTTCTTGGATTTGCAGGACATGCTGCAATCGCTCTAAGACTTCTTTATTGGTGGGGTAATTATGCTGCATGGCCATTAGCGTTTCCTGGGCAGCAAAACGATCATCCCTATACCATTGCAGCTCAGCATGGGTGAGTGCTACTGCTAGTTCGGCTTTTGGCTGGCGAGCGAGGGCTTGTTCTAAATAGCTTTCAGCCTCTTCAGAGTGACCTAGGCGCTCAGCGGCTTGGGCCGCGCCAAGTAGATAGACTAAAGGCTGTGGGTTATCACGGGCTGCTAGTTTTAAGTGGCGTAGAGCCGTTTCCCAACGACCTTCAGCTAGTTCAAGCATACCTTTTTCGGCCGCAATGCGCGCGCGGCGACGGCGATTGAGGCTCGACCAAGGGTTTAACACCCCCGCAGAAATTAGCAGCATAGTGAGCAACAGTCGCACGGCGTACAGCCCCACGCCAATCACTGCCAGAATAGCTAAAAACACCCACAGGCTGGACTCAAAACGATAGCCTTTCCAAGCCAGCAGCACATAACCGGTGTGTTGGGTCATCATTACGCCAACGGCTGCGGCAATCACGATGGCGAGTAAAATAAATAAATAGGCGCGCTTCATAATTAATTAGCCTCTTGTTCAGTGGCTGCTTTAGGTTGTGCCCGTTGCTGAATATAGGTTTGCAGTGTGTGGATTGCGGCAGAAAGGTCAGGCATTTTCTGATTGACAGGTTGTTGGCTAAGTTCTTGTACCTGATTGCGTAAGGCTTGAGCAGGTTGATCTTCAGCGCTAAAAAACTCATCAATAATAGCTGCGGTTTGCTTGAGAGCGCCCTGATAGACCTCGGTTTCACCGTTTAGAGCGGCCCATTGCGCTTGTTCCAGCGCTAAGCTAAGGGATAGACGAACCTCAGTTAAACTTTTGCCGGCCAGCAGCGGCTTCAATACTTCACCGGTTTCAGTGCTGATGCGCACATATTTAGCCATTTCATCTTGCCATTCTTCCCAGCGTGTCGGTTGCTTAGTGGCTGATTTGGGGGCATCGGCTTGAAATTCAGGCAGAGCTGAAACCAAACTTTTAGCTTGGTCGCGTAGTGCACCTAAGCGCACAAATAAACCGGTACGATCCAATTTAGCTAGGCTATCTAGCTGGGTTAGATTTTTTGCTAGCGCTTCACGGGCGGCAAAGGCAGCAGGATCATTTTGGCTGTAGAGGATTTGATCTGCACCATCAATCAACACTCGCGCACTGCTAACATCTTGGAGGGCAGACAAACGTAAGCTGGCCATCCGTAATAAGTGCTCAGCTTCAGCTAAGCGCCAGTCTTGGCGACTTGAGCCTAATGCTAACTCGACCCGTTCCGCTAGTTTTTGCTGATCAGCTTGTAAGTGCGCCACTAGTTGACGCTCTTGGGCTAGCGCGTCGGCTTTAGGTAATGCGGCTAAGCGTTGCTCGAGCAGGCTCTGCTGCTCTGCTAATTGATTGTTTAATCCATCAATCGCTGTTAGCGCACTGTGTAACTCTGACTGTAGTTGTACAGTGCTGTCTGCTGAGTTTGATTGGCTTAAGCCCCAAGCCCCCAAGCCTAGACCTAAAATCGCGATGACTAAAGCGGCGCTGGCGAGGCCTTTAGCTGACTTTTCCGTGCTCTGAGTGGTTGCAGCGCTAGGTGCAGTATGAGCAGTGGTTGATTGCGAGCCAGTTGCATCTTTGCTGGAATGATTCGAGGCCGTCGCTGCAGTAGGCGCTTGAGCTGGCTTGGTTTCAGAATTAGGTGCTTGGCTCATGGCTTAATCCTTGTTCTTTAATAAAGATGAAGAGTGGTGCAGTGCGGCAATTAGTTTTTGGTTGCTTGCACCCTGACAATTAATAACCTGCTGCGCGCCTGCTTGTTTGGCGGTTGCCGCAACACGTGCACTCGGCACAAAAAGTGGCATGGCTTGCAGGAGGTTCCATTTATCTGCTGCTAACTTTAGCAAATTTAGTAGGCTTTGCTCACTACTAACGGCAATTCCATTGAGTTGCTCTTGGTTGATACGTTGAATTAACTCATCGGCTGCATAGTCAGGCAGATAGCGCTGATAAATCGGTAAAAAATCCACCTGTACTTGCTGCGCTTTTAACGTATTAGCTAAAAACTCACGCCCCGTACTACCGCGTACAATCAGTACCCGTGGCTGTACTGCTTGGGTTAGCGACTGTTGAAAGCTAGGTAGGGCCAGCAACGCTTCACTGTCATCCCCGTCATGGGGATCAGGCCAGTGCGTGACAAGTCCTTGTTGTTGCAGAATCTTTCCCGAAGCCGCGCCTACGGTAAACCAAGTTGGGTGTAGCGGTGGCTGCACCCAATAACGATCTAAGCGCTCAAGAATTAAGCGAGCAGCGGGTTTGCTGACCACCACAATGGCGTGATATTGATCTAGATTTAGCAATAGCGCGCGCTGCGCGGCTGTTTCAGTCAGTTCGCGCATGGCCAATAACGGCAAGCTGCTGCTATAAATTTGCTGCTCAGCCAGCTGCGCTGCTAGCAGAGCGCAGTCGGCAGCGGGCCGAGTGATCAATAAGCGCCATGCACTCATGGTGTTTCAGCGTCCTGATAAACTGCGGCTAAAATCTCGCCTGCGCCTTGGCTGAGTAAGTCTTCAGCGACCTGCACCCCCAATTGACTGGCTTGGGTGCGTGGAGCACGGGCTTGGGCCATCAGTAACTGACTGCCATCGGGCTGACCGACCATACCACGCAGCCATAGTTGATCTTGTTCGAGTACGGCATAGCAAGCGATAGGCACTTGGCAGCCACCATTAAGGTGCGTGTTTAGGGCACGTTCGGCGGTGACTCGATCAGCAGTATCGGGATCATGTAGCACAGCTAATAGTTGATGCAGTTCGTCATCATCGACGCGGCACTCAATACCTACCGCACCTTGGCCGCCAGCTGGAAGGCTATCTTCAACCGATAAATAGCTGCGAATCCGTTCAGCAAAGCCTAAACGTAGTAGACCCGCTGCAGCTAAAATAATGGCGTCGTACTCTCCCGCATCCAATTTGGCGAGACGGGTATTCACGTTGCCACGTAAAAAATTAATGGTTAGATCGGGGCGAAGTTTTAGTAGTTGGGCTTGGCGGCGTAAGCTGGAGGTGCCGACAATACTGCCTTGGGGCAGCTCGTCTAATGAAGAAAAATTATTGGAAACAAAGGCGTCGCGTGGATCTTCGCGCTCACAGATGCAAAATAACCCCAAGCCTTCAGGAAAATGCATAGGTACATCTTTCATTGAGTGCACAGCAATATCTGCCCGGTCTTCGAGTAACGCCAGCTCTAACTCTTTAACAAATAAGCCTTTACCGCCAATTTTCGCCAGCGGTGAGTCCAGTAGTTGGTCACCGCGACTAACCATAGGGACTAAGCTAACTTTAAGATTCGGGTGAGCTTTTTCTAACTCACTTTTAACAAATTCGGCTTGCCACAAAGCAAGCGCACTTTTACGAGTAGCAATACGAATTTCACGAGATGACATAGTTAAACATCCAATCCAAACAGTTCGGTGCGGCACAGCATGACACTCAAGGTCACACAACTAAATAAAGGATACAAGAATCACGAATGATAACAGGCAGCGCCAACGAATGCCGGATTCTTGTTTAACTGCCGTGCTCTTCAATGGCTTTACGGACTGCGCTGGCATGTCGGCGGCTAATATTTAATGGGTGGTCTAGCCCTTTAAGGTGAATTTGTAAGGCGTTACTGCTGGTTCGCTCTAGACGCTGAGCAGCATCTAAATTAATCAGTGCATTACGATGGATGCGTAAAAACTGGCTCCCTAGTTCTTCTTCTAAGGACTTTAAAGAGTCTTCGATCAGCACTTCGCCTTGTTTGTGAATCACTGATACATATTTATTATCGGCAATAAAACAAATGACCGATTTAACAGGAACGAGCTCATTACCTTTGTGGGTTCTGGCTGAGATATGGGTGCGACCATGCTCTGCTTGAGTTTTGTTTAGTTTATTAAGTTGTAGCTGGGTAAGTTTAGCCGCGTTATCTAAAGCTTTGGTGAGCTGCTCCAATCGGATTGGTTTAACCAGGTAGCCTTCAGCGCAGGCATCAAAGGCTTGTAAGGCATACTCATCATGAGCTGTACAGAAAATAACAGCAGGAGTTGGGTTTAATTGTTTAAGTTGCGCAGCTGTTTCTAGTCCAGATAGTCCAGGCATATTAATGTCTAGTAAGACAATTTCTGGTGCATACTGTTTAGCCAGTTCGATGGTCTCTTGACCATTCTTAGCCTCTTTAGCCAAAACGTTATAGCTGTTTAACTGCTTCAAAAGGCGTAGTAGTCGCTCCCTTGCTAGGGGTTCGTCGTCAGCAATTAATACATTAATCATGATTGAGTTCCCAGTCAGTTAAGGCATAGCTTAGGGTGGTAGTAAATTGCTCGCCATCTTGGTGTGCGGTTAATCGAGCTGACTCGCCAAAATAGACTTGCAGCCGCGCCTGTATATTTTTTAACGCAATCTGGCTACCTTTAGAAGGAATAGCGTTAATCGGACAGGAGTTACTGAGCATTAAGTTAAAATACTGATCCTTGATTACGGCATTTACAAAAATTGTTCCACCTTCAACTAAGGGGTGTATTCCGTGTATGAGTGCATTTTCTAATAGTGGTTGCAGTGTCAGGTGAGGAATAGGTAGCTCTGCAGGGATTGTTTCAATTTGCCAGCGCATGCTTAACCGCTCACCTAAGCGATATTGCTCGATAGATAGATAACGCTTAGCGAGTGTGAGTTCCTTTTGCCATGTGCTTAAACTATCGGGATGAGCGAGGCTGGCGCGAAATAAGTCAGACAAATCCAGGATAGCTTGTTCCGCTTTTTCAGGATCTACAGCAATGAGGCTGGCAATGCTATTTAAACTATTAAATAAAAAGTGCGGTTGGATACGGGCTTGTAGAGCGGTTAAGCGAGCGCGCAATTCCGTTTGTTTTTGTTGTTGCCAAAGGCTGATTAAGTAAAAATAACGTAAAGTCAAAGCGGCGATAATAAAGCTAATTAAACCAAAGCG
This sequence comes from Thiopseudomonas sp. SA1F2-1K, assembly GCF_057443035.1. Classification (NCBI taxonomy): domain Bacteria; kingdom Pseudomonadati; phylum Pseudomonadota; class Gammaproteobacteria; order Pseudomonadales; family Pseudomonadaceae; genus Thiopseudomonas; species Thiopseudomonas sp. SA1F2-1K. Next base: position 379,171 of record NZ_CM172014.1, read on the forward strand.
AACAGAAGTAAAAAAAAGGCTTTCACTGTTAATAAAAAGCGGTGTGTACACATAAAAAACTAGCTGAGTTTGTAATAAGGTTAGCCCAACAACCCCTAGACAACAGACCACACCTGCAGTTAGCGGTCGCCAGCGTGCTAAATAAGGGTGTAGCCAGCAGATCAGTCCAGCGCTGAGTAATACGATCCACTGACTAAATAATGAAATTAAGCCAAAACGTTGCCAATCGAACTCGGTGAGGCGAGACTCTGAGAGAATCACAATTAGAATAAAGAGCTCAGTAAGGATAACCAGACTAAGTAAAGCACGGCTTTCACAGAGTTTTGGGACGAAAAATTCATCTTCTAGTTGCAGTTGCTGCTCGAATGAGTCCATGTATGCTTTTCCTTAGGCTTAGATAGTCTTGGAGCATACTATTCTAATTTAAAGTCTGTTAAGTAGAGTGCAGGAATGTAGGCTAGTACTCAGGTTGGCTAGCCAGCGCCTAGTTTCTCTGGTTAAGATAGGCCAAGGAATTTAACCTAGAAGGAGTCATTGCTGACATCGTAGCCAAGGTTACGTTTAATTAAGGTGAATTTAATGCGTAAGCCGTCAACCCAGATTGAACCCAGTGTGGGTAACCTCCATGAGCCGTGTTCCGAGCCCATTTCTGCTGTACGAGCTCAGCCCCAGGCGCGGCTTACAGGATGTGGTAGATGGCTGACAAGTTTAGTTTGGTGCCTGTTGCTGGTGGGAGTGAGTGCAGGGTTTTATTGGCAACAAACCAAGCTAGAGCAATTACAGCAGCGCTTAACTCAAGCCGAACAGGCGACTCAGCAGCAGTACGTACAAGGCGAAGAGCAGCGCGATTTAACGCTACAACAAACGTTGGCTAAACAGCAGTTGTTGGCTTCTCATTTGCACCAGTTAAAGCAGCAGATGATTGAGCAGGCGCAACAGCAAACGGTGCTGCAACGCGCACTAACGGTGTTGAATAATCAGCAACAAGAGCACGCTGCGCTCACGGTAAGCAATGCAGAACTAAAGCAGCAGCTAGCGACATTACGCACAGCCCAGCAAAGCGCGTTACAAACCCATAGTGAACATCAGCAGCAATTGGCTGAACAACAACAGGCGCAGCAGCAACTGAGCCAGACCCTAGCTGAGCGCCTTGCTCAGCAGCACACTCAGCTAACAGAACTTGAGGCGCAGCAGCGCCTGCTGCAAAGCACCGCCAATGAGCTGCAGACATTACAGCGTGAGCACTCCGCTGGGTTCAAACGCGTCACTGCCTTAGAGCAGCAACTGGCGCAACCTGAGGCAGAGTCTGCTGACTTAGCCTCGCTAAAAGCGGATAGCCTTTGGTTAAAAATGGAGTTGGAGCAGTTGCAGCAGCAATTGTACAGCCTGTCGAGTGATCGCCCGATCAGTACCGAGACGGCTGTTAGCAAACAAGAATTTGATGCCTATAAAGCACAGTTTAGTCGCCGCCTAGCAGAGCTAGAGCGGCGTTAGTTAGTGATTGAGTGGATTAATTTTACCGCGGCACTCAATCATTACCCGTTCGATACACTGATCCAGTAGTTTAATTTCCTGGTCAATGTTGGCGCCTGGGGTTTTGAGCAAGGTTTCGCAGAGCTTGCACTGCGCTCTAAGCTGCGGCACTCCGCAGTATTTGGTGGCCCCATGCAGGCGATGCACGCGTTCCAGTAAGCTTTCGCGATTCCCTTCATTAAAGGCTTGTTGAATAAAGGAGCGATCTGCTGGCAGTGAATCTAGCAGTAGTTCGAGTAAATCCAGCGCCAGTTTTTTGCGACCTCCCGCCAGTTGAATACTTTCGGAAAAATCAAATACCGCCAATTGAGTGGTGGGGTTGGCAGGGGCCGGCGGGCTCAGTGGCTGAGGTTTTGGCGGCGCGACCCAGTGCCCGGTCCAAGTTAAAATCAGTTGAATCAGGGTTTGTTCGTTAACCGGTTTGGTAATGAAATCGTTAAACCCGCGCTGTTTTAAGTCGCGCCGTTCCTCAATAAAGGCATGGGCGGTGACCGCGACAATTGGCGTTTGTGAGCGATTAACTTCTTTTTCCCAGACCCGCATTTTGTGCATTGTTTGTTTGCCGTCTAGTCCGGGCATTTTAATGTCCATTAGCACTAAATCGGGCGTATTAACTTTAAAGGCTTCTAAGGCCGACCAGCCATCGGCAAAGCTCATGACGTTGAGGTTCATTTCACGCAACAAGGTGCTAATAAAAGTCAGGTTGGCGGCATTATCGTCAACGCACATAATGTTAAGACTCCGCCCGACTGCGGTTGGCTGCGGCGCGTGACTTAAGCGGTGGTGCGGGGTGGACTCGGCTTGGGTGCTGTGACGATAAAATAGTTGTTGAATTTGCCGTAAGGCGATGGGTTTGTGGAAAATTTGGCTGGCATAGTCCGTCAGGTGCGACTGATAAGTGTCCAGTTCAGTGGTGGAGCAGATCACTAGAGTAAAACACTGCTCGCGACTTAAGGTGTCTAAAATTGGCTTGAGCACTTGGGGCGCATAGTTGCGCGTACTGATGGCTAAAATAGCATAGCGAATCGGTACCTCGAGCTTTTTGGCCTGCTGTACTTGCTGCACTAAGTGTTCTAGATCATCGGCCACCATCGGCGTGAGTTGCAGTTCTTTTAATTGTAGGTGTAGGCTTTGGCGAGCTAATAGGTGTTCTTCAAAGGTAATGACGCGCTCGTTTTCTAGATGTTCAATGAGTAAAGGTTCGGCATCCGAGAGTGACTTTTTCAGCGGCAAAGTAAACCAGAACTCTGAGCCAACGCTTGGTTGGCTATTTACCCCAATCGCTCCGCCCATTTGCTCGATTAGATGTTTAGAAATGCTTAAGCCCAGTCCTGAACCTTGGGCATGACTTGGAATGGAACTCTGCACCTGTTGGAAGGCTTCAAATAAGCTATTGAGTTCGTTCTCTTGCAGGCCAATGCCTGTGTCTTGGATACAAAAACGCAGCAGCGAGGTGTCTTCTTGTTCATCTTCGAGCATCACTCGAATAACCACGTGACCTTCATGGGTGAATTTAATGGCGTTACTAATCAAATTGGTGAGTATTTGCTGTAAACGGAGTGGATCACCGATAAAGCTGTTGGGTGTGTCTTGGTAGACTAATTGGATTAGCTCAAGCTGTTTTTCATGGGCGCTGGTGGAAAGCAGCATTAAGGTGTCATGTAAAATATCGCGCAAACTAAAGGGCATGCTTTCAAAAATTACCTTGCCAGCTTCTAAGCGTGAAAAATCCAGCACCTGATTTAAGATTCCCAGCAGATTTTCAGCTGATGACTGAATAATGTTCAGGTAATTCATCTGCCGACTAGAAAGCTCGCTTTTTTTCAGCAGGCTCGTAAAGCCTAAAATACCATTCAGCGGTGTGCGAATTTCATGGCTAATACTGGTTAAAAACTCGGTTTTAATGCGGCTGGTCTCTACGGCTTCTTTACGCGCTTTATTCAGCTCAATATTTTGTATTTCAATGGTTTCAAGGTTGTGGCGAATATCTAAGGTCGACTGCTCAATACTATTTAGCATGTCTTCTTGCGCATCTTGAATTGCAATAAACATTTGATTGAGCTTTTTAGCTAGTTGGTCTAGGTCAGGGCACCCCACAGGAGCAATACGCGTATTAAGGTCTCCAGCACTAATTTGTGAGATGTTATGAGTAATAGCGCGTAATGGCTTAATCATTTTTTCGGCAAAGCGTGCTGCAAGAAAGCCTGAAATGGCAAGGCCTAGCAAAATGATAATTAAAGTAATTAGGCCAATACGATAGCTATCTAGCAAAGTAGCTATATGTGAAACTTCTAGCTCTAGCCAGCCTAGAGGTTGGTCTATAGGAGCTGCGCTTAAAGGTTCGGTGTGGAGTGGGTAAATCGGTAGAATCAGCATTGAATATTGATAGCCGCTTACAATTTGTAGGCTACTACTGTAATAGCTGGTTTTATGCTGAGTGGCTGGACCTACTTTAACAATGGGGTTTCCATGGGCATCATGAAAGTGAACAGCGCGCACATCATGATTACCTAATATCTGTTGGGCTAAGATATGTAAGGTTTCAGTATCTTTCTGGGCTAATGCTACATTGCTTAATCGAGCGGTTTGCTCAGCAATAATGTAGGAGCGCTGCATTAATTGGGCTTCTGCTTGATTAACCAGCATCCAAATAAAGCCAACACCTAGGCTCATAGCTAGTAAAGCAGCAGGGAGTAAAGTGAAATACAGTACACGACTTTTGAGATTCAAGCGGCTGAGCACAGACTTATTCCTAGTTGCGACTAAATGAGATAAAATCAAGGTGTTTATACGGTTTGGTTATAAGTGGCCGATAAGTGACATTATCAGCTAAAGCAATTAGGCGGTATTATGCCTGAATTATTTATTAGCAGATTTAGATATCGACCATGAAAACTACCTATCCTACCGTAGCCGACTATGTGGGACAGACCCCTTTAGTGCGTTTGCAGCGCTTGCCAGGTCAAACCAGCAACACCTTATTAGTAAAGTTAGAAGGTAACAATCCTGCAGGATCAGTTAAAGATCGTCCTGCGTTGTCGATGATTGAGCATGCAGAGCGTGCGGGTAACATTGCACCGGGGGATACCTTAATTGAAGCCACCTCAGGCAATACAGGGATTGCCCTAGCAATGGTGGCGGCAATTAAAGGTTATCGTATGGTGTTAATCATGCCGGATAACTCCACTGCCGAGCGCAAAGCCTCAATGAGTGCCTACGGTGCTGAGTTGATCTTGGTTGAAAGTATGGAAGCAGCGCGAGACTTAGCCCTAGAGATGCAAGCTAAAGGGCAGGGTAAGGTGTTAAATCAATTTGCCAATCCGGATAATCCATGCGCGCATTATCTGAGTACTGGCCCTGAAATTTGGCAGCAAACCGACGGGCAGATTACCCACTTTATTAGCTCGATGGGCACCACTGGCACCATTATGGGGGTGTCGCGCTATTTAAAAGAACAAAATCCACAAGTACAGATTGTGGGTTTGCAACCCACCGAAGGGGCTTCTATTCCAGGTATTCGCCGCTGGGCTCCAGAGTATTTGCCAGAAATTTTTGAGCCAGCACGGGTAGATCAAGTAGTCGATATGAGCCAAGAGCGTGCTGAAGAGTGTATGCGTCGTTTAGCTCGTGAAGAAGGCATCTTCTGTGGCGTATCTTCTGGTGGTGCGGTTGCAGCTATGCTCGACTTATCCGAACAGCTAGAAAATGCAGTGTTGGTGGCGATTATTTGTGATCGTGGTGACCGTTATCTATCCAGCGGTTTATTTGCATGAGTCAGGGTAAAGGCGGTTTACGCTTTCAGCCAGCAGGTGGCGCTAGGCAGGCCAAAATACCCGTGGGGAAAAAACAAACGTTGCGCATTGAGCGCTTAGCCCACGATGGCCGCGGAATCGCTTTTGAGCAAGGGCGTACGTGGTTTGTAGCTGGCGCTTTGCCAGAAGAGCAGGTGCGAGCTGAAGTCTTAGCGGTGCGCAGTAAGGTGGTTGAGGCCAGAGCGGATCAAGTGTTAGCGGCTAGCCCGCAGCGTCAGGCTGCTTTTTGTCCACACTATGGCGTCTGTGGCGGCTGTACCTTGCAGCATTTATCCAGTGAGCAGCAGCTCATCTTTAAACAGCAAGCAGTACAGGAGTTATTGGCGAAAGAAGGGCTACAGCATTTGCCTTGGCAGCCAGCTATTACCGGGGCGGCTCAAGGCTATCGACGAAGAGCACGGATAGCCTTGTATTTTTCACGTAAAACGCGTCAGCTTCAGGTTGGGTTTCGTGCTCTAGGCAGCACGCAGATTATCGCGATTGATAATTGCTCGATCTTAGAGCCAGCACTGCAGCAGCTATATCAAGCCTTGCTGCCGATATTAAAGCAGCTAAAACAGCCAGAAGTATTAGGTCATTTAGAGCTATTTAGCGGTGATCAGCTGGCATTCTTTTTACGTTTAGTTAAGCCCTTAGCTACTGCTGATCAGCAGCAACTAGAGCAGTTCGCTAAGCAGCAGCGCGTGCAGTTTTGGTGGCAGCTTGAGGCTGAGCCAGTACTAGCGGCAGAGAGTGGATCCAGTCCTGATTTAAGCTTTGCTGTAGAGCCAGGCAACCTACATTTGCAGTGGCGTCCGGGGGATTTTATCCAAGTGAATACCGAAGTGAATCAGCAGATGATTCAGCAGGCGCTGGAGTGGTTAGAGTTAACGCCTAACAGTAAGGTTTTAGATTTGTTTTGTGGGCTGGGTAACTTTTCATTGTCCTTGGCGCAGCGGGCAAAACAGGTGCTAGGTATTGAAGGGGCAGCGGCCATGGTGGCGCGTGCAGCAGACAATGCTGTACGCAATGGATTGACGAATGTTGAGTTTATTCAGGCAGATTTAACGCAGCCATTATCTGTGCAATTACATCGAGCCGACTTTGATCGCATCTTACTTGATCCGCCGCGAGAAGGGGCTTATGAGTTGGTGCAGTCGTTAGCCGAGTTTAAGGCAGCCAACATTGTCTATGTGTCTTGTAATCCAGCCACTTTAGCCCGAGATGCAGCAGTCTTAGTGCAGCACGGGTATACTTTGCACAAAATTAGCGTGATGAATATGTTCCCGCAAACGGGGCACATTGAAACCATGGTGTCCTTTCGCTTGTCCGAGCACACCTAGGGTTTATTTACTGAAAGACGAAACAGGATTGCACAGCTATGGTACAGGTGCGCGCAGATCAGCCTTTGTTGGCTAACGGGCGAATTGATTTATCCCGTTGGGTAGAGCAACTTTGCGAGTTTGATGACACTCTTGATCATCAAGCCTTGCTAGAGGCATGCGAGTTTGCCGAGCAAGTTGAGCATAAACAAGGCGCCAGTGATAAAAAGTGGAGTGAAGATAGCTCGAGCCTAAAAACTGGCTTAGAAATTGCGCAGATTTTAGTTGATCTCAAACTGGATCAAGAAACCTTAGTTGCTGGGATCTTGTACCGTGCGGTGCGTGAGGGCCAAGTGCAGCTAGCTGAAATTACCAGTCAGTTTGGCCCGGTAGTGGCTAAGTTGATTGATGGCGTATTGCGCATGGCAGCGATTAGCAACAGCATGAATCCGAAGGACTCAGTGGTACTAAATGCCCAGACTCAAGTCGAGAATCTGCGCAAAATGTTAGTCGCCATGGTGGATGATGTACGGGTAGCCCTGATTAAACTGGCAGAGCGTACCTGTGCGATTCGAGCGGTAAAAAATGCGCCAGAAGAAAAACGCTATCGAGTTGCCCGCGAAGTATTTGATATTTATGCGCCACTGGCCCATCGGTTGGGCATCGGTCATATCAAGTGGGAGCTGGAAGATCTTTCATTTCGTTACCTAGAGCCGGTGCAATATAAGCATATTGCCGGTCTCTTGCATGAGCGCCGAATTGACCGCGAGCAGTACATCAACGCGGTGATGGACGAGTTAAAACAAGAGCTAGACAGCGCCGGCATTGAGGCGGAAATTAGCGGTCGAGTAAAGCATATCTACTCGATTTGGCGCAAAATGCAGAAAAAAGGACTGCGTTTTAACGAAATTTATGATGTGCGGGCGGTGCGGATTTTAGTCCCACAGGTACGTGACTGCTACACCGCGCTGGGCATTGTGCATAGTTTGTGGCGCCATATCGCCCGCGAGTTTGACGACTATATTGCTAACCCTAAAGAAAATGGTTACCGCTCCTTACACACCGCTGTGATTGGGCCCGAAGGTAAGGTGCTGGAAGTGCAAATCCGTACCCAAGCCATGCATGAAGAAGCAGAGCTTGGTGTTTGTGCTCACTGGCGCTACAAAGGCACCGATGTGAAGGGCAATTCGGATCATTATGAAGAAAAAATTGCTTGGCTGCGTCAGGTGCTGGAATGGCATGAAGAGTTGGGTGACATTGGCGGTCTAGCTGAACAGCTGCGCGTAGATATTGAGCCGGATCGAGTGTATGTGTTTACGCCCGATGGTCATGCGATTGATTTGCCGAAGGGTTCTACTCCGCTAGATTTTGCGTACCGGGTACATACCGAAATTGGTCATAATTGCCGAGGGGCTAAGGTTAATGGGCGAATTGTACCGCTGACCTATAACCTGCAAACCGGTGAGCAGGTAGAGATTATTACCGGCAAAAATGGCTCTCCTAGCCGTGATTGGCTCAACAGTAACTTGGGCTATGTAAATACCAGCCGTGCCCGGGCAAAAATTGTCCACTGGTTTAAATTGCAAGATCGCGATCAAAACGTAGTGGAAGGTAAGCAAATGCTTGAGCGTGAGTTAACGCGACTGGCTTTGCTACCCGTTAACTTTGAGCGATTAGCTGAGCGCTGCAATTTAAAAAACAGTGAAGACCTGTTTGCCGCTATTGGTGCCGGTGATGTGCGGTTAACCCATGCGGTCAACTTAGCCCAGCAGTTAGTTGAGCCAAAAACGCCGACTGAGCCGGCGGTGCCGTTAATTCCACGCAAACCAACCCAGCATGCAGGTAGTAAAGATGAGGTGCGAATTGAAGGGGTTGGCAACCTAATGACGCAAATGGCTGGCTGTTGTCAGCCGCTGCCGGGGGATGGCATTGTTGGCTATATCACTTTAGGGCGAGGCGTTACTATTCACCGGCAAGATTGCGCTACCGCTTTGTTACTTGCCAGTAAAGAACCTGAACGCATGATTCAAGTGAGCTGGGGAAGTGAGCCGGTACAAACCTATCCGGTGGATATTCAGATTCGTGCTTATGATCGTTCGGGCCTGCTGCGTGATGTGACGCAGATTTTACTCAATGAAAAAGTGAACGTATTGGCGATGCAAACCCACGTCAATAAAGAAGAAAACCGCGTGCAAATTCAATTAACCATTGAAGTATCAGGGTTAGATAGCTTGGCGCGCTTGTTGGTGCAAATAGATGGCTTGCCGAACGTGATCGAGGCTCGTCGTCAGCGTTCATCCTAGTATTTGATGAGTGAGAGAAAATAACCATGGCGTGTTTGTCTGCAGCCGAGCAGCGTTACCAGTTACAGGATTTGTTATATTTAATGCAGCGTTTACGGGATCCTGAGCACGGTTGCCCGTGGGATCTTAAGCAAGACTACGCCAGTATTGTGCCGCATACCTTAGAAGAGGCCTATGAGGTAGCAGATGTCATCGAGCGAGAGGCATGGAGTGAGTTGCCAGGCGAGCTAGGCGATTTGTTGTTTCAAGTGGTGTATTACGCCCAGTTTGCTAAAGAGCAACGGCGCTTTGAGTTTGCCGATGTGGTGCATAGCGTGACGGCAAAATTAGTACGCCGCCATCCCCATGTGTTTCCTGCAGGTACGCTGTATGGCGCGCAGGATGCGCCGCGTCTGAGCGAACGACAAATTAAGCAGCGCTGGGAGCAAATTAAAGCCGAAGAGCGTGCTGAGCGCGAAGCGCAGGCCGGCGAAAGAATTCCACAGCAGTTGTCCTTATTAGATGATATTCCTCAGGGATTGCCTGCGCTTACTCGCGCGGTAAAATTACAAAAGCGTGCGGCCAGTGGTGGATTTGACTGGGACCAATTGCCCCCGGTATTTGCTAAGCTGCAAGAAGAAATCGCCGAGGTTGAGCAAGCAGTAAGAGCGCAGGATGCGACGGCAATTCAGGATGAAATCGGTGATGTGCTTTTTAGTGTGGTTAACTTGGCTCGGCATTTATCGGTAGATCCTGAACAAGCCTTGCGTCAAGCGGGGAAAAAATTCGAGCAGCGTTTTCGTTCGGTTGAACAGCAAGCAGAGGCGACAGGTAAACGCCTGAGTGATTTTTCTTTAGTTGAGTTAGAGGCGTTTTGGCAGTTAGCCAAGCAAGCGCAGTAATACTATTTTTGGGTTGAGACAACGTTTATGAGTTCTTTGCGTGATCAGTTATTAAAAGCCGGTTTAGTGAATCAAAAACAGGCAAAACAGGCAGAAAAACAGCAGCGCAAACAGCAGCGCTTAGTTAAAAAAGGGCAGGCTGAAGCGGATGTAACAGCGCAAGAAATGGCACGTAAAGCTCAAGAAGAAAAAGCCTTGCGCGATCAAGAATTAAACCGCGAGCAGCAAGAAAAAGCCGAATTAAAAGCACGGCGTGCACAAATTAAGCAGCTGATCGAAAGTGCGCGTTTGCCTAAGTTTGAAGGGGATGATTTTTACAACTTTGTGGATAACAAAAAAGTAAAACGCATTGCAGTAAATGAGCTGGTGCGCAATAAGCTCAGTAATGGCAGCTTAGCCATTGTGAGTCATGGCGGTGGTTATGAAATTATTCCCCGTGAGGCGGCCGAGAAAATCGAGCAGCGTGACCCGCGGCGTATCCTATTACTCAATACCGCCACCAACGAAGTAGAGGCGGATGATCCTTACGCTGACTATCAAATCCCCGATGATCTTATGTGGTAATCAGTGTGAATTGCCAAGGCAGCTAACAGTTGATCTAAGCCCGCATGGAGTATAAGAAAATAGCATATTATTAATTAAGTTCTGCAGTGGTAGCTGCAGGCGAATAATGATAATGAGGAAAAAGGAGTGGTACGGATGAAGGTGAAAAGTCAATTAACGACTGCCTTTGCAGCCCTGTTTTTAAGTATTACTGCTGCCCATGGACTTGAGGGGGACGCTAAAGCTGGGGAGCAAACTGCGGCAGTGTGTGTCGCTTGCCACCAAGCAGATGGCTCGGGAATGAATATTTCCGGTGGTGAGTCTTGGCCAAAGCTTGCTGGCGTCAATGCCAATTATCTATACAAACAACTGGTGGATATTAAGGCGGGTAAACGCCAAAGTCCGACCATGATGCCGTTTGTTGGCATGTTTGATGAGCAGCAGTTAAAAAATGTTTCTCTTTACTATAGCCAGCTGGCGCCTACTGCAGGTAAAGGTGGAGAAGATGCTAGCGATGAGCAGTTAGCCTTAGGTGAAAAGCTTGCAACCCAGGGCGACTGGGATCGTTATATTGTGCCCTGCAGTAGCTGTCATGGCCCCGATAACTTAGGAGCAGGCGATCACTTTCCTGCTATTGCTGGCCAGCATGCAGGCTATATTGCCGATCAGTTACGGGCTTGGAAAAGTGGTAAGCGCGATAATGATCCGCAGCATTTAATGCTCGCCATTGCTGAGCGGATGACTGATGCCGATATTGATGCCGTTGCCAAATGGTTGTCACGTCAACCAGCACAGTCAGCTAAGTAAGGGGGATAACACGATGAGTAATGTATTGATTAAGCGCAGCTTACCCTTAGCCATTGCGGCCAGTGTTTTTAGTTTAGGGGTGTATGCCGCTGAAGCAGAGCCACGGATGCCGCTCAATATTCCGCAGCCTAAAGAAGGGGAATATGTACATGTGCCGCCGACTATGGAAGATTTAGAAAAAGCGGACATGCACCCAGAGCTAAAGCGTGTCATTAAGCGTGGGCATGACTTATTTGTTAATACACAACAGCTACGTGGCAAAAATGTATTTAACAATATGAACTGTAACAGTTGCCACATGGGAGAAGGTCGTTTGCCTTTCGCAGGACCCGTTTGGCCAGCGGCAGTGGTACTACCAAACTATCGTCCGAAAAATGACCATGTGAATAATTTAGAGGAGCGTATCGCGGGCTGCTTCTCCTACTCAATGAACGGTAAACCACCCGAGTACGGCAGTGACGATATGGTGGCGCTGGCGACCTATCATCAGTGGCTAGCCAAGGGGGTACCGATTTATCAAGACGGTAAAACAATGTATGGTCGCGGCTACCCTAAGCTGCCTGAGCCAGAACAAAAAATGGATTATGAGCGCGGTAAACAGGTTTACCAAGAAAACTGCAGCATTTGCCATGCTGAAAATGGTGAAGGCTTGGTCCAGAATGAGAAAGTAATCTTCCCTGCGGTTTGGGGAGATGGCTCTTATAACTGGGGGGCAGGCATTACGCGACATTTTACCCTATCTTCTTTTGTGAAGCACAATATGCCTTTGGGGCGTCCTAATAGCTTGACTGATCAGCAGGCGTGGGATGTGGCTTATTACATTAATAGCCAAGAACGTCCTCAAGAGCCACGTTACACAGGGGATGTTAAAGAAACCCGTCAGAAGTACCTAGACACCTTCCATACCCATACCAATTATGGGCTAGAGGTCAATGGTAAGCTGCTAGGGGATCATGATAACGTGGGCGAGAAGGATTTCTTAAAACCTGATGCGTTACGAGCACGTACTTATACTGCAGAGTAAGTACTGATTTTACCGATAGCCTCTACTGGAAACAGTAGGGGCTTTTTTATTAAGTCTGAACAGCCTATTGCACGAGGGTATTGCCCAAACGTTAAGTACAAAAAAGCCGACTTTTAAAGTCGGCTTTTTAGGAGTCACTTGAATTAAGCGGCTGCTTGAGCGAGCTGCTTAACGCGCTCGTTCAGACGGCTCTTATGACGAGCGGCTTTATTCTTGTGCAGAATGCCTTTATCGGCCATACGGTCGATAACTGGAACGGCTTTTTTATAAGCGTCCTGGGCTTTCTCTAAATCTTTAGCGTCGATGGCTTTGATTACATTTTTGATGTAGGTGCGCACCATTGAGCGTAAGCTGGCGTTGTGGCTGTTACGCTTCTCAGCCTGTTTGGCGCGTTTTCTGGCGGAAGGGCTGTTGGCCACAGTCGAACTCCTCGAAAAACAATTAGAATAAAATTAGGTCGCAAATGATGCCTATAGTTTTACGGCAAGTCAAGCAACTAACTGGTTTTAGCGATAAAAGCGCTAGAGGCGAACTTTTATAGCGGCTGCATTGTACCTGAAACCTCGGCTGAATAAACACGTGCGTGTGGTTATTTATCGTTTTTTAATCAGCTCTAGCACATAAGGGCTAGTCGCTCTGCTGGCAAATGACTAAACTGACGCACTTCCGAGGAGGCGAGATTCAGCATGAGTGAAGCAACAAAGCAGCCAGCTAGCAGCGCAAAGGGCAGTGGCTTATTACGATCCAGTGCCATTGTCAGTGTGATGACCTTATTGTCACGGGTGCTGGGCATGGTGCGTGATATGGTAGTGGCTGGCTATTTTGGTTCAAGTGCGGCGGCCGATGCTTTTTTTGTCGCTTTTCGGATTCCAAACTTTTTACGCCGCTTATTTGCCGAAGGTGCATTTGCCCAAGCTTTTGTGCCGGTGCTTTCGGAGTATCGCACCCAGCGCAGTTTGGCTGAGGTTAAGCAGCTAGTTGATCGCACTGCAGGAACGCTAGGGTTAATTCTCACGGCACTGACTGCCTTGGGCGTGGTGTTGTCGCCCTATATTATTATGCTATTTGCTCCTGGATTTCGCGGCGAACCGGCCAAGATGCAGTTGGCTGGAGAGTTACTGCAGATCACCTTTCCTTATTTAATGCTGATTTCGCTCACAGCGTTTTGTGGTGGTATTTTAAATAGCTACGGCCGTTTTGCGGTGCCGGCGGTAACTCCAGTGCTACTTAATATCAGCATGATAGGTTCCACCCTGTTTTTAACCCCTTATTTTGCCGAGCCAATTATGGCACTGGCTTGGGGGGTGTTTATTGCTGGGGTGGCACAACTCTTATTTCAGATGCCTTTTTTATGGAAAATTCGCCTACTGCCCTCGCCTAAGGTGGTGCGTAAGGATGAAGGGGTAAAACGTATTCTGACGCTGATGCTACCCGCACTATTTGGAGTAGGCGTCAGTCAAATTAACTTATTGCTCGATACGGTTCTGGCTTCGTTTTTAGAAACGGGCAGTGTTTCTTGGTTGTATTACGCTGATCGTCTTTCAGAGTTACCGCTTGGTGCCTTTGGCATTGCGGTCGGTACCGTGATTTTACCTGCTTTGTCACGGCATCATGCCAGTGATAATCCCAAAGAATTCTCGGCTACCATTGATTGGGCATTACGTATGGTGCTATTGGTGGGGGTGCCAGCCGCTTTGGCATTAGGCTTTTTGGCTGAACCCTTAATTGCTACTTTATTTTTATACGGCGCCATGACACCAGGTGCAGTGACCCAGTCTGCGTTAGCTCTACAGGCCTATTCCTTAGGGGTGCTGACTTTTATGCTGATTAAAGTATTGGCCCCTGGTTTTTTTGCTCGCCAAGATATGAAAACCCCGGTACGGATTGCGATTATTTGCATGGTGGCCAATATGGTCTTTAATTTAATTTTGATTTGGCCGTTAAAGCACGTGGGGTTAGCGCTGGCGACCTCGATGTCCTCGGTATTGAACACCGGCTTATTATTATGGGGGCTATATAAAGCTAAGGTATTTATCCCACAGCCAGGTTGGAGTAAGTTTGTGCTGCAACTTATAGTTGCTTGTGCTGCGATGTTGGCCGTGATTCTTTGGTTAAATCAACCGTCAGCCCAGTGGTTTGCTTGGGGCTGGCAGCAGCGAACAGTGCAAGTCAGTATTTTAGTCGTCGCCGGAATCACCACCTTTGTTATTGCTCTTGCACTGATGGGGTTACGCCCACGGGATCTGCGACGTTAATGTTGTTGAGTGTTACTTAGCAGATTCTTGGCGGCAGATAGCTGCGAAAGGGCAGGGATTGTGGTTATAATCGAACATTTTTAGAGTTAAGTAGCCGTTATGCAGCTGATTCGCGGACTTCATAATTTACCGTCTTTTGCACAGGGCACTGTTGTCACTATTGGTGACTTTGACGGTGTGCATCGTGGGCATCAAGCGATATTGCAGCGGCTCAAGCAAACGGCACAGCAGTTGCAAGCACCTACTTGTGTATTGATTTTCGAACCCCAGCCACGGGAATACTTTGCGCCAGAGTCAGCCCCAGCCAGACTAACGCCCTTAGCTGATAAGCTACAGTTACTGGAGCAAGCGGGGGTCGACTATGTGGTGTGTATCGCCTTTAATGAACGTTTTCGTCAGCTCAGTGCCGAGCAGTTTGTTGAGCAAGTGCTAGTAACAGGCTTGCATGTGTGCCATTTACAAATTGGTGATGATTTCCGTTTTGGCTGTGATCGAAGTGGTGATTATGCTTTTTTATTAGAGGCAGGTCAGCGCTATCAGTTTAGCGTAGAGCCCACAACGACGGTGCAGCATGAACAGTTACGGATTAGCAGCACCCGGGTGCGCGAAGCATTGGCCGCAGGCGATTTAGCTTTGACTGAGCAGTTATTAGGGCATAAATACTGGATTAAAGGGCGGGTGTTACACGGTAAAAAGCTAGGACGCACTTTAAATGCGCCTACTGCCAACGTACAGCTCAAGCGTAAAAAAGCCCCATTACAAGGGGTGTTTTTAGTTAAAGCAACGCTAGATAATGGCCAGCATTGGCCAGCGGTAGCTAATATTGGCGTTAGGCCTAGCGTGGAGACTGATGGCTTGCCACACTTAGAAGTGCATCTGCTAGGATTTCAAGGCGATCTCTATGGTCAACGCTTACGTGTTGAGTTTGTACACAAAATACGCGATGAGCAAAAATTTGCTTCACTTGATGCTTTGCAGGCAGCCATTGCCTCAGATATTAAAACTGCAAAAGATTATTGGCAAAAATTTCATACTCTTTGATTGAATGACTTGGAAACAACATGACCGACTATAAAGCGACACTTAATTTGCCAGCCACCGCTTTCCCGATGAAAGCTGGCTTGCCAACACGTGAACCCAAAATGTTGGAGCACTGGGACAGTATTAATCTGTACCAAAAAATGCGTAAAGTTGGTGAAGGTCGCCCTCGTTTTATTCTGCACGATGGCCCTCCCTACGCCAACGGCAGTATTCATATTGGTCATGCAGTCAACAAAATTATTAAAGATATGATTGTGCGCAGTAAAACCCTTTCAGGATTTGATGCGCCCTATATTCCAGGTTGGGATTGCCACGGTCTGCCAATTGAGCACAAGGTTGAAGTCACCCACGGTAAAAATTTACCGGCAGATAAAACCCGTGAGTTATGCCGTGAATATGCCGCTGAGCAAATTGAAGGGCAAAAGCAAGACTTTATTCGTCTGGGTGTATTAGGTGACTGGGATAATCCCTACTTAACCATGGATTACGCTAACGAAGCTGGTGAAGTGCGAGCGTTGGCGAAAATGGTTGAAGGCGGCTTTGTCTTTAAAGGTTTAAAGCCAGTGAACTGGTGCTTTGATTGCCGCTCTGCATTGGCTGAAGCAGAGATTGAGTACCAAGACAAACAGTCTGATGCAATTGACGTGGGCTTTATCTGTGAAGACCAGGACCTACTAGCCAATGCTTTTGGCTTAAGTCAGTTAGACAAGTCAGCGCAAGTAGTAATCTGGACCACGACACCTTGGACCATTCCCGCTAACCAAGCGTTAAATATTCATCCAGAAGCTGAATATGCACTGGTGGATGTGGGTGATAAGTATTTATTACTGGCCGATGCGTTGGTTGAGCATAACTTAGAGCGCTACGGTTTAACCGGCACTGTGGTGGCGCGGGCTAAAGGTGAAGCCTTAGAAAATATTCGCTTTAAGCATCCTCTGTATGAGCGCTTTTCGCCAGCCTATCTTGCGGATTACGTTGAGTTAGATGCCGGTACCGGTATTGTGCACTCAGCGCCGGCTTATGGTGAAGATGACTTCTATACCTGCAAAAAGTACGGCATGACTAATGACGATATCCTCAACCCGGTGCAAAGCAATGGGGTTTATGTGGATGATCTGCCGTTCTTTGGTGGGCAGTTCATTTGGAAGGCCAATGCGAGCATTATTGAAAAGCTGCAAGAAAACGGTGCGCTACTTAAGCATCAACCGATTCAGCACAGCTATATGCATTGCTGGCGCCACAAAACCCCTTTAATTTATCGTGCCACGGCTCAGTGGTTTGTCGGCATGGATAAGCAGCCCAATGCAGGTGAAACGCTGCGCGAGCGTGCACTTGAAGGTATTGAGCAAACCGTATTTACACCTGCTTGGGGTAAGGCGCGTTTGCACAATATGATTGCAGGGCGTCCAGACTGGTGTATCTCCCGTCAACGTAATTGGGGGGTACCGATCCCATTCTTCCTGCATAAAGCCACCGGTGAGTTACACCCGCGTACGGTTGAGCTAATGGAAGCAGTGGCAGAGCGTATTGAGCAACAAGGGATTGAAGCCTGGTTTAAGCTTGAGGCAGAAGAGTTACTGGGGGCAGAAGCGGCGGATTACGACAAAGTGACCGATACGCTGGATGTATGGTTTGACTCGGGTACCACTCACTGGCATGTGCTACGTGGTTCGCATCCGCTAGGTCATGCCGAAGGCCCACGGGCTGACTTGTACTTAGAAGGTTCGGATCAACACCGTGGCTGGTTCCACTCATCATTATTAACGGGTTGTGCCATTGATGGCCATCCACCCTATCGTGGCTTATTAACCCACGGTTTCACTGTGGATGAGAAAGGCCACAAAATGTCCAAGTCATTGGGCAACGTGATTATTCCGCAGCAAGTGATTGATCGTTTAGGTGCTGATATTTTACGTTTGTGGGTGTCATCGGCTGACTACTCCGGCGAAATGGCAGTATCTGACACCATTTTACAGCGCAGTGCTGATGCTTATCGCCGTATCCGTAACACCGCACGTTTCTTGCTTTCTAACCTTAACGGTTTTGATCCCGCAACCGACTTGGTGCCGTTTGAACAAATGGTGGATTTAGATCGTTGGGTAGTGGACGCTGCAGCACGTTTGCAAGATGAAATTATCGAAGCTTATGAAGAGTATCGCTTCCATAATGTTTATCAAAAAGTGCATAACTTCTGTGTGCAAGAACTGGGTGGTTTTTACTTAGATATTATTAAAGACCGTCAGTACACCACGGGGGCCGATAGCTTGCCGCGTCGCTCGTGCCAGACCGCGATGTACCTTATTGCTGAAGCTTTAGTGCGCTGGATTGCCCCAGTCTTGGCCTTTACTGCAGAAGAAATTTGGCAGAATCTGCCAGGCGAGCATAACGAGTCCGTGATGCTCAGTACTTGGTTCGAAGGCTTAGCCCGTTTACCAGAAGGCGCTGAGCTAGACCAAGGTTACTGGCAGCAGTTGATGCAAGTTAAAACTGCAGTTAACAAAGAGCTAGAAAATCAGCGAAATGCCAAGGTTATTGGCGGTAACTTACAAGCAGAAGTCACGCTGTATGCAGCGCCTGAATTAGCAGAGCAGTTAACTAAACTGAGCGATGAGCTGCGTTTTGTGCTGATTACTTCAACTGCCAGCGTTGCATCGTTAGCCGAGGCACCGACGGAAGCTGTGGAGACAGAGGTTGAAGGGCTTAAGCTGCTAGTGAAAAAGTCTGAGCAGCCAAAATGTGGTCGTTGTTGGCATCACCGTGCTGATGTGGGGGTTAATGCAGCACACCCAGAGATTTGTGGGCGCTGTGTGGATAACCTCGAAGGCGAGGGTGAGGTACGTCACTATGCATAACCTAGGCACTGGGTTAAGCACCGTTCAAGGTGGCTTGTTATGAGTCGCCTTGGGCAACTGGGCTGGTTGTGGCTCACAGTACTGGTGATCGCGCTAGACCAAGTCAGTAAGCATTGGTTTGTGGCAAATCTTAGTCTTTACCAGCAGATTCCGGTGATTGACGATCTGTTTAGCTGGACTTTAGCCTATAACCGTGGCGCAGCTTTTAGCTTCTTAGCTGCGGAATCTGGTTGGCAGCGTTGGTTATTTGCTTTAATTGCGGTGGTTGTCAGCGGTGTCTTGCTGGTGTGGCTAAAACGCTTAAAAAGTAATGAGCGCTGGACCGCCATTGCCTTAGCCTTAGTGTTAGGTGGGGCCTTAGGTAATTTATATGATCGCGTGTTTTTAGGGCACGTGGTGGATTTTATTTTGGTCCACTGGAAGACCCAGTGGTATTTCCCCGCGTTTAATGTGGCCGATAGTGCAATTACCGTGGGAGCCTTGATGCTGATTGTGGATATCTTTAAAAAGCCACAGCCAGCTAACGAATTGGAGCAGCCATGAGCGAGCAACGTATTGGTCACGACAGTCAGGTGACGTTGCATTTTGCGTTAAAAATTGATGAAGGTAATGTGGTTGACAGCACCTTTGATAAAGACCCAGCAACCTTTAACGTCGGTGATGGCAGCTTGTTACCCGGTTTTGAGCAAGTATTATTTGGCTTGAAAGCAGGGGATAAACGTAGTTTCACAATTTTGCCCGAGCAAGGATTTGGCCAGCCTAATCCGCAAAACGTACAAGTTATGCCTCGTAGTCAGTTTACTGATATGGAGCTAGATTACGGCGTATTGGTTATTTTCCAGGATGCCGCCCAAGGCGAGTTGCCAGGGGTGATTAAAGCCTTTGATGAGCAGCAAGTGACAGTAGATTTTAATCATCCATTGGCCGGTAAAGACATTACCTTTGATGTTGAAATTATTCATGTAGGTTCTAAAACTGCGTAAGGCGCAGGGTGAATTATGCAAATTAAATTAGCCAATCCACGGGGTTTTTGTGCAGGCGTGGATCGAGCCATTGAAATTGTTAATCGTGCGCTTGAAGTATTTGAGCCACCGATTTATGTACGTCACGAAGTGGTACATAACAAGTTTGTAGTCGAGGACTTACGTGAGCGTGGCGCCGTATTTGTAGACGAGCTGGATCAGGTGCCTGATGATCAGATCGTTATTTTTAGTGCCCATGGCGTAGCTAAAGCGGTTCAGGATGAAGCGATTCGCCGCGGTTTAAAAGTGTTTGACGCCACTTGCCCGCTAGTGACGAAGGTCCACTTAGAAGTGGTGCGCTATAGTCGCGATGGCCGTGAGTGTGTGCTGATAGGTCATGAGGGGCATCCTGAGGTCGAAGGAACTATGGGCCAGTATGATGCCAGTAATGGTGGCCGGATTTACTTAGTCGAAGATGAGGCCGATGTGGCCAAACTTGAGGTGGAGAATCCGGAAACCCTGTGCTTTGTAACCCAAACCACCTTGTCAATGGATGACGCTAGTCGTGTGATTAATGCCTTACGTGAAAAGTTTCCAAGTATCACCGGGCCGCGTAAAGATGATATTTGTTATGCCACACAAAACCGTCAAGATGCAGTAAAGCAGTTGGCTGCTGAGTGTGACGTGGTGTTAGTGGTAGGTAGCCCTAATAGCTCAAATTCCAATCGTTTACGTGAGTTAGCCGAGCGTATGGGTACCCCAGCTTATTTAGTGGATGGTGCTGAAGACTTGGCCCAAGACTGGTTTGCAAATAAACAAAGTGTTGGTGTGACTGCTGGTGCCTCGGCCCCTGAAGTGTTAGTGCAAGGGGTGATTCAGCAATTACAGGCATGGGGCGCAAACATGGTGCAAGAGCTAGAAGGACGACCTGAAAACGTTACCTTCTCGATGCCGAAAGAGTTACGTATCGTTGCTGTGGACTAGTGGCAATAGACTAATTGATTAAGGATTGAGCCGAAACTCACTTTATAGTGAAGCGATAAAGGTGCTGCTTAGGTGCCGGTTCAGTTCAGCAAAATGAGGAAGGGTTGTGAAGAAAGTCGTTATTAGCGGAACTGGTTTATATACACCAGAACAGAGCATTTCCAATGATGAACTGGTGGCAGCGTTTAATCAGTGGGTTAATTTATATAATCAAGAGCATGCTGAAGCTATTGAAAAAGGTGAGCTAGAGCCGGCTCGTGAGTCAAGCTCGGAATTTATTGAAAAAGCTTCAGGAATTAAAAGCCGCTTTGTGATCGACAAAAAAGGTATTTTAGATCCGCAGCGGATGAAGCCTTATATTCCAGAGCGCAGTAATGATCAGCCAAGTATTATGTGCGAAATGGCAGTAAAAGCCGCGCAGGAGGCCTTGGCCGCAGCGGGAAAAACTGCGGCTGATATTGATGCGGTGATTGTGGCTTGCTCTAATATGCAGCGTCCTTATCCGGCAATTGCCATTGAAGTGCAAACCGCATTGGGTATTAATGGTTTTGCCTATGATATGAACGTTGCGTGCTCATCGGCTACTTTTGGTATCCAAGCAGCAACCAATGCCATTCAAACTGGGCAAGCACGCGCGGTATTAATGGTAAACCCAGAAATCTGTACTGGGCACTTAAACTTCCGTGACCGTGATAGTCACTTTATTTTTGGTGATGCTTGCACCGCTGTCGTGTTAGAAGCAGCAGATACAGCTACTGCTGAGCATCAGTGGCAAGTGCTTTCAACTAAGCTGGTCACTCAGTTTTCAAATAATATTCGCAACAATGCGGGTTATTTAAATCGCTGCGATGAGTCAGGTATTGGTGCCGCTGATAAGCTATTTGTGCAAGAGGGGCGTAAGGTGTTCCGTGAGGTTTGCCCAATGGTGGCGCAAATTATTGGCGAGCACTTAGCGGACAATCAGCTTGATGCACAGCAGGTCCAGCGTTTTTGGTTACACCAAGCTAATTTGAATATGAACCATCTAATTATTCGTCGCTTATTGGGACGTGATGCCAGCGAATCTGAAGCACCGGTGATTTTAGATACTTATGCCAACACCAGTTCAGCAGGTTCAATCATTGCATTCCATAAATACCAAGCGGATCTGCCAAGTAACAGCCTAGGTGTAGTCAGTTCCTTTGGTGCTGGTTATTCTGTGGGTAGTGTAATTTTGCAGAAAGTTTAAGCGTACTTAAGCTTGATAAAAATGGGACGTTAAGTCCCATTTTTTATGGTTGTTTGACTAGTTTGCCCACTAGTTTTTGAATTCGTGGTGCACCGATGATCACTAATACAAAAGCAATTGGCCAAGCAATCAGGGCAGCATTTAACCAGCGCTCAGCGAAGCCGGCAGACAGGCCGGTATTAGCCCAAGTCACCACAAAGGTCATTCCAGTGACCATATATAAGGACATCAGCAAGGCAAAGAGTAAACGGGCAAAACGAGCAGGTATCATAGAGTCTCCACAACAGTCGCATTAAACGCCCGTTAGTATACCCGATGGAGTATTTGTATGTATCAGTTATGTGTTTATGTACCTGAGTCGCACTTAGTAGCCGTTAAACAGGCGCTCTTTGCAGCAGGGGCGGGGGCCTTAGGTGAGTACAGTCAGTGCTGCTGGCAAACCTTAGGTACTGGGCAGTTTCAGCCATCAAGTGCGAGCCAACCCTTTATTGGCGAGCCCCAGCAATTAACGCAAGTGGCAGAATGGAAACTTGAGCTAGTCGTGGAGCGGGCTTTGATTAAGCCTGTGATCCAAGCCTTAGTGGCCGCTCATCCTTATGAGGAGCCGGCTTATCATGTGTTGCCGATCTTAACCTTGGCTGACTTTTAAGCCGGTCAAAGGATAAATGTCATGTAACTGTCATGGATTAGCCGCCAATTCGTCATATTAGCCGCGCAAGATACTTCCCAGCAGCCGAACTTAAGAGGCTGATTTATTTGCCAAGCCTTAGGGGAGTTACTCCATGTATAGCAAGCCACGTCTTGTTGCTTTAAGTAGTTTTTCAGCCAGTTTATTATCACTGTTTGTTGCCGCCCAAGCGGTAGCCGGTACGGTAACCACCGATGGCCCAGATATCACCATTAAAACCAAAGGTGGGTTTGAGGCAGCGACCAGTGATAAGGCTTTTTCTTTTAAGTTGGGCGGCCGTTTACAAGCCGACTATGACCACTTTGATGGTATTTATACTAAAAATGGTAAAACCGCCAACGAAGCTTATTTTCGCCGGGCAATTTTAGAGTTATCAGGTACGGTCTACCAGGATTGGAAATACGTGATGAACATCGACTTTAATGAGTCGGGTTCTAGTAAGTGGGACGAAGCCTCGATTGCCTATACCGGCTTTAAGCCAGTAAATATCAAGGTGGGTCGTTTTGACCCAGACTTTGGTTTAGAAAAAGCCACCAGCTCCAAATGGATTAGTACCATTGAGCGCTCCATGCTGTACGACGTAGCTGACTGGGTCAATGATAAGCGCGATGGTATGGGGATTCAGGTAAGTGGCACCCATGATATGTTCTACGGTTCGGCCGGAATTAATCGCCCCGATGGTGAAGAAGATAAAAACGGCAAAAACAAAAACACCTATAACCTGCGTGCAGTAGTAGCACCGATGGCCGAAGCAGGCAACGTACTGCACTTTGGGGTGAACTACGCTAAGCGTGATGTGGATGAGTTTGATGGTCGTATTCGCTCACGAATGGGTGTTCGTGGTACCACTGAAGACAGTAAGAATGGCCATCGTCCAACCTTCTCTAGCGCTCAAGATGGCCAGTTTGATGGTGACTCGGCCTGGGGCTTAGAAGCGGCTTATGCGGTGGGCCCATTCTCGGTGCAGGGTGAGTACTTACGTCGTGCGATTGATGCGAAAAGCGGCTCGGCCTATAAAGACCGTAAAGTGGACGCCTATAACGTGCAGCTTGCCTATACCTTAACCGGCGAACCCCGTGGCTATAAGTTAGATGGTGGTAAGTTCGATAGCATTAAGCCCAATGACAAAGACTTAGGTGCGTGGGAGCTAGTCTATCGCTATGATCACGCTAAGGTGACTGACGCTGATATGGATCAGTCTGGCAGCTTCTACGATACCAAAGGTAAGGTGCACACCTTAGGCGTGAACTGGTATGCCAACGCGTCGATTAAAGTGTCAGCTAACTACTTGAAAGCGAAAACCACGAAAGTAACTAACGGTAATGACGATACTAAAGGTGATGGTGTGAGCCTGCGCGTACAGTACGCGTTTTAATTAAGCACACCGGCTTCAGCTTCTACTGGTTTGCCCCGCTTAATGCGGGGCTTTTTTTATCTTGAGGATAAATTTTTGCCCCCTTCGCAGATGCCGTACAATAGGGCAAAACCAGTGATTGAGTTAAAGAGGTTGTTATGCAGCATCCTGCTGAGTTATCGCCGTTAGGCAAGCACAGTGCTTATGTGAGTCATTATGATGCAAGTTTACTGTATCCCATTGCCCGTGAAATTAAATGGGCGGCAATGGGTTTGGCGGCCGAGCAGTTGCCCTATGTGGGCGAAGATATTTGGAACTGCTATGAATTGTCTTGGTTAATGCCAACTGGCAAACCCTGTGTGGCGATGATGAGTGTACGGGTGCCGGCTAACTCACCCAATATTATTGAGTCTAAGTCATTTAAGCTGTATTTAAATTCATTCAATCAAAGCGTATTTTCCAGTACTGAACAGTTGCAGCAAGTGCTTGAGCAAGATTTATCTGCTACAGCAGGTGCTCCGGTTCAGGTTGCGATCAGCTCATTAAGTGAAGCGGCAGCAGCCAGTCTGCAACAATTGGCGGGAGAATGCATTGATCGGTTAGATATCACCGTAGCTGACTATCATGCGCCGGCCCCTGAATTATTACGTTGCCAATCAGAGGCACAGGTTGAGGCGGCTTTGCATAGCCACTTACTCAAATCCAATTGTCCTGTAACCGGTCAGCCGGATTGGGGCAGTGTGGAGGTGGTCTATCGTGGCAAAGAGTTAGATCAGGCCAGTTTTTTGGCGTATTTGGTCAGTTATCGCCAGTGTCAGGACTTTCATGAACAGTGCGCTGAGCGAATTTTTATTGATTTGTACCGATTATTACAGCCGGAGTATCTACGGGTAACCGCGCGTTATTTACGTCGTGGCGGGATTGATATTAATCCGGTGCGCTGTACCCATGCCGAAGCCTTTGCTAATCCACGCTTGGTGAGGCAGTAAGTTATGCGTCAACGCCCAGTACAATTAGAAGATAGCTGGAAGGCAGTGCTTGAGGATGAGTTTACGCAGCCCTATATGGTGCAGATTTCGCAGTTTTTGCGCGATGAAATAGCTCAGGGTAAGCAAATTTATCCACCAGGGCCTTTAATGTTTAATGCCTTTACTTTAACGCCCTTGCCTCAAGTGAAGGTGGTTATTCTTGGGCAGGATCCTTATCACGGCGAAGGCCAAGCCCATGGTTTAAGCTTTTCGGTGCCTGAAGGCATCGCTATTCCGCCATCGTTATTGAATATCTATAAAGAGTTGCAGCGTGATTTAGGCTTGGCTATTCCGAATCATGGAGACCTCACCGCTTGGGCTCAACAGGGCGTATTGTTGCTTAATACCAGCTTGAGTGTTGAGCGGGCGAATGCTGGGTCCCACGCAAAATTGGGTTGGCAGCAGTTTACCGATAAGGTAATTGCTGCAGTCAGTGCCCAGCAACAGCACGTGGTCTTTATGCTGTGGGGGGCTCATGCTAAAAGTAAGATCGGCTTAATTGATCGCACTAAGCATCTGGTGCTGACCTCAGTCCATCCTTCACCGCTATCGGCTTACCGTGGCTTTATCGGTTGTGGGCATTTTAGCCGCTGTAATCAATTTCTCCAGCAGTCAGGTTTAACACCCATCGATTGGCAGTTAAGTTAACTCAGCCTATGAGTATCGCATTCGCCGCTGGGTATGCAGCGGCGAATGGGCGTCTGTGTTACTTGAAGCGATCAAGTAACTTGCTAGCAGCCGAAGTGGCCGCTTCAGCTGGGTTTTCACGCAGATAAGCTTCTTTATCACCCAATACCTTAAATAAGCCATCTAGCGCTTGATCGGTAATGTAGCCCTCTAGCGAGGTGTCTTGTTGTTTAAGCAGGCCTAAGCTTGAAGCTTGTGCTGCTAAGGCATTGTATTGCTGTAGCGCGCCGGTTTGATTGGTGGCTTGCTGAATTTTTGGCAATAGTTGTTGCTTAAGCTGGCTGCGGCTGGTTTTTTCTAAATACAAAGTGGCCGAGTTATTGGGGCCACTTAAGATTTGCTTAGAATCCGCTATAGTTAACTGATTAATAGACTGCATCAATAATTGTTTGACGGCTGGAATAGAGGCTTCGGCGGCTTGGTTAATGCCTTGTTCTAGGGTATTAATTTGCTTGCCTAAGCCCATGGTTTTTAAGGTTTTTGCCGCTTTTCCTATATTGCCCGGAATTTCAATGCGAACCTCGGGGTTATTGTTATAGCCACCGGGTTGGCTTAGCTGTTTAATGGCCATGTCGGCACCTTGTTCTAGTACGGCATTAATTCCAGTACCGGCGGTATTTTGGGTGAGGTCGCCTAAGGTCAGAGCATTGGCTTGCCAGCTAAACAGTAAGCTGGCGCTTAAAAGCAGAGCTTTCTTCATCATATAGATTTCCTTGAGTTAAATTGCGGCAGGGGCTTACTGGCGTTGCAGTCCAGGATAAGCACAGCCTTGCAGTTGTTGAGCCTGAGCAAATTGCACCTTGGCTTGCCAAGCACTGGTGGTGCCAGACATGGAGTCAATGCATTGCGCAGGGGTAAGCAGTAATTGAAAATTAATTTGTGAGTCACTACTGCTAATACTGATAGCGCCGCTGGGCAGGGTGGTTTCGATAAAAGGAATGGCTACTGCCGGCTGATTAAACTGCTCAAATAGTAAGCCATTTTTTTCCAGGGTGATCATCCAGCCTGGCTCATTGCCATAGGCGCGGAAAAATAGTTGTTTAAACTTAGGGTCGCTGCAGTCATGACCTTCGGCTTGTAGGCGATGCAAGGTGTGGGGAATAAATTGCTGCTGTTCAAGGCGACCGCTGCTGTCGAAAAAACTGCCCAAGCGAATAATTTCCTCAGGTGCACCTTGGCTGATAGCTTGTAAATCGCTGTTGCTAAGTGTGAGAGTCGGTTGCCCCCAGCACTGACTAAGCTGCCAGTTGCCATCATCGGTTGCTTGGAGCAGGCCCTGAACGCGGGTAGAAGCTGCGCTAGCAGAGGGCGAAGAATGCTCGAGTAAGCTGCAGCCACTTAACAGGGCGGCAGATAATAACGCGGTAAGGTAAAAACTAAGGGGCTTCATGACAGGCTCAATTCAATAATTCAAGAGTAAGAGTACTGAGTATAACCCTGATCTAGACCTGCGCCGCGGTAGATAGTTTAAGTTTGCGCTAACTGCTGTGGTGAACGCTAGTGTTGTTGTGGCTGATTCCCATGCGGAACAATGCGCCAATGTTGGTTTTTAAGCAGGCACAAAAAAGCCCTTAAGACATTAAATCTTAAGGGCTTTTGTTTGGAGGCCGAGGTCGGAATCGAACCGGCGTTGACGGATTTGCAATCCGCTGCATCACCACTCTGCCACCCGGCCTAAAACTAAAACGCCGCCATTATGATAGCGGCGCTTACAAAACTTGGAGCGGGAAACGAGACTCGAACTCGCGACCCCAACCTTGGCAAGGTTGTGCTCTACCAACTGAGCTATTCCCGCATGTCTTGGTAACAGGACGACATTATAGAGACTAAAATTAATTCGTCAAGTCTTTGATTTAAAAAAGTTACTTTTCTAACTCGGCAGCCAATTGCTCAAGGCTGTGAGCTTGAATGGTATGCTCATCGCCGCGCCAAATACGGTATTGCAGTTCAATATCGTCTGGGGTGTACACTACTACCGGCAGCTTGCTGTTATAGCGCACCAAGCCAAGGTCGGTATTAACTTGCACAAAGGCATTCTTTTTCGCTTGATCAGGTGGGCAGGCCATTAAGGTTGAAGCCGGGCCTTTGACTGAGGACAGAACATAGTAGCTATAACCCCAGCCTTGCAGATCTTTTTCTTCTAGGTCGCCACCAAAAAACTGGCGATTGCAGTCAACTTCAAGGGTTTTGCCAGGAATTAGCTCCAGCTTTAGCAGTTCTTCTTGCTCAGCTTGTGGGAGTTGAATCACATGCCGAGTCATGCCTGACTCAGCGTTGGGAAAGGCATTTAATTGCTTTTTAAAATCAGACTCCGCCATCACTGCACTACTCGCAACTAATAAAGATAAGGCTAAAACACGTTGCATGGACATTCTCCCATATCGGTCTTGATTAAATAACAGTGGCTTAGACCAACGGCTTGGTTAAAGGTTTATTTTTTATTGGGCGCCGTAGGTTTTAAGTGGGGCCCCGCAGCAATGAGGTACATCAGCATCGACCACAGGGTTAAGATTGCTGAAATCACTAATAACCCATAACCCAGTTTCACCCAGAGGGTAGGTTTGGGCGGATTGGCCAGTAACACAAATAAGGCTGCCATCTGTGCTGCGGTTTTCCATTTGCCAATATTAGAGACTGCTACCTGGGCGCGGGCGCCTAATTCAGCCATCCATTCACGAAGGGCCGAGACCACAATTTCTCGGCTAATGATAATTGCCGCAGGAATCGTCAGCCATAGCGTCGAGTGATGGGCTACTAACAACACAAGGGCCACCGCAACCAATAATTTATCGGCGACGGGATCTAGAAATGCGCCAAAAGGGGTGTTTTGCTGCCAGCGCCGAGCTAAATATCCATCGAGCCAGTCAGTAATACTGGCTAAGCCAAAAATAGCCGCTGCCGTCCAATAGCTCCAGCTAAAAGGCAGACAATAAAAGAGCACTAAAAAGGGAATCAGCAGTACTCTCAGCGAGGTTAAAATATTTGGGATATTCATAGAGAAATGATTAAGACCAAACTAGTGACTATGAAGGGCTGCGTAGATAGTTTCCGCTAGTGTACGACTTATCCCCGGTGTTTTGGAAATTTCTTCAATACTGGCGCGGGACAACTCTTGCAAACCACCAAATTGTTTTAACAGTTCACGCCGTCGCTTTGGCCCCACATTAGGAATACCTTCTAAAGGTGAAGTGCGTCGTGCTTTACCACGTCGTGCGCGGTGTCCAGTAATAGCAAAGCGGTGCGCTTCATCACGAATATGTTGGATTAAGTGCAAAGCAGGTGAGTGGCTAGGCAGGGTGAACTCATGCTCAATTGAGTTAAGGTACAAAGTTTCAAGGCCAGGTTTACGGGTCACACCTTTAGCAATGCCAAGTAATGTAATGTCATTTAAAGCCAGTTCGTTAAGTACCGCTTTGGCCATTTGCAATTGACCTTTACCACCGTCAACAATCAACAAGTCCGGCAATTTAGCGTCAGCTTGCTTACTGGCTTTAGCTAAACGGCGCTCTAAGGCCTGTTGCATAGCAGCATAATCATCACCGGCGGTTACACCTTTAATATTGTATAGACGGTAGTCTGACTTCAGTGGCCCATCTGGGCCAAATACGACACAAGAGGCCACGGTTGCTTCGCCACTGGAGTGACTAATATCAAAGCATTCTAAACGCTCGGGCGTGCTGTCTAGTTGCAGTGCTTGGGTGAGCTTATCAAAGCGATCGGCGATTTGTGATTTGTCGGCGAGCTGAGTTTGTAGGGCATGTTCGGCATTGGTTTGGGCCAGTTGTAGCCAGCGCAGGCGATTGCCGCGAACCGTATGCAGTAACTCAATTTTTTTCTGGTGCTCGGCTGATAATGCCTCGGTCAGGGCGGTACGGTCGTCCAGCGCTAAGTTAGTGATTAAGGTATTGGGTAGGTCACGTTCAGCGCCTGTTAGGTAAAGCTGGGCAATAAAGGCCGTAAGAATTTCGCTATCAGTTGACTCTAAAGCAAGTTTTGGATAGTAATTTTTACTGCCTAAGACTCGACCATCGCGTACCTTAATCAGGTGTACTGAAGCAACGCCGGCACTGCTGGCTAAGGCAATCACATCGACATTGCCATGGCCGCCTTCTATTGACTGCTGATCTTGCACACGTCTAAGGGCGGAAATTTGGTCACGAATCACCGCTGCTTGCTCGAAATCTAGCTGCTTTGCCGCTTGCTCCATATGGGTTTTTAACTCATCAGTTAGGGCATGACTGCGACCGGTTAAAAATAATTTAGAGTGCCTTACATCTTGAGCATATTCATCGGCCTCGACTAAGCCGACACAGGGTGCTTTGCAGCGTTTAATTTGATACTGCAGGCAGGGACGGCTGCGATTTTTAAAAAAAGTGTTATCGCACTGGCGAACCTGAAAGGTTTTTTGCAGTAAGTTTAAACTTTCGCGAATGGCTACGCGGCTTGGGTATGGCCCAAAAATTTCACCTTGGGGTTTTTTCTTGCCTAGATGGATACTGAGACGGGGATAAGGGTCATTAGAGAGCAAGACATAGGGATAAGACTTATCATCGCGCAGCAAAATATTATAGGGCGGGCGAGATTGCTTAATCAGCGTTTGTTCAAGTAATAGCGCTTCGGTTTCATTATGAGTGAGTGTGACTGCAATGCGCGCTATTTTTTTGACTAAGGCTGCGGTCTTCGGCGCTAGCTGTTGGGTTTTAAAGTAACTGCTGAGCCGGTTTTTCAGGTTTTTGGCTTTGCCGACATAGAGAAGTTGGTCATTTGCATCAAACATTCGATAGACGCCAGGGTGCTGGCTGCAACTGGCAAGAAAAGCTGAGGCATCAAATACAGTCATAATTTTATGATTGGACTTCAATAAGCCCATGCTTAATCGCCAGATGAGTTAGCTTAACATCACTGTCGATAGCGAGTTTTTCAAAGGCGCGATAGCGATAGGTATTAATCGTTTTCGGCGAGACACAAAATAAGTCAGACAGCTCTTGGGGCTTATGGCCTTGGGCAATCATCAAACAGACCTCTAGCTCGCGACCAGACAGGGTTGAAAATGGGCACTCCGGCGCATTGGTTAAATGGCTTAACGCTAGGCGCTCTGCATGCTCTGGGCTCAGGTAGTGCTCATTTTTAATCACTTTATTAATCGCAGAGATTAGCTCTTCTGGCGACGCGCCTTTAGTTAGAAAACCTTTGGCGCCAATCTCAAATAAGCGTTCGAGATAAGTTTGATCATCGCAGGCAGTGACCGCGATAATCTTGGTATCAGGTAAGCGCTCCATGATTTTACGGGTCGCTTCTAAACCGCCCATACCAGGCATACGAATATCCATCAAGATAACATGGGGCTGCAATTGACTGGCCAACGCGTAAGCCTGCTCGCCGCTGTTGGCTGTGCCAACTACGTTAAATGTTGGAATACCTTCTAGCATACTGGTAATTCCAAGACACACCAGATCATGGTCATCAACGACTAAAAATTTTATCACTAACCACCTCGCAAATAGGATAGAGATTGCTAGAAAGTGAGCGAGTTACTTAGAAAACATAACGACCTGAACGGGCTAAACTAAGATGCGCTTTTCATTACTTGGCAAGACTAACCAAATCCTTCAAAGGCAGCTCTTCAACTAAATACTAAGTCTGGAGCGACTACTATGAAGTTGGCCGTGCAGTGTAACAAAATCCTAGCTGAACGTCAGTTAGACGCGTGCGAAATCTATTGGGGCACTTTTCCGCGGGAAGAACTACGTATTTAGTTTGAGGCAGGTATAATCGGCGGCCTATTAGAGGAGTGAAATCAGTGTCTATAGATATTCAATGGGTGACTAGCGATCAAGAGCTAAGTAAGAAGTGTGCGCAATGGGCAAAATTAAGCTACTTAGCCGTCGACACTGAGTTTATTCGAGTGAGTACCTTTTATCCTATTGCTGGCTTAATTCAACTCAGTGATGGGCAGAGTGTTTTTCTGATTGACCCTTTGTTAATTACAAACTGGCAGCCTTTTAAAGAGCTATTAGAAAGCAAGCAGGTGATCAAGGTGTTACATGCTTGCGGTGAAGATTTGGAAGTCTTTGCTAGGTTAATGGAGGCAAGGCCACAGCGTCTTTTTGATACTCAGATTGCGGCTGGGTTATTAAATATTGGCTTTTCTATGGGCTACTCACGGCTGGTGCAGGCATTGTTACATATTGAGCTGCCCAAGGGAGAAACCCGTTCTGACTGGCTCCAGCGTCCACTGAGTGAGACCCAAGTGCTGTATGCAGCTCAAGATACGTTGTACTTAGCCCAGGTGTATTTGCAGTTAGCTGAGCGCTTATCAGCAGAAAAGCTACAGTGGCTATTTGAAGATGGTGATACCTTGGTGCAGCTACATACAGCCAAGCCAGAGCCCGAGCTGCGCTGGCAACTGATTAAGCAGGCTTGGAAGCTAAATCGTCAGCAGCTAGGAGTGCTGCAGCATTTAACGGCGTGGCGTGAAGAGCAGGCGATGAGCCGTGACGTGCCGCGCAGTCGCGTACTGAAAGATAGCTCGTTATATGCTTTAGCTGAACAGCAGCCGACTAGCCTCTATCAGCTAGCAGACATTGTAGATATGCATCCTAATACCATACGCCGTGAAGGGGCTAAGGTTTTAAGCTTGATTCAGCAAGCGCTAGAAAAGCCCGCCGAGCAGTGGCCAGAGTCACTGCCACAGCCGTTAACAGTGACCGAGGCTAAGCAACTGAAGAAGCTTCATCGTTGGGCAAAACTACAGGCGCAGCAGTTAGACATTGCGCCAGAAATGATGGTGAAAAAGAAATGCCTAGAGGCATTGTTAAGAAGTGGCTTGGAAACAGGACACTATCAGTTACCCGAAAGTTTATCGGGTTGGAGAAGACAGCAGCTAGGTGATTTACTCCTAGACCGTTTGCAGGAAAACCTCTGATGAAAATTATTTGTTCGATTTATCAAAGCACTAAAAAACCAGGGATGTATTTATATGTGCCCAAAGCGGATGAACTTAATAAAGTGCCGGAGGCTTTATTAAGCTTATTTGGTCGGCCAAAATTCTGCTTTAGTTTACTGCTTACGCCAGAGAAACAGTTAGCACGAGAAGACATCTCCCAAGTATTAGAAAATTTACAGCAGCAAGGTTTTCATTTACAGATGCCTCCCCCGGAAGAAGAATACATTGAGCATCTACCGGAGGAGTTATTGCGTCGCAATGACCCTATTTAGTTGAAGGAGAGTTAGAGCGATAATTTATCGCGATTTTTTTCCAGTGTGGCGTTACCGATACCTTTGACTTCTAGTAACTCATCAATGTGCTCAAAGGGCCCGTTAGCTTCTCGATAAGCAATAATGGCTTGGGCTTTGGCCATACCAATGCCAGATAAGTGTTTGGCTAAGGTTTCTGCATCAGCTTGATTTAGGTTAATAGTTTGAGTTTGTTGTTGAGTGTTAGCTACAGCAGGAGCTGGCTCATCGGCAAGTACTAATGCAGGGGTTAAACCTAGTAGAGTGCTGCAGAGCAGAGCTTGGATTAATCGTTTCATAGTTTACCGTCCTTAGATTAAATTCGAGTTGCAACAGAAGTGTAGGTGGGGAATGATCGGCCGCAAGTTTTTTGATAAAAGAGGTGCGTATGGATCAGGAGTTTTGGCTAGAGCGCTGGGAGAACAACCAAATCGGTTTTCATTTACGGGATCGAGCAAATCCTTGTCTAGATAAGTATTGGCACCTCACCAAACTAACGCCAGGGGCTACGGTATTTGTGCCGTTGTGCGGTAAGAGCTTAGATTTGCTGTGGTTCGCTGAACAAGGCTATAAAGTAATAGGGGTAGAGCTGGCGGAAAAAGCCGTGCAAGATTTTTTTAAAGAGCACCAGCTCACGCCTAGCCTAGTTGAAACGGCAGAGTTTAAGTGCTACCAAGCGGCGAATATCACGCTGTATAGCGGAGATTTTTTTGCTTTAACTAAAGCTCACTTAGCACAGTGCAGTGCAGTTTATGATCGGGCGGCTTTAGTGGCTTGGCCACCTGAGTTGCAAGCACGCTACGCTGCGCATTTGTTCAGTATTTTGCCCCAAGCATCCACTGGTTTAGTGGTGGTGATGGATTACTTGCAAAGTGAAATGGCTGGGCCCCCCTTTGCTGTAAGTGAGGCGCAATTAAATAGTTTTTTAACGAATGACTATCAGGTAGAGCGAGTCGGGCAACGCGATATTTTACGCTACGAGCCTAAATTTGTTGAACGTGGGCTTACCAGTTTAACGGAGAATGTATTTTTACTTAGTGCTCAAACACAAACTGCAGGTGCAAACTAAGCCTTGTGTTTATAACGAATAAAGGTACAATAAGCGCCGCATCAAGGTCTTTGAGGCGCGCGTTATGGTGGCCCTACCGGTCCCCTCGCAACGATTACCTGTTAACCTGGTCAGGCCCGGAAGGGAGCAGCCATAGCAGGGACATTGTGTGCCGGGGTGTGGCTGGTAGTGGTCACCTCCATTCTCTGCAGCTCTCCTTATTAGTTTATTGTGGCTTAATCTCTGGCTCAGGCAGTGCATTTTTGTCTCTGCTCCGTTAGCATACCTACGTATTTTTAATCCCTTGAAACAGTAGGTGACGATGAGTTATCAAGTGCTGGCGCGTAAATGGCGTCCTAAAAATTTTGCAGAAATGGTCGGGCAGGCCCATGTGCTCAAGGCCTTAATTAATGCACTTGATAGTCAGCGCTTACACCATGCCTATTTATTTACCGGCACCCGTGGCGTAGGAAAAACTACCATTGCGCGGATTATGGCCAAGTGCTTGAACTGTGAGCAAGGCGTCAGTTCAACGCCCTGTGGTCAGTGTTCAATTTGCCGCGAGGTCGATGAGGGGCGCTTTGTTGATTTAATCGAGGTGGATGCGGCCAGTAAAACCAAGGTCGAGGATACCCGTGAGCTACTCGATAATGTGCAGTATATGCCCAGCCGTGGGCGTTATAAGGTATACCTAATTGACGAGGTGCACATGCTATCGACCAGCTCATTTAATGCGTTGCTCAAAACCTTAGAAGAGCCACCGAGTTACGTTAAGTTTCTATTGGCTACCACTGATCCGCAGAAGCTACCCCCTACGATTTTATCGCGCTGCTTGCAGTTTTCTCTAAAAAATATGCAGCCTGAGCCTATTGTTGGGCATTTGTCTGATGTGTTAAGCGCCGAGCAAATCCCCTTTGATACCGACGCTTTATGGTTGCTTGGGCGCGCGGCTAACGGCTCTATGCGTGATGCAATGAGCCTAACTGATCAGGCGGTAGCTTTTGGTCAGGGACAGGTACGTGCTGAAGATGTGCGAGCAATGCTTGGTTCGATTGATCAGGGCCATACTTACCGCATTTTACAGGCGTTATTACAAAGTGATGGCGCGCAATTATTGCAGGCGATTGGCCAGCTGGCTGACCAAGGTCCAGATTGGGCAATGGCGCTCAGCGAGTTATTAAGTATTTTGCACCGTGCCGCGGTAGCGCAATTGGTCCCTGATGCGATTGATAATGGCCAAGGTGATCGTGAGCAAATTTTAGCGATTGCGCAAACGGTACCGGCTGAAGATTTACAGTTCTACTATCAAGTTGGGTTAATTGGGCAGCGAGATTTACCGTTAGCTCCTGATGGGCGCAGTGGTTTTGAGATGGTTTTGCTGCGTATGTTAGCGTTTCGTCCGGCTGCTCTAGCGCATCAGCCAAGTGTGACTTTAGTCACTGCTGCAGATAGGGTTGATCCCAGCGCAGAAAAAAAAACTGAAAAAAACACCCTAGGCGTTAGCCTTTCTTCGCAATCGCAATCGCAATCGCAATCGCAATCGCAATCGCAATCGCAATCGCAATCGCAATCGCAATCGCAATCGCAATCGCAATCGCAATCGCAATCGCAACCGCAACCGCAACCGCAAGCAGAAATCAGTGGGGAACCGGCGCCTTGGGAAGATGTACCTCAGCCTTCTGCAGCGCCAGCGGCTGAACCTGTAGCGGCCACTTGGGTAGCGCCTGAGCCACTCGCTCAGTTAGCGTCAGAGGACACAGAGGCTGACTCAGAAACTGATGAGATCGATGACGGCGCTCTCGATTCCTATGCCTATTTAATGGATATCCACCAGCATTATGCTGACTTACAGCAGTCTGAGGCCCAGCAAGCACCGATGGGAGCAGTGGCTGATGAAGTCTTAGCTGAAGATTTGCGGTTACAGATTCCAAGTGCCAGTGGGGTGGCTGCGGAGTGGCTCGAGATTTATCCACAACTCGAGTTAGCAGGAATGACTGCTAGCATTGCCGCTAACTGTGCGTTGATCGAAAAAACGGCAGAGCATTGGTTAATGCATATTGAACAAGGACGTAGCTCATTACTGAATGCTAATCAGCAGCAGAGAATTGAGCAGGCAATCAGCGACTGGCTAGGGCAAAAAATTCAATTGGTAATCGAAAAACAGCCAGAGCAAGAGGTGGAGACCCCGGCTTTAGCCGAGTTACGGCGTAAAGCTCAAGCTCAGCATCAAGCGCATCAAGAAATTTTAAAAGATCCTATTGTAGTGCAGCTAATGGAGCAGTTTGGCGCTACAATTGTCCCCCAAACAGTTGAGCCAATTTAACAAGCAACTCAGAGGAAAAAGTTATGTTTAAAGGTGGAATGGCGGGCTTGATGAAGCAAGCTCAAGAAATGCAGGAAAAAATGCAAAAAGCTCAAGAAGAGCTAGCCAATGCAGAAGTTACTGGTGAGTCAGGTGCTGGTTTAGTCAGTATTGTGATGACCGGTCGACATGATGTACGTCGGGTTAATATTGATGCCAGCTTACTGGAAGAAGACAAAGAGATTTTAGAAGACTTAATCGCTGCTGCAGTTAATGATGCGGTGCGTAAAGTAGAGCAAAATACCCAAGAAAGCATGGCCGGCATGACCGCAGGTATGCAATTACCGCCAGGCTTTAAAATGCCTTTCTAAGCGTTAGTTAAGGTTCACGCCTGCACCTTGCTGCAGGCTTTTTTTTGTAGATTGATTATGTCTTTTAGTCCTTTAGTTCGACAGTTGTTGGATGCATTACGTGTATTGCCCGGCGTGGGGCAAAAAACTGCCCAACGCATGGCTTTACAGCTATTAGAGCGGGATCGAGGCGGAGCCTTACGCTTGGCAGAAGCTTTGCAAGCGGCGATGCAGGGCGTCGGCTACTGCCAACAATGCCGTGCGCTCAGTGAGGCAGATATTTGTGCTATTTGTGCCGATCCGAAACGTGAACAGCAGTTGCTGTGTGTAGTGCAAAGCCCAGTGGATGTGCATTTGGTAGAGCAAACCGGTTATCGCGGCTTGTATTTTGTCCTTAAGGGGCATTTATCGCCGTTAGACGGACTGGGGCCAGATTCCGTAGGTATTCCTGATTTGCTCGAGCGTATTGAGCAAGGCCAGTTTAGTGAAGTGATTCTCGCCACCAACCCCACTGTAGAAGGGGAGGCCACCGCCCATTACATTGCTCAACTGCTGCTTGGCGAGCCGCTTGTGGTGTCGCGCTTAGCCCATGGCGTACCCCTCGGTGGCGAGTTAGAGCTGGTCGACGGCAGCACCTTAGCCCACGCCCTAGCGGGTAGAAAACCCTTACTTGGCTAGTGCTAGGGTAAGAATTTATTGCCTAGACGGCGCGTGTACAACCCAGCGCTGAGAGGTGAACTAAGGTGTTGCTAGATTTATCGCTCAAACAAGTGTTTTAATGCCAGCCTCACACTTCACATTGTTAGCAGGTTGGGTTGGGTATGCCGTATCGTTTTTCTCTTCTACTTGGGCTTATCAGTAGCATTTGGCTGGTAGGATGTCAGCAAGAGCCAGAACCAGCGGCGGTAGTGCGGCCGGTACTGGTCGCGCAACCCCAGGTAGGAGTTAGTCATAACGAAAGCTTTCCCGGTGAAGTCAGAGCCCGCTTTGAGCCTGAGCTGGCATTTCGTATCGGTGGTAAAGTCACCGAGCGCTTAGTCGATGTGGGGGCACGCGTTAAACAAGGCCAGCCGCTAGCCAAACTAGATGCGCAAGACGTTAATTTACAGTTGCAGTCAGCGCAAGCACAGGTCAGTGCCGCCCAGTCAAATCTTGCCTTAGTGAAAGCCGAGCGCGATCGTTATTTAAAGCTTAAGCAGCGTCAACTCGCTAGCCAGTCGCATTTTGACAATGCCGATACCCAGTATAAAACTGCGCTAGCCTCATTAAAGCAGGCGCAGGCACAATACGATGTGGCGAAAAACCAAAGCAGTTATAGCACCTTGTATGCACCGGCAGACGGGGTCATTAGCATGGCCCGCCTAGAGGTTGGGCAAGTGGTCGCCGCAGGGCAAACCGTCTTTGTGCTAGCAGCGGATGGTGAGCGAGAGGTGGTGATTGGTTTGCCCGAGCAGACTGCGACTCAGTTTAAAGTCGGTAATGCGGTCAAGGTTGAGCTGTGGAGTCATCCCGAGCAAAAGTATGAAGGCAGTATTCGTGAAATTTCACCGGCTGCTGATCCCCGCTCGCGCACTTTTGCAGCCCGAGTGAGTTTCGCCGCTGATAATAGCATGGCGGAAATCGGGCAAAGTGCCAGAGTCTATGCCTATAAAACTACGCGGCCGATGCTCAAACTTCCGCTCAGTGCAGTTACCGCAGAAAATAATCAGCCCTATGTGTGGCGTGTGGTGGCTCATTCAGAAGCAAATGGGCAACTGATAACCGAGCGAGTTGATATTGAAACCGGTGCTTTTAGTGAGACCGAGGTGACGGTACTTTCAGGTTTGCAGAGCAGTGACTGGGTGGTGACAGGTGGCGTGCAGCTGCTGCAAGCTGGGCAAGTGGTGACTGCGGTTGATCGAGATAACCGCCCAGTGCACCTAGGAGAGCAGGAGTCAGCAGATGCGCTTTAATCTCTCCGAGTGGTCGCTCAATAATCGCCCATTAATTTTATTTTTAATGATTATGCTGGGGTTGGCCGGTTTTTTTTCCTATAGCCAGCTTGGGCAAAGTGAAGATCCGCCGTTTACGTTTAAAGCCATGGTGATTCAAACTCTGTGGCCAGGGGCGACGGCGGAAGAAGTCTCGCAACAGGTAACCGAGCGGATTGAAAAAAAACTGATGGAAACCGGTGAGTTTGATCGAATTGTTTCGTTCTCACGCCCCGGTGAGTCGCAGATCACGTTTTTGGCCAGTGATGACTTTAAGTCCAAAGATATTCCTGAGTTGTGGTATCAGTTGCGCAAGAAAGTGGGAGATATTCAATACAGCTTACCGCAGGGCACCATAGGGCCGTTTTTTAATGATGAATTTGGCACCACCTTTGGCAATATCTACACCTTAACCGGCGCGGGCTTTGATTACGCGACCTTGAAAGACTATGCCGATCGTTTACAGCTGCAATTACAGCGGGTAAAAAATGTGGGTAAGGTCGAGATCTTGGGCTTACAAGAAGAGCGGATTTGGGTCGAA
Source organism: Thiopseudomonas sp. SA1F2-1K (assembly GCF_057443035.1). Lineage (NCBI taxonomy): Bacteria > Pseudomonadati > Pseudomonadota > Gammaproteobacteria > Pseudomonadales > Pseudomonadaceae > Thiopseudomonas > Thiopseudomonas sp. SA1F2-1K. The sequence continues at coordinate 417,901 of NZ_CM172014.1, forward strand.
ATCTCCAATACACGCTTAGCCACCATGGGTGTGCCTTGGCAAACGGTCCAGCAAGCGCTAGAAGAGCAAAACAGCGTTACTGCGACAGGTTTTTTTGAAACCGCTAGTGATCGGGTGCAAATTCGGGTCAGCGGTCAGTTTGAAAATTTTGAACAAATTCGCGCCTTTCCAATTCGTGCGGGAGATCAAACATTTCGTTTAGGCGATATCGCCACGGTGTACCGTGGCTTTCAAGATCCGGCCGCGCCTAAGGTGCGCTATCAAGGGCAAGAGGCCTTAGCGATTGCCGTGGCGATGCGTGAGGGCGGCGACATTTTAGTCTTAGGTAAAGCCTTAGAGCAGGAGTTTGCACGGCTTGAGCAAACCTTGCCGATTGGCATGACCTTAACGAAGGTCTCCGATCAACCCGCTGCGGTTAAAACCAGTGTTGGTGAATTTGTTCAGGTACTGATTGAAGCCCTAGCGATTGTTTTGCTGGTGAGTTTTTTCTCACTGGGTTTTCGTACTGGCTTAGTCGTGGCGATTTCGATTCCGATTGTATTAGCCATGACCTTTACGGTGATGCATTACCTTAACATTGGGCTGCACAAAATCTCTTTAGGCTCTTTGGTATTGGCATTGGGCTTAATGGTTGATGATGCCATTATTGCCGTGGAAATGATGGCGATTAAAATGGAGCAAGGTTATAACCGGATCAAAGCGGCGAGCTTTGCTTGGACCAGTACCGCCTTTCCGATGCTGACCGGTACCTTAATTACTGCCGCCGGATTTTTACCGATTGCCACGGCTGCTTCTAGCGTGGGGGAATATACCCGCTCGATTTTCCAGGTAGTGGGTATTTCCTTGGTGGTGTCTTGGATTGCTGCGGTTATGTTTGTGCCGTATTTAGGGTATTACCTGTTACCAGATAATAAGCATCAGCAAGCCGCAGAAACTCATGATCCCTATGACACACGCTTTTATCGTGGTGTTCGAGCGCTGGTTAATTGGTGTGTTGGCCATCGCTGGTTAGTGATTGGCGTGACCTTATTAGTTTTTAGCGGGGCAGTGGCTTTATTTAAGTTTGTACCGAAGCAGTTTTTCCCAGAATCGACTCGTTTAGAGATGATGGTTGATTTAAAACTGACTGAAGGGGCGTCACTGAGCGCCACCGAGCAACAGGTGCAACGTCTAGAAAAGCTCTTAGCCGAGCGTCAGGATATTGATAATTATGTGGCTTATGTTGGCACCGGTGCGCCACGCTTCTATTTGCCATTGGATCAACAATTACCGGCTACCAGCTTTGCCCAGTTTGTGATTGTCAGTCAAAGTTTAGCCGCACGGGCTGAACTGAGAACTTGGCTGATTGAGCGTTTACATCAGGATTTTCCTGAAGTACGGGCTAGGGTTACGTTATTAGAAAATGGGCCGCCGGTGGGCTATCCCGTGCAGTTTCGCGTCTCGGGTGAACATATCGAAGAAGTACGCGCCCAAGCACGTAAGGTGGCTGAGGTGGTGCGGAGTAATAGTCATGTATCCAATGTGCATCTCGATTGGGAAGAGCCCAGTAAGGTGGTTAAGTTAACCATTGATCAAGACCGTGCGCGGGCCTTGGGGGTGAGCACGGCTGGTGTGTCACGCTTTTTGCAAAGTGCCCTATCTGGGATTGCCGTGGCCCAGTACCGTGAAGGCGATGAGTTAATTCAAATTCAGCAGCGTGGAGTGTTGAGCGATCGCACCGATCTTGCTGGGCTGGGTAACTTGGCGATTCCGACGGAAAATGGCACCAGCATCAGTTTATCCCAGGTCGCCACCCTGAGTTACGGTTTTGAAGAGGGAGTCATCTGGCGCCGCAACCGTTTACCAACGGTAACAGTGCGCGGTGATATTTATGGCAGTGCGCAGGCAGTAGATGTGGTGCAACAAATTTTGCCGCAATTAGCCGCTGTCCGTGAGCAGCTACCTGCCGGCTATCTATTAGAAACAGGTGGCACAGTAGAAGATTCTAGTCGTGGTCAGAGCTCGGTGGTGGCAGGTTTACCATTGTTTTTAGTGGTGGTGCTGAGTTTACTGATGATCCAGTTACGCAGTTTTTCGCGCTCAGTGTTAGTGTTTTTAACGGCACCCTTAGGCATGATTGGGGTTACTACATTCTTGCTGCTCTTTGCCCAGCCCTTTGGCTTTGTCGCGATGCTGGGCACTATCGCCTTATCGGGCATGATTATGCGTAACTCGGTCATTTTGGTCGATCAAATAGAGCATGATATTGCTGCAGGGCATGGGCGCTGGCAGGCCATTGTCGATGCTACGGTGCGTCGCTTCCGACCCATAGTGCTGACTGCGATGGCTGCGGTGCTGGCGATGATTCCTTTGTCGCGCAGCGTATTTTTTGGTCCGATGGCTGTGGCTATCATGGGCGGCTTGGTATTTGCCACCGCGCTGACGTTATTATTCTTGCCGGCCCTTTACGCCGCTTGGTTTAAAGTCACAGCCGATGAGGATAAACCCAGTCCAGAGGCTACTGCTTAGCCCGCCAGTGCACTAGACAGTGTGCTTGAGTAAGGATTACTGAGGATACAGTGGCGGTAAATTATGTTGGCTAGCGTCGCTGCTTTGTTGTTGGTTTTTCAGGGCCAACAACACCTTAAGTAAGCCTGTGCCCTGCCATTCGCCGGCCTCTGGGCTATATAAACAACGATTGAGATCATCAAGGGCGCTGGCCAACTCCGGAAAGCGCTGGCTGAGCTCATGCAAGGTTTCTGGATGAAAGGTAATCCACTGATCTAATGCTTGGCGGGCCTGCTGTGGCTGATGGTTTTCACAGGCGCGCAGTACAGCTTTAAAGGCGCTTTCACTTTCGGTAGGAGTGGTTTGCACTAGCACTGCCGGTTGCCTGCGGGCCCGGCGCCAAAGGTAAAAGTTTAACGCAGCTAGCGCTAAGCTAAAGCCGCTAAGGAGTTGCCAAAACAACAACGGATTGAGCTGAGGCTGGGTGATAGCAGCGGCCTTAGTACTGGGCAAGGGCGCATGCAGCGGGCGCTCACTGACATTAACGGCTAATGCAGGTAGCTGGGTGCGCATCACCTGCTGGGTTTCGGTGTTCCACCAGGTAATGGCCGGCGTGGGAATGCTAAATTGTCCCAGCGGATTAATCACCAGCGCCGCGCGTAAACGTTTTTCACTGATTAAGCCTTGGGGCTGTTTATGTTCTAGGGTTTGTGGTGGCTCTGGATAGAGGTGAAAGCCTTCAGGGAGATTCATCGACAAATTGGGCAGTAAGCTACTGGGTAGTCCTTCTGCGGTAAATTTAACTTGATAGGTAAGTGGGCTGCCTTGCAGCACATTACCGTTAGCGGGCAGGACTTGATGCTCAACCTCTAGCTTGCGCGCTGGAATCCAAGGCGCGTCGCTGGGGTACTCGGCAGGAATAGGCAGCACTTGCAAGAGCAGCGGCTGTGAACTGGCTGCAACCCGTGTTGGTTGCTCACCGGCAGCTGTGGCAGAAAAAGCAAGTGCCGGAATTTCCAGTAAACCTGGTTGCTGAGGAAAAATGGCGTAATTTAGTTCAATCACACCAAAGCGTTGCTGATCTTGATTGACTTGGTACACTTTGGGCGGCCCAAGAGCCTCTACTCGTGCGCTACTGAGCTGTAAGGGGCTAAGTGTGGCATCTGGAAACAAGGGCATACGATGTAACAGGCGTACAGTTAAGCGGGCTTGGGCTTGTAGATACACGGTAGAACGTTCGAGCTGTGCTTGTAGCAGGAGCGGACGGTCTAACTGGGGCAGTGGTTGGTTGTTAACAACCTCAAGGGTGAGTGGCGTTGAGCTATAAGCACCGAGGGTTAATGCTGGGATAACCAAGCGGCCTAAGCGTTTAGGCCGCAGCTGTAAACGCCAGTGTTGCTGTTTAGCGCGTGTTTGTTGCTGAGTTGAAAGTAGTTCAAAGTCCTGCTGTAGGCTGGAAAAATCTGGCTGAAAAACCTGCTCAGGGCCTTGATAGCTGAGCGTTAACTCAACTTGTTCACCCAGAATCAGTCGTTGTTTATCTAGATTGACTTCAAGCTCGGCGGCGCTAACTAACTGACTGAAAAATATAGACAAGGTGATCAGTAAAGCAGATAAACGAGACATTTAGCGAGCTTCCTCAGATTGCAGTTCTAGCCGAAATTTCTTTTTTAATAGGGCGCTGGGATTATCTGGAATTTGTTCCAGCCATAGCTCTAAGGCAAAGGCTGACAGTTCAGTGGTGAGCGGTGTCTGCAGGCCCTTAACTGACGCGTTTTCGGCAGTCTGCTGGCTAAAAGGTAGTTGCTCTACAGCAATGTTTTCCACAGCAGTAGGTGCTTCTACAGCAGGTTTTGGCTTCGCTGGGGAGGGGTTTAGTTGGGCAATGGCTTGCTCGGTGAGTTGTAAGTTATGGCGTGCGGCGCTTAAGTCGGGTTGACGTTCTAAGGCCTTAGCAAAGGCTGCAGCAGCGGCTTCAAGTTCTCCGGCCATAAATAGCGCCAATCCTTGGTTATACATATCTTCAGCCAAACTGCCTGCAGCAAACAACTCTGCGGCCAGTAGATATTGGCCGGCCTGAAAGTGCGCCACCGCTTGCCAACGGCGGTCAACAAATAACTCGGCCGCTTGTGCTGGGTCTGACTCAAGCAAGCGATAGGCCTGCTGATCGGCTCGTAGCCAGAGTTGTTCTGGGTAACTGGCTTCACTATGAGGAAGGTCAATCCATAGTAACAGCACCAGCAGCCAGCCTTGGCGAGCACCCAGAGCGATTAATAAGACAATACAGAGCAATAGCCAATTAATCACTGGCAGTGGTTGTGGCTGTAGTTTCTGTTGACTGGCTTGCTTAGCTAATTGCTCAAATAGTAAGGGTAGTTGTTGTAAGTGTATCAGTTGTACGGACGGCTGCTTGGCTAGTGTTTGTAGGGAGGCAAGTTGTAACTTAGCCAGTAATATTTGATCTTCGGCATCGCGTGCCAGTTGCCCGTCTTTTAGGTAGGGAGAGCCTTGTTCGGTGCCAATCGGCACTAGATACAGTGGATTGGCTTGAATGTCTAGCCGTTGGATAATGGCTTGCTGCTCGGCAGCAGTGAGTCGGTCGGTAAAGAGAATAATGGGATTGTGTGGCGTCTTGCTCAGTAGTTGTTGAGCTGCGGCAACGCCTAAATCAGCCTGTTGTCCGGCTTTGGGCATAATGCTTGGGCTAAGGCTGCGTAGCAGGTGGCGGCTGAGGGTGAGGTCTTGCGTGGGGGGCAATAGAACATGGGCGCTGCCGGCATACACCACCCAGCCCAAACTGACTGCTGATTGGGGCAGCTGTTGGATCAGCTGTTCGCGCAGATACTGTAATCGATTGGGGCTCCAGTCGGTGGCCAGCATCGCCTCGGACAGCGGCAAGACCATGACCGCTGGAAATTCTTCGGCGGCCTCACTGGCTACCACCCGATAGGGACCGGCCAACGCGATACAGGTCAGACTTAAGGTGAGACTAATCAGCAGCCATTTGATTTTTTCATTGGCGTGCTTGGGTTGGGTCAATAATGCTTTATGTAAAGCGCTAGGCAGTTTCTTTTGCCAGTGATTGGGGGTATGTGGTTGGCGAGCAATCCAGATGATCACTGCTAATAAGAACGGCAAGAGTATCAGCCAGAGCGGTCTAACCCAGATAATCCCAACTGTTTCTAAATTCATGTTGCTGACCTCTTACGGCTGATAGGCCAGCTGTGCCGCCAATAACGACGGGAATAAAATCCAATAAATAACACCAAACCCAGGCTCAGCGGCCAGTGATATAAGGGTTGTGCCTGATACCACGAGCGATTTAGGCTCGTAGGGATAAGTTGTTCAAGGACATCTAGTAGCTGATCAAGGGAGGTTTGATCCTGCAAGTGAAAAAACTGTCCTTGGGTGCTTTGCGCCAATTGCTCTAGGACAGCAAGGTGCGCATTGGCAGCAGGCTGTTCTGCATTATTGCCAACCGCAATGGCATAAATTTTAATACCGGCTAAAGCTGCTAGCTGCGCTGCAGCTTGGGGAGCCATGACGCCAGTGGTGTTTTCTCCATCACTGATCAATAACAGCGTTTTTTCCGAGTCAAATCTGCGTAAGGTTTTAATTGATAAACCAATGGCATCGCCAATCGCGGTTTGCTCGCCTGCTAAGCCAATCTGCGCCTCGCGCAACCAGCGTTGCACAGCATGATGTTCTAAGGTGAGTGGAGCATATAAAAAGGCTTGATCGGCAAAAAATACCAAGCCAAAGCGATCGCGCGGCCGCTGAGCAATTAGTTGCTCAATCAGTTGCTGCACCAAAGCTAAGCGTGTGCTGGCTGTTTGCTCTAGCTCTACATCAACGATCTCCATGGAGCTAGATAAATCAATGGCGAGTAATAAGTCGCGCCCGGAAAAAGGCAGGGTTTGCGGTTGTTGTTTCAGTTGCGGCTGAGCGGCAGCAGTCAAAAAACAGAGCCACAGTAGGCTATAAAACAACCCACGTTTAAGGGTGGCGGGGCTAAATTTGTTGGGTTTCTGAGCTAAGGCTTGTAAGTTAGCCAGCCAAGGAACCTGTAGATAGTGAGTCGCCCTAGGGGCACTGGGTAAGAGCCAGTAGCAGAGTAAGGGCAGAGGTAATAATAGCCATACCCATGGCCAAGCAAACTCAAACATGCTTATTAATCCAGTGAGTCACTGACTGATACAAAGCCTGCTGCGCGGTGAGTGACAGCTGACAATTGGCTTTATAGGGCCCCTCTACCAGAATCATCCAGCGCGTCAGCCCTGCTGAAGGGCAGCGACTATCTAAGAAAGCCAGCCATTCACGACCAGTTAACGTGTGCGGCTGTTGTTCTGCATAGCGGGTCATGGCCACTCGCTTCAGTAATTGATTCAGTTGTTGTAACCATTGGGCGGTGGATAAGTTAGCCACCGGCGGGGCCAGTAATTGCAGTTGCTGCAAGGTGCTTAGCTTAAGGCTGTGTTGGGCATCGATGACTGTTGCTGTAGTAGGTTTTCTTTGTTGTTGACGCTGATAGAACGTATAACTAGCAACCAGCAGGCTAGCGAATAATAAACCTAATAACCACCAGCCAATGGCTAACGGCCAATAGCTGATGGGTTCTGGCAGTATTAAGGGGGCTAGGCCTTGGGGCAAAGTAACGTTGGTCATAAGCGAGCAGGTACGGTGTGGGCTAAAAAACGGGTCAATTGCGCAAGTACATCTTCAGCCGTATTAATTGGCAATAGCGGCGCGGCAGTCAAGACCGCTAGTTGCTGCCAGCGGGCTTGTTGTTGCAAATAATTGTCTTGCCAAGCCGCTTGCAGTGCACGTTGTTGCTCCAGGTCTAGCTGTAATGAGGTGGAACCTTGGCTGAGCGCTAGCAGTTCGACTTCAGGTAATTTCGCCTCAAGGGGATCGCTGAGAGGCAATAAAATTAGCTCATGCTTTTCGGCAAGGCGCAGCAATTGATAGTGGGCGGCTTGGCTGAGCGCTTGCTGATCACAGATTAAAACCAGCGTACAGCTACCGAGCAATTGTGCCTGTAAGGCGAGTAATACCTGCTCTAAACTCAATTCGGCCGTTTGGGTTGCGGGTTTGAGTGCTTGATTAAAGCTGACAATTTGCTGCAGTAAATGCAATAAACCCGAGCGTTCACGGGTTGGCTTAGTCATTTGCCAGTGCTGATCATTAAATACTATGCCGCCGACCCGATCCTGATGTTGCATCGCTGACCAGCCAAATAAACTGGCTAAAATAGCGGCCTGGCTAGATTTTAAAAAGCAGGTAGAAGAAAAAAATAATTGTGGGCTTTGCTCTACTAGCAGAAATACGGGGCGCTCACGTTCTTCTTGAAACACGCGACTATGGGTTTCACCACTGCGTGCGGTTACGCGCCAATCAATACTGCGCACATCATCGCCAGCTTGATAACGACGCACTTGATCAAAGTCCATGCCGCGACCGCGTAAGCGCGTTTGATATTTACCGGAGGTATGGTTTTTGGGCCAATGTACGTTCAGTACATCCAGCTGGGTAACGGCATGTCGTGTAGCCAGTAAATCACTTAAGCTGATGTGGGCAGTGGCTTGGCTTAACATGTTAAATAATCGGTACGATATCAATCAGGTGCTGTAATACGGCATCATGTTCAATACCCGCCGCCTCAGCTTCAAAGGACAGTAAGATACGATGCCTTAAGCAGTCGAACAGCACGGCCTGAATATCATCAGGACTGACAAAATCACGGCCGGCTAACCAGGCATGGGCCCGTGCGCAACGATCTAGGGCAATGGAGCCGCGGGGGCTGGCACCATAACGAATCCAACTGGCCAATTGCGCATCAAATTTAGCCGGAGTACGGGTCGCAACCACTAGCTGCACTAAATACTCTTCCACCGCATCGGCCATATGCAATTGCAAAATTTCCTGGCGTGCAGCAAACACGGCCGCTTCATCGACTCGCTGTAAACTCGTTAGATTGGGCTCTAAAATTTCTTGGCGGGCTTGCTGTAAGATTTTTCGCTCGACACTGGCATCGGGAAAATCCAGCTGCACATGCATTAAAAAACGGTCTAGCTGAGCTTCGGGTAAAGGGTAAGTGCCTTCTTGCTCTAAGGGGTTTTGGGTGGCCATAACCAAAAATAATTCAGGCAAGGGATAGGTTTGGTTACCAATACTGACTTGACGTTCAGCCATCGCCTCTAAGAGTGCGGACTGTACTTTAGCCGGTGCACGGTTAATTTCATCGGCCAAAATCAGGTTATGAAATACCGGCCCTGGTTGAAACTCAAAGGCTTGGTTTTCTGGGCGATAAATATCACTGCCGGTGATATCGGCAGGTAATAAATCAGGGGTGAACTGAATTCTTTGAAACTGGGTAGCTAAGCCTTTAGCTAATTCTTTAATTGAGCGAGTTTTTGCCAGGCCCGGTGCGCCTTCGACCAGTAAATGGCCATCGGCTAACAAGGCAATCAGCAGTCGATCAATTAACTGTTCTTGACCTAAAATTTGCTGCTGCAGGTGTTGGCGTAAACGAGTTAAGTCAGTGCGGTGGCCCATAGCATGTCATCACAGAATAAAAAGAGTATTTACTCTACTTGAGTTAGCGAAAAAAAGCTTTGAATTTGCACACAGCGGTAGGTACGTAAACTGCTGTGGTTTAAAAGGGTGCAGGGCAGTGAAAGTTTAGCTGTTCGCCGCTACTAGGATGGGTGAAGCCAAGATCGGTTGCATGTAAGCACAGCCGTTGATGGGCCGCGATCGCAGCGGGATTGGCATAAAGCTTGTCACCTAAAATCGGGTGGCCGAGTGCTTGCATATGCAGGCGTAATTGATGTGAGCGCCCAGTGTAAGGAATCAGTTCCATGCGACAGAAGGTTGGCTGTTGTTCTAAGCAGCGCCAGAACGTCAGCGCCCGCTTGCCTAATGTTAGATCAAGAATTTGCCGTGGTTTATTCGGTGGATCATAACGCATGGCCAGATCAATACTGCCAGCATGCGCTGTTGGTTGGCCCCAGCATAAAGCCTCGTAGCGTTTTTGTGTCTGCCGGTTTTGAAACTGCAGTGACAGTGCTCGGTGTGCTTCGGGGGTGCGCGCTAGCACCATTAAGCCAGTGGTTTCCCAGTCTAAACGGTGCACAATTAAGGCCTCGGGATAACCATTTTGTTGTAGACGTAAAATGACGCTGTCTTTATTGTCTTCGGCTCGGCCAGGAACAGATAGCAGTAAGGTCGGTTTATTAACCACCATCAGCTGGGCGTCGAGATATAAAATCGGTAGATTAGAGAGCGGCATAAGGCATAACCAGTGCCGCTAAGCAGCACTGGAAGGTTATCTTAACGATCGGGTAGGGTAACGTTTAGCTCAAGTACGGAATAGTTTTCTTGAGTATCTAAAATCACGTTCATTTGATCATCATCGATGTGCACGTATTTGCGAATCACAGTCAGCAGCTCATCGCGAAGGGCCGGTAAATAATCCGGCTGCTCACGTTGGCCCCGTTCATGGGCGACAATAATCTGCAAACGTTCTTTAGCAATACTAGCTGTAGCAGGCTTTTTTTTGGAGCGAAAGAAATTTAGAATGCTCACTCTTTACCTCCAAATAGACGCTGGAGGAAGCCTTTCTTTTCAACTTCCAAAAACCGATGGGGGACTTCTTTGCCGAGCAAACGCTCAACTGCGTCGCTATAGGCTTGGCCCGCATCGCTGTCTTCATCAAGAATAACCGGCACCCCTTGGTTAGAGGCTTTAAGTACTGCCTGAGACTCAGGGATAACACCAATCATGCGGATTGAGAGAATTTCTTCAACGTCTTCTACGCTCAGCATCTCGCCTTTAGCAACCCGCTCAGGGCTGTAGCGAGTGAGTAGTAAGTGCTCGGCAATTGGCTCTAGACCTTCTTTAGCGCGACGTGATTTGCTTGAGAGCAAACCGAGCATACGATCGGAGTCACGCACCGAAGAAACTTCAGGGTTAGTGACCACAATCGCCTCATCAGCGAGGTACATTGCCATTTCTGCGCCTTTTTCAATCCCGGCTGGCGAGTCGCAGATGACGTAATCAAACTGTTCAGCGAGTTCCGTAATAACTTTCTCTACGCCTTCAGCAGTTAACGCATCTTTATCACGGGTTTGGCTGGCTGCTAGCACAAAAAGATTTTCTAAGCGTTTATCTTTGATTAAGGCTTGGTTTAGCGTCGCGTCGCCATTAATCACGTTAATAAAGTCGTAAACTACTCGACGCTCACAGCCCATGATTAAGTCGAGGTTACGTAAACCCACATCAAAGTCGACAATAACGGTTTTGTGTCCGCGAAGCGCCAAGCCTGTGCCGATCGCTGCGCTAGTAGTAGTTTTACCTACACCGCCTTTACCAGAGGTCACAACGAGAATTTTGCCCAAGCGAGTCACCTTTTAAAAAATAAATAAAAACAAAAATAAGGACTTAAGAATAATAAATCTGTAATAGGTTCCCAGCTTTACTCTTTAGCCACCTACACCAAATCCTGCTAGTTATAGAACAGAAAACAACAAATAAGTCAAACTAGCCGCGCAAGTATGCGTTAAAGAGCCTGTATTTTCAACAAATTCTCAGCTAAAGCAATACTGCAAGACTCACCCCACAAGGGCTCATTCTTCAGGTCTTCCGCGACTTTATAGTGCCCCGCAATTGACAGCAGTTCAGCGGCCATTTGCTGACAAAAAATCATGCTACGAGTATCGCCTTTAACCCCAGCCAACGCCCGCCCGCGTAAGGGACCATAGACATGAATATGGCCATCGGCCAAAATTTCGGCTCCCGCACTGACTGCCGCCAGCACAATAAGATCCGCACCTTCAGCATAAATTTGCTGGCCGCTACGGATTGGCTGGGTAATTAGCTTGGTTGGACGACAGTTGTCACTGGTTTCTGTAGGCTCTGATTCAGCTATCGGCGCAGGGGATTCGGCTTTGGTTTCTGTCGTGTGTTCAGCGCCCGGTTGATTTATGATAGCCACGCCCAATTGTTTGGCTTGCTGTTGAACTAGTGGTTGTTGTGCTTTCACTCCGATAACTTGCAGGCCATGGCTGTGGCACAGGGTTATTAGGCTTTGCAGCCTAAAGTCGGGAGCGAGGTTTTTCAGCAGGCTTAGATTGAGCACAATGGGGGCATCAACAAAAAACTGCGGTGCTTGGCTGATATGTGCAGCCAGTTGTGTTTCCAGCTTAGTGAGATCGTACTCTGTTAGTTCAAGTACCGTAAGGGAAAGCATGCTGCCTTTCAGTTGGAATAGGGCAGGCTCTGAATGACTAGAAGACGGGCTCATGGGATGTATATCGATCCAAACAGATAGAGAGAAAACTAGGGCATCTAGTAGATAGTGGGCACATGCTACTGTATTTTCGTGACAAATTGCAGTCACCCACGGGATAAATATCGAGTCAACTATTGAGGCTAAAATGCAGCATTGGTTGCAAGTAACAGTCAGATTTAGCGTCGATAGAGATTAAAGAGAGAGTGAAAAATATGGAAACCTTAAGGTTTCAGCGGGCATTTTTGCACCCCAAGTATTGGTTGCTGTGGTTAGGCTTAGGTTTGCTCTGGCTGACGGTGCAGTTGCCTTATGCGTTGCTGCGACACTTGGCTAAAGTGGTTGGCTGGGTATTGTATTTAATAGCAGGTAAGCGGCGGCGAATTATTCAGCGCAATCTTGCGTTGTGCTTTCCGGAGTTGAGCTTTGCCGAGCGGCAGCGCTTAGTGCGGCAAAACTTTAGCGAAATGGGTATGGCCTTATTTGAAATGGCTATGAGTTGGTGGTGGCCAAAACCCCGTTTGGCTAAGTTATTGACGGTGCAAGGGCTAGAACATTTACAGCAAGCGGCAGCTAATCAGCAAGGGGTAATTTTAATGGCTGCGCATCGCACCAGTTTAGAAATAGGTGCCGCGTTATTGGGGCAGTTGCATACCATTGATGGCATGTATCGCCAGCATAAAAATCCGCTGTTTGATTATGTGCAGCGCCGAGGGCGCGAGCGGCATAATGCTGATGCCAGCGCAATTGAGCGTGATGATGTGCGCGGTATGCTCAAAGTGTTACGTAAAGGTCGTGCGATCTGGTATGCGCCGGATCAAGATTATGGCCGTAAACAAAGTCTTTTTGTGCCGTTATTTGGTATTCCCGCAGCGACTGTGACGGCTACCAGCAAGTTTGCTAAGTTAGGAAAAGCCATCGTCATTCCTATGCGTCAGGCACGTACTGAGCATGGCTACAGGATTACGATAGAACCACCGCTAACAGACTTTCCAGGAGCTGATGATTACACGGACTGCCTGCGGATTAACCAGTGGGTAGAGTCGGTGATTAAAGAGCACCCCGAGCAGTATTTATGGGCTCATCGCCGCTTTAAAACACGCCCAGCGGGAGAAGCCAAGCTGTATTAATTGAGGTTATCTAAACAAACGCTAAGGAGGCTGTGATGAACTGTACAGGAAGTACCTTACATACCAAACAAGGGGTCACTGCGCTAATTCTCTCGGGTGGGGGCGCACGGGCGGCTTATCAAGTTGGCGTATTGCAGGCGATTGCGCAGTGGTTAAGGCAACCTGAGCAGAATCCTTTTCCGGTAATTTTAGGCACCTCAGCTGGCGCGATTAATGCCTTAGGACTGGCTTGCAATGCTCAGCACTTTAGTCAGGGCGTGAGTAAGTTGACTGAGGTGTGGCAGCAACTGGCTTCGCAGCAGATTTACCGTACTGATTGGCTTGGGGTGTTGTCGCAGGCAACAAGCTTTATCTGGCAGCACCTGTTGGGCCGTGGTGATCAGCGCTGTGGTATGGCACTGCTGGATAATCGTCCGTTAATGGACTTTCTGCAGCAGCAGTTAGATTTATCCCAGCTTGATCCGGCGCTAACATCCAAGGCATTGCTAGCGGTGGGCGTAACGGCCTTTGCTTATGGCGCTGGGCAGTCGGTAACCTTTTATCAGAGCCAGCAGATCAGTAAAAGCTGGCAGCGCCATCGACGTATTGGTACTCCGCAGTCGCTTACTTATCAGCACTTAATGGCCAGTACCGCGATTCCTTTATTTTTTGCCCCAGTGGCCTTAGCTGGTGATCATTATGGCGATGGTGCACTGCGTCAGGTGGCGCCAATCAGTCCTGCATTGCATTTAGGGGCCAATCGGGTGTTAGTCATTGGGGTGGGAAATCCCGAAGAATTGAGTGATCAATTAGCCAAGCCTCCGTCGTTAGCCCAGGTGGCCGGCCAGCTACTGAACAGTACCTTTACTGACAATCTGGAAAATGACTTAGAGAGTTTGTTACGGGTTAATCAGTTTGCACAGTTGTTTTCAGGCTCAAAGGTTGCACAACAGCAAGCACCGGGCTGGGAATTGGCGGCGCAGCCGGTTGATGTGTGTGTGATTAGTCCCAGTCAAAACCTAGATGCGATTGCACTGCAATATCGTCGTCACTTGCCGGTAGCCTTGCGTCCGTTCTTAAGTGGAACAGGGGCCAGCCAGGCCGGAGGCGGAGGGATTTTAAGTTATCTATTGTTTGAAGCTGAATATTGTCGTCAGCTGATGGCATTGGGCTATGCCGATGCCCAAGCACAGCAGCAGACGATTAAGGCTTTTTTGTATTGCTAAAGCGTGCTACTCGGCAATTTGCAGCTCACGGGCTTTGGTGTATACATAGCGAATTTGCTCGTACTCAAAGGGTGAGTTGAGCTGACCGTAGCGCATATTGGTGGTGTAGCGTTTGTCCACGCCTTCTAAAACATAAATTTCTGGGTGTCGCTTGGATTCTTTGGCGACATTGAGCGCATTGACATAGTTTTCAAGGCTATAGTCAGAGACTAACCCAGTGGTATCACGCAGGTTAGAAGGGCCTAAAAATGGCAACATTAAATAAGGGCCATGGGGTACGCCATAAAAGCCAAGGGTTTGGCCAAAGTCTTCTTTTTGTTTTGGCAGTCCCATTTTGCTCGCAGGATCCCATAAGCCGCCAATCCCAAAGGTGGTATTAAATAAAAAGCGTGCGGTAGAGTTCATGGCTCGCTTGCCTTTGAACTGCAGCAAACTGTTGACTAAGGTGGGAATCTCACCCAAGTTACTAAAGAAATTACTCACCCCTGAGCGTACTGGTTTAGGGGTAATAAACACGTAACCCTTCATAATTGGCAAATAGACCCACTGATCAAAACGATAGTTAAAGTGGTAAATTCTCCGGTTAATCCCCTCCAGAGGGTCTGAGACATACTCCAGTGCAGCAAAGGTTGAGCGTTCGAACTCATCTTGCTCGGTGCTGTTGTTAAAGGTTAGATGCTGCATCGGATCAATAAAGCCATCCTCATCAACTTGTAAAGGCTGGGCATAACTTAGGTTAACACCGCAGCTGAGCGCTAGGCTGAGTGATAAGGCTAGGGTAAGTGAAGGATTACTTGGCATAGCCCAAAAACTCCAGCATATGGTTAGCATTGACTTTATAAGTGAGGTTGCCGAGGTGTCCGCCATTGGGGTACAGGTATAACCGTTGGTTAAAGGTTTGGCGTAAAAAGCCCAGATCACCTTTGGTTAAAATGGGGTCATTGGCGTTGTGCATCACGGCAATATGCGAGCTGTTGGCCAAATAATCTTGTAGCGCTGGCAAGCTGGCTTGGGCGATTAAGTCGTCAAGGTTGCTGCCATTGTGTTTAATTTGCCAAAACGGTAGTAACTGTTGGTGCAAATAACATTCAAAGTTACACACAATCGCTTTCTTCAGAAAAGGAGTCAGGCTAGTGCTGTCAGTGATGCGGGCATTCAGCGGAGTAATCAGACCACGGCGATTAATTAAATCTGAAGTAAAGCTAATATCGGCGGCAAATAAGCGAAACTGACTGCCAATGAGCATTGCCATATCGGCATTGCTGAGGCGTTGCGATGACTTTTGAAAATCATACAAAACGGCTTGGCTAAAATCTAAGTGGCCACGGTTTTGAAAGAACTGCGTCAGCTTTTCTAGCAGCAGGTCATAAAAGCTTTGGGATTGATCATTTTTCTCTAGCTTCACCTCAACCATACGGTCAAGGTTATGCACCGAGGTATACAGGTTGACTGGCGGATTAATCAGCAGAGTGCGCTTGAAGTTAAACAATTGTTTACGCTGATCTAATTTATCCACAAAGGCGGCTTCTAGCGCGCCAAGACTATAGCCAGTCAAGTAGTAGTCGGTGACCGGTAAATCTTCTTGTTGCCACTGAATATGCTGCATTACCCGATAAATATCTTTGGCGTCTAAAGGGGTGAAGCCAGGAGTGGCATATTCTGCAGCGCTAGCAATAAAGTCATAGCTAGTAGGTGATGAAATTTGTACCACATGGAAGCCAGCGCCATAGAACAGCATTTTTAAATATTCCATGGAGGTGGCACTAAAGTGTGCGCCGGTCCCTGCAATAACGAAAATCAGTGGTGCTGGATGGTCTTGTTTGGCTAGTCGATAGGTAAAGTTCTTCACAGGCCAAAAGTTTTTCGGCAGCTTGTTTTCTCGTTCAGGCTGCAAGCGGAGGGTGTAATCTTTTTGCTTAATCGACACGTAATCAGGCAATTCCGGCATTAACTGGGTCGGTGTCCCGGCGATGGTGGCGCCAAAGGGATTCATCAGCGGAAAGCCATAGCTTTGCGCATCTAATTCTTTAACCGCCGCCCATAGCGACAAGCTAGTTAAGCTGAGAACTAGGCTCAAGCAGATAGAAAGCAATTGGGGCATAACATTCCCTGATTAAGAGTCATTAAAACGTGGCTAAGCATAAGGTGCATGCAGGGTAAAACCAAGTGGCCAGCGGGGATTTTCTGAGCATAAAAGTGGTTAAGAGTTCAAAAAAATGGCGCTCTGAAAAGAGCGCCATGATTGTTCGCCTGTTGCTTACATCACCCGTTGACCAGGAATAGCACCGGCATCTGGGCTAAGTAGGTAAATTTCTTTACCACCAGGGCCGGCCGCCAGCACCATGCCTTCCGATACCCCAAACTTCATTTTGCGTGGTGCAAGGTTAGCCACATACAGCGTGAGGCGGCCTTCAAGGGCTTTAGGGTCAGGGTAGGCACTTTTGATGCCAGAGAATACATTGCGTTTAACGCCGCCTAAATCTAAGCTCAGGCGGAGCAACTTATCGGCACCTTCCACAAAGTCTGCCTGTTCAATTAAGGCAATCCGTAAGTCCACCGCGGCAAAGGCATCAAAGTTGATTTCTGCAGCTAACGGTTCTTTTTCTAGCTCGCCATTCCCGGCTACCTGTAGATCAATATCGGTGCTGGTTTCGAGCAAGTCTTCTTTGGAAGACTGAATCAAGGCATCAATATCTTTTTGCTCCATACGGGTCAGCAACGGCTTAAAGGGATTTAGCTGATGGTTAACCAAGGTGCTGGAGTAATCATTCCAGCTTAAGGGGGCTACGTTTAAGAAGGCTTCAGCATCGCTGGCTAATTGCGGCAGTACCGGTTTTAGCAGAATAATCAGCTGGCGGAACAGATTAATACCCAGCGAGCAAATCGCCTGCACTTCATCCTGTTTGCCTTCTTGCTTGTTCAGTGACCAAGGCGCTTTGTCTGCAATATAGGCGTTGGCTTGGTCAGCCAGTGCCATAATTTCCCGCATGGCTTTAGAAAAATCACGGGCTTCATAGCAGGCGGCAACAGATTCGGCCGCCTTGGCAAAATTGGCACTGAGTTCAGGCTGATCGGCGCCAAGGGATAGAACGCCTTGATTGCCTTTGTGGATAAAGCCGGCACAACGGCTGGCAATATTGACTACCTTGCCGACCAAGTCGGAGTTAACTTTTTGAATAAAGTCTTCAAGATTTAAGTCTAGATCTTCCACGCCACGGGTTAGTTTAGAGGCATAGTAGTAGCGTAAATACTCAGGTTGTAAGTGTTTAAGGTAAGTGCGTGCCTTGATAAAAGTACCGCGGGATTTAGACATTTTAGCGCCGTTCACGGTTAGGTAGCCGTGTACGTTAATTGCGGTTGGTTTACGGTATCCAGCACCTTCAAGCATCGCAGGCCAAAACAAAGCGTGGAAGTTAACAATGTCTTTACCGATAAAGTGGTACAGCTCAGCGGTTGAATCTGGATTCCAGTAGCTATCAAAGTCTAGGCTTGGCGTGCGAGCGCACAGGTTTTTAAAGCTGGCCATATAGCCAATGGGTGCATCTAGCCAAACATAGAAAAATTTATTCGGCGCACCTGGA
Organism: Thiopseudomonas sp. SA1F2-1K; assembly: GCF_057443035.1. Taxonomy (NCBI): domain Bacteria; kingdom Pseudomonadati; phylum Pseudomonadota; class Gammaproteobacteria; order Pseudomonadales; family Pseudomonadaceae; genus Thiopseudomonas; species Thiopseudomonas sp. SA1F2-1K. The sequence continues at coordinate 435,593 of NZ_CM172014.1, forward strand.
ATTTCAAAGCCAAAATACGGCGCATCGCGAGAAATATCCCACTCCTGTAAGCCACTATCTAGCCACTCGGCTAACTTGTTGGCTACTGAGTCTTGCAATGTGCCACTGCGGGTCCAACTTTTTAGCATCGCCTCAAAGTCAGGCAGCTTAAAGAAAAAGTGCTCAGAGTCTTTTAGTACCGGGGTGGCGCCAGAAATAGCTGAATACGGATCTTTTAAGTCAGTGGGGTGGTAAGTGGCGCCGCATTTTTCACAGTTATCGCCATACTGGTCAGGAGTCGCACATTTAGGGCAAGTACCTTTAATAAAGCGGTCAGCCAAAAACATGCCCTTATCGGGATCGAAATACTGGGTGACATTACGGCTGGCAATGTGGCCATTGGCTTTTAGCTTGCGGTAAATCAGCTCGGACAGCTCTTTGTTTTCAGGGCTGTGAGTGGTGTAGAAATTATCAAACTTAATTAAAAAGTCAGAAAAATCCGCTTCATGCTCGGCATGCATAGCATCGATCAGTTGTTGTGGGGTAATGCCTTCTTTTTCTGCCCGCAACATAATCGCAGAGCCATGGGCGTCATCGGCGCAAATATACATGCACTCGTGACCACGCATTTTCTGGAAACGAACCCAGATGTCAGTTTGGATATATTCCAACATGTGACCGAGGTGAATCGAACCGTTGGCGTAAGGCAGGGCACTAGTAACAAGGATTTTGCGAGTTTCGCTCATAGCTTATCTTCAATAAAAACGGTGAATGGAAACGAGTCACTATATAGTTAACCGACTGTTTTTGCATCTTTGTCGAGCACCCTGCCGTGAGAGGCTTGGCTTAAATGCCAGACTTAACAGCTAATCAAGTTCGTACAATAGCAGGCAGCTTACTGGGTTATTTGCGTTACCATAGAGCCAGTGTATTTTACCAATGAGAGGTGCTTATGAGTATTACGCGTGAACAGATCGAGCAAGCGCTCAGTCAGCTGACTGACCCTAATACCGGGCTAGATCCAATCACTAGCGGCAGTGTTAAGCAAATTGAGCTCCAGGGAGCAAGGGTAAACGTTGAGATTGAGCTTAACTACGCGGCTGATTTGTTTCGTCCCGGTTGGGCGCAAATGCTGCAAATGAGTTTAGAGGCAGTTGATGGTGTGGAGCAGGCAGAGGTGAGCGTCAACTCAGTGATTCCACGTTTTCAGGCGGCGAAAGAAAATCCTGCGTTAGCTTCGGTAAAAAATATTATTGCTGTGGCTTCTGGTAAAGGTGGTGTGGGGAAATCAACGACTGCAGCTAACTTGGCGTTAGCTTTAGCCCGTGAAGGGGCTAAGGTTGGTATCTTAGATGCCGATATTTATGGGCCAAGCTTAGGTTTAATGTTTGGGGTAAAGCCCAATACTCGACCAGAAACCATTGAACAGAAGTTTTTTGTGCCCATTACCGCCCATGGCGTAAAAGTTATGTCGATGGCATTTTTAACTACCGATGACACGCCTATGGTATGGCGAGGGCCAATGGCCTCAGGCGCATTACTGCAGCTAATTACTCAAACAGCGTGGGGTGAGCTGGATTATTTAGTGGTGGATATGCCGCCGGGTACCGGAGATATTCAGCTGACCTTAGCGCAACAGGTGCCAGTAGCCGGTGCAGTGATTGTCACTACGCCGCAAGATATTGCCTTAATTGATGCCCGCAAAGGGATTGAAATGTTTGCTAAGGTCAATATTCCAGTACTGGGTGTGGTAGAAAATATGGCCATGCATGTGTGCTCTAACTGTGGGCATATTGAGCATTTATTTGGCGAAGGGGGCGGAGTTAAGCTGGCCGAAGGGTATAACGTTGAATTGCTGGCCTCGTTACCTTTATCTGCAGCGATTCGTTTGCAAGGCGATGCAGGGCAACCGATTGCTGGCGCTGATAGCGAAAGCCAAATCGCCATGATTTATCAGCAATTAGCCCGCCGAGTTGGCGCAGAAGTGGCGCGTAAAGAGATTAAGTTTCCCGAAATTACCATTGCTTAAGCAAATTTTAGGCAAGAAAAAACCCGCTAAAAAGCGGGTTTTCTCACAGCTATCGAATTAAGCGATAACTTGTACTTCTTCAGCTTGCATGCCTTTTTGGCCGCGCGCTGCAACGAAAGAAACCTGTTGGCCTTCTTTCAGAGTTTTGAAACCATCCGCTTGAATAGCGCGGAAGTGAACGAATAAATCTTCACCACTTTCTGGAGTGATAAAGCCGAAACCTTTCTCATCGTTAAACCATTTTACAACGCCAGTTTGACGGTTAGACATGTCATGTCTCCTTGTTACAAGTAAATTTAAGCTTGGGCTCTTGCCCTAAAGTTACTGAGCGCAAGGAGTTACAAGAGTCGTTGCAATGGTTAGTTTTATATCTAAGCATTTTTGATTCACGTTACACATGCAGCAGCAGTGGTGCCTACTCTACCTGTTTTTCGCAGTTGTGCCACTCTTATTTTCGATTAAATGCGCTTTTTCATACTTTTTGATTATTTTTCACTGCTTTCATAAACTTTTAAAGAAACCTGGATATGAAGCCTAAGGCTTAGTTAGTGCGGGTTATCCTTAGGCTGCTTTAGTGTATTTAGGGGGGAGCCGCCAGTAACAGGTACCTTTGATTAAGTTTAGTTTGTTAGAATCAGTGTTAACTTTTTCAATCTTCATCAAGGCAGAGCATTCATGAGCATTAAGTCAGATAAATGGATTACCCGCATGGCCCAAGAACAGCAGATGATCGAGCCTTTTGTCCAAGGGCAGGTACGGCATCAGGGCGCTGAGCGGATTATTTCCTATGGCGTATCTAGTTACGGCTACGATGTACGCTGTGCCGATGAGTTTAAAGTGTTTACCAATATTCATTCGGCTACGGTTGATCCGAAAAATTTTGATGAGCGCAGTTTTGTCGATGTAAAAGGTCCGGTGTGCATTATCCCACCGAACTCCTTTGCCTTGGCCCGCACCGTTGAGTACTTTCGTATTCCGCGTAATGTATTAACCATTTGCTTAGGTAAAAGTACCTATGCTCGCTGTGGAATTATTGTTAACGTCACGCCTTTGGAGCCTGAGTGGGAAGGCCACGTGACCCTAGAGTTTTCTAATACCACCACTTTGCCAGCAAAAATTTACGCGAATGAAGGGGTGGCACAGATGCTGTTTTTAGAGTCAGATGAGGAGTGCGAGGTTTCTTATAAAGACCGTGGCGGAAAATACCAAGGTCAAACTGGAGTGACCTTACCGCGCACTTAGTCCAGAAAACTAAGCGAATTGCCGACTCTTTAAGTGTTTGTTAATAAAGCGCTTGACAGGTTCGTTAGTAAACACTAGTATACGCGCCGTACTGCAGGATTAGTCTTGCAGACCCAGCGCAGTGGTAGTTCAGCTGGTTAGAATACCGGCCTGTCACGCCGGGGGTCGCGGGTTCGAGTCCCGTCCACTGCGCCAGATTACGAAAACCCGTTAAGCCTTGCTTAACGGGTTTTTTCGTTTCTAGTCAATTATTTATTTTGTGCGCTTGCTCTTGGTTAGAGTCGGGCATTAACACTTTGCCTCAATGCCTCTTTACAAGGTGGATGGCATACAACAAAGGTAAGGAAAAGTTATGTGTCCACCCGTATCAGTAACTGAGGCCGAGGTGATTGACGCCGTAGCGCATTGGGTAGCCACCTGTGTGGTGGGGTTGAATCTTTGCCCCTTTGCCAAACGTGAAGTAGTGAAACAGCGTGTCCGCTATGTGGTCAGCCAAGATACTAACGAGCAGGCGCTACTAGTGAGTTTGCAGGCAGAACTGGACTATCTCACTGCCCATCCTGAAGTAGAAACCACCTTGCTGATCCCCATAGGCTTGTTACAGGATTTTTATGATTACAATGATTTTCTTGATCAAGCCGACTATTTACTGCAAGTGCTGGATTTAGAAGGGGTGTATCAAATTGCTAGCTTTCATCCGGATTACCAATTTGGCGGCACCTTAGCCGCTGATGTAGAGAACTACACCAATCGCTCGCCTTATCCGGTGTTGCATATCTTGCGCGAAGCGAGCCTTGAGCAAGCAATCGCCGACTACCCCGATGTTGAGCAAATCCCCGAGCGTAATATTGCCCTGATGCAACAGCTAGGCGTTGAGCAGTTAACGGCGTTGCTAGCCGCTTGCCGCAAGCAGGGTTAATCGACGACTGAAGGCGGCGTGCCTCGTAACTGCTCAGCATAGTCAGCAAATAACTGCAGTAACCAGCGATAAACCGTTTCAAAGCGCTGAATTTGGCCGATTTGGCGGTGACTCAGTAACCAAATTTCGCGTTGTAATACTGGCATTGGGCTGAGACGTTTCAGGCCCGCTTGCTCAGCCAACATGCAGGGCAGTAAGGCTAGCCCTAAGCCTTGCTGGCAGGCTTGGAGTAAAGTCGGCAGGTGACAACTTTTTAAGCAGATGCTGGCTTTGGGGTAATGTTGCGCTAGCCAGCGCATCTCTGGCGCATGGGCTAAAGCTTGGGTGTAACTGAGCCAGGGTTGTGCTGCCCACTGTTGGGGCGTTAAATCAGCAAATTGTGGAGCCGCGTAAACGGCTAAGCCCAGCTCGCCAACTTTACGCATGAATAGCGCAGCATCTTGTTGTGGGCGGGCAAAACGAATCGCCAGATCGGTTTCGCTATGACTAAAAGAAAGATCACGATCAGCATTAATTAGCTCGAGGCAAAGCTGCGGATGTTGCTGCTGAAAGGCGGCCAACTCTCGACCAAGCCAGCTACTAAAAATAAAGTCGACGGCAGTAATACGCACTGTGCCCTGGACCGCTTGGGCTTGTTGTTGAGTTGATTCGAGCAATTGCTGCACTTGTTGGGTAATAGGCTGCGCTTGTTGCATAAATGCTAAGCCTAATTCAGTGGCTTGATAGCCTTTGGGTGTGCGAATAAATAACGTACTGTGTAAGCGTTGTTCGGCGGCAGCTAAGCGGCGACTAATGGTCGATACATCTACCTGTAGCTGCTGCGCCGTGGCACTTAAGCTGCCCGCTTGATGCAAGGTGGTCAGTAGTTTTAAGTCGTTCCAATCAAACTCTTGGGCTGGCATAGCTAAATAAATACTCAAACAGGTGATCTAGGATTAGGGCGTATTAAGGGCTGTTTGCTGCTTTGCAAAGATGCAAACTGAGTTGGCAAGTTTAGGGCTGTTCAGCCTCTGCTGTCACTTGGACAATGGCGCTAGAAAACCACGACTTCCTTCGCCAATAAAGAGACTCAAACTATGTCCACTCAGCAACTCCCTACCTTATTTCAGCTTACCGGCAGTGAGCACGGTCCAGCCAACTGGCAAGAAGCGGTACTGATTATTATTGATGCGCAAAATGAATATCGGATCGGTGATATGCGTTTGCCTAATGTCGAGCCAGCTACTGCGCAGATTAGCCTGCTGCTGGCTAAGGCACGGGCAGAACAAACACCGGTTATTCATATTCGTCATATGGGGGTGGTGGGGTATTTGTTTGATCCAGAAGGGCCGCGGGGTCAGATTTTTGATGAGCTAGCGCCGCTAGTAGGCGAGGTAGTCATTGATAAACCATTGCCTAATGCCTTTGCCCAAAGTAATTTGCACAACGTCATTAAAAATACTCAGCGCAGCGCGTTGATTGTCTGCGGCTTTATGACTCACATGTGTGTTAGCGCCACGGTACGTGCTGCTAAAGATTTAGGGTATCGCTCTACAGTGGTTGCCGCAGCCTGTGCGACTCGCCCGTTACCGGGAGTAGATCAGCAAGTGGTGGATGCCGAAGCGCTACATAACATGGAGCTGGCGGCCTTGGCAGACTTTTTTGCCTGTGTCGTACCTACTGCTGAGGAGTTAGGCGCTTAAGCATAAAAGGCACTTGCGAATTTTTTTAGTGCTGGGCACTCTGAAGCAGTTAAGTTTGCGCCCTTCTTGTTGAAGGGCGACTCTGCTAAAGGAGTAACACATGCCAACAATTGATTCTCGGTTACGCGAACATGTGCACCTATTGGGTGACTTGCTAGGGCAAACCATTAAGCAAGCAGTGGGTGCCGAACTCTTTGATAAGGTAGAACGCATCCGGCTAGGGGCTAAATATGCACGGCGCGGACAAGCCCAAGCACGGCAACAGTTAACCGAGACCTTAGATGGACTGACCGATACTGAATTATTAGCAGTAGCACGGGGCTTTAACCAATTTTTAAACCTGGCCAATATTGCCGATCAATACCATTTAATGCGTCGTCGGCACGCCGATGAGGCACCGGCTTTTGAAGAGCAAATGCTGGGTCAATTGCTGCAACGGTTAACGGCTAAGGGGCATGATTTAGCTGAGCTAAAGCAACAGTTAGAAAACCTCAGTATTGAACTGGTGCTAACCGCGCATCCAACTGAAGTCACGCGGCGCACTATGATTGTCAAATACGACGCCATTGCCCAGCAGTTAGCTGCCTTGGATCATAGCGATCTAACGGATCAAGAGCGCAATCAAGCCCTGCACAAATTGCGGGTATTAATCAACGAAATTTGGCATACCTCAGAAATTCGTAAACAGCAGCCAACGCCGTTGGATGAGGCGCGCTGGGGCTTTGCGGTAATTGAACGTTCGCTATGGAAAGCCTTGCCCAATACCTTGCGCCATGTGGATCAGGTGTTGCAGGCGCAAGGTGCTGAGCCTTTAGCCGTGACTGCGACGCCGCTTCGTTTTGCTTCGTGGATGGGCGGCGATCGTGACGGTAACCCTAACGTCACGGCCAATATCACCCAAGAGGTTTTGCTGTGGGCGCGTTGGATTGCGGCGGACTTATTATTAAAAGACATCACTAAGCTCACGGCGGAGCTATCTATGCAGCAGGCTAACTTAACCTTGCAGCAACATGCCCAAGGCAGTGATGAGCCGTATCGCGTGGTGTTAAAAAAACTGCGCAATCAATTGCGTTATACCCGCACCACCTTACAAAAGTGCATTCAAGAGCAAAGCCCGATACCTGACGATGTGCTCAGTGATAACCAGCAGCTGCTGGAGCCTTTACTGTTGTGCTATGAGTCCTTGCATGAATCAGGGTTAGGCTTAATTGCCGATGGTGATTTATTAGACTGCATTCGTCGTGCCCAAGCCTTTGGTTTATTTTTGCTCCGCCTTGATATTCGACAAGATGCGGCGCGCCATGCTGCAGCATTAGATGAAATTACCCAGTGGTTAGGCTTGGGCAGTTATCTGGCGTGGGATGAAGAGCAAAAGCAAGCATTTTTACGTCAAGAACTGGCCAATAAACGGCCGTTACTGGCTGCTGATTTTGAGCCTTCAGCAGATACCCAAGAAGTGTTAGACACCTGTAAAGTGGTGGCTAAGACACCGGCTGCCGCCTTGGGCTCCTATGTGATTTCCATGGCCACCGCGCCGTCCGATGTGCTGGCGGTGCAGTTATTGCTCAAAGAAGCTGGACTGCGGCGCTTTATGGCTGTGGCGCCACTCTTTGAAACCGAGCAAGACCTAGATCATGCGGGGGCTGTGATTGGGCAATTACTGGCTTTACCGGATTACCGTCAGCAGTTAGCTGGGCCGCAAGAAGTGATGATCGGTTATTCAGACTCAGCCAAAGATGCCGGCACAACGGCTGCGGCTTGGGCGCAATATCGCGCCCAAGAAGAGTTGGTGGCGGTGTGTGCCAAAGCGGGAGTGGAGCTGCTGTTATTTCATGGCCGTGGCGGTACCGTGGGTCGTGGCGGTGGGCCGGCCCATGAAGCCATTTTATCGCAGCCACCAGGTTCGGTGGCAGGGCGCTTTAGAACCACCGAGCAAGGCGAAGTGATTCGCTTTAAATATGGCTTGCCTAAGGTGGCCGAGCAAAACTTAAATTTATATTTAGCTTCAGTTTTAGAGGCCACCGTGGTGCCGCCACCGGCCCCAACTCAAGCTTGGCGTGATGTGATGGAGCGGATGGCCGCTGATGGTGGCGCCGCTTATCGCGCGGTGGTGCAAGAGGCGCCAGAGTTTGTGGCGTATTTTCGTCAAGCCACACCAGAGCAAGAACTAGGCCGCTTGCCCTTAGGCAGTCGTCCGGCGAAGCGTCGTTCGGGTGGGATTGAAAGTTTACGCGCTATTCCATGGATCTTTGCCTGGACCCAAACACGTTTAATGTTGCCGGCATGGCTCGGTTGGGAGGAGGCTTTAGCCAAAGCGCTGGAGCGTGGTGAAGCCGCCACTTTAGAAGAAATGCGTGATCACTGGCCGTTCTTTCGCGCGCGGATTGATATGCTGGAAATGGTGCTGCTAAAAGCGGATCAAGGGATCGCCAGACTATATGACGCCCGTTTAGTCGAGCCCGCGTTGCAAGGCTTTGGTGAAGCACTGTATGCCAAACTTGAGCAAGCCGTGCAGCAAGTATTGGCTTTGACCGGCGAGGAGCATTTGCTTGAGCGCCACCCCTTGGTCCGCGCCTCAATTAGCATTCGCGATACATACTTAGATCCGCTGCATTTACTGCAGGTTGAGTTACTGGATCGCTCGCGCCGGGAGCACAGTATTGAGCACCCTGAAGTAGAGCAAGCGATGTTAGTCACCGTAGCAGGGATTGCCGCAGGGCTGCGTAACACAGGTTAAGCCAGCAACGGTTGAGGCTAATGAAGGTGGGCTATTAGTCCACCTTCTTGGTTTTTAGCGATGGGTTTCAATGGATCAAACAGAGTATTTTTATGCAGAGTTTAATAGCCGCTGGTTGGTTACCTGAGTATTTATCGTTATACACGCTGCTTGGATTAGTGGCATTAGCCGGGTTGACCTCGTTTATCACTGCGTTTATCGGGATTGGCGGCGGAGCTATTTTACTGGCAGGACTTAGTTTGTTGATTCCCACTGCCGCGATTATTCCAGTACATGGCTTGGTGCAATTAGGCTCAAATGCTAATCGTGCCGCCATGACTTGGCGCTGGATAAATTGGCAAACCATTGCTTGGTTTGCCCCAGGTGTGCTGCTAGGCGCTGGATTAGCCAGTATGTTATTGGTTGAACTATCGGTTGCTGTACTGCAAACGGCCATTGCGCTCTTTATTTTGTATCTGTGCTGGGGTCCATCTTTATCTGCACTTATTTTAGGTAAGGCGGGTACTTTAGTCGCCGCCGCGCTGACCACCTTATTGAGTCATTTGGTTGGTGCGACCGGGCCTTTGGTGGGGGCTTTTGTTAAGCAGCAGCAAACTAATCGGCAAGCTACCGTGGCGACCTTTGCCGCTGCCATGACATTGCAACATGCGCCAAAAGCCATGGTATTTGGCATGGCAGGCTTTGCTTTTAAGCAATGGATTGTGCTGGTGTTGGCAATGATTGCAGCTGGCGCGCTGGGCACTAAGCTAGGATTAGGGCGTTTACAAAAAATCAGTGATCAGCGCTTTAATGGGTTATTTAATCTCCTGCTGACCCTAATTGCAGCACGCTTATTGTGGCAGGCGTTGCTGCGGTAATTAACCAGTGCTGGCGCGAAATGTTTACTGAGTAGCTGAGCCGATTAGTGGGCCCGCAAATAATCCCGGCGATGGGGATGCTCAATCCACTGCAGCTGGAGTTTAGGGCCTAACGCGGCGAATAAATAATCGGCTAAATGGTTAGCGTAATAGTGAATAGAATCAAAGGCATCTTGCCCCGCTGAATGGATATAAAACTGTAATGAATCAGTGGCAGGCCAATGGAACCACGCACCCCCTGCATAGAAAATCGTTGCGGTTTGTTGATCTAGCACTTGCTGATCGCGCTGTTTCGAGTGCAACCATTGCTCAAGCAGTGGGGCTATTTGTGTGGGCGATACACCGCTGAATTGTGCTTCTAGCATGACATCGCGGTCTTCATTCCAGTGTTTAATATCCCACGCGTAGTTCAGTAAATAATGCTCAGTGCTTGACATCAAAGTGGCCTAAATAAGAAAAACAGGCGCCATTATAAAGCTAAGCCCAGCGCCGTAGTAATAGATTGCAACCAGGTATAGCCTAGGCCACACAAGGGGACTAGCAACCAGGCGGGTAATCGCCACACCGCCAATGCCAGCCAAGCGAGCAAGGCCAGCGCTAAGTCAGTGGGTTGATAAATACTGCTCAGCCACAGTGGTTGATAGAGCGCGGCTAACAGTAGGCCGACCACCGCAGCATTGGCTCCGGCTAAGGCGCGGCGAACTGCAGCTTGTTGTTTTAGTTGCTGCCAAACGGGTAACACCGCTAACACCAGTAAACCCGAGGGTAGAAAAATAGCCACTAAACCGAGCAGGCCGCTGAGCCAAGGCCAAGGATGCGAGGGTAATAACGTACCCAAGAAAGCCGCAAAGCTAAACAGTGGTCCAGGTAAGACTTGGGCCGCGGCATAACCAGCGAGAAACTGCTCGCTGCTGATTAATCCTGGGGTTACCACCTGGGCCTCTAAAATGGGCAGCACCACATGACCGCCGCCAAAGACTAAAGCACCTGCCTGATAAAAGCCGGCGATTGCTTGTAGTAATGGCCATTGGCTGAGGTGGGCTAAGAGGGGCAATAAAAGCAATAACAGTAAAAAAAATCGTTAGCCAATACTTGGCCTTGCGCCGCTGGATACGGGTTGTGGTGGGCTGAGGCGTACTCTGAAGCCCAAATCACTCGATGGTGTATCGAGAACTTGCAGGTACACAACATGTTCAACTCAATAGCAGGCAGCATCGAAAGTTAGGAGAAACGTTCGGGCTAAGTCCTGCCTGAGCAAGTTTATGCTTGAATCAAGGCTAGTTCGAGTTCCGCAGGCAGCTGTTGGTGAGCTCCAGTGCCATCACTGAGGACTTTTATAAAGCCTTTTTACGCAAAAATGCCTCCCAGCGTGAATTAGTTTGGGTGGGACGGTTAATGGTCTTGGGGGTGGCATTTGGTCCGGTAATTTTACTGTCGGTCACTTGGCCACGGATGACGCGCAATGGTGCGGTAGCGGGTATTTTAGTGGGGGCTTTAACTGTGGTGCTGTGGAAGCAGTTCATTGATCTAGGCCTGTATGAAATTATTCCTGGCTTTGCCTTAGCCAGTGTGGCAATTATTGTTGTCAGTTTGCTCGGTAAGCCGCCGACCAGCAGTATTCAGCAACGCTTTGCCCAAGCTGATCAGGTGTTTAAGCAAGGCTAAATCAATAGCGCCCAAGCACTCATTGGCTTGGGCGTTGCGGGTTATTGAGTCGGCGCTTGAGTTGTCATATCGCTGTAACTTCAACCACCTAAGCTGTGGCTCATTCCAAGAACCTATTGAGCTAGGAACCCTGTATGAGCCAGTTTGAATTGCAAGATGAGCGTAACCATCCACGTCCCGAAACCCCAGAATTTACTCAGATGGTTGAACGGGGTTTATCCCGTCGCCGCTTTTTAGGTGGGGCAGGTGCTGCTTTAGGTGCTGCGGCCTTTTTTAGTATGACCCCGGTCACCAAAGCGGTTGCGGCAGCCCTAGCGCCTAGCGGCAGCCCGTTATTAGGTTTTAAAGCAGTGGCCGCCAGTACTGCCGATACCGTGACCGTGCCTGAAGGTTACCAAGTGGAACGTTTGATTTCTTGGGGCGATCCACTGTTTTCTAAGGTGGCCGCTTTTAGTGATCAGGTGAAAAATAATACCGCTGCCGATCAAGCAGGCCAGTTTGGTGATAACACCGATGGCATGAGCTTATTTCCGTTAACCGCTGACAGCGCTATTTTGGCGGTGAATAACGAGTACACCAACTATGAGTTGATGTTTGAGCACCAAGGGAAAAATATGAGCGCCGCCGATGTGCGCTATGCTCAAGCGGCCCATGGGGTTTCAGTGCTGACCTTAGTTAAGCAAGAAGCTGGCTGGCGGGTACAACAAGACGGTAAATACAATCGCCGGATTGATGCCAACACACCGATGCGCATCAGTGGGCCATCCAAAGGCCATGCCTTATTGCAAACTAAGGCTGACCCTAAAGGCGAGTTAGTTCTAGGTACCTTTAATAACTGCGCCAATGGGCAAACCCCTTGGGGCACTTATCTGACCTGTGAAGAAAACTTTAATGGTTATTTTGGCAGTGATCAGCCGCTAGAACTTTCCGAGAGTTTTAAACGCTATGGAATTGCCGCCGAAGATGCCGGCTACAGCTGGTATAAGTTTGATCAGCGGTTTGATTTAGCTAAAGAACCCAACGAGCCCAATCGTTTTGGCTGGGTAGTGGAGATTGATCCCCATAACCCCGAATCACAGCCGGTTAAGCGCACGGCTTTAGGCCGCTTTAAGCACGAAAATGCTGAGTTAGTTATCGCCGAAGATGGCCATGTGGTGGTTTATCTAGGGGATGACGAGCGTGGTGAGCATATTTACCGTTTTGTTAGCCGCGATAAATACAATCCCCAGGATCAGGCCGCCAACCGTGACTTGTTAGATGCCGGTACTTTATCGGTGGCTAAATTTAACGAAGATGGCAGTGGTCAATGGATTAGCCTAGAGCATGGGCAAAATGGTTTAACCGCAGCTAATGGTTTTGCCAGCCAAGCCGACATCTTAATTAATACCCGTTTAGCCGCTACCCAAGTGGGAGCTACCACCATGGATCGTCCGGAGTGGGTTGCAGCGCACCCCCACGAGCCGATGGTGTTCTGTACTCTGACCAACAATAAAAACCGTGGCCTGAAAGACAATCAGCCAGTGGATGGCCCTAATCCACGTGCCGAAAACCACTACGGGCAAATTGTGCGTTGGGTGCCACGTGCAGGGCAACATACGGCCGAGCAGTTTGACTGGGATTTATTCTTAATTGCGGGTAACCCGACCGTGCATGCGGGCACGCCCTATGCCGGGTCGAGCAATATTACCGCCGACAACATGTTTAACAGCCCCGATGGCATTACCTTTGATCAGGGTGGGCGGCTGTGGATCCAGTCCGATGGGAACTATTCCAATGAAGGCGATTTTGCTGGCCAAGGCAATAACCAAATGCTCTGTGCGGATCCTAAAACCGGAGAGGTGCGCCGTTTCTTAACTGGACCGGTTGCCTGTGAAATTACTGGATTGGCCTTTAGCCCTGATCAAAAAACGATGTTTGTTGGGGTGCAACATCCGGGTGAGGAGTTAGCGCCTTCGCATTTCCCGTTCGGCGGCAATAGCGTGCCACGCTCGAGCATTATGCTGGTGACCCGTAAGGATGGCGGGGTAATTGGTGCTTAATTTGGATTGAATAGGGAGTTAAGCGCAGGGAATAAGCACTAGGGAAATAACCTAAGGGTATAGGTAGTGGCATCGGTTAGGGAAGAAGGATGCAAGCGGGCAAGGAAGCCCGCTTCAGGTAGCTGACAAACCCCGCCTTTTTGGTGGGGTTTGTTGTTTTATGCACTTCAATGCCGCTTTTTCTTTTGGGATAAGCACTCAAATGGGATAAGCGTTCAAAGAGCGGAAGTTTTTGCTCCAAGATTTTTTAAAGTAAATTGGGCGTATCTGAGCTTAAGTAGGCGTGTAAACAGGCACTCATGAGGGCAAGAGGTTTACAAAAGCGGGATTATCCTGCCAATAGTGCGATTTTCTTGATGTTTTGTGCCACGGCAGTCATCAGGCATTGCGCCTGCACTTTGTGACGACCACGATACCGCGCGTAGCGGTATTGATGCAGCTCTTTGGCATCAGCAAAGCTTCGCTCTACTGTTTCTTTGCGCCTCTGATAGATCGCCTTGCCCCAAGGCGTCAGCCGGTTGGCATCCTGCCGTTCTCTGCTGCCTTCCCACACATGACGGGTGACCGTTTTTTGTTGTTTGGCGTTCTGATTACAGCGTGAAAGCAGCGGGCATTGTCGGCACACAGCCGGATCAGATACATAGTGGCGATACCCTTCCCGGTTAGTTGTACTGTAAATCAAGGCCTGTCCTTGTGGGCACACATACTGGTCTGTTTCGGCGATATAGATAAACTCACGTTTACGCAAGTACCCTTGGCGATGGATCGGTCGCCGATAGCCAAACACCGCTTTTACCCCCTTATCTTCCAGACCTTTGCTGATGGCTGTGGTGTGATAGCCTGCATCCAGGCCAACATGCTGGACGTTAAAGCCAAAACGCTGTGTCTGCCGTTCCAATCGGGCCAAATAGGGCACTGCGTCGTGGACGTTACCCGCCGTGACATGCACATCGGTAATGATATTGGCTTTGGTATCCACCGTACGATGGTCAAGATAAAAGAAGCCTTTGGGCTTGTTATCCCGAGTCATAAAGCCGCTTTCAGGATCGGTCTTACTTTGTTTGATTTCCCGCACCTGAGGTTCGCTCGATGGCGGCGGCAAGGGCTTTTTTCCGTGGGCTAGGCGATCCTCCTCGATCGCCTGATCCAACTTATCCATATAGGCTTGCCGTTCTGAAACGGCGTGTGCTTTGACCCATTTCCCCTTGTTAGCATTGGCTTTCAGGTGGGTTGAATCGGTATACAGTACCGTGCCGGATACCAACTTACGCTGCATCGCCTGCAAGACGATTTCATCAAAAATTTGCTGGTAGATATCCGAGTCATTAAAGCGGCGGCGACGGTTCTGACTAAGGGTGCTGGCATCAGGGACTTTGTCAGTCAAGTTCAAGCCTAGGAACCAGCGGTAGGCTACATTGACCTGAACCTCACGGATCAACTGACGTTCACTACGAATACCGAATAAATAGCCTATAAGCAGCAGTTTAAACAGTAGAGTTGGATCCAGCGCTGGGCGACCATTGTTCGCGCAGTACAAGTCTTTGACTAGATCATGAATAAACGAGAAATCGATATGACGATCTACTTTGCGTAGTAAATGGTCTGAAGGAACCAGCTCGTCAATACAGACAAATTCGAGTTCGGACTGGGTCTGGGGGCGATCACGTAGCACTGTACAACTCCTGCAGCAGATGTGTGCCCAGTATAAAAAACAAACCCCTCGATGGGAACGAGGGGTTTGTCAGCAGTCTGAAGCGGGCAAGGAAGCCCGCTTTTTTGTGCCTGGGTAAAACTAAATGAGTGTACTTTCTCTCCTTTGGGCTGCTTGAGTCCTGTTGCTCTTGGCTGTGGTTTAGAAACATTGAAAACAAGAAAAAAACCAGATTCAGTGGCATAATCGAGCCTTTCTTTGGATTACTACCCTTTGAGTACAGACAAGCGGCCGATGAATATTCTTATTGTTGGACCAAGCTGGGTTGGCGATATGGTCATGGCGCAAACCCTATTCATAGCCTTAAAACAGCAGCATCCAGACTGTCAGATCGATGTGTTAGCGCCTAATTGGAGCCGTCCGCTGCTAGAGCGGATGCCCGAAGTGCGTCAAGCCCTTAGTTTTCCTTTAGGGCATGGGGTGTTGGACTTGAAAACCCGGCGCCAACTGGGCCAGCAGCTGAAAAATCAATACGATCAGGCGATTTTGCTGCCTAACTCGTTAAAGTCTGCGCTGACGCCATTTTTTGCTCGTATTCCTAAGCGCACTGGCTGGAAGGGTGAAATGCGCTACGGTTTATTGAATGATTTGCGCCATCTGGATAAAGATCGCTACCCCTTAATGATTGAGCGTTTTATGGCGCTGGCTTACGCACCAGGTACCGAGCTAGCTAAACCTTATCCGCGTCCGAGCTTACATATTGATCCGGCCCAGCGGCAGCAGGCATTAACAGAACTTAATCTGGTGCTGGATCGTCCCGTGCTGGCGCTGTGTCCTGGGGCCGAGTTTGGTGAGGCCAAGCGTTGGCCTGCGTCAGCCTATGCGGAAGTGGCCGAGGCTAAAATTCGCCAAGGCTGGCAGGTGTGGATCTTTGGTTCAGAAAAAGATCACCTCAGTGGTGAGCATATTCAACAGCTGTTGATTCCTGGGTTGCGTGAAGAAGTGACGAATATTGCCGGTCAAACCTCCCTCGCCCAAGCGATTGATTTAATGTCCTGTGCTGAGGCAGTGGTAAGTAATGACTCGGGATTAATGCACGTGGCCGCGGCCCTGAATCGTCCTTTGGTGGCGGTATACGGCTCAACTTCACCGGACTTTACTCCGCCCTTAGCCGATCAAGTCGAAATTGTTCGTTTAGGCTTAGATTGCAGTCCTTGTTTTCAGCGTACCTGTCGCTTTGGTCATTATGACTGCTTGAAAAATCTACCAGCGAGTTTGGTGATTGCTGCTTTAGAGCGTTTAACAGTGACGCCGATTCAATTGCAAGAGAGCGAACTGTAGTGCGTGTGTTATTAATTAAAACCTCGTCGTTGGGCGATGTGATTCATACCTTGCCCGCATTAACCGATGCCCAGCGAGCCATACCTGGGATTCAGTTTGATTGGGTAGTGGAAGAAGGCTTTGCCGAAATCCCCAGTTGGCACCCCGCAGTGGCAGAAGTGATTCCCGTAGCGATTCGACGCTGGCGCAAACACCTGTGGCAAACCTACAAAAGTGGTGAGTGGCGGGCCCTAAAGCAGCGGATTAAACAGCAGTCTTATGATTTAACCATTGATGCCCAAGGGTTACTCAAAAGTGCTTGGCTGACGCGTTTTAACTTAGCGCCAGTGGCCGGCTTTGATAAACAGTCGGCGCGCGAAGCTGTGGCCAGTTATTTTTATGATGCTAAATATCAGGTGGCAACGGATCTCCACGCAGTTGAGCGAACGCGGCGTCTATTTGCTTTGGCACTGGGTTATTCGATTACCGGCAAGGCCGCCGAGTATGGGTTGCAAAGGCGGCATAAAGCGCTTGCCCAGCCTTACGTGATGTTCTTACATGGCACCACTTGGCCAAGCAAACACTGGCCAGAGCAGTATTGGCGACACCTAGCTGAGCAGCTGAATAGCCAAGGGATCGCCGTGCACCTCGCTTGGGGGAATGCTGCCGAGCAGCAGCGGGCCGAGCGGATTGCCCACGAACTGGAGCAGGTAACCGTGCTGCCACAATTAAACTTGGCCGGGGTGGCCGATGAAATTGCCAATGCTACCGCCTGTGTAGCCGTTGATACCGGGCTTGGGCATTTAGCCGCAGCGTTAGATGTACCAACCATCTCATTGTATGGTCCCACCTTACCGGGACGAGTTGGCGCCTATGGCAAGGGGCAAATTCATTTATGTGCCGAGCATCCGTTAGCCGGTAAAGGTGATCGCCAATTACCGTGCTTTGATGACCTTACCCCCGATAAGGTGCTGCAGCATTTACAGCCCTTACTCCAGCCCACCACCGGGAGCGCTGCTCCCACCGCTAGTGAGTAATTCATGCAGCTCGCCTTTATTTTATATAAGTACTTTCCCTTTGGTGGTTTGCAGCGCGACTTTATGCGCATCGCCTTAGAGTGCCAGCGCCGCGGCCATCACATACGGGTCTATACCTTAATTTGGGAAGGCGAAATTCCTCCAGGGTTTGATGTGCGGATTCCGCAAGTTAAAGCGTGGGCTAATCATCGGCGTAATCAGAAGTTTTATCAGTGGCTGCAGGCCGATATGGCTCAGTCGCCGGTGGATCGGGTGATAGGTTTTAATAAAATGCCCGGACTCGATTGGTATTACGCTGCCGATGGCTGCTATGAAGACAAAGCCCAAACTCTGCGTAATCCTTGGTACAAATACAGCGGCCGTTATAAGCACTTTGCCGCCTATGAGCGGGCGGTATTTGCCCCAGAGCACGCCACCGAGATCTTAATGATTTCTGAAGTGCAGCAGCCGTTATTTATCAAGCATTACCAAACCCAAGCTGAGCGTTTTCATCTATTGCCACCGGGGATTGCCACCGATCGTCAGGCTCCCGCCAATGCTGCCGAGCTACGTGCAGCTTTTCGCCAAGAGTTTCAGCTAGCCGATGATCAGTTATTACTCCTGCAGGTAGGTTCTGGCTTTAAAACCAAAGGTTTGGACCGCAGTTTAAAGGCCTTGGCCAGTTTGCCAGCAGCGCTTAAGGCTAAAACTCGGTTTATTGTGATTGGGCAAGATGACCCCAAACCTTTTTTACTGCAGATTAAGGCGCTGGGATTATCCCAGCAGGTGCAGATTTTAAAAGGGCGCAGCGATATTCCGCGGTTTTTATTGGGTGCTGATTTATTGATTCACCCAGCCTATAACGAAAATACCGGTACCGTGTTATTAGAGGCCTTAGTCGCTGGGCTGCCGGTATTGGTCACCGATATTTGTGGCTATGCCCACTACATTAGCGAAGCCGATGCCGGACGGGTATTGCCTAGTCCATTTCAGCAGGCTGCACTGAATCAGACCCTAGCTGAAATGTTGGAAAATGACTCGGCGCGGCTGCGTTGGTCACAGAATGGGGTAAACTACGGGCAAACGGCTGACTTATATTCGATGCCCGAATACGCAGCTGACCTTATTCTTGCGGAGCCAGCATGAGTTTATTGTTACAGGCACCTTTTAACCAATTATGGCAGGGACAAGATCCTTTTACTGCGGTTGAGCAGCTGCAAGGTGAGGTGTACCGTGAACTAGAAGGGCGGCGAACCCTACGCACCGAAGTGGCCGGTGCCGGTTACTTTGTGAAAATTCACCGTGGTATTGGCTGGGGTGAAATTATTAAAAACTTGCTAACGGCTAAGTTACCGGTCTTAGGTGCCGAGCAAGAATTGCAAGCAATCAAGCGCCTGACCCAAGCCCAAGTGCCGACCATGACCGCCGTGGCCTATGGTAAGCGCGGGCTTAATCCAGCTCGCCAGCACTCATTTATCATTACCGAAGAGTTGGCGCCAACCATTAGTTTGGAAGACTACTCTCTCAACTGGCAGGCTCAGCCACCGCCGCCGGCATTAAAGCGTGCGCTGATTCAGCGAGTCGCTGAGATGGTGGGGGCGATGCACCGGGCCGGAGTGAATCACCGCGATTGCTATATTTGCCATTTTTTATTGCATACCGATCAGCCAATTCGTGCCGAGCAGTTTCGCTTATCCGTGATTGATTTGCATCGCGCGCAAACCCGTGCGCGCACGCCAGTGCGCTGGCGCAACAAAGACCTTGCCGCGCTGTATTTTTCGGCCTTAGAGATTGGCTTAACCGAGCGCGATAAATTGCGCTTTTTGCGCCATTACTTTCAGCTGCCATTACGTCAGGTCTTGGCTCAAGAAGCTAAGCTGTTGGCTTGGTTACAAGTAAAGGCCGATAAACTGTATCAGCGTAAACAGCGTTATGGAGATGCGCTCTAATGCTGTGGCAGTTAAGCGCGGAGTATCAGTCGCTGGCAGCAGAGTTTGGCAGCTTAGAGGCGGTGTTTGCCCTTGAGGGTGAGCGCATTACCCATGATCCTATTTCTGAGCTAATAAAAGTCACTCGCCAAGGGGTCGATTTTTATGTCAAACGCTACCGCAATAATGGCAAAGGGTTAAGGGCTTGGTTGCCGACCACGCGGATTCAGGCCGAGTGGCAGAACTTACAACGCTTTAAACAGTGGGGGATTGCCACCGCCGAGGTGATTGCCTATGGCCAAGAGCGGCGTTATGGCAAGTTTATCCGCGGCGCGATGATTACCCGCGGCTTACCTAATACTGCAGACTTAGCGCATTTGGCCAATCAGCAAGATCCACGCCTACAAGACCCGCAGTGGGTAGCACAGGTCAGTCAGCAGGTAGCTGAAATGACCCGCATTTTGCATCAGCAGCGTTTTGCCCACAATGATTTAAAGTGGCGTAACTTATTGGTTAATCAACAGGGCAAAGTATTTTTAATTGATTGTCCCACTGGACGTTTTTGGTGCTGGCCATTTTTACAGCGGCGCTTGATTAAAGATTTAGCCTGCCTTGATAAAGTGGCCAGTGAGCAATTATCGCGCACCCAGCGCTTGCGTTTTTATTTGGCTTATCGTCAGCAGTCGCGCTTAACCCAGCGCGATAAAAGCGCCATTCAACAAATTGTGCATTACTTTAAGGGGCGCGAATGAACGCTTATATCAATCCCAGCGCACAGCCGTTATTGGCTAAGCATCAGTTAGATAGCTTCGATAAGCTCTGGAATCTATCCCTTGAGGCGGTTGATCAGCCCAATACTGAGCGCGGAGGCTATAGCACTGTCTCGCGTTTAGAGTTAGATGGCCAAGCCTTTTATTTAAAGCGTCAGCGTAATCATTTAACCCGCAGCTTGTGCCATCCCTTAGGCGAGCCGACCTTTGCTCGTGAAATGCGCAATATTTTGCACTATAAAAAGTTGGGGATTCCCGCTTTAGAGGCGGCTTTTTTTGCTCAGCGCCAACATAACGGCGAGCATCAAGCAATCCTATTAACCTATGCCCTCGATGGCTGGCAGGATCTAAGCTACTGGCTGAATCAGTGGTCAGAGTTAACGTCTCAGCAGCAAACAGAGATTATTGTTGCCTGCGCGACACTGGCTAAAACCTTGCATCAGGCAAAGCAAGTGCATGGCTGTTTTTATCCCAAACATATTTTTTTGCAGGCAGCCAATCAGGGATTTACGGCGAAACTGATTGATTTAGAAAAAACGCGCTATCTGTGGTTAGGCGTTAAAGATCAAGTCAAAGATCTGGACCCTTTATTTAGACGCTCGAGCTACGCTTGGGGTGAGGCCGAGATGCGCATTTTCTTGCAGCATTATTTAACCAAGCCTTACAACTTAGAGCAGTGGATGTTGCGTTTAGCTAAGCGCCGAGTGGATAAGGATAGCCGCCCATGAGTTTTGCCTTACTTAAA
Source organism: Thiopseudomonas sp. SA1F2-1K (assembly GCF_057443035.1). Lineage (NCBI taxonomy): Bacteria > Pseudomonadati > Pseudomonadota > Gammaproteobacteria > Pseudomonadales > Pseudomonadaceae > Thiopseudomonas > Thiopseudomonas sp. SA1F2-1K. The sequence goes on from NZ_CM172014.1 coordinate 456,172, forward strand.
GGTCGAGCCCCCCAATTACCCTTGGTATTAACCTTGGCCGATCAGTCGCAGCTAAGCATTCAGCGCTGGTTACGGGTGCTGCCTAATCGCCGCTATGTGGGGCTAGCGAAGTGGCAAGGGCAAGCGGTGGTCATCAAGATTTTTACTGGCCGTAAAGCCGCTGCTGCTTACCAAGCTGAGGTTGCTGGTTTTAGCGCCTTACAGGCACAAGCCATTAACTGCCCTGAAGTACTACAGCATCAGCAAGCCGGGCCAGAGTTAGCCTGGGTTATCAGTGCTTACCTGGATCAAACCCAAAGCTTAGCCGAGGCCTGGCAACAGGTAGGTAGTCAGCCGTATTTAACTGAAGCGCAAGAGTGTGTGCTGGGCCGCGCCTTAGTGAACATTGCCCAGATGCACCTGAAGGGTCTATGGCAGGCAGACTTGCACCTGGATAATTTTTTAACCAATGGCCGGCAGCTGTGGGTGATTGATGCGGGCAGTATTCAGCAGCAAGAGTTAGGTCAGCCGATCACCCGTGAGGCTGCGCTGGCTAATCTGGCGGTGTTTTTTGCCCAGTTACCCAATGGCTTAGCGCCCTATTTAGAGCAATTGCTGGTGCACTATATTTTAGTTAATAGCAGTCATGCCTTGCCGATTGAGCGCCTAGAAGCGGAAATTGCCAAAATTAAGCGGTGGCGGTTAAAGGATTATTTACATAAAACCGCCCGCGATTGCAGCCTGTTCAGTGTCCAGCGTTCGTTATGTAAGCTGCAGGCAGTGTGGCGTCAGGCCTTGCCTGAGTTACAGCCGGTGTTGGCCAATCCTGATCAGTTGATTGCCCAAGGCCATATTTATAAAACCGGTGGCGCGGCGACCGTGGCTAAGGTTGAATATTCTGCCGGTGGGCGGGTAACACCACTGGTGATTAAGCGTTACAACATTAAGCACTTAGCCCATTGGTTAAAGCGTTTTTGGCGGCCGAGTCGGGCTTGGCATAGTTGGCAGGCGGCCAATCGCTTAGAGTTTTTAGGTATTCCCACGCCAAAAGCATTGGCGGTGATTGAGCAGCGTTGGCTGGGGCTACGTGGGCCGGCGTGGTTTATTACTGAATATTGCGCCGGACAGGATATAATCGCCCACTTTGCGCCTTATCTGCAGCCAGCGGCGGGAACTGAGAGTACGCCGCCAGAAGCGATGTTACAGGCGCTAGATCAACTGTTTGCGCTGTTAATCCGTGAGAGAATTAGTCACGGAGATTTAAAAGGGCACAATATTTTTTGGCAGCACAATCAATGGTGTTTGATTGATTTAGATGCCATGCAGCAGCATCAGCGTTTGGCCAGTTTTCAGCGGGCGTATGCCAAAGATCGGGCGCGCTTCTTACGCAACTGGCCGGCAGAGAGTACACTTTACCAATTATTAGATCAGCGTTTGCCGCAGGCAGAAACGCTTAGCGAAGAACACTAAGAGGCAATTTCATGGCACTAACTATTCTCGGCTTATCCGGTGCATTGAGCCACGACCCATCAGCAGCACTCTATATCGACGGTAAATTAATTGCCGCGGTGGAAGAAGAGCGCTTGGTGCGGGATAAACACGCGAAAAATCGTATGCCCTATGAGTCTGCCAAGTTCTGCTTAGAGCAAGCAGGTATCAAACCGGCTGATGTGGATGTGGTGGCGATTCCCTTTGCCCCAATCAGTATTACTGAAAAAGCCCGTTGGCATTATGCCAAGCGCTACTGGTACGCCCCTGATCGCGCGTTAGATGCGTTGTTAATGGGTAATCGCCGGTTTAAGCGTTATTACAAGAAAATTCAGTGGTGTTTAGAGCAGCTGGGTTTTGATTTAAAGAAAATTAAAATCGAACCGGTCGAGCACCACCTCGCCCACGCTGCCAGTGCTTATTTGTGCTCGGGGTTTAAAGAAAAAACCGCAATTTTAGGGATTGATGGTAAGGGTGAATACGCCACCACCTTCTTTGGTTACGGCGAAAACGGCAAGATTCATAAAATTAAAGAGTTTTATGATCCCGATTCCCTCGGTGGCTTATACGGTGCCATGACCGAGTTTCTTGGCTTTGAAATGCTCGATGGCGAGTTCAAAGTGATGGGCATGGCGCCTTACGGTAATCCGGATCTGTATGATTTATCGCGTTTAGCCAAGTTTGAAAATGGTGAGCTGGTAATTAACACCGAGTACGCCAACGTGATTGGACTGCGCCGTTATAAAGAAAAAGGCAAAGGTTTTTACTTTTCACCCAAACTTATTGAATGGCTTGGGCCTAAGCGCGAAGGCGATATTGCCGATGATCCGTATATTCATTACGCCGCCAGTGTGCAGGCGCTATTTGAAAAGCTGGCGTTGGAGATGATGGATTATTACCTGGGCGATATTATTAAAGAAACCGGTAAGTTAGCCTTTGCCGGCGGCAGTGCGCTAAACGTTAAGCTCAACCAAAAAATTATTGCCCGCGAAGAAGTGAAAGAGTTGTTTGTGCAGCCAGCGGCCGGTGATGCCGGTACCGCGGTGGGCGCTGCGGCGTTTATTTCGCAAAAGCGTGGGGTGCCGGTAGAGAAGATGGAGCATGTGTATTTAGGCCCGTCTTACACCAACGAAGAAATTATTGCGGCCTGCGCCAAGCACCCTAGCCAACCCCAGTGGCAACAAATCACTGAGGTGCCAGCAAAAATCGCCCAGTTGATGGTAGAAGGTAACCCCGTGGCTTGGTTTCAAGGCCGCATGGAGTTTGGTCCGCGGGCGCTCGGTGGCCGTTCGATTATTGGTTGCCCAAGTATTCCGGGAGTGGCGGATCGAATTAATGAGCAAATTAAATTCCGTGAGCGCTGGCGTCCATTTTGTCCGTCAATGATTGATACCGTGGCACCACAAATGCTGAAAGTGGATCATCCATCACCCTTTATGACCTTTACCTTTGAAGTGAATGATGAGTGGAAGAGTCGTGTGCCTGAAGTAGTGCACGAAGACGGTACTTCACGGGCCCAAGTGCTAGAGCGGCAATATAATCCGCGCTGGTATGACTTAATGCTGGAGTTAGAAAAACTTACCGGCAATGGGGTGTCGTTAAATACCTCCCTTAACCGCCGTGGCGAGGCGATGGTCTGCTCACCGAAAGATGCCTTAGATATGTTTTTTGGCTCGGACTTACAGTATTTAATTATGGAAGATATTTTAGTGGTGAAGCAGGGGGCAGCGCCTCTTGAATCTGCACCAAGTGAGCCAGCTGATGCACAGTCAGTCTAAGGTTGATTCTGCTGCGCCTTGGGTTTTGCAGTTTTGCCATGGCTATGATGGCCCTTTTTTAGATTGTGCGCGGCAGTATGCGGTGTTGTTTAAAGACACGCCGTATAAGGTGTGCACGGTGTATTTAACCGGTGAGCCAAGTGCTGAAGTGGTGGCGGGTAGCGCCTCGGATGAGGTGTTGTTTTTTAATTTTAGCAGCAAGCAAGTGCGCGGCTTAAAACTGGCGGCGATTAAGCAGTTTAAGCAGTTGGTGGCCAGCCGTAATTTTGCTTTTTGTATCGCCCATCGCTTTAAGCCAATTTATATTGCGTTATTGGGTTCTAAGTTGCCGGTGATTGGTGTGCACCATGCTTTTGGTGATTATCAGCGCCGTTCGCGGCAGTTGATGGCGAATATTTTTCATCGTCGTTTACGTTTGTTGGGAGTCTCCGATGCGGTGCGGGATGACATGCGTAACTGTTTGCCAAAGTTTGCCGAGTCCGAAATTCAAACCCTGTATAACCGCATTGATGTCGCTGCGGTGCAGGCCGAGCAGGTTAGCCGTGCTGATGCCCGTTTAGCTTTGCAGTTACCGGTAGATGCCTATGTGGTGGGTAATGTGGGGCGCTTGCACCCGGATAAAGACCAAGCCACGTTAATTAAAGGCTTTGCCCAAGCCTTGCCGCAGTTACCTGAGGGCAGTTTGCTGGCGATTATGGGCAGTGGCCGTTTAGAGCAATCCCTTAAAACCCTGGCCCAGGAGTTGGGGATAGCAAGCAGCGTGCGCTTTTTAGGCCAAGTGCCTAATGGCCGGCGTTACTTTAAAGCCTTTGATTTGTTTGCCTTAAGTTCTGATCACGAGCCCTTTGGCATGGTGCTACTAGAGGCGATGGCCGCTGGGGTACCGGTAATTGCGACCAACTGTGGTGGGGCCAAAGAAGTAGTCGAGAATCCTGACTATTTATTTGAGTTAGGGGATGTAGCGGGGCTGGCGCAGTTGCTGGTAAAACTTAAGATTTCAAGCATAAGCAATAATGTGCCTGGTTATTTTGAGGATGCTGAAGCAAGACAAAGGTTTTGGCAGTGGTTTAAAGGGAATTAGTTGTATGAAACAAAAAAAATGGCAGAACAAAAAGGTCTTAATTTTACCTTTAGCTGCCTTAGGTGACTTGACCATTTATATACGAATTGCTTGGAATTTTTATACTGAGGGAGCAAAGGTTACCCTAAAAAGCAATCTATTAAACACGGCGAAAGAAAAGTTTCCATGGTTAATCATTGAGTTAGAGGATGGCAAGGAAGAATTTAAATATTACTCTGAATGCTATGATCTTGTAATAGCCTGTTATGAGAAATATTATAAAGAGTCATTATTAGAGTATACAAATGTAGCATTTGTCACTGCTAAAAAAATTAAAAGTACTTCATTAGCTTATCAACGTTCAGTCATGGTTGATGATCAAGAGTATCAACGTGCAAGTAGAGCGCTTTGCTTAGATACTAGCAAAGGGTTAACTATGGTTGATTGGGCGGATGAGTACACTCACTCAGTGTACGATATAAAACCAAAAGAAAAACAGCCTTTAATTGTAAGCGAAAGCCGTGTTAAAAATCGAATTTTAATTTTCCCATTAAGTCCGCAGCCGAAGAAAAATTATTATTTGAAAGGTTTTATTAAACTGGCTGATAAGCTATCTAAGCTAGGTTGGGATGTGGAGTTCATATGCTCACCTAGCGAGTATTTGGAGCTTGAACAGCCATTGTTGAAGTATAAGTTAAAGACTTTTAAAGATATAGGGCTGTTACTTGACCATATATCTAATAGCGAGGTTGTCATCAGTAATGACTCTGGAGGAGGGCACTTTGCTTCATTGTGTGACTTGAAAACATTTACGATAACAAGAAGAGGCAAAAAGTTTTCTTGGCGGCCTGGCTTTAATGAAAAGAATACGGTAGTTTCACCTTTGTTTAAGTTTAAGATTCTGGGACGATATATTTGGCGGCCATTAATTAGTATTAAAGTTATTATATCTAAGCTTGGAGAATATCAATGAGTAGGGAACGATTAAGCTTAAAGTTTTTTGCTGGTGTATTATTATTAGTCTTTTTTTTGTTGTATTACTTTACTCCATATTATTCATTTTTAACAAATAATATGGATAAAGCGTTGATGAGGTTGACCCTTGGTTTAGGCAATGTCATAAAGTTAAGCAATTTTTCCTGAAATATCATATAATTACCGGACCATCTGGTACACAAAAGGATCGTATTTTGGCTACAAAACACACATCTCTTGACACCGCCTACTCAACTTTGGCAGAAAATTGTACAAAAATTAACCAATCTGCTTGATTGTCCCGATTTTGTCGCAGCCCACCGCAGCCGGCCCCAGGATTTTACCCGTCGCCGCCATCTGACTTTCAAAAACACCGTTCTTTTTCTTCTCAATCATCCCCGCACGGCTTTGCAAACTGAGCTGGATCCGTTTTTTCAGGCACTCAACGGCTCGGACTTTGAGCAGCGCGTGGTCACCGCTCAAGCTTTCAGCCAGGCACGCAACAAGCTCAAACACTCCGCGCTCGAAAGCTTGAACCAAGCCTTGCAGCAGCAGATTGACCAGCTGGGTTTACGCCAGCGTTGGCAAGGGCTGCAGGTGCTGGCCATCGATGGTTCCAGCGTCCATCTGCCCCTGGAATCCGGCATGCACCGTGCTTTTGGTACACATTGTGGACACCCCGTAGCCCGCCTGTCCGAGCTTTACGATGTGAGTGACCAGCAAAGCCTGCATAGCCTGATGGTGTCGCCTGGACTGTCTGAGCGGGACTGTGCTCACCTGCATCTTTTCCACACACCGGCTGACAGCGTCACCCTGTTTGACCGGGGCTATCCGGCCCAGTGGTTGATGGCGCTGTATGTCCAGCAGAACCGGCACTTTGTCATGCGCCTGCCGCGTGATTACACCACGGAGGTCAAACAGTTTTTGGCCTCTGGAAAACCAGAAGAAACACGCGAATTTGCTGCAAAAAGCAGCCATTCACGTCTGATGTGCAGCGAATCGGGCACAGATCCCAACCTGGCCCTGCGTTTGCGCATCATCCGGGTTGAGCTGGAAACCGGTGAAACAGAACTGTTGCTGACCTCGTTGCTGGATGCGCAAGCCTACCCGATTGAGCAGTTTGCCGGGCTCTACAACCGCCGCTGGGGCATCGAAACCGACTTTCGGCGTACCAAAATCACCCTTGGGCTGGACAATTTTAGCGGGCGTACTCCGCTGGCTGTAAAACAGGATTTCCATGCCGCCCAGCTGGTAAAGAATCTGGCCTTGTTAATGCAGCATTTGCTGCAACCGGTGGTCGATCAGAGGCAAAAAGGCAGCAAGTGGCGCTGGAAAGTCAATTTCACACAGGCCGTGTCCCGCATGAAAAACAGCCTTGTGAAGCTGCTCAACCAGCCGTGTGCGCTGGGCTGGCACAACCTGTTGACGCTGATGACGGGTTGCTTGTCAGTCGTAAGGCCCGGTAGACGTTACCCGCGACACCGCAAACGTCCGGCCAGCCGTGGTTGCGAGGGCTACAAACCAACCCGCTAACACGCCTCAAAGCAAAGAAGCACCCAGAAAAAAGCTGGCCATAGGCGGTCGGCCTGCGCACGCCTGAACATCAGGGAACCGGAGAAAACAGAGGCAATACGCGCCTGAATGTCGTCAGAAATAAGGCTGCGGCCTGATTTTCTGCTCAGATCTGCTTTGCTATGCCGTGACAAAATCAGCCGGCTGAGCGCGTGATGCTGGAGCAGCGCTTAACTTGATGACATTGTTGGTTTAGGAGGGCTGCTTGTTTTATTAGATATGGTTATATGCAATAAAAGAATTCCTACATTAAATGTTATGTCACCGCTGGCTATTTTTTTTATATATATAGTTTTAAATGGTTTATTTTTGGCGGAAGAATTAAAATCTATAAGACGGGCTGTTTTTTTAATGGCGTTAATTTTAATTATAGTTAATGTGTCTTTTTCGCGTCAATTTTGGATAAATTGTTTAAGGGGTTTTACTGTTTTTTCTAGTGCTATGGCTTTCTTTTCATTAGTAAACTTAAGTTTAAATGGGATGATGCCTACTGGTTACAGAGAGCTAGGCTTAGAAGGATCAGGGCTCGAAGGGGTGGCTGATTTTGGTAATACAATTGTTGCGGGCATGCATTATGGGATGGCATTTTCAGCAGCTTTGTTTTTATATTTTACAGAACGAAGTAAAAAAACGTTGTTGTTATGGTGTGTCTTATCAATAATTTTATCTTGTTACATATTACTAACATTTGCAAGAACTGCTTGGGTGGCATGTTTCTTGGTTTTCTGTGTGCTATCTGTTTTTCTTTATCGTGAAGAAAATAAAGTTAGGTATATTGCACCTGTTTTATCCGTGGTTAGTATTTTTGTTTTTTTTATATATAACTATGCAGGTTATGAAGTAAGCGGACGTGGTTTGACTCGGCGAGATGAGATTTGGGCTAATGCTTGGAGTAAATCATTGGAGCACCTCTGGTTTGGCCATGGAGCTGATAGTGCTTTAGAACCATTGCTAATAAGCTCGGGAGAAATAATAAACAATACTCATAGCGTCTATTTAGAAGTGATATATAATTATGGGATTGTGGGGTTAGGCCTGTTTTTGTTTTTGATCTCTTACACTCTAGTTAGCCTTTTTAAAGCAAGAAAGTTGACGGAGTATGGAGAAGTTGCAGTGTTTTGGATGGCAACTTTAATAGCTTGTATAGTGGTTATGTTAGTTGAGCTAAATGAGCTTATCCATACTCCAAATATGTTGTGGCATTGGTTATGGATGCCTGTAGCTTTTTCTGCTTTTTGTGCAAAGAAAATTAACAGTATAGCCACTGGCAGTAACTTGCGAGATGTTAAGTTATGAAACTTAAAAAATTAGCTGACCTAACTCCTGGCGAATATAGTAAAGTGTTCCTTGTGGCTTCAGGACCTTCGGTTAATGAATTTGACTTGACTAAAAAAGCATGTGCTGATTTTTGGGCGATGAATGGATCTATATATCTGTTTTCAGATGTAAATGTTCAACCTGATCTTTATTTATGTGATGACCCTAACTTTGCATTGGCTAAGCTTGATGCCATTATCCTAGCGCTTAAACTGTGCAAAAGAGTTGCTTTAAGCTATGAGGTGATTAAAGCAGTTTTAGATCAAGCAGAGGATCTACTTAAAGGTCAAACTATTTATTTATTAGAAAAGGTGAATAGGATAAATGGTGTTAAACAATTAAGTGATAGAAAGTTTGCATGGAAGGTAAGAAAAGATAAGGATTTGGTAAGCGATTACTCTCTTTTGAAGTCGAGGCCTAACACTTGGGGTTTTAGTAAGAATCTGGTGAAAGGGTATTACTCGGCAAGAACTATACCATATGTAGGATTGCAAATTGCTTACTGTTTAGGATATCAATGTGTGTTTTTGGTTGGCGTTGACTTAACAAATACTCATTCACGCTTTTATGAATCAGGTGAAAAAGCGCAGCCAAGTAGTTTAGATGAGCATTATAATAGACATATTTATCCGAATTTTCGGTTAATGTCTGAAAAAATTATGAGTGATAAATTTAAAGTATATAATCTATCTAGCAATAGTCGTTTGCCAAATAGTTTGATTCCTAAAATAACTAACTTACAACTATTGGAGCTCTTGGATAGTTAAGTATATAGTATCGCTTTATTATTCTGCTTTGCATACTTCTGCTCTAGCTGTTGCTTCAGCGCCTGCTTAGCCTCTGGGGTACCGTGTACTAGCCTGATGGTGCTTGGCCAAATACGCATGCCAGTGATAAAGCGCACTAAGCCCGCTTGGTCGGCATGGGCCGAGTAGCCGCCTAGGGTTTCTATTCCGGCTTTAATTTCAATTCGCTGTCGATCAATAGTTACGTAACCTTGTTTGGGGCCGTATTGTTGTATTTGTCGCCCTAAGGTGCCTTCCGCTTGGTAACCAACAAACAACACGTTGTGCTCTGGGCTACCCAGCATGGCTTTTAAGTAATCCACTATGCGTCCGCCGCTACACATACCGCTGGCCGCAATGACAATAGCGGGGCGTTTAGTTTGTTGCAGGTGTTGCACCATTTGTAGGTGATCGTGGTGCGAGTCAATGCTAATCAGTTGTTCAAACGCTAAGGGGCTGCGTCCAGCTTTTAATCGTTGCTGGGCTTCCTGATCCCAAAAGGGTTGTAGTTGGCGATAGGTTTCACTAAAGCGACTGGCTAAGGGCGAGTCTAAAATAATGGGTAGTTGCGCCCAGCGTATCGGGCACTGGGATTGGCTTAGGGATGGTGGTTGGCTGGTTGTTAAGGGGTGTGGCTGTTTTTTGCAGCGGTAAATAATGTCTTCTAGCTCATACAGCAGTTCTTGGGTGCGGCCAATGCTAAAGGCTGGAATGAGCACGGTGCCACCATCAGCTAGGGCTTGTTCAATCACTTGCTGTAGGCGCTGCCGTCGGTTTTTACGTGAATCATGTAGGCGATCACCGTAGGTGCTTTCTATCACTATCGTATCGGCGCGATAAGCAGGCTTGGGCGCGGTTAAGATGGGGGCATAGGGCGCACCTAAGTCACCGCTAAAAATGACCCGTTGCTTGTTTTGTGTTTTAGGGTAGTGGATATCTAGCTCTACATAGGCTGAGCCTAGAATATGGCCGGCACGCTGTAAGCGAATTTTAACCTGTAAATCATCTCGATTAAGCATGGGTAACCAACGGTTGTAGGGCAGGTCAATAATACGTTTTTCAATTAGTTTTAAATATTGCTCAACGGTGGCTTGATCGCGGCTTACCCCTAGTTTAAAGGCATCTTCTAGTACTAGGGGCAGTAGTTTGGCTGAGGGTTCGCTGCAAATAATCGGGCCTTGGTAGCCGGCAGCTAATAAATAGGGAATCCGCCCCACATGATCAATATGCACATGGGTAACAATCAGTGCTTGCACGCTAGCAATGGCAAAGTTAATCGCTAGCTGTTGGGCGCTAGCTTGTTGATCTGGGCTAAGTTCAGCGCCCTGAAATAAGCCACAATCAACTAGCAAGCTGGTGTGCTCATCAAGCACTAGCTGATGGCACGAACCAGTTACCCCATCTTTTGCGCCGTGGTGGATGAATTGCGGGAATTGGGTAGGCATAGTGGACTCCTTGTCGGGGCGTTGGTTGGCTTATGTGGTAGCGCAAACCAAATAATAGAGGAGATATTAAATTGGTAGGCAATAAGTCCTTTTAAAACAAAGGGTTAATAGGCATATAGATTGAAAAAAAGTAAGGCTAGAGTCTTGGTCTGCTACCCATTAGCAATATTTTGTAGCAAAATGGTGTCCTTTGCCAGATTGGTTAGCCTAAAAGCTAGGTAAATAGATGGAGTAGTATTTTTATCTACATATTTCCAAAAAAACTATTGCGGTCATGAATAGTGAAAAGTAATTTAATCATCGGGGCATGTATTGTACTTTCAATCCAAGTAAACCCGATACTGAGATGTGCAAAATGATTAGTAGGTATATGCTAGATTATATTGGTGTAGATAAAATGTTATAGTGTTTGCAACTAATCTGTTTATACTGGTTATCTCTAAAAGATGTAGATTTAACCAAGTGGTAAGAAATATTGCCTATAAAAATGATTGTTAATTTGGTGGATAAAGTTCAAAAGCAATATAATATTAAATATTTAATAAATGTAGTAAGAGATATAAGGTGTTAGCGTGAAAAAATTTGCTCTGATCGGTGCAGCGGGCTACATAGCTCCACGCCATATGCAAGCCATTAAACATATTGATGCAGATCTTATTGCTGCCCTAGATCCTAATGACTCTGTGGGTATTATGGATAGTCATTTTCCTGATGTCAGTTTTTTTACTGAGTTTGAGCGTTTCGATCGGTACTTAGATAAAATGCGTCGACTAGGTGATGGCGTAGATTATATTTCCATATGCTCTCCAAACTATTTACATGATTCTCATATGCGCTTTGCTTTAAGGTCAGGCGCAGATGCTATTTGTGAGAAGCCTTTGGTGCTTAACCCATGGAATATTGATGGATTATTAGAAATAGAAAAAGATACGGGAAGAACAGTCAATACTATTTTGCAGCTACGCGTTCACCCGGCAATTTTAGCGCTTAAGAAAAAAGTTGAGGTCAGTAAAGTAGAGAGGAAGTATGAAGTGGATTTGACTTATATCACTTCAAGAGGAAAGTGGTATCTACACTCATGGAAAGGCGAAGTTAAAAAGTCGGGTGGTATTGCGACTAATATTGGAGTGCATTTTTTCGATATGTTGCACTTTGTTTTCGGTCGCCTACAAGACAGTCAAGTGCATGTTGTATCAGAAACTAAGGCAGGAGGTTACCTAGAGTATGAAAATGCTCGGGTGCGCTGGTTTTTATCTGTCGATATTAATGACGTGCCAGCTGAAATAAGAGCTACAGGGCAAAGAACTTATCGCTCAATTACTGTAGACGGTGAGGAAATTGAGTTTTCAGGTGGTTTTACTGAATTACATAACCGTAGCTATGAAGAGATTTTGGCTGGTCGTGGTTTTGGTTTAGAAGAAAACCGTACGGCGATTGAAACTGTATCAGCTATTAGAGAAGCACGGCCAATAGGTATTCAAGGAGATTACCATCCATTTTTGCATGAGCAAAAATAGCTATGAATTATTTTAAGCATGCAAGTGCCATTGTTGATGAGGGCGCGCAAATTGGCGAAGGCAGTCGAGTCTGGCACTTTGTGCACGTCTGCGCCGGTGCGAAAATTGGCAAGGGCGTGTCGTTAGGGCAAAACGTATTTGTCGGCAATCAAGTTACCATTGGTGATCACTGCAAAATTCAAAATAACGTGTCGGTTTACGATAACGTGCATTTAGAAGCGGGCGTATTTTGTGGCCCGAGCATGGTGTTTACCAATGTGTATAACCCCAGATCCTTAATTGAGCGTAAAGATCAGTACTTAGATACTTTGGTTAAAAAAGGCGCAACCTTGGGCGCTAATTGCACCATTGTTTGCGGGGTAACCATTGGTGAGTACGCTTTTGTAGGAGCCGGTGCGGTAGTCAATAAAGATGTACCTGCTTATGCGCTAATGGTGGGTGTGCCGGCTAAGCAAATTGGTTGGATGAGTGAGTTTGGTGAGCAATTAGCCCTACCTTTGCAAGGCGAGGCTGAAGTGTTATGTGAACACACCGGTGCTCGTTATGTATTGAGTGGTCAGCAGGTTCAGCAAATTAAGGCTTAGTCCGCTAGGGACTAACGTTGGGAGTTAGGTAATGCAGTTTATTGATTTAGCCGCACAGCAGGCGCGTATTAAAGACAAGATTGATGCAGGGATTCAGGCGGTTTTGAATCATGGCCAATATATTTTGGGGCCAGAGGTGGCAGAGCTTGAGCAGCAATTAGCAGCCTTTGTAGGCACTAAACACTGCATTACCGTAGCTAACGGCACGGATGCCTTACAAATTGCACAAATGGCCTTTGGCATTGGTCCTGGCGATGAGGTAATTACCCCAGGCTTTACCTATATTGCCACCGCAGAAACGGTGGCTTTATTGGGGGCTAAACCTGTTTATGTGGATGTTTGCCCTAAAACCTATAACTTAGACCCTACGCTGCTAGAGGCTGCCATTACTCCGCGTACCAAGGCAATTATTCCAGTTTCTTTGTACGGGCAATGTGCGGATTTTGATACGATTAATGCGATTGCTGAAAAGCATGGTATTCCGGTGATTGAAGATGCGGCGCAAAGTTTTGGTGCTACTTATAAAGGTAAAAAATCCTGCAATTTAAGTACGGTAGCCTGCACTAGTTTCTTTCCTAGTAAGCCTTTAGGTTGTTATGGCGACGGTGGGGCAATCTTTACCAATGATGATGAGTTGGCGGTGGTTTTACGGCAAATTGCTCGCCATGGCCAAGATCGTCGTTATCATCATATTCGGGTTGGGGTTAATAGCCGTTTAGATACTTTGCAAGCAGCTATTTTATTGCCCAAGCTTGAGATCTTTGCTGAGGAATTAGTGTTACGTCAACAGGTGGCCGAGCGTTATAACAGGCTATTAAATGAAGCGGGTATCTTAACTACGCCTTTTATTGAGGCGCACAATACCAGTGCTTACGCGCAGTATACGATTCAGGTCGAGAACCGCGAGCAGGTGCAGGCTAAGTTACAAGAAGCAGGGATTCCTACCGCAGTGCATTACCCGATTCCGCTGAATAAGCAGCCAGCAGTGGCTGATGCAGCGGTGAGTTTACCGGTAGGGGATGCGGTGGCAGATAAGGTAATGAGTTTGCCGATGCATCCGTATATGACTGAGGTAGATATTAACAAGGTAGTTATAGGTATAGTTAATGGATAGCAAGCATATACTAATTATTCCATCTTGGTATCCGGCAACATTTAATGATGTGGGAGGAAGTTTTTTTAGGGAGCAAGCAATTGCACTTAAAAAAAGAGGCTATAAAGTTGGTGTAATTGCGCCAAGTTTTAGGTCCATACGTGACATTAAAGGAGTTTTTCTTAAAAAATATGGTATTAGCTATGAAGTTGATAATGGTATAAATACCTATCGGTATCATAGTATTAGCTTTCCTAAAATGCCTAGGCTAGCAAATAAAAGATGGGTGTCTGCAGGCTGGAAGCTATATAAAGAGTATATAAAAAAACATGGCGTTCCAGATATTATCCATGTTCACTCTATAATAAATGGAGGTTTTTTAGCATATGAAATTTATAAGAAATACTATGTTAAGTATGTTATTACAGAGCACTCGTCATTTTTTTCTCTAGGAAAAGTATCGAAGCATATACTGAAAAATATTAGTTTGATATCGAGTGAGTCCAAATACAATATAGCTGTTAGTGATAGATTTAAAGAGCTTTTAAATGGTTTAACTGGGGTGGAGCGTTGGGTATATATTCCTAATATTGTTGAAAATGGTTTTTTGACTTATGAAGGAAATATTAAAAGAGATGCTTTTAATTTTATAACTGTTTCTCTTTTAACTAGGAATAAAAGAGTAGATGTGATTTTAAAAGCCTTTGCTAAGAGCTTTAAAGGAGACAGTAGAGTATTTCTTAAAATTGGTGGAGATGGACCAGAGAGGCCTTATTTAGAAGCGCTTGCTAAAAAAATGAGTATTCAAAATCAAGTGTTTTTTTTGGGTATGCTGTCAAGAGAGCAAGTAAAAGCAGAAGTTGCAGCTGCAGATGCATTTATGCTTTCAAGTGAATATGAAACTTTTGGTGTGGTAGTCATCGAAGCTTTGGCTTTAGGAAAACCAGTTATTGCTACTAAATCAGGTGGCCCTGAATCAATTCTTAATGATGAGGTTGGCTATCTAGTTGATGTGAACGATGTTGAGCAAATGTCGGAAGCTATGATTGATTTGTATAAAAATATAGATAGGTTCGATGCAGAGTATATTCGTAGCTATTGCAGAAATAATTTTAGTGAAGATGCAGTAATAAGTAAATTGAGTAGCATATATCAATCAGTAGTTGAGTCTAATTGATGAGAAATAAAATATTAGGCTATGCAATAGGGCCTATAGGCTCAGCAGCACTAGGGTTCATTACGCTACCTTTACTCACGTGGTTTTATTCTGTTGAAGATATTGGCAGAATTTCTATGCTTCAAGTAGTAGCTAGTTTCTCTGTACTCTTATTTTGTTTAGGATTAGATCAAGCATATGTCAGGGAGTACTACGAGGCAGATAATAAACCTAAGTTATTTAAGCAGAGCATACTTCCTGGTTTATTATTTATGTTAATAAGCTTTGCTTTGGTATATCTTGTTGGTTCAGATAAGTTGTCAAACTGGTTGTATGGCGTACCTAGCAAATATTTAACTTTTTTGAGTATTGCTTGCTTTATTTTTGCATTTTTATCTAGATTTCTATCCTTAATATTAAGAATGCAAGAAAAAGCAATAGCTTATTCAATGAGTCAGCTGCTGCCTAAGTTGGCTTTTTTGGTTTTTATTCTTAGTAGTGTACTTTTTGGTTTTCAAAAAAATATATATAATCTAATTACTGCTCATGCATTATCTATCTTTTTTGTTTTTTTTATTTTTGCTTGGAACACAAGAAAAGAGTGGATAGCATCAATTTTTATTCGGTTTGATAGAAAACAACACAAAACCTTAATGAATTTTGGCTTGCCTTTAGTCGTTGGCGGCTTGGCTTCTTGGGGTTTAAATGTAATGGATAAACTTTTCTTGCGAAGCATGTCTACATTTGAAGAGTTAGGCATTTATTCAGTTTCCATGAGTATAGCGGGTGTAGCAACGTTATTTTCAGGAATATTTAATACTATCTGGGCACCAATGGTTTATAAGTGGGTATCTGAGGGGGGAGACTTTAGAAAAATTGAAGAGGTTTCAGAATATGTGTTATCTGCAGTTTACTTTTTAATTGTATTAAGTGGTGTTTTTTCTTGGAGTTTATTATATGTACTTCCAGTGGAGTATGACTCAATAGTATATTTGCTTACCTTGTGCTTAATTGGGCCGCTACTTTACACTCTCTCAGAGACAACAGCAATTGGTATATTGTTATCTAAAAAAACTGTATTCTCTATGATTTCCTCTATAGGAGCGATGCTTGCAAACTTAATAGGTAACTTTTTATTGGTACCTAGTTATGGTGCATTAGGTGCAGCTATTTCTACCGTTATAGCCTTTTTTGTTTTTTATGTATTGAGAACAGAGTTTGGCTGTATAGCCTGGAAGCAAGTTAGCAGATTGAAAAGCTATATAATAATAATTTTTTTGGTTTTTCCAGCAATTTTTTCAGCAGTTTTACAGGTTTCACTGTATGTTCAAGTTGTTATCTGGAGTTTAATGTTAATTTTAGGCTTTGTTATTTTTAACAGAGCCGTGAGGCTTGCTATAAGAAGTTTAATAGTTTTATTAAGAAGTTATAAGTTATGAGCTTTAAGATTCAAGGCGTTTTAAGTGTTCAGATTAAATGTGGCAGCTTAAATCTGGACTGTGAAACCACTTACTTGCTGCTTCCATCTTCAGCATATTTAGGTGTCGATAGAAATAGCGCAATTATTTATGAGGCAGAGTTTGAAGAAGAGCAGTGTGTACAACAGGTTAAGCTATTAAGTGGTTTTTTAAAACTTACTCTGCATGCTAATTTAAAAAGTAAAGAATATTATTTTTCGCAGTTAGTTACAGAGCAAAAGCCAGTAGAGCTCTTACTAGCCGAGAGTGGTAGAGTTATTATCGGCTTCACTTACCCACCACCAAGAGTATGAATATTTCAATTAACCCTTATATACAGACTTTCTATGCACAGACACTTGACGAAGTTGTGCGCTTATGTTTGCAGTTAAAAAAAAGTGGGCCAGATAGTCGGTTTTATTTTCGAGGTGAAAATAAAGATTTTGGTGATGGTGCATTCACTCCCAGTATTTATCGAAATAAGTTATTAGCACGTGAACACATAATTTATCGTGAAATGCAGCGTTTTAATGATCATGAGTTTACTACAGATAAAACTGCATTCGATAAGTTGGCGCGTATACAGCATTATGGTAGCCCTACACGAATGCTTGATTTAAGTGAAGATATGTTTAGTAGCCTATACTTTGCTTTAGACGGTCGAGCTGAAGATGAAACAAAAGATGGCGGTGTGCTTTATGTGGTAGAGCTAAACGAAAACCAAATAAAATATTATGATTCGGATGCAGTGAGTGTTATTGCTAATCTTTCTAAGTTACCTTATCAGGTTGATAGTAATGCTTCTCCAAAAGAAAAATCTAAACAAGCACTTTGGCAGGAGGCATTAACTTATTATCAAGACAGAAAAGGCTATAATACTAATAAAATGTTACTAAGCAAAGGGTACCTACTGCATGATATAAAAGAAGAAAAGTCTTACTTTAAAGACTTAATTGACCCAAAAGATTTATTTAAAGTAGTTGCAGTTAAACCTAAGCTAACTAATCAGCGGCTGCAAAGTCAAAAGGGGGCGTTTTTACTATTTGGTTTAAGTAAGTATAATGTTGATGAACATATAAAGTTAATTAATATTAATGGGCAGTTAAATAAAGATTCGGATACACATCCTTTGCTAGGCCTTACAAAAATTAAACTAAGCATACATATAACTAGCGATCAGCTAGAGCAGTTAGGGATAACGATGCCATTTATTTATCCGGAACTAGATAAGGTGGCAAAATACTTAACTCCGAAATAAGACTAGTTTAATAAATGATAATGATAATACTCTGCATCAGTGCTGAAAATACTGATAAGCTAGAAAGGCGGGCAGAAACTATTGATGCATTAAGTAATACATACTCATTTTTCACTTGATCTGAATACTAGAAAAATACTATGCGACAAGGCTTATCTTTAAATGTACATCTGATTGAGCTTGTGGAATAGTTAGAAGTGCTATGGTTTTACAGTATACAGGTCAGATGTTTAACCGGTAGCGATGGAGTATAAAAAGTTTTTATGGCTAAGACTTGTGTGATGATGCATGATAAAGCAGAGTGGATAGAGTTAATCCAAATTGGAGTCAATGAGTTGGTGTGGCTAAGATAGTAAAAGGTTGTGACGGGAGAGTAATTAAAGATAAAAGTCAGACTTATGGTAGAGTAGCTGTTGCAAAGGCCGCTGTTGAAAAGCTAAAAGAGAGAGTTCTAAGTGACTAGATTGTTAATAGTAGGATTGCCATTTTTTCCACATAAATATGATTATGTAACTGATTCTTATAAAGCCATTGGAGTTAATGCTAAAGTATTGTTGAATAGTGATTATAATGTTGCTTTGGCAGGAAAAGATTTTATTGAGTTTGCTGGTAGGAATAAGTTTAAAAGAGTTGCTTCATATTTTTTTATGATCAAGAGATTTAGGCCAAAGTATTTGGATTGCTATGATTACTCTATTTTGTCACTTTTTTACTTAATAGTGGCAAAAATATTTAAGGTGAAATCTCGTTATTGGTTAATTGGTGGAGAGCTTATTGGTGATAGTCAAGATTTAAATAAGAAAAATTTTAAATCTAGTGCCTTGATTAAAATTAAAATGTGTTTTTCTAGAGTTTGTTTAAGGGTGGCAGATACTATTTATGCAAAAGAGCATCATCAGTTAAAAACAATAGAGCGGATTAATAAAGGTCTTTTATCGAAGACTATTAGTATTTATAATTGTGTACCTGTAGATGGTAGGTTTCGTAAAGCTGATGATTTGAACTATAAGATAGATTTTTTATACGCAAATGCTGTAATTGAAAAAAGAAATGTAATAGAGCTTTTAGAGGCATTTTCAAAACTAAAAGAAAATAAGTCGGAGTTTTCTGCCTCTATATACGGATTTAATTCTATTTCTAATGATGTGTATGCACCCAGAGGTTTAGAATACTCTTCTAAAGCCATTAGTATTTATAATAAGCTTGACTTAAAAAAGTATGTTAGTGTTTTTGGATTTACAAAAGACATAAAAAATGTCATGAAAATTAGCAAGTTTTTTATTTTGCCAGCAGATAATATACTTGCAAATTATGCATTATTGGAGTCTATGGCTGTAGGAGTAGTTCCAATAGTTTATGCAGGTGATGGGTATGAAGTGATAGTAAAAAATAAAGAAAATGGGCTAGTTGCTTATAGCTTAGATGAGCTATCTTTCGTTTTAGAAAAAGCAATAAATATGAGTGATGAGGAGTACTTAAAAATGTCACATGCAGCTCAAGAGACTATCAAAAACAAATTTTCTCTTGCAGTATGGCAGAGTAAGCTGAGTCAAAACCTGACATTGGAATAAAAAATGAAGATATTATCCGTTTTTGGAACTCGTCCTGAAGCTATTAAAATGGCTCCGCTTGTAAAGGCTTTGGAAGCAGATGAGTTTTTTGAATCTAAAGTGTGTGTAACGGCTCAGCATCGTGAAATGTTAGATCAGGTTTTAGATTTATTTGAAATTCAACCTGATTACGATTTAAATTTAATGAAAAAAGAGCAAGATTTGTATGATATTACTTCTGCAGTTTTGCTTGGTCTACGGGATATACTCAAAGATTTTCAGCCAGGCATGGTACTAGTCCATGGTGATACAGCTACTACCTTTGCAGCTGCTTTGGCTGCGTTTTATCAGCAGATTCCTATTGGGCATATAGAGGCAGGTTTACGCACAGGCAGTTTATATTCACCCTGGCCAGAAGAAGCTAATCGCGTATTGACGGGGCGTTTAGCAGCTTTACATTTTGCTCCTACTGAGAGAAATCGTAATGCGTTGTTACGCGAACATATTAGTGATGAAGTAATCATAGTAACAGGCAATACTGTTATTGATGCTTTGCAGTGGATGATTAAAAAAATTAATTTATCTAGCGAGTTAAGAAGTAGTATTAATATACAGCTGAGTACAGCTGGCTTGGATATAAATATATTACAAAGTTGTTATGTTTTAGTTACTGGGCATCGTCGTGAGAATTTTGGGAAGGGTTTTGAAAGTATTTGTGCTGCTTTGCATGATTTAGCGACTGCTAATCCTGAAATTAATTTTATTTATCCTGTACATTTAAACCCTAATGTACAAGGTCCAGTTAAACGTTTGTTAGGTGGACTCTCAAATATTCATTTGATTAAGCCTCTTGGATATGAACCTTTTGTATATCTTATGAAAAAATCTTACTTGGTGCTTACAGATAGCGGAGGAATTCAGGAGGAGGCACCCAGTTTAGGTAAGCCTGTTTTAGTAATGAGAGAAACAACAGAGAGACCTGAAGCAGTTGATGCTGGAACTGTAATGTTATTGGGTACAGATTCTAATAGAATAGTTAACTCTGTCCAAGAATTATTAGATAATAAATCTTTATATATGAAAATGTCACAAGCCCATAACCCATATGGTGATGGGAAGTCTTGTGAGCGTATAATTACTTATCTAAAAAGCTTATAAAATGTTGCCTTACATAATTCTCAGTTTTTTAGTAGCATTTTTTATGCTATTTGATAAATCTAGATTTGAAAAAAAATATTTCATTTAATTGTTTTTTTATGATGATTTTTTCTGGATTTAGATTTGGAGGGACTGGTACTGGAGATTATAATGCATACCTTGAGCTTTATAATGCTATTGTAGATTTTAATGATGTTTTAAATCCAAAAGTTCATGCTGAAATAGGTTTTAGATTTTTAAGTTATATTGGTAATGGTTTAGAGTTAAAGAGTTATTATATTATTTTTATAATGACTTTTCTATCTGTTTTTTTGGTCAGTAAGTTGATTTATAAGCTGTCACCTTATCCTTTTTTATCATTGCTAGTTTTCCTTCCTTTCTTCTTTACTTTTACCATGCAGACATCAAGAGCAGCAGTTGCTGCTGCTTTTGGTATGCACTTTATCTATAGATTTATTCATAAAGACTTTAAGATTTCAATAATTTACTTGCTTTTAGCAATTAGCTTTCATTATTCAGCATTAATATTGGTTTTCTTACTGTATTTTTCACTTAAGTCCTTAATGTGCTTTCTAGTTGTTGGTGTTTTTATTGGTGTTTTTGGTGATCCATTTGCTTTACTAATAAATTTTTTTGAGTTTTTGGGTTTTTTTAGGATTTCTGATTTTTTAAGGATATATGTCAACTCTTCAGATTATGGATATCCAATGAAGCTTTATGATCCTAGAATTATTTTATCTATAATCATTGTTTTTTTGATTGTAAATTTAAAAGGTGATGCTGAGTATAGGATCAAATATTATAAGGTTTTCACTATTGGGGTGATTGTCTTATTGCTTTTTTCTAGTAACACAGCTATTGCTTTAAGAAGTAGCTATTATTTTTTGATTTTTAGCGTACTAGTAATTCCATACTTAACAGAGAAGTATAATGAAATTTATTTTTATAGGTATGGCTCAGTATGGTTGTTTAATGGGTTGTTCTTGTTGATTTATATTGTTTATCTGCTTGGCTTAATTGTAGGCTTTCAACCTTATCGATTTTTGTTTTTATATAATTCATGAAAAAGTTATTAATAATAGATACTACATATCCAATAAATACTAGAACCGAAAGATTTAAGCGGTCACTTGAGCATGAGTATGAGGTTCATACTTGTACCTGGTTAAGAAGGGGGAGAGATGTTTCTTTAGAGTTAATTGATTACTATTTTTTTAACTGTGGAAATGTAGGTTTTGGTGATAAATTTAAAAAATTATTATATCTGCCTTTATTTTGTCTTTTTGTAGTTAAAACTGCGTTTAAAGTAAAACCAAGTATTATTTTTGCGAGTCATTGGGATTCCTTGATTTGTGCAGCTGTTGTTAAAGTGATATTTTTAGGTAAAATAAAAATAGTCTATGATTGTTTAGACATGCCGACAGCATCTAGCTCTATACTTCATAAAGTTTTAAGAGGTATAGAGCGTATTAATTTAAATCTGGTAGATTTGACTATATTTGCCTCAAGACATTTTAAGCCTTTATATCCTAAAAGTATTAGAAGTACTGTTTATGAGAATTATCCCTCTAAGCTTATATTGAATAAGCAGACTGCTATGCCTAAATGGTTTAAAGATTCAGATTTAGAGATAATTAAAAATAAAAAAAGCATTTCATGGATTGGTGTTGTTCGATATTTTGATATCTTAGAAAATATACTTAAAGCCCTTGAGGGGACAGAGTGCTTTTTTTATGTTTTTGGTGATGGTCCAGATCTGAATAAGTTAAAGGATAAGGTTAAAGAGATGGGTATGTGCAATCAAGTGTTTTTCTTTGGCCGCTACTCCTCTTCAGATTTAGAGTTCATTTATGGAATTTCACAATTAGTTTGGGCCGCTTATCCAACTAAAGATTTTAATGCTTTGTATGCTATATCGAATAAGTATTTTGAGTGTTCTTATTTTAATAGAGTTCCAATTATATCTGTAAAGACAAAAATGGCTGATGGTCTAAAAAATAGTCCGAATGTTATATTGGTTGACGAGTATTCTGTTAGTGATATAAGAGATAAAGTTTTCGGATTTAAACTTCAGGCTCCATATATTAAGTACGAACCTGATGTGACATGGGAAGATAAAGAGTGTGATTTTGTTAACTATATAAAGAGGGAGTTATAATGCTGGTTTCTATTATCACGCCACTTTATAACTGCTCAACTTTTTTAGAGAGTACTATTCGCTCTATTATTGCTCAAAGCTATATTGATTGGGAGTTAGTCTTGGTTGATGATTGCTCGCAGGATAACTCTTTAGATATAGCAAATGATTATGTGGCGCAAGATAGCCGTATTAAACTCATTAAGTTGACTAAAAACTCAGGAGCTGCCGTTGCTAGAAATATAGCTATTGAAGAAGCTAGTGGTCGGTTTATCGCATTCTTAGACAGTGATGACTTATGGCATCCTCAAAAATTAGAAAAGCAAATTAATTTTATGTTAGAAAATAATTATGCTTTCTCTTACACTGCTTATGAAAAAATTAATGAGGAGGGTAAGGTTTTTGAGTATGTTGGTGCTCCGCAACAACTTAGTTATAAACAACTATTAAAAACTAATGAAATTGGTTGCTTAACTGTTATATATGACATGAAGCATCTTGGTAAGGTCTACATGCCAACTGAAACAAAGCGTGAAGACTATGCTACTTGGCTATCTATTTTGAAAAAAACTGATTATGCATATGGTATGCCTGAGATTTTAGGGCAGTATCGTGTTTATGCTAATCAATCATCAGCTAAAAAAGGAAAAATGGCTAAAGAAAACTGGAAGCTTTATCGTAATATTGAAAATCTGGGTGTGATCAAATCAGTCTATTATTTTAGTCACTATGTTATACGTGGAGTGCTAAGAACAAAATTTCCTAAATTGGCACGTATGTTAGGTGTATTGCATAAGTAATAGTTCTGATCGTTATCGCTAGTCTCTTGTAGTAGCTGCTTAACCTATAAGCATTAACGGGCTCGCTAAATATCGCCTTTAACGAGCACCAAACCCAGTCAGAATAGTTTTAACAGTCTTAGCTATAATCAGCATGTCTAGCCAAATTGAAAAGTTTTTAATGTAGTAAAAATCATGCTCAATTTTAACTTGAGTATCTTCAGCGTCTGCCGCATAGCCATGCACTACTTGTGCCCAACCAGTAATACCTGGTTTAACCACATGGCGATAAGCATAAAAGGGAATCGTTTTTTCAAACTCATCGACAAACACCCGTTGTTCAGGCCGTGGCCCAATTAAACTCATATCACCCTTTAATACGTTAATAAACTGCGGAATTTCATCTAAGCGGGTTTTACGAATAAAGTGTCCTACACGGGTAATTCGCGCATCATTGGCTTGGGCAAATTGTGCACCGTCTTTTTCAGAGTCTTTACACATGCTACGCAGCTTATACACAGTAAAGGTTTTGTCCGCTTGCCCTACGCGTTCTTGTTTAAAAAACATTGGGCCTTCGCTTTCTAATTTAATCACTACACCAGTAATTAACATGACAGGTAGCCAAACAGGTGCGGTAATTATTACCAAGCTTAGGTCAAGGATACGTTTAAAAAAGCTATAAATAGAAGAGGGTAATAAGCTACCAAATTGGTTTTCTGAGAGATGATCAATTTGTACCCGCCCTGTCAGCGCCTCAATAATATGTTGGGTATGGTAGACCGGGATTCGTGCCAAGGTGCATTGGGCTAAAAAACGTTGCCATTCGGCATTTAATTCGGGGGTATGTAAATCTGCAATTACCCCATCAAAACGACGGTTGCCAAGATTAGGAGAAGAAAGCATAGTAAAGTTAGCACGATAATCTGACTTTAAAGTACTTGCTCTTCCAAAAGGAACAACTGCAAATTTTTTTCGGTTAAGTTTTCGGTTTAAGTAGGCTGTAAGTAAGATCCATAAGCACTGAAAGACTAAAGAAATAGCAATGACAGGGCGAGAATAAGACTCTTCTCTAGCCATAATAAAGTATGTGATCAGTATTCCCCAACACCCTAAGGCCGTAGATATAGAGTAAGCAACATGATTATTGCCTGGCACCGCCTGAAATTTTTTTGAAATAAAAAAGCTACTCATAAATGCAAAAAAAACGGCACTAATGCTGTTAACGACAGTAATAGTTGGATTAATAAAAATATTGTTCATTCCCCAAACTAGAATAGCAGGGCCTAAACAAATAAAGAGTGTGCCCATTCCAACTTGGAAGAGGGTACTAAATAAAATAACCTCATACCAACGAGAGTGACGGCGATGAAAGTGGGTAGTCATAAGAGTTTCACGGTTAATCAATAATACTGAGCTTCAGTAAAGTAGGCAGTTTTTGGCTATTGTTATAGCTCTCAATTAGGCAACAATCTTACCTGAAAGATTAGAAAATAACCTTAAAAAGCACGCCAACAGCAGATAGATAGCCATCCTTTAGTGAATGATATTTATTATCATTTCTTTATGGGTGAGCTACAGACATTAACGCAGGGGTATTGTTCAGTTACTGTAAAACTACGTCGTGCCGGATTTAGTCCGGCATCTCAGGAGCCAATGCACGGCCATGAACCCAAACCTATTAAAGCAGTACAAACGCATCTACCCATAAATAGATACTTTTATCTTTCAGCCCATTACTTATGACTTAAGTCTAGCGCTGGCAGGTGTCTTATAACCATTTTCCTGTGCTAGGGTAAAAGCAAATAAAAACCCATGGGTCACGCTATGCCAACCCCAACAACGATCAATGCACTGCAGTTAACCAAGCACTACGCAGCACAAGTGCGGCGGGATAAAACATTAACCCTAGAACCGCCAAACAGCCTGCTGCGAACAGAACTGCAAGTGCCCGACGTACCTGGGACCCAGCTCACCCTTGAAGCACACATAGTAAAAGGCAAACTGCAGGCACTGGGTTATCGCATTCGCAGTTGTAGTCTAGGTCAAGCCGCATTAGGCATTTTACTGCAATACCATCAAGGCTTAACCCTAGCGCAACTGACCCAAGCCCAGCAGCAACTGACGGATGTCTTAGCGGGCACGCTGACTGACGTTAGCCAACTGATTTGGCCAGAGTTAGCGCTGTTTGCCGATGCCGTCACCTTAACTGAGCGTCACCCGGTAGCTTTGCTGCCTTTTAATGGATTAATCCAACTCTTTACCCAAGTTCAAACACAGGAGTTATCAGCCAACCCATCACTTACTTAATCCTTGCGCCAATCAATAACAACAAAAATAGCCCTTATCTAGGAGCGCCCATATGAAACAACATATTATCGTCGTCGGTGGCGGAATTGGTGGCACCATGACTGCCAACAGTTTGGTCAACAAACTCTACCCAGAGGTGGTATCCGGCAAAGTACGCATTAGCTTGGTCTCCAATAGCCCCTGGCATTACTACAAGCCAGCATTTATGTATGTTGCCTTTGGTGCCTTTTATAAAAATGAACTGCGTCGTCCCCAGGCCTCGCTGTTACGCCCCGAAATTAACTTTATCCTGGATGAAGTAGAAAACTTTGAATTTAGCCATAGTCGATTACGGATGAAATCGGGCAAGCACCAAGACTACGATTACTTAGTGGTTTCAACGGGCTGTATTCCTGCACCAGAACGGATTGAAGGCCTTAAAGAGGCGGGTGATCATTTCTACCAACATGCCCCAGCACGCCAACTCTATGAAAAGCTGTGCACCATTGAAAAAGGCCGAATTTTTATTGGCGTAACCTTCCCCGAAACCCCGAACGTACCCCACCAGTGCGGCATTGCCCCGATTGAAACTACTCTCATGCTGGATGAGTTTTTACGTAAGCGCGGGGTGCGCGATCAAATTGAATTGGTGTATACCTATCCCACCGTGTCGCAGCTGATACGCAATTGCTTGTTTTTACAGAAAGACACCTGCGAAATTCTACCGACGATTTTTGATTCCAAAGGCATTAAATATCAACGGGGCTTTACTCTGGCTAAGGTCGATGCCGAGCGTAAAGTAGCAATCTCTGCCGAAGGGGATGAACAAGACTTTGATATTTTAATGCAAACCCCACCGATTCGAGCGGTGGATGCAGTGCTAAATTCAGGCGTTTCCCAGGCACCGAACAACGAAGGCTGGTTGCCGACTGATCGTCACAGCTTGCAATTAGAAGGCTTTGAAAATGTTTTTGTGATGGGCGATACCGTTGATTTACCGATCAGTAAAGCCGGAGGCAGTTGCCATAACCAATCGCCTGTGGTGTGCAACAACATCGCGGGACTGATTCGTTTAGGGCAAACCGTGGCCGAGTACGACGGTAAGGTTCAAGCCATTGCCCAGATGGGCCTCGAGGCAGGAATGCCGCTGTGGTATGACTACGATGAGGACGTTAAACCCACGCCACCAACCAAAATTGGTGGGTTGATGCGTAAAGCCTTTAACCGAGGCGTGTATTGGTCTGTAGCCCGTGGGCTGGTATAAGGAGTCTGCTATGTCTGAAGTTGATCGTCATCATCCATTAGAAAGCTTGCTGTGCAATGCGCCTGAGCTACAAGATCCCGCTACGTTGGCCGGCTTAGCTGAATTGATTGGCAAGTTAACGCCGTTAATTCAGGGTAACCGCTTACATAATATTGTGGATTTAGTTGCTGCCACCTCCGATGTGATTGAGATGAGCGATGATGCCATGGTGCAAAAGCTGATGGCTCTCTATGAGGAAAGCATCGGTAACCTATGGAATCTCAGCAACACCTTACGCTACGCTGCTGCCCAAGCCGCTGCAGAAGCCAATCCACCCAGCCTATGGCAAAGTGTGCGCCGTTTAAATGGCGATGCCGATGTGCGCCGCGGGATGGATCTGGTACTGAATGTACTCGCCCAGCTGGGCAAACAAGCACACAACCAACACCAACCCTTGCCTGAAGATTAATCCACTGTTTCTTGCTTAGGTGCCGGACTTCTGTCCGGCCTTTGCTTAATTGACTAACCAGCGCAAGTTGTTGATAGGTGTGCCTGCATGGATCCCGGGTCAAGCCCGGGAAGACGGGTGAAGGTGCGCAAACTTAAAATCGTCGTGCCGGACTTGAGCCAGTTTATGTTCGTCGTGCCGGACTTGATCCGGCATCTACTTAATTGACTAACCAGCGCAAGTTGTTGATAGGTGTGTAGGCATGGATCCCGGGTCAAGCCCGGGAAGACGGGTGAAGGTGCGCAAACTTAAAATCGTCGTGCCGGACCTGAGCCAGTTTATGTTCGTCGTGCCGGACTTGATCCGGCATCTACTTAATTGACTAACCAGCGCAAGTTGTTGATAGGTGTGTAGGCATGGATCCCGGGTCAAGCCCGGGAAGACGGGTGAAGGTGCGCAAACTTAAAATCGTCGTGCCGGACTTGAGCCAGTTTATGTTCGTCGTGCCGGACTTGATCCGGCATCTCGAGAACCCAAGCAAGGTCTGTAGCCAATCTACATGGATCCCGGGTCAAGCCCGGGAAGACGGATGAAGGGGCGCAAACTTAAAATCGTTGTGCCGGACCTGAGCCAGTTTATGTTCGTCGTGCCGGACCTGATCCGGCATCTCGAGAACCCAAGCAAGGTCTGTAGCCAATCTACATGGATCCCGGGTCAAGCCCGGGAAGACGGATGAAGGGGCGCAAACCTAAAATCGTTGTGCCGGACCTGAGCCAGTTTATGTTCGTCGTGCCGGACTTGATCCGGCATCTACTTAATTTTTGTGTATAGAAGCTACACCCTATTTAGCACCTGCCTAGATCACTCGTTAGCGATAAATTGTTGTAGCAGAGTATTGTTATAAACGACTTGACTGCCATTGAATGTAACGATTTTGTTTTGTAAAAGTGCGTTAAGCACAATCTTTTCTTCATTATTTTTTAGCTGGCACTGACTACGAATGGCGTTAAGTAGTGACTCCTGTTTTGCTGGTCTAGCCTTGGGGTACTGCATTAGTCGGCCGCAAAAAGTTTTTAGGCGTTGCATGGTAAGACTGGTTTCAATTGCACTATTTTTCTTATTGGCAGTGGGAGCGGCAGCCGATATTTTTTTCACCCCAATGCGCTCCGCTGGTATGTCTTGGCTGATAAGAAGGTTCACCACATGGTCTAGATCTGTATCATCCGATAAAATCACAAACTCGGTATGAGGCGGCATTTCATTCATCAGGCTGCCAGCAAAAAAAGCGATACCAAAATCTGCCGAATTCTTACCTTTAGTCGTCATCTGGATAACTTTTAAACGACCTTGATTAATTGTTTGGTTTAAAGGCAGTAACCAGTCGAGCGGTATTTTGGCAGTGCTTTGTGCATAGCAAATAACCACTCGAGTAAAAGCCGCAAGATTTTCGTGAATATGCTGAATTTGATTGGGGCAGTTCTCTAAATCAATCAGCAGTACTTTCGAGGCGGTATTGTTGCCTTCGAAATCAAAAGAAGATTCAGTAATCGCTGGGCTAGCCGGTTCACCGGTTAAAGCAATAGCTGTTGGTAGCATAAGATCTATCCCTGAGTTATACAGAAGAGGACGCAGCTCTCTTGTTAGCTAAAGAATTTTTCACAGTTAATATCTGGCGCTTAGTTTAATAGTCACAGTCAGCCAGAGGTTAGCAAGTGTTACAGTTGTTCATTCGCTATGTTGAGCCAGATTTGCTGCCTTGGACGTTGGCGCATACCCCAGTGCTTGGCCAAGGTTGCGCCGACTAGAAGCCGAGGATATACATTTAGGCGAGTTCAGAGACATCAGTAGCACGTAGCTAGCCAATGGCTAGCTGTGTTTGCTAAAGCGCAAATAGCATCAAGTTTGCACTTATGCGCTCTACGGATAGTTTAGCTAGACAGAAAACCTAACGTATCACTTGCACCTGAACCGGGGCTAAGCCGGCGCTGTGCAAGCCAATTTCTTTGGCCGCTTGTTTAGATACATCAATAATACGTCCTTTAGCATAAGGACCACGGTCATTAATACGTACCACCACACTCTTTTTAGTGCGTAAATTGGTGACCTTGACCTTAGTACCAAACGGCAGAGAAGGGTGCGCTGCAGTCAACGCATTTTGATTAAAGCGCTCACCACTGGCGGTAGGGTTGCCGTGGAAGCGATCACCGTACCAAGAGGCGGTGCCTTTAAGGGAGTGACTAGAAGAGGCAAACGCCGATGTAGAAAGACAAACACACAATAATAAAATAAAGCGAGTCATGAATTATCCTGCGAACTTGAATAGGGCGATGCCAAGCCAACCCTTAGTGGGCGTGCTTGGCATCGTTTTTTCAGTCTTCGAGTTTTTTCTTGAGCAACTCGTTAACTTGCTGTGGGTTAGCCTTGCCTTTAGAGGCGCGCATCGCCTGACCCACGAAAAAGCCGAACATTTTTCCGCGGCGATTTTCGTCAGCGGAGCGGTATTGTTCCACTTGATCGGCATTGGCTGCAAGCATTTCATCAATTAAGGCATCAATTGCACCACTGTCGGTGACCTGTTTTAGCCCACGTTTTTCGATCACTTGGTCGGCATCACCTTCGCCTGCGGCCATAGCTTCGAGCACGGTTTTGGCGATTTTTCCGGAGATCGTATTGTCTAGGATACGTCGCAGCATCCCCCCTAACTGCGCGGCTGAGACCGGTGACTCGGCAATTTCTAAATTGTCTTTATTCAGCAAACTTGAGAGCTCGCCCATCACCCAGTTGGCAGCCAATTTAGCGTCGCCACAGACCTGTTGAGTTTGTTCAAAATAATCGGCCATTTCCCGACTAGCGGCAAGCACATGGGCATCATATTCCGATAAACCAAACTCAGCTTGGAAGCGCTGGCGCTTTTCTTGCGGTAACTCAGGCAGTTGGGTTTTAAGTTCGGTTAAAAAATCTCGCTCAATCACTACCGGTAGCAAGTCTGGGCAGGGGAAGTAGCGGTAATCATTGGCTTCTTCTTTACTGCGCATAGAGCGGGTTTCGTTTTTGGCGGGATCATAGAGACGGGTTTCTTGGGTGATACTGCCACCGTCTTCTAAAATCTCAATTTGGCGCTGGATTTCAGTATTAATCGCCCGCTCAATAAAACGGAACGAGTTAACGTTTTTAATCTCAGTGCGGGTACCAAACTCCGCCTGCCCCTTAGGCCGAATGGATACGTTACAGTCGCAGCGCAGCGAACCTTCGGCCATGTTGCCATCGCAGATGCCCAGATAGCGCACTAAGGCGTGGATCGCGCGCACATAAGCCACTGCTTCCTTGGCGCTACGAATATCAGGCTCTGAGACAATCTCTAACAGCGGGGTACCGGCGCGGTTAAGGTCGATACCGGTCATGCCATTAAAGTCTTCGTGCAAGCTTTTACCGGCGTCCTCTTCGAGGTGAGCACGGGTTATGCCAATGCGCTTGACGGTGCCGTCGTCGAGGGTGATGTCCATGTGGCCTTTGCCGACAATGGGATCATCCATCTGACTGGTCTGATAGCCTTTGGGTAAATCTGGATAGAAGTAGTTTTTGCGGGCAAAAATATTACGCTCGGCAATTTCAGCATCAACTGCTAAACCAAACATGCAGGCCATGCGCACTGCTTCTTGGTTAAGCACCGGTAAGGTGCCGGGCATAGCGAGATCAATGAGGCTGGCTTGGGTGTTAGGC
The DNA here is from genome assembly GCF_057443035.1 of Thiopseudomonas sp. SA1F2-1K. NCBI lineage: Bacteria > Pseudomonadati > Pseudomonadota > Gammaproteobacteria > Pseudomonadales > Pseudomonadaceae > Thiopseudomonas > Thiopseudomonas sp. SA1F2-1K. The sequence continues at coordinate 486,957 of NZ_CM172014.1, forward strand.
TCGGCACCAAAGGTGGTATCGGAGCCTGAAAAAATCTTAGTTTTGGTGGCGAGCTGTGCGTGAATCTCCAGCCCGATTACGGTTTCCCATTGCATGTAACGTGCTCCTTAGAATCCCGCTGGCGCTTGTGTGTGCCAGTCAGTCGCTTGTTGGTATTGATGGGCGATATTTAACAGACGACCTTCCTGGAAGTACGGCGCCATTAGTTGCACGCCAACGGGTAAGCCATCAATAAAGCCCGCAGGCATAGAAAGTGCAGGAACGCCAGCTAAGTTGGCGGTGGCGGTGTAAATGTCTTCTAAGTAAGCCGAGACCGGATCATCGGTTTTGGCGCCCAGTTTCCACGCCAGGTTAGGCGTAGTTGGGCTTAAAATAACGTCTACTTGATTAAAGGCGGCCAACAAATCGTTTTTGATCAGACGACGCAGGCGCTGGGCTTTTACATAGTAGGCATCGTAGTAGCCGGTAGACAGCACGTAGGTACCCACCATAATTCGGCGCTTCACTTCAGCACCAAAGGCCTCACCACGGGAGCGCTTATACAAATCTTCTAGGTTAGCGGGGTTGTCACAGCGATAGCCAAAACGCACACCGTCAAAACGTGCCAGGTTAGTTGAAGCCTCAGCCGGAGCGATCACATAGTAAGCTGCCACTGAATGCTCTACATGGGGTAACGAAATATCTTTAACTTCAGCCCCTTGCTGCTTTAACCACTCGACTACCGCCAGGGTTTGATCGGCGATTTGACTGTTGAGCTCGCTGCTAAAAAACTCTTTAGGTAGGCCAACTCGTAAACCGGCTAATGGCTGATTAAGCGCTGCGCTGTAATCTTCGTTAGGTTGCTCGGCACTGGTTGAGTCGCGCTGATCAAAGCCAGCCATTGCCGTTAACAACAGGGCGCAGTCTTCAGCGGTACGAGCCAGCGGGCCGGCCTGATCGAAACTAGAGGCATAAGCCACCATCCCCCAGCGCGACACACGGCCATAGGTAGGCTTGATCCCCGTTAAGTTATTAAAGGCTGCCGGTTGGCGAATAGAGCCGCCGCTGTCGCTGCCGGTAGCTGCTGGAATTAAGCGCGCAGCCACTGCGGCTGCACTGCCACCGGAAGAGCCACCAGGGACATGCTCAAGGTTCCACGGGTTTTTTACCGAACCATAAAAGCTGGTCTCGTTGGATGAACCCATGGCGAACTCATCCATATTTAGCTTGCCTAGGCTGACGGTGCCGGCGGCATTGAGTTTTTCCACCACAGTGGCGTTATAGGGGGCAATAAAGTTATCCAGCATTTTGGAGGCGCAGCTGGTTTTTACCCCTTGGGTACAAAATAAATCTTTATGGGCTAAGGGCGCGCCCAATAAAGGGCCTTGCTCGCCGGCGGCTAAGCGCTGATCAGCTTGCTTGGCTTGAGCTAAGGCGCTGTCTTCCGACAGCGTAATAAAGCTATTTAATTGAGGATCCAGTTGCTTAATTCGCTGCAGTAGATGTTGAGTAATCTCAGTTGAGGAAAACTCTTTGGCAGCGAGGGCGCGAGTGATTTCGGCCAAAGTCAGTTGGTGCATTCTGCAGTCCTTTTATTCGATTACTTGGGGAACGAGGTACAGGCCTTCAGCAGTTGCTGGCGCGAGCTGCTGGTATTCATCGCGATGGTTATGTTCAGTAACAGTATCGGCACGCAGGCGTTGGGTTATTTCTAGAGGGTTAGCCAGCGGCTCGATACCGGTGGTGTCTACCCCTTGCATGGTTTTGAGTAAACCGATGATTTGATTAAGTGAGGCAGTGGCTGGAGCAATTTCAGAGTCGTCGAGTCCGAGTCTGGCTAAGTGGGCAATCGCTTCCACATTGGAGCGTTCAAGCGCCATGGAAATTCTCCTCAAAAGAAATAAAAATAATTTAAACAGGTTATATAATGAACGTGCTTAGGCAATAATAGTCATTTAAAACCGAAGTTTAATGGTTGCGTCTAGATTGCTACAATTTACCACATTGAGCGTCTTGCTCAAAAGAGTGATGGTTGCTAGAGTTTCCGATTCTTTGACGTTTGTTTTCTATCCCTTATTTTGTACGCGTTTTTGACTCGCGCGTTGTAGAGTTTTTTCAATCATGTTTAAAAAATTGCGTGGCTTGTTCTCCAGTGACTTGTCGATTGACTTGGGGACGGCTAACACCCTGATTTATATGCGCGATAAAGGTATCGTGCTCGATGAGCCGTCGGTGGTTGCGATTAAAACCGGCCGTGGTAATCAAAAAAGTGTCGTTGCAGTAGGCACCGATGCTAAACGTATGCTTGGTCGCACCCCTGGCAATATTACGGCGATTCGTCCAATGAAAGATGGCGTGATTGCTGACTTTAGCGTGTGCGGTAAAATGCTTGAATACTTTATTAATAAAGTACACGAGAACAGTTTTCTTTCGCCGAGCCCACGGGTATTGATTTGCGTACCTTGCAAATCCACTCAGGTTGAGCGCCGGGCAATTCGTGATTCAGCGCGCGATGCTGGCGCCCGCCAAGTCGTCTTAATTGAAGAGCCTATGGCGGCAGCCATTGGTGCCGGAATGCCAGTAGATGAAGCCCGCGGCTCAATGGTGGTGGATATTGGTGGCGGTACCACTGAAATTGCACTGCTATCGTTAAATGGTGTGGTGTACGCTGAATCGGTGCGCGTTGGTGGCGATCGCTTTGATGAGGCGATTATTACCTATGTTCGTCGCAATTACGGAAGTTTAATTGGTGAGGCCACTGCTGAGCGAATTAAACAAGAAATTGGTTCGGCTTTTCCATCGAGCGAAGTGCTGGAGTTCGATGTGCGTGGCCGTAACTTGGCCGAAGGTGTGCCGCGCAGTTTTACCATTAACTCCAATGAAGTACTGGAAGCCTTACAAGATTCCTTAGCACAAATTGTGCAAGCGGTGAAAAGCGCTTTAGAGCAATCGCCACCCGAGTTGGCGTCAGATATTGCTGAGCGTGGCTTAGTATTAACTGGCGGCGGTGCTTTGTTAAAAGGTATTGATCAGTTACTCTCCCAAGAAACGGGACTGCCGGTAATTGTCGCCGAAAACCCAAAAAACTGTGTGGCAATTGGTGGCGGCATTTACCTGGAAACCATGGGTAAAGATCTAGCCGATTTACTGGCTCAAGACGAGTAACTAAGCAGCTCAGTCTCAGTGAGTCAGCTGAGTGGGTAAGACATTGTTTGGTTGTAAAGGCCTCATTCATTAAGCCTGAGTGGGGCAGGGGTGTGACTTATTCAGCATTTATTTAAAAAGAGACCTTCATTAGGTACCCGTTTTGCGGTGCTAGCGGTGCTCTCTATTTTAATCATTGCCGCTGATGCGCGCTTTAAGGTGCTGACTCCCGTACGTAATAGTTTAGGGGTGGTACTGACTCCTTTGTATCAAGTCGCTGAATGGCCACTGCAAGTGTGGCACGATTTAGATCAGCGTTTTACTAGCCGCAGGCAGCTGCTTGAAGAAAATCAACAACTCAAGGCTGAAGCCTTACAAATGCAGCGGCGCCTATTAAAACAAGCCAATATTATTGAGCAAAATGTGCGTTTGCGCGAGTTGCTGAATTCTTCTGCATTAATTGATGAAAAAGTGGTGGTCACCGAGTTGATTGGTGAAGACCCCAATCCCTATTCCCAGCGTATATTGATTAATAAAGGCAGCCATGAAGGGGTATTTTTGGGGCAGCCAGTATTAGATGCGACAGGGTTAATGGGGCAGGTAGTTGAAGTCATGCCCTATAGTTCTAGGGTGTTATTAATTACTGACGCAGCCCACAGTACGCCAGTGCAAGTTAATCGCAATGGATTACGCGCCATCGCCTCAGGTGTTGGACAAAGCGATCTGCTAGAGCTGCGCTATGTGGCCGAAACCGCTGACATTAAAGAAGGTGACTTGCTAGTGACTTCAGGTATGGGGCAGCGCTTTCCCGCAGGTTATCCGGTAGCGGTTGTGACGCAGGTTAATCGCGATGCTGGCCAGCCGTTTGCAGTGATTAAAGCGGTGCCTACCGCTGCACTAAAGCGCAGTCGTTACTTGTTATTAGTGTTTAATAATCAGAGCGGCTATTCCGCCAGTTTTGTCGGCCCTTTACCCTTGGCGACAGAAACAGAACCTGCAGCACCCCAGGAGCTAGCGGATGCCCCGTAGCTTGGTGATTTGGGGTAGTTTATTGCTAGCCTTAGTGTTAGCAATTATGCCTTTACCTAATTTTATGCAGATAGGGCGTCCTTTGTGGGTGTTGCTAACCCTTACTTTTTGGTTCTTAGCAGCGCCGAAACAAGTAGGGCTAGGATTAGCCTGGTGTTTAGGCTTAGCCCAAGATGTGCTGTATGGCGCTACCTTGGGGGAGCATGCAATTATTTTTGTATTGGCGCTAACCTTTATTGGGGTGATGCGGCAGCGCATTCTGTTATCGCCAATGTGGCATCAGGCACTGGCCTTGGCGATTATTTATGCCACTGTACTGTTATTGCAGTTGTGGCTAAATGTATTGATTGAGCGGCGACCACAAAGTCTAACGCTATTATTACCGGCATTAATTAGTAGTTTACTATGGCCTTGGGTAAGGCTTGGGTTATCTGCTCTAGCCCGCTGGCGCCTCCGGTAAATAGAGCACGTGAGACGATAACAGCTGGACATAATCAAGGTAGATGCGATGAGTGTTAAGCATTACTGGCAGCAGGTAGATAAATGATGCGGCTTTATTTAGCGTCGACGTCTCCACGTCGGCATGACTTATTGGCAAGAACAGGGCTTACTTTTACCGCGTTAGATCCGGCGGTAGATGAGAGTGTGCGCGAAAATGAAGCTGCAGTAATGTATGTCGAGCGGATGGCCAAGGCTAAAGCGGAAGCAGGTTATGCGCTATTAAATGCACCCACTGAGCGGGATGTAGTGCTAGCAGCTGACACCATTGTGGTATTGGAAGACTGCATTTTAGGTAAGCCAAACGATCGAGACGAGGCGCGGCAAATGCTGCAGGCCTTATCCGGGCGTTCCCATGTGGTGATGACTGCCATTGGGGTTAAAGACAGTGAAAAGCTTCGGGTGCAGCGAGTCAATACCACGGTATTTTTTCGCAGTCTGAGTGCGGCTGAAATTGAATGGTATTTGGATACCCAAGAGCCGATGGATAAAGCTGGTGCTTATGGCATTCAAGGCCAAGGCGGGATTTTTGTAAGCTCCATCACGGGCAGTATTAGTTCGGTGGTGGGCTTGCCCTATGCTGAAACCTTACATTTGCTAGCCAGTTTTGGCATTGAGCATCCACCAGTGCAGGATTAACTAAAGCTTCAGTGGTTGAGCCGCCTTATTTGCGAGCGGCCAAGAACCAGTTGATAAGGAAAACGTGTTTCATGAGTGAAGAAATTTTAATCAATATCACCCCAATGGAATCACGTGTCGCCATTGTTGAAAATGGTGTGCTGCAGGAAGTGCATGTCGAGCGCACACAAAAGCGCGGCATCGTTGGCAATATTTATAAAGGTAAGGTGGTGCGGGTTTTGCCTGGCATGCAGGCGGCTTTTGTGGATATTGGTTTATCGCGCGCTGCTTTTATTCACGCTGCTGAGATTGCCACCAGTAACGGCCAACCAGCAGAAAGCATTTCTGGCTTGGTGCATGAGGGACAGTCGCTGATTGTTCAGGTCACCAAAGACCCAATTGGCAGTAAAGGTGCGCGACTGACCACGGATCTGTCGATTCCTTCCCGCTATTTGGTGTATATGCCCCATAGTGAGCATGTGGGTGTGTCGCTAAAAATTGACAGTGAAGCCGAGCGCGAGCGCCTCAAGCAGCTGATGCAGCAGACCTTAGAAGAGCAGCAGTTAGCCGATGAGGGTGGGTTTATTATCCGCACCGCGGCTGAGGGTGTCGGCGCTGATGAAATTTTAGCCGATATTTTATATTTGCACCGACTGTGGCAGCAGGTCGAGCAGCAAATTAAAACCTGCAGCACCCCGCACCTGATTTATGAAGACTTATCGCTGGCGCTGCGTACCCTGCGGGATTTAGTCAATGAGCGCACTGAAAAAATCCGTATCGATTCCCGTGAAACACTGCAAAAAGCCGAACTGTTTGTGGCTGAGTTAATGCCGGAAATTCGTGAACAACTTGAGCACTATCCCGGTGAGCGGCCGATTTTTGATTTGTATGGCATTGAAGACGAGCTGCAAAAAGCCTTAGAACGCAAGGTGCCGTTAAAGTCAGGTGGCTATTTGGTGGTCGATCCAACAGAAGCGATGACCACCATTGACGTTAATACAGGGGCCTTTGTTGGCCATCGCAACCTGGAAGAGACCATTTTTAAAACCAACCTTGAGGCGGCGTTGGCCATTGCTCGGCAGTTACGTTTGCGTAATTTGGGCGGCATTATCATTATTGATTTTATTGATATGGCCGATGAAGAGCATCAGCGCCAAGTGCTGCGAACTCTGGAGCGCCAGTTAGAGCGCGATCATGCCAAAAGCAATATTATTGGCATCACCGAACTAGGTCTGGTGCAAATGACCCGTAAGCGCACCCGGGAAAGCCTATCGCAGATACTCTGCGAGCCTTGCTCAACCTGCCAGGGACGTGGATTATTGCGTACCGCAGAAACCATTTGTTATGAGATTTTCCGTGAGATTTTGCGCGAAGCACGGGCATTTCAGGCGGAAGGTTATATGGTGCTGGCCAGTCAAAGTGTTATCGATCGGCTACTGGATGAAGAGTCTGGCAATGTGGCGGACCTTGAAACCTTTATTGAACGGCCGATTAAGTTCCAAGTCGAAACCATGTATTCCCAAGAGCAGTATGATGTGGTGTTACTGTAAATTCTAAGGGTTGTTGTTAGTTCAGCAATAACCCAAGCCGCTTACTTTAGTTTGCGGATTTCTTTGTTCATAAGGTTTAAGTGCCATGCAAATTCAACTACAGCATTTAGGGAAAAAACTCGCGTGGTTGATGGCTATGTTGTTGTTGCTGTTTGCTTTATTGGTGAGTGTTGGCCGGATTTTATTGAGTTACACCGAAGACTATCAGGCCGAGATAGTGCAGCAGCTAGCAGCAGCGCTAGGTAAGCCTGTTACCGTGGAGTGGCTCAGTGGTAACTGGCGTGGGCGTTATCCTCAATTGCAGGCACGGCACGTTACTTTAGGTAAAAGCCAAAGTTTAGCTCTAAAGCAAATCACGTTCGATATTCGTCCCTTTGCCAGCTTGTTTACAGGGCAGCTTAAACTGGCCAAAGTGCAGTTGGAGGGGGTGCAGTTAGCCTTTGTTGAGGATCAACAACAAAATTGGCGAGTACTGGGCTTACCTGAAAACAAAGATCAAGAAGTAGATCTTTCCTACGCTAGCGTGGTGCAGTATCTGGCGCAGTTAGGGCAGGTTGAAGTACGAGATAGTCGTTTTGCTTTTTTCCCTTATCAAGCTGGTCCTGTGGTGTTTAAACAGGCCAACCTTGGGTTTAGTAATGGCTATTTGAGCCAGCAGTTACAGGCTTCTTTAAGTCTGCCCGATGACACTCAGGTACAGCTTAAGGCCAAAGGTAAGTTGCATGCGACTGATTGGCGGCAAAGTGACTTACATTTTTACTTAGCTTCAGAAGCCACGGATTGGGCTCGCTGGTTACCGGTTAAGCAGTGGCAAGACTGGCAACTAGTGCAAGCCGAGTTTGGTCTTCAGTTATGGGGTGAGGTGAGCGATGGCTGGTTGCAGCAGGCTAGTGTGCAACTAGCTGCTGAGCGTGTGCAATTAACTACGCCCCATGCTCAACAGATGACAGTTGATCAACCAGAACTGGCCTTGTTTTATCAAAAACAGGGTGAGCGGGCTGAAGTATGGCTCGAGTCGCTGAAGTTGTCCTTAGCCAGTGATACGGTTTTGCCGGTAGCTGAACCTTATCAGTTACAAGCTTTGATTAGCTATGAACCAGAGCCCGAGGGGCCGATGCTACGGTTGCAGATTCCAGAGATTGACTTGCCGGCAGTTAATCGCTGGGTTTTAGCCTTTTTGCCACAGCAGCACGCCGCCTATGAGGTTGTTAAACGTTTAAATTTTCAGGGGCAATTACAGCAGCTTTGGTTGGAGTGGCGACCAGAGCATCCAGAGCTAGCTAAGCAGCTGAGTTTTTCGAGCGCAGTAAAGGATCTGAGTTATTCAGCCTGGGAGCATGTGCCCAGTGCATCAGGTATTAACGGTACTGTGCATGGCACGGCTTTGAATGGTGAACTACGTTTAGATACTCAGGCATTTAGCTTGCATTTGGCTGAGTTATTCCCTCAACCTTGGCAGTATCAACAAGCCCGCGCACAGTTAATGTGGTTATTTGATGAGCAAGGCTTTGAGTTGGCTAGTCCGTACTTGCAAGTTCAGGGGCAAGAGGGGCAAATTGCTGGCGATTTCGTGATTCGTCTATTTGATGATCCAGCCCTAGAAGATTACATGGACTTACGAGTTGGGTTGGTCGACGGCAATGCTGCTTTTACTGAAAAGTACTTGCCTACCCGCGCACCTGGTTTTAGTAAAGAGCTAGGTGACTGGCTAAAGCATGCGATTGTTGCGGGCCAAGTAGAGCAAGGTTATTTTCAGTATCAAGGGGCAATTAGCCAGCATCAAGATAAAATGGCCAGTGAAATGGGACTGTACTTTAAAGTGCGTGATGCAGAGTTGGCCTATCAGCCTGGTTGGCCAGCCTTAACCCAGGCTGAGGCTGAAGTACTAGTTGATGGCAGCCAAGTGGTGGTTGAGTTGGCGCAGGGGAAAATTCTCAATACTCGGGTTACTGACGCTGTCGCTGAGGTGCCTTTAGCTACAGGCGCGCCTCAATTACGGTTATCAGCTAAGCTCGACAGCAGCATGCAAGATGGCTTGGCTATTTTGCAGCAAACTCCGTTAGCTGAGGATTTATCTGCACTGCATAGTTGGCAAGGTAGCGGCCCCTTGCCCGCGACTCTGAATTTAGCGATACCACTGGATAAGCAAGCCCCACCGTTACAGGTGGTAGTAGATTTTCAGGCCCGGCAAGCTGAACTTAATTTAGTTAACTTAGGCGTGCCCTTGACTCAAGTGAACGGCGATTTTCGTTACGATTTGCAGCAGGGTTTAAGTGCTAAGCGTGTGGCAGGGCGGGTGTTTAATCAGCCATTTACCGGCGAAATAACCGCTCAGCGTAAAGCGCAGCAGGCTCATACCTTGATGCGTTTTAACGGCAAGCTTCCGGTTAGCACGTTATTGACTTGGGGTGGATTGGATAGCCAGCTGCCAGTAGCCGGCCAGTTGCCCTATAACCTGGCAGTCAACTTACAGGGGGCTGATGCCAACCTTGAATTAACCTCCAATCTAGAGGGTGTTAGTTTAGATTTGCCGGCTCCCTTTGCGAAACGTAAGAATCAATCTCGAGCGATCCAGCTACAGATTCAGCTGCCTGCCCAAGGGACACCTAGCTATCAATTGCACTATGCTAATTTGTTGTCAGCCAATGCACGTGTACCCAATCATCAATTAGGGCAGTTGCGTGCACGAGTTAAATTGGGTGGGGGAAAAGCCGGGGCGCCTACGGCGAGTGGCATCAGTTTAGAAGGCCAGTTGGCTGAGGTACAGCTAGAGCAATGGCAGGCATGGGCTGAGCCATATTTTAGCCAATGGCAAGTGGCTGCTACTGGGAACCCAACGCCTAAACTGTCCACAGTGAATCTCTCAACCCCGCGCTTTAGTGGGCTAGGTATGAGTCGACAGCCTTTGAGTTTTCAGTTAAGACCTCAAGCCAATAATAGTTGGTTGGCCCAAGTGGATAGCCCGCTCCTTAAGGGGAGTCTGCGTTATTATGAAAATAACCATCAGCCCCATCAGATCACCTTAAGTCAGTTAACCTTGCCTCGTCCTGCAGATACAGCGACGTCTCAGAAACAAGATGCTTTAGCGGGCATCAATCCGAAAACTATTCCGAGTATGGATGTCAGCATTCAGCAGCTTAATCTTGGCTCGCAGCCGTTGGGTACTTTACGCTTTAAAGCACGTAAACAAACCCATGGGCTGCGCTTATTGGATATTGCCAGCAATTTACAAGGGTTGAGTGTGCATGGACGATTAGACTGGTTGCAGCCAGCCACCCGCGTCAGCTCTAGCTTTACTGGGCAATTACAGGGAGGAGATATTGGCAAGGTGCTGAGTGCCTTTGGTTTTGCTAAAACCATCAGCAGTAAACAGTTTTTTACCGCAATTAATGGTCGTTGGGATGGCTCACCGGCAGCCATGGGCACTGAAGCCTTTACCGGCGACATTGATGCCCGTTTTAGCCAGGGACAATTAAAAAGTATCGAAGGAAATGCTCAGGCCGTACGCGTCTTTGGCTTACTCAATTTTGAAACCATTGGCCGGCGTCTACGCTTAGATTTCTCGGATATTTTTGATCGAGGCTTAGCCTATGACACCATTAAAGCCCGGCTACGTGCCGATAATGGTTTATTTAAAACGGTAGGGCCTGTAGTTATGGCTGGGCCAGCCACTGACTTGCAACTAGAAGGCTTTATTGATTTTCCCCGGGATAAAATCAATGCTCAGCTAAGGGTTAGCGTGCCTTTAACGAGCAATTTAACCATTGCGGCCATTGCTGCTGGCGCGCCTTTAATTGGTGGGGCTGTTTATTTGGCGGATAAAGCGTTAGGTAATCGCTTAGAAAAACTTACCGCGGTGCGTTATCGCATTACTGGAGCTTGGTCTAAACCGACGGTGCGGATGCAGTAACCCGCTGCAGGTTTAGCCCGCTGCCACGAAAGAGTAACTGGCAGCGGGCTTGCAGTTTAGGCAGAAGCGGAAATCGGCAAACGCAGTAGTTGCTTAGCATGGGCTAAGGATTCGTTGGTGATTTGAATCCCCCCCAGCATACGGGCGACCTCTTCAGTACGCTCATGGGTTGACAGGACTTTGACCGAAGTGTCGGTGCTGTGTTTGGAGTGTTTTTTATGCACATACAGATGCTGATCACCATGGGCTGCTACCTGGGGTAAGTGGGTGACAGCAATCACTTGGCCACGTTGCCCGAGTTGATGCAGTAAGCGTCCCACGACTTCAGCGGTGGGGCCGCCAATGCCCACATCGACCTCATCAAAAACTAAGGTGGGCGTTTCGCTGCTAGCTGCAGACACCACTTGGATAGCTAAGCTAATACGTGAAAGCTCACCACCAGAGACGACCTTGGCCATTTCTTGCAAGGGTTGACCTGGGTTGGTGCTGACTAAAAAACTGACTTGTTCAAGGCCATGGCTAGAAAGCTCTTCGTTGGCTGCCCGCGGAAATAGGCCAATTTCAAACTGAATAGACACTAACCCCAGCTGTTTGAGTTGCTTGGATACCGCCTGTGCAAAGCGGGGCGCTGCCCGGTGGCGCGCTTGGCTTAAGGCTTCAGCGGCGACCTGGTAGTTACTTTGTGCCTGTTCAATTTGTTGCTCAAGCTGCTCTAGGTTGGCGGCTTGTTGATCAAGGGTGTTGAGCTCGGCGCGTAACTCTTGCTGCAGATTGAGCAAGTGCTCGGGTTGAATTTTATGCTTGCGCGCTAAGCTGTAGATGCTATCGAGGCGTTGCTCAATCTGTTCTTGACGTATAGGGTCGGCATCAAAACTATCGGAAAAACGGCGCAATTCGCCCATGGCCTCGTCAATTTGAATATGAGCGCTGCTAAGTAAATGTCGTGCGCTCTCAAACTGGTTTAGTTGTTTAGCCGCTTGGCTATTGCTTAGTTGTTGCAGGCAATAGTTAAGACTGCTGAGCAGTGAGTTTTCAGGGTTATCACTGCAGATATCCAGCACAGTTTGCGAGCTGCCTAGCAGCTGAATGGCGTTATCTAGTAAGCGCTGCTCTTGTTCAAGTTCGGCAAGCTCAGTTTCTCCTAGATTTAGCTGATCCAGTTCTTCCAGTTGGTAACGCAGTAATTGTAATTGAGCTTCGTGCTGAGCAGCGGCTTGTTCAGCGTTGTGCTTGGCTTGGCTTAATTGTCGATAGCTGAGCGCAGCCTGCTTGACTTGCGCAGCTAAGGCATCGGCTTGGGCGTAGTCGTCAAGTAATAAGCGGTGCTGATCGAGTTTCAGCAGGGCTTGTTGGGCATGTTGGCCATGGATATGCACCAGCATTTCGCCCAGGGTTTTAAGGTCAGCTAGTGGGCAGGCGATACCATTAATGTAGGCGCGTGAGCGGCCTTCTTGGGTAATGACTCGGCGTAAAATGCACTGCTGATCATCCGCTAAATCGCGTTCTTGCAACCATTGTTGAGCAGCAGGTAACTGGGTTAGGTCAAACAGCGCTTGAATTTCAGCTTTTTCTCGCTCGGGCTTAACCGCATGACTATGGGCGCGTCCACCTAAGACCAGTCCAAGGGCATCGAGCATAATCGATTTTCCTGCCCCTGTTTCACCGGTAATTACACTCATCCCTGAGCGCAAATCAAGTTCTAGGTGTTCAACAATGGTGTAGTGGGAAATCGTTAGATGAGTCAGCATGAAATTCACCTGTAACAATAAACAGTCTGTGAATTTATACAGTATTTTTTATGGCTTGCAAAGGACTTTTTAAATCACCTGGTTTAGTGCCTTGAATTCGTAGGAGCTAGCCCTCATATAAAGCGTAACTTGTAAAAAATACTGCACTGAGGACAGGGCAATGACAGAACAGCAGAAACCAGAAACACCAGAAGTTGAAGTAGATGAAGCCTTGCTTGAGAGTGAAGCAGCTGAGGCGCCTGAGCCAGCGGTGGAAAATGACCTAGAAGCACAGTTAGCGGCGTTAACTGATCAGTTGGCAATGGCTAAAGATCAAGAACTGCGATTAATGGCTGAGGTACAAAATACCCGTCGCCGCGCCGATCAGGATGTAGAAAAAGCTCATAAGTTTGCTTTAGAAAAATTTGCTAAAGACTTATTAGCGGTGGTGGATACCTTAGAGCGTGCACTTGAGGTACAGATTACTGAAGATACGGCGGTGCAGTCGATGCGGGAAGGGATTGAACTGACCTTAAAACTATTGCTTGATACCTTAAAGCGCCATCAGGTAGAGCAAATTTCACCAGAGGGTCAACCCTTTGATCCAGAGTTACACCAAGCCATTTCAATGGAATCTAATGCTGAGGTTGAGCCCAACTCGGTGGTGAAGGTATTCCAGAAAGGTTATTCCATCAGTGGCCGTTTACTGCGTCCGGCTATGGTGGTGGTGAGTCAGTAAGTACCAGCAATAACAGCGTTACGAAATAATAAGCGACACAATAAATAGCCGAGGGCTTGAAAAGTTAAAAATAGCCCCCATTTATTAGTCAAGCATTAAGAATTAGCGGCTCATAGCGAGCATAAGACTTAGATCAGTTTGGAGAACATCATGGGTAAGATTATTGGTATTGACTTGGGTACAACTAACTCCTGCGTGTCAGTGTTAGAAAACGGTACTGCAAAAATTATTGAAAACGCTGAGGGTGGTCGTACTACGCCATCAATCGTTGCTTATGCCAACGACGGTGAGGTGTTAGTAGGGCAATCAGCTAAGCGTCAGGCGGTGACTAACCCAACCAACACCCTGTATGCGGTGAAGCGCTTAATTGGTCGTCGGTTTGACGAAGAAGTAGTGCAAAAAGACATCAAAATGGTGCCTTTCGCTATTGTTAAAGCGGACAATGGTGATGCCTGGGTTGAAGTAAAAGGCGAAAAAATGGCACCGCCACAGATTTCTGCGGAAGTCTTGAAGAAAATGAAGAAAACCGCTGAGGACTACCTCGGTGAGCCAGTTACCGAAGCCGTAGTTACGGTTCCTGCATACTTTAACGACAGTCAGCGTCAAGCCACTAAAGATGCGGGTCGTATTGCCGGCTTAGATGTTAAGCGGATTATTAACGAGCCGACAGCAGCAGCCCTAGCTTACGGTATGGATAAAGCCAAAGGCGACCGTACGGTGATCGTGTATGACTTAGGTGGTGGTACCTTTGACGTTTCGGTGATTGAAATTGCTGAAATTGATGGCGAGCACCAGTTTGAAGTGTTGGCCACCAACGGTGACACCTTCTTAGGTGGTGAAGACTTTGATATTCGCTTAATCGACTACTTAGCCGATGAGTTTAAGAAAGACAGCGGTATGGATCTTAAAGGTGATCCATTGGCGATGCAGCGCTTAAAAGAAGCGGCTGAGAAGGCTAAAATTGAGCTCTCTTCAGCGCAGCAAACCGACGTTAACTTGCCTTACATCACGGCTGATGCCAGTGGTCCTAAGCACTTAAACGTGATTATTTCTCGCGCTAAATTAGAGTCATTGGTAGAAGATTTAGTCCAGCGTACGTTAGAGCCGTGCCGCACTGCGTTAGCCGATGCAGGCCTTGAAGCCAGCGCGATTGATGAGGTGATTCTGGTAGGTGGTCAGACCCGTATGCCATTAGTGCAAAAAGCGGTCGCTGATTACTTTGGTAAAGAAGCCCGTAAAGACGTTAACCCTGACGAAGCAGTAGCCATGGGTGCGGCCATTCAGGGTGCGGTATTAGGTGGTGATGTTAAAGACGTTTTACTGCTAGACGTGACGCCTCTGTCCTTGGGTATTGAAACCATGGGCGGCGTGATGACTAACCTGATTGAGAAAAACACGACGATTCCAACCAAGAAATCCCAGGTGTTCTCAACGGCTGATGATAACCAGCCGGCAGTAACTATTCATGTGTTACAAGGTGAGCGTAAGCAAGCAGCGCAAAACAAATCCTTAGGTCGTTTTGACTTATCGGATATTCCGCCTGCGCCACGCGGTGTGCCACAAATTGAAGTAACCTTTGATATTGACGCGAACGGTATTATGAACGTGTCAGCCAAAGATAAGGCGACCGGTAAAGAGCAGTCGGTAGTGATTAAGGCTAACTCTGGCTTAAGCGATGAAGAAGTTGAGCAAATGGTGCGTGATGCCGAGGCGAATGCTGAGGAAGATCGCAAGTTTGAAGAGTTAGTAACGGCGCGTAACCAAGGTGATCAGCTGGTCCATGCGACCCGTAAGATGGTGACTGAGGCAGGCGACAAGGTGACTGACGAAGAAAAAACAGCCATTGAAGCGGCGGTCGTTGAGCTTGAAGAAGCGATTAAAGGCGACGATAAAGCACTGATCGAAGCTAAAATCGAGGCTGTATCACAAGCGACTGCACCGGTGGCACAAAAAATGTATGCCGACCAAGCTCAAGCAGCTGAGGCGGGTGCAGATCAGGCGCAAGCCGGTTCAGACGATGTAGTTGATGCAGAGTTTGAAGAAGTGAAAGATAACGACAACAAGTAATTGTTGCCTAGAGTGTTCACTTAATCGATGTGGCCTGTAATAAGCTGCATCACTGTTCGCGCGGGAGCTTGCTCCCGCGTTGACGTGTTTAAGGTGCAGTTTTAAGTCAGAGAGTAAGTTTTATGTCAAAGCGTGATTATTACGAAGTGCTTGGGATTGAGCGCGGAGCCAGTGAAGCGGAGCTAAAAAAAGCTTATCGCCGCTTAGCGATGAAGTTTCACCCAGACCGTAATCCCGACGACAAAGACGCGGAAGAAAAGTTTAAAGAAGCTAACGAAGCCTATGAGGTGCTGTCCGACGCAGAAAAGCGTGCGGCTTATGATCAATACGGCCATGCCGGAGTGGATCCGCAAATGGGCGGTGGCGGTTTTGGTGGTGGCTTCTCCGGCGGTAACTTTGGCGATATTTTCGGTGATGTATTTGGCGATATCTTTGGTGGTGGACGCAGCCAGCGTGGCGGTCCTCAGCGTGGTTCCGATCTACGTTACACCATGGATTTAACCCTAGAAGAGGCGGTGCGTGGTACCACTCAGAAGATCACCATTCCAACGGCAGTCGAATGTAAAACCTGCCATGGCAGTGGGGCGAAAAAAGGCACCAGTCCAGTCACCTGTACGACCTGTAATGGTGTAGGACAGGTGCGTATGCAGCAAGGTTTCTTTGCTGTACAGCAAGAGTGTCCGCGTTGTCATGGTAGCGGCAAGATGATTACTGATCCTTGCGGCTCTTGCCATGGTCAAGGGCGGGTGGAAGAAACAAAAACCTTGTCGGTAAAAATTCCTGCTGGCGTGGATACGGGTGATCGCATTCGCTTATCGGGTGAGGGCGACCTTGGCGTAAAAGGCGGTCCTGCAGGTGATTTGTATGTGGTGGTGAATGTGCTGCCCCACGATATCTTTGAGCGTGATGGCGCTGATTTGTACTGCGAAGTGCCGATCAATATTGCCGATGCAGCCTTAGGTGGTGAGCTTGAAGTGCCGACTTTGGATGGTCGGGTTAAATTAAAAATTCCTGAGGGCACTCAAACCGGCAAAATGTTCCGTTTGCGCGGTAAAGGTGTTAAGCCTGTGCGTGGGCATGCTGTCGGTGATTTGATGTGCCGTGTGGTGGTGGAAACGCCGGTTAAACTCGATAAACGCCAGCGTGAAATGCTCGAGGAGTTTCGTACCAGCTTGCAAGGTGATGCTTCGCACTCACCTAAAGCTAGCGGCTTCTTTGAGGGAGTTAAACGTTTCTTTAATGACCTGTAGTCGTTAGTGGTCATGGCTGAGTTGAGTGCTCAGCGGAAACAGGCGTAACAGATAAAGTCAGTTTGCGGCATAATAGGCTCAAACTGACTTTTTTTATCGTCGCGAGTTTAAAGCGGGCGGTAAATCACTAATCAAAGGATTCCTCTATGCTTCGTATTGCAATTATGGGCGCTGCTGGGCGCATGGGTAAAACCTTAATTGAGGCCGTGCAACAGTTAGACGGTTGTCAGTTAACAGTGGCGGTTGATCGTCCTGATAGCAGTTTAATTGGTGCTGACGTAGGTGAGCTGGCTGGTGTTGGGCGGTTAGGGGTTAACTTAGTCGCTGATCTAGGCAGTCAGCTAGAGCACTTTGATTTAGTGATTGATTTTACTCACCCAACCGTCACGGTAAATACGTTAGAAGTCTGTCGTCAGGCTGGCAAAGCAATGGTGATTGGTACCACTGGCTTTAGTCCTGCTGAGCGTGAGCTATTAACCCAGGCTGCCCAAGAGATTCCGATTGTCTTTGCGGCCAACTACAGTGTGGGCGTTAACCTGTGTCTTAAATTGTTAGACATGGCGGCGCGGGTGATGGGTGATGATGCAGATATTGAAATTATTGAAGCTCACCATCGCCATAAAGTCGATGCGCCTTCGGGTACCGCGCTACGGATGGGCGAAGTGGTGGCAGAAGCATTAGGCCGTGATTTACAGCAAGTGGCAGTGTATGGTCGAGAAGGGCAAACCGGTGCCCGCGAGCGTGAGACCATAGGCTTTGCAACAGTGCGTGCGGGTGATGTGGTGGGCGATCATACGGTGCTGTTTGCCACTGAAGGTGAGCGGGTAGAGATTACCCATAAAGCCTCCAGTCGTATGACCTTTGCTAAAGGGGCGGTGCGTGCAGCAAGCTGGTTACAAAAGCAGCCTGCAGGACTTTACGATATGCAAGACGTACTTAGCTTACGTTAGCCTTTCGGTTTAGGAAAAATTCCAGTAGAATGCCGTTTTAGTTTATTACTAAAGAAGCGCACACTATGAATTGTATTTAAAGCGGAATGATGTTTACTCACGTCATTCCGCTTTTTTGCGAGAAAAAAGCGCACCATTGCTACTATATCGGGAGGTCTTCTTGACTAAGCCAGCCATACTCGCCCTTGCAGACGGCAGTATTTTTAAGGGCGAATCCATTGGAATTGACGGACAGACCGTTGGTGAGGTGGTATTCAATACCGCCATGACCGGCTATCAGGAAATTCTAACGGATCCATCCTATGCACAACAAATGGTTGCTCTGACCTATCCACATATCGGTAACTCAGGGACAACGCCTGAAGATGCTGAGTCTAATCAGGTGTGGGCAGCAGGACTTATTATTCGTGACTTACCGTTAATTTCTAGCAACTGGCGTGATCAGCAGCCACTAGGCGAGTATTTAAAAGCCAATAAAGTCGTGGCTATTGCCGATATTGATACCCGTCGCTTAACTCGCATTTTGCGTGAAAAAGGGGCACTTAATGGCTGTATCTTAGCCGGTGAAGATGCAACTGAAGAGCAAGCGTTGGCCTTAGCTCAGCAGTTTGCCGGTATTCAAGGTAAAGACCTAGCCCGTGAAGTGAGCACCGCTGAGATCTATGAGTGGCGTTCAGGCCCTTGGTGCTTACAAACTGACAGTCACCCAGAAGTTCCGGCAGCAAAACTGCCTTACCATGTGGTGGCCTATGATTTTGGCGTGAAGCGTAATATTTTACGTTTATTAGTGGCGCGCGGTTGCCGAGTAACCGTAGTACCAGCTGAGACGCCAGCCAGTGAAGTGTTGGCGCTCAATCCGGATGGGGTGTTCTTATCCAATGGCCCTGGCGATCCAGCACCTTGCAGCTATGCAGTGCAAGCCATTGAACAAGTGATTGCCGCAGGCAAGCCCGTATTTGGTATCTGTTTAGGTCATCAGCTATTAGCGTTGGCTTCCGGTGCGCGCACTGAAAAGCTGCCAAATGGTCATCATGGGGCTAATCACCCGGTACAAGACTTAGCTACCCAGCGGGTCATGATTACCAGTCAAAATCATGGTTTTGCCGTTGCTGAAGACAGCTTGCCAGCTAACCTGCGGGTTACTCATCGTTCTTTATTTGATGGCACCGTGCAGGGCGTTGAGCGTACCGATGTAGTGGCCTTTGGCTTCCAAGGGCATCCAGAAGCAAGCCCTGGTCCAAATGATGTGAATGGCTTGTTCGATCGTTTTGTCGCAGCGATGGCTAAGTAGTTATGATGGCGAGTTTGGGAGTGGTGGAACTCTGGGCCTATGTCATAGGTACAGTGTTGATTGTATTGCTGCCAGGCCCTAACTCGTTATTTGTGCTTAGCACTGCTGTGCAGCGCGGGGTAGCCGCTGGTTATCGCGCAGCTGCGGGGGTATTTATTGGTGATAGCTTGCTGATGCTGTTTTCAGCGCTCGGCATGGCATCGCTGCTAAAGACACACCCGATGCTGTTTGAAGTTTTAAAAATGATTGGCGCTGCTTACCTTGGTTATCTTGGTCTGCGGATGTTAGTCGGCGCTTGGCGCACTTATTGCTCTAAAGCGTTGAACAGTAAGCCAGCAGTGGCTGCAACTGAGCCGTCTGCCTCGCACAAACTGAGTCATCCGTTGCGTAAAGCCTTGATGCTGAGTTTGTCGAATCCTAAAGCTATCTTGTTTTTTATGTCTTTTTTTATCCAGTTTGTTGACCCAGGTTACGCCTATCCTGGAGTGTCCTTTCTGGTGTTGGGCATTATTTTACAAGTGATTAGCTTGTTGTACCTTACGGTACTGATTTTTATGGGTGCCCGCTTGGCCCACTGGTTTGCACAGCGTAAGCGTATTGCAACCGGTGCTGGAGCCGCAGTAGGTACTCTGTTTGTCGGCTTTGGCGTGAAGCTGGCGACTGCAACTTTGTCCTGAATATTACGAGAATCCCATGCCAAAACGCACAGATATCAAAAGCATTTTAATTATCGGCGCCGGTCCGATTGTCATTGGTCAGGCTTGTGAGTTTGACTACTCGGGCGCGCAGGCGTGTAAAGCACTGCGTGAAGAGGGCTATCGAGTCATTTTGGTTAACTCGAACCCAGCCACCATTATGACTGACCCTGCCATGGCCGATGCCACCTACATTGAGCCAATTCAATGGCAAACCGTGGCTAAAATCATTGAAAAAGAGCGTCCAGATGCGCTGCTGCCAACCATGGGCGGACAAACCGCGCTGAACTGTGCGTTGGCGTTAGAGCGTGAAGGTATTCTGGAGAAATTTGGCGTAGAAATGATCGGTGCTAATGCCGACACCATCGATAAAGCTGAAGACCGCTCACGTTTTGATAAAGCTATGCGTGATATTGGCTTAGCTTGCCCGCGCTCGGGGATTGCGCACTCGATGGATGATGCCTACCGAGTGTTGGATGAAGTGGGCTTTCCGTGCATTATTCGTCCTAGTTTTACCATGGGCGGTACCGGTGGTGGGATTGCCTATAACCGCGAAGAGTTTGAAGAGATCTGTACCCGCGGTTTAGATTTATCGCCAACCAAAGAGTTGTTGATTGATGAATCACTGATCGGTTGGAAAGAGTACGAAATGGAGGTGGTGCGTGATAAAAACGACAACTGCATTATCGTGTGCTCAATTGAAAACTTTGATCCTATGGGCGTACACACCGGTGACTCGATCACCGTAGCGCCAGCCCAAACCTTAACCGATAAAGAATACCAAATCATGCGCGATGCCTCGTTGGCAGTAATGCGTGAAATTGGTGTTGAGACCGGTGGTTCAAACGTACAGTTTGGGATTGACCCTAAAGATGGTCGCATGGTGGTGATTGAAATGAACCCCCGTGTGTCCCGCTCATCAGCACTGGCTTCAAAAGCTACAGGCTTCCCGATTGCTAAAATTGCCGCTAAGTTAGCTGTGGGTTATACCCTAGATGAGCTAAGCAACGACATTACCGGTGGCCGTACGCCCGCTTCTTTTGAGCCAGCAATTGATTACGTAGTTACTAAGATTCCACGCTTTGCTTTTGAAAAGTTCCCTAAAGCCGATGCCCGTTTAACCACCCAGATGAAATCAGTGGGTGAAGTGATGGCGATTGGTCGCACCTTCCAAGAGTCGTTACAAAAAGCCCTGCGGGGCCTAGAAGTGGGCGTGAATGGCTTAGATTCAATTATGGATATTAAAGCTGCCGATGCCGAATCAACCTTGCGCCGCGAATTAACCGTGCCAGGAGCTGATCGCATTTGGTACTTAGGCGATGCCATTCGTTTTGGTATGAGTCGCGATGAAATTTACGAGCTGACCAAGATTGATCACTGGTTCTTAATTCAGTTAGAAGACTTAGTTAAAGAAGCCGAGCGTCTGAAAACCATCGGTTTGAATGATGTGGATTACGCCTTAATGCGTAAACTTAAGCGCAAAGGTTTTGGTGATGCGCGCTTAGCTAAGTTGTTGTCGGTCACAGAAAAAAGCGTGCGTGCCCGTCGCCAGCAGTTAGGTGTATTGCCGGTGTACAAGCGAGTAGATACCTGCGCTGCTGAGTTTGCTACTGATACTGCTTACATGTACTCCACCTATGAAGAAGAGTGCGAAGCTAATCCGTCAGACAACAAGAAAATCATGATTTTAGGTGGTGGTCCAAACCGTATTGGTCAAGGTATCGAGTTTGACTACTGCTGTGTACATGCGGCCTTTGCCATGCGTGAAGATGGTTACGAAACCATTATGGTGAACTGTAACCCTGAAACGGTTTCCACCGACTATGACACCTCTGACCGCCTCTACTTTGAGCCGGTGACTCTAGAGGATGTATTAGAAATTGTACGGATTGAAAAGCCAGTGGGTGTGATTGTGCAGTATGGTGGACAAACGCCACTTAAAATCTGCCGCGCGTTAGAAGAAGCCGGAGTGCCGATTATTGGTACTAGTCCTGATGCGATTGACCGTGCGGAAGACCGTGAGCGTTTCCAGCAAATGGTGCAGCGCCTTAACTTGCTACAGCCGCAAAATGCGACCGCCCGCAGTGAAGAGGAAGCGATTATTGCTTCCCGTGAAATCGGTTATCCATTGGTGGTGCGTCCTTCCTATGTGTTAGGTGGTCGCGCGATGGAAATTGTGTATGACGAGGAAGAGCTTAAGCGTTATATGCGTGAAGCGGTGCAAGTTTCCAATGACAGTCCTGTGCTGTTGGACTACTTTCTCAACAGTGCAATTGAAGTGGATGTAGATGCGGTATCGGATGGTAAGCAAGTGGTGATCGGCGCCATTATGCAGCACATTGAGCAAGCCGGGGTGCACTCCGGTGACTCAGCCTGTTCATTGCCACCGTATTCCTTAACCCCTGAAGTGCAAGATATCATTCGCGACCAGGTATCACGCATGGCACTAGAGCTAGGCGTTGTTGGTTTAATGAACGTACAGATGGCGGTTCAGGGCGATGATATCTATGTGATTGAAGTCAACCCACGTGCTTCCCGTACTGTGCCTTTTGTTTCTAAGTGCATTGGCGAATCCATTGCTAAAGTAGCAGCCCGCGTAATGGCTGGTAAAACCCTTGAGGAAGTAGGCTTTACCAAGGAAATTATTCCGCCGTTCTACAGTGTTAAAGAGGCGGTGTTCCCCTTTGCTAAGTTCCCAGGGGTAGATACCATTCTTGGCCCTGAAATGAAGTCTACCGGTGAAGTGATGGGCGTGGGCGATAGCTTTGCTGAAGCCTTTGCTAAATCACAAATGGGTGCTAGCGAGACGTTACCTACTGAGGGCACGGTATTTTTGAGCGTGCGTGAAGATGACAAGCCCTATGTGGCCGCTTTAGCCCGTGATTTAATCGAATTAGGCTTTGAGGTAGTTGCGACTTCTGGCACAGCTCGTATCATTGAGGCAGCTGATTTACCGGTACGCCGAGTAAATAAAGTAACTGAAGGTCGTCCTCACGTGGTTGATATGATCAAAAATGCTGAGGTGACGTTGATTATTAATACGACGGAAGGACGTCAGTCGATTGCTGACTCGTTCTCGATTCGTCGTAATGCCTTGCAGCATAAGGTTTACCTCACCACCACCTTGGCTGGTGGGCAAGCCGTATGTGAAGCGTTGAAGTTTGGTCCTGAAAAGACTGTTCGTCGCTTGCAAGACTTGCACTCAGGAATTAATGCGTGACTAAATTTCCAATGACTGTCCAAGGCGCTCGCGCCTTGGAAGATGAACTTAACTTTTTGAAAACCGAGCGTCGTCCGCAAATCACTGAAGCTATTGCCACTGCGCGTGAGCTAGGTGACCTCAAGGAAAATGCTGAATATCATGCTGCTCGTGAGCAGCAGGGTATGGTCGAGGCACGCATTCGAGACATCGAAGGCCGCCTTTCAGCCGCTCAAGTGATTGATGTAACGACCATCGCTCACACTGGTAAGGTGATTTTTGGTACCACCATCGACATTATGAATGTGGATACCGATGAAGAAGTCTCTTACCAGATTGTGGGTGAAGATGAAGCTGACATCAAACAAGGAAAAATCTCAGTCACCTCACCGATTGCCCGTGGCTTAATTGGCAAAGAGGAAGGTGAAGTGGTAGCTATCCAAACGCCGAGTGGTGTTGTGGAGTATGAGATACTTGAAGTTAAGCACATCTAAAGCCGTACTGACTCCAGCATTAACCAGCTCCCAAGTGATTTGGCAGCTGGTACAAATGCTGTGGGTTGGTAGTTTATTTTTAACCCATTTTCTGTTGCTGCCCGCTTTGCAAACAATGGCTTTGGCGCCAATGTTAGTGCAAGAGGTGGCAGAGAGTTTAAGGCCAGTTTTGGTTGGCTTGGCAGTGGTGGGTGTGATATTTCAGCTGGTGCTGTTGATGCAAGCGCGTAAAGCACGCTGGTTAAGCGATCTACGAGGGTGGCTATTGCTTAGCAGTTTAGTGTTAGCGGCAGTGTTTTATGCTTTGCCAGTGATCGATTCGCAGCTGCAGATAGTCCAAGGGTACAGTTATTTAGCATTGAGTTGCGTGGGTCTGCTCTTGCTGGTACAGCCGTTTCCAGCAGTAGAGCAGAATCATCAAGCGCGCGAAAATTAAGCTTGGTAGCGTAAAATATTCGACAGATTTTTATTGGGCTTAGGATTTTTACGGTAGATAACAGCCACCTTACCAATACTTTGTACCAATTCAGCGCTGGCTGATTGGCAAAGTTGGTCTAAAATAGCTTTTCGATCTTCGCGCTCACCAATACGGAGCTGAACTTTAATTAATTCGTGATCATTAAGTGCACGATCTAATTCAGCCAGTACACCTTCTGATAGACCGTTATCTGCTACAGTCAGCACCGGTTTTAGAAAGTGGCCAATAGCTTTAAATTGTTTTTTTTGCTCTTGGGTGAGCGACATAGTGAACCTCTGCAGTGTAACGGTTTGAATAAACGCCTAGTTTACCCGACCTAGCCATGAAAGAGGTATTTTTACGAGGTATTCTGTGGCACGTTCAAAAAGTAGTGGCCGCTGGCTAAAAGAACACTTTGATGATCAGTATGTTAAGCAGGCGCAGAAAGACGGTTATCGTTCGCGGGCTAGCTATAAATTACTGGAGATTCAAGATAAAGACCGTATTTTGCGCCCTGGCATGACCGTAATTGACTTAGGCAGTGCGCCTGGGGGCTGGTCTCAAGTAACCAGTCGGGTGATTGGTGATAAGGGGACCTTGATTGCTTCGGATATTTTACCGATGGATAGTATTGCTGATGTCACCTTTATTCAGGGCGACTTTACTGAAGACTCGGTTTATCAAGAAATTTTAACGGCGGTAAATAATCGGCCGGTTGACCTTGTTATTTCGGACATGGCCCCCAATATGAGTGGTATCCGTACTGCAGATCAGGCCAGTGCTATGTTTTTGTGCGAACTAGCTTTGGACCTTGCCAGTAAAGTATTAAAGCCAGGCGGGGATTTTTTAATTAAAATTTTCCAAGGTGAAGGATTTGATGCTTACTTAAAACAGGTGCGCGAGCAGTTTGAGAAAGTACAGATGCGTAAACCTGCTTCCTCAAGGGACCGTTCGCGTGAGCAATATTTGTTAGCACGAGGCTATAGAGGAGAGTAAAGGTGAACTCTCAGCCGATACATCACCTAAGCTAGGAATAGAAATTTTGATACAACTGGAACTCGATTTTAATCAGGCGGTTGCCGCAACAAGCAGCTGCAGAGGGTGGCTAAGTGAATGATATGACTAAAAACCTATTGCTCTGGGTGGTAATTGGCGTGGTGCTAATTACGGTGATGAATAATTTTTCATCCCATAATGAAGCCTCCAAGCTCAATTACTCCTCTTTTATTGAGCAGGTTAAAGAAGGCAAGGTGAATCAGGTCACTGTTGATGGTTATATCATTAGCGGTAAGCGCCTCGATGGCAGTAGTTTTGAAACGGTGCGTCCGGCAATTCAAGATAATGGCTTAATGGGCGACCTGATTGATAACAATGTAACCGTAGTGGGTAAGCAACCAGAACAGCAAAGTATTTGGATGCAGTTGCTTGTGGCTAGCTTCCCAATTTTGGTCATTATTGCCGTGTTTATGTTCTTTATGCGGCAGATGCAGGGCGGCGCTGGCGGTAAGGGCGGCCCGATGAGCTTTGGTAAAAGTAAAGCGCGGATGCTATCTGAAGACCAAATTAAAACCACATTAGCTGATGTGGCCGGTTGTGATGAAGCTAAAGAAGAGGTGGGTGAGCTGGTAGAGTTTCTGCGTGATCCAAGCCGTTTTCAGCGCTTAGGTGGAAAAATTCCCCGCGGCGTATTGATGGTGGGTCAGCCAGGTACAGGTAAAACTCTATTGGCTAAGGCGATTGCCGGTGAAGCCAAGGTGCCATTTTTCACTATTTCTGGTTCTGATTTTGTTGAAATGTTTGTCGGGGTTGGTGCTTCTCGGGTGCGTGATATGTTCGAGCAGGCCAAAAAACACGCCCCGTGCATTATCTTTATTGACGAGATTGATGCGGTCGGTCGTCACCGTGGCTCGGGTATGGGCGGCGGTCATGATGAGCGTGAGCAAACCCTGAACCAATTGCTAGTTGAAATGGATGGTTTTGAAGGCAATGACGGCGTAATTGTTATTGCTGCGACTAACCGTCCAGACGTGCTGGATCCTGCGTTATTGCGTCCAGGGCGCTTTGACCGCCAAGTGGTGGTGGGTTTGCCTGATATTCGTGGGCGTGAGCAAATTTTACATGTGCACATGCGTAAA
Organism: Thiopseudomonas sp. SA1F2-1K; assembly: GCF_057443035.1. Taxonomy (NCBI): domain Bacteria; kingdom Pseudomonadati; phylum Pseudomonadota; class Gammaproteobacteria; order Pseudomonadales; family Pseudomonadaceae; genus Thiopseudomonas; species Thiopseudomonas sp. SA1F2-1K. The sequence continues at coordinate 512,689 of NZ_CM172014.1, forward strand.
GTGCCGGTGAGTAATGATGTGGATGCGGCGGTGATTGCCCGCGGTACGCCAGGTTTCTCCGGTGCAGATTTGGCCAACTTAGTAAACGAAGCAGCCTTGTTTGCCGCTCGTGGTGGCAAGCGCGTAGTAGAAATGGCTGAGTTTGAACAAGCCAAAGATAAGATCATGATGGGTGCCGAGCGCAAATCCATGGTGATGTCAGAGAAAGAAAAGCTGAATACAGCCTATCACGAGGCGGGACATGCGATTGTTGGCCGTTTAGTGCCTGAGCATGACCCAGTCTATAAGGTGTCCATTATTCCCCGTGGCCGCGCCTTAGGTGTGACCATGTTCTTGCCTGAAGAAGACCGTTATAGCTTGTCTAAGCGTGGTTTGCTCAGTCAGATCTGCTCACTTTATGGTGGTCGGATTGCTGAAGAAATGACTTTAGGCTTTGATGGGGTAACGACAGGGGCGTCAAATGACATCATGCGCGCCACCCAAATTGCTCGCAATATGGTAACCAAGTGGGGACTGTCGGAAAAATTAGGGCCTTTGCAGTATGCCGAAGATGATGACGCTGGCTTTTTAGGTCGGGGTGGTTCCGGTGCGGCGGCTAATGTATCGGGTGAAACAGCTAAACTGATTGATCTTGAAATACGAGAAATCATTGATAGCTGCTATGCCAAAGCCAAGCAGTTGCTGGAAGATAATCGCGACAAGCTAGATGTCATGGCGCAAGCCTTGATGAAGTATGAAACCATCGACTCCGATCAAATTGATGACATTATGGCGGGGCGCGAAGTGCGTGAGCCTAAAGATTGGAGTGGCGGTAATGGGCCGCAATCAGGTGCACCTGCAGCGCCAAACACAGAACCTCCAACCGCTCAGCCTGACTTAACGGATCCGGCGAGCGAACATTAATCCTTGATGCCGCTGATTCCAGCGGCATTTTTTTTACCGAAAGCGTTAGGTGGTAAAAGTGGCACAGCAATCGTGGTTACAGTGCGGCGCACGGCGTTTAGATTTAACTGAGCCCAAGGTGATGGGTATTGTGAATATGACGCCTGACTCTTTTTCTGATGGTGGGCATTATAATCATCTCGATCAAGCGCTATTACGGGCACAGCAGTTATGTGCTGAAGGCGCAGCGATTATCGATATTGGTGGTGAGTCTACCCGGCCAGGCGCCGCTCAGGTTTCTGAGCAGCAAGAGTTAGATCGTGTAGTGCCGTTGGTTGAGCGCATTGCCCAAACGCTCGATGTGGTGATTTCTGTTGATACATCCACCCCGAGTGTTATGCGTGAGTCAATTGCAGCCGGTGCCGGGCTGATTAATGATGTGCGCTCGTTGCGCCGTGAAGGTGCATTGGAGGCAGTGCAGGATACTCAAGCTGCTGTTTGTTTAATGCATATGCTAGGTGAGCCGCAAACCATGCAGCAGCAACCTGAATATGCTGATGTGACGGCCGAGGTGTTGCAGTTCTTGCAGGAGAAGGTTCAGTTGTGCGAGCAAGCAGGAATTGCTAAAAGTCGCTTATTGATTGATCCAGGTTTTGGATTTGCGAAAAATTTAACGCATAATTTGACCTTGTTTAAGCAACAGCAACAGTTAGCTGTTTTGGGGTTACCCTTGTTGGTTGGGGTTTCCCGCAAAAGTATGATTGGCCAAGTATTAGATAAGCCGGTTGAGCAGCGTTTGTTTGGTAGCTTAGGGTTGGCTGTAATGGCGCTTGAGCGTGGAGCAAAGGTGCTTAGAGTGCATGATGTGGCTGCTACTGTAGATGCAGTCAAACTGTTTAATGCTGTAATGGCAGCGCAATAGGAAGTGGATATGACGCGTAAGTATTTTGGCACCGATGGCATTCGTGGGCGTGTAGGAACGGCGCCGATTACCCCAGAGTTTATGTTGAAATTAGGCTGGGCGGCGGGCATGGCATTTCGTAAGCAGGGTAAATGCCGGATTTTAATCGGCAAAGATACGCGTATTTCTGGCTATATGTTTGAGTCTGCGTTGCAAGCAGGGTTATCGGCTGCCGGCGCGGATATTTTATTGTTAGGCCCGATGCCGACCCCCGCGGTTGCTTATTTAACCCGTACTTTCAAGGCGGAAGCAGGGATTGTCATTAGTGCCAGTCATAATCCGCATTATGATAACGGGATTAAGTTCTTCTCCGCGCAGGGTACTAAGCTGCCAGACGAAGTTGAGCTAATGATTGAAGAGCTGCTAGACACACCGATGAGCGTGGTTGATTCTGAGTTGTTAGGTAAGGCGTCACGGATTAACGATGCGGCAGGTCGTTATATTGAGTTTTGTAAGAGCAGTGTGCCTACTAGCAGTGATTTTTCAGGCTTTAAAATTGTCTTGGACTGCGCCCATGGTGCCACCTATAAGGTAGCGCCTAGTGTGTTTCGTGAGCTTGGTGCAGAAGTTATTGTCACCGCGGCTAATCCTGATGGGGTGAATATCAACCATGGCGTAGGTTCAACTTCACTCGGCTCGTTATGCCAAGCAGTGGTTGAGCACGGCGCCGACTTTGGTATTGCCTTTGACGGTGATGGTGACCGAGTGTTGATGGTGGATCACACCGGGGCTGAAGTGGATGGCGATGAGCTGTTATATATTATTGCGACTGACCTGCAGGAGCGTGAACGTTTGCCAGAAGGCACAGGGGTAGTCGGCACCTTAATGAGCAACCTTGGATTAGAGCTGGCGCTGAAAGAGCGTGGCATCCCGTTTGTGCGGGCTAATGTGGGCGATCGTTATGTGATGGCAGAAATGCAGAGTCGTGGCTGGGTGCTTGGCGGTGAAAACTCAGGGCATATCCTTTGTGCCCAGCATGCCACCACTGGTGATGCAATTATTGCTGCCTTGCAGGTCTTGCTGGCGCTAAAGCGTCGGGGACAAAGCTTAGCCAAAGAGCGTTTGGCGTGGAAAAAATTGCCCCAGGTGTTAATTAATGTGCGTTTTTCTGGAGAAAAAAATCCGTTAGATGCATCAGAAGTGCAAGCAGCCTGTGATCAAGCCACTGAAGCGATGGCTGGGCGTGGACGTGTATTGCTGCGTAAGTCTGGAACAGAACCTTTGATTCGGGTGATGGTGGAAGGCGAAGATGAGCAGTTAGTGCAGCAGTATGCAGAACAGATTGCTCAAGTCGTGGAAACGGTTTGTAGCTAGCGCGGTCTAGCAACTTCAAGTATAATTTGCGCCCTTATTCTGATGGAGAGCCTACTAATGCGTCGAAAACTTGTAGCTGGTAACTGGAAAATGTTTGGTGAGCAAGCGCGGGTGAATGCATTAGTGGCGGAACTTGCGGCGCAAGATTTTAGTCAGGCTGCAGTGGATGTGGCGATTATCCCAGGCTTTATCAATTTACAGTCTGTACAACAGCAACTAGCTGATACTGGGATTGAGTTAGGTGCGCAAGATTGTGCTGAGCAGCTAGAGTATGGGGCCTTAACGGGTGAGGTAAGTGCGCTGCAGCTGGCAGAGCTAGGTTGTCGCTATGTTTTAGTCGGGCACTCAGAGCGCCGTGCATTGCAATCTGAGTCAGATCAGGTAATATGCCGCAAGTTTATCGCTGCGCAAAAAGCAGGTTTAATCCCTATTTTATGTTTGGGTGAAACCTTGGCTCAGCGTGAAGCAGGTTTAGCTACGGCTACTGTGTGTGAGCAATTGGAAGCGGTGATGGAGCAGGTTGGAGTAGATGCTTTTGAGCAAGCCGTGATTGCCTATGAGCCGGTTTGGGCAATTGGCACAGGCTTAACTGCAACACCTGAGCAAGCCCAAGAGATTCATCAGCAGATTCGTCAGCGAGTAGCTGAAGAGTGCAGCGACGTTGCAGCTCAAGTACAGATTCTCTATGGCGGTAGTGTTAAGGCAGCCAATGCAGCCGAACTATTTGCTATGGCTGATATTGATGGGGGGCTAGTCGGTGGTGCCTCTCTGGATGCCAAAGAATTTAGCGCTATTGTTAGCGCGCTAGGAAACTAACATGTTAGAAAACGTTATTATTGTTGTGCATTTGTTGGCTGCACTGGGTGTGGTCGGTTTTGTTTTAATTCAGCACGGTAAAGGTGCTGATGCGGGTGCTTCCTTTGGTTCGGGCGCATCAGCGACGGTATTCGGTTCGCAAGGCTCGGGCAGCTTTTTAAGTCGTACCACTGCTGTGTTGGCAACGATTTTCTTTGCCTCAAGCATGGTGTTGGCTTACTACGCGAAAGATCGTGCAGCATCAGTTTTTGATTTAGGTGTGCCTGATCCTTCAGTGTTAGAAGTGCCGAAGCCTGCTGTGGAAGATGTGCCGCAAATTCAAACTCAGGAAAAGCTTGATTCGGCGGATGTGCCTGTGGTAGAGTGACGCACGTTTTTGCCGAGGTGGTGGAATTGGTAGACACGCTACCTTGAGGTGGTAGTGGCCTAAGGCTGTAGGGGTTCGAGTCCCCTTCTCGGTACCATACAAAAAAGACCCGCAATCGCGGGTCTTTGCGTATACTAAGGGCTTAGATGATCTGTGTTATAAGACCTGTCATCAGCTTAAGCAGATAAAGCTTAAGCCGTAATAGTTATTAGTTATCTCTAGAGCCCCGGTTATTAGGGGCTTTTTATTGGCTGTTTGAAATAAAAAATAGCCATCTTGATGGGCACAGTGCCCATTTTTTATTTATCCACTTACCTATTTAGGAGGGCGAATGACAAGCAGGCTAGACCAGCTGCAAGCCATGCTAGCCCCTGTGATTGAAGGGCTTGGTTACCGCTGTTGGGGAATTGAGTTTATTTCTCAGGGACGACATTCGTTGTTACGCGTCTATATTGACAGTGATCAAGGTATTTTTATTGATGACTGCGAGAAAGTTAGCCGTCAGATTAGTGCGGTGATGGATGTTGAAGATCCAATTTCAAGCGAGTACACCTTAGAAGTATCTTCTCCTGGAATGGATAGACCGTTATTTACGTTAGAGCAGTACGCAGCGCACGCTGGCGATGTAGTGAAGATTCGATTGCGTACACCCTTTGAGGGGAAGCGTAATGTACAAGGGCTTTTGCAAGGTGTGGAGGATGATGAGGTCGTGGTGCGGGTTGAGCAGCACGAGTATCTGTTCCCCATTGAGCAAATTGATAAAGCAAACATTGTTCCTCAGTTTGAATAACTTGAGATAACAATCGCCAGTCCAACGGATTGTGCAAGACGAGGCAAGTAATGAGTAGAGAAATATTACTGGTCGTGGAATCAGTATCAAATGAGCGCGGCGTGCCCCCTGGAGTTATTTTTGAAGCTCTAGAGGTAGCGTTGGCGACTGCTACTAAAAAGCGCTACGACGAAGAAGTGAATATTCGGGTAGAGATTGATCAGAAAACCGGAAACTACGATACCTTCCGTTCATGGGTTGTGGTAACCGATGAAGAGCTGGATGATCCGGCCTTCCAAGTAACTGAAGATATGCCGAAGGCGATTGAGCATAACGCTAAAGTCGGTGAGGTAATCGAAGAGCAGGTTGAGTCGATCGAGTTCGGTCGTATTGCAGCGCAAACGGCTAAGCAAGTGATCGTACAAAAAGTACGTGAAGCAGAGCGTGCGCAAATGGTTGAAGCTTACCGCAGTAAAGTGGGTGAGATCCTGTTTGGCACGGTGAAGAAAGTTACGCGCGACAACATCATTGTCGATTTAGGCAATAACGCTGAGGCGCTCTTAGCCCGTGAAGAAGTGATCCCACGGGAAACCTTGCGCGTAGGTGCCCGTATTCGTGCTTTATTGAAAGAAATTCGCACTGAAAACCGTGGTCCACAGCTGATTTTATCGCGTACTGCCAATGAAATGCTGATGGAGCTGTTTCGTATTGAAGTTCCGGAGATTTCAGAAGGCTTGATCGAAATTATGTCTGCAGCACGTGACCCTGGTTCACGAGCAAAGATTGCAGTACGTTCTAAAGATAAGCGGATTGATCCGCAAGGTGCCTGTATTGGTATGCGCGGTTCGCGGGTACAAGCTGTATCTGGCGAGCTAGGTAACGAGCGTGTGGATATTGTGCTGTGGGATGACAGCGATGCCCAGTTTGTGATTAATGCCATGGCACCGGGTGAAGTAACGGCGATTATCGTCGATGAAGATGCACACTCCATGGATATTGCTGTGCCTGAGGATAAGTTGGCTCAGGCCATTGGACGTGGTGGTCAAAACGTGCGGTTGGCTAGTCAGTTAACTGGATGGACCTTAAACGTCATGACAGAAAAGGATATTCAAGCGCGTCAACAGGCTGAAACAAGTGATTTGTTACAGTTATTCATCAATGAATTAGAAATTGATGAAGATCTGGCTCAGGTTCTAGTGGATGAGGGCTTCTCTGATTTAGAAGAGGTGGCTTATGTCCCAATGGAAGAGATGCTAGATATTGATGGGTTTGATGAAGAGTTAGTAAATGAGCTGCGTAAGCGCGCCAAAGACCGTTTATTGGTACGTGCGCTAGCGACGGAAGATAAACTGGCAGAGGCCCAACCGGAGCAAGATTTACTAGACCTTGAAGGGGTCAGTAAAGAGCTAGCCGTTGAGCTTGCCGTTCGCGGAGTGCTCAGCCGCGAAGACCTAGCCGAGCAGTCGATTGATGACTTGCTCGAGATCGAGGGCATGGACGAAGACCGTGCCGGCAAACTAATTATGGCCGCCCGCGCCCATTGGTTTGAATAAGCACTAGCGGTCTGAGGAGATAAGAGCATGACTCAAGTCACGGTTAAAGAGTTGGCCCAAGAGGTCAATATGTCAGTTGATCGTTTGCTGGAGCAAATGAAAGAAGCTGGTTTGTCGCATCAGAGCGCCGAACAAACAGTAAACGATACTGAGAAACAAAAGTTACTGAGTTACTTACAGGCAGTGCCTGGTAAAACCAGTGAGCGAAAAATTACTTTGCAGCGTAAAAAAACCAGCACTATCCGTAATCCGGGTAGCAAGGCGATTAGCGTTGAAGTGCGCAAAAAGAAAACCTTTGTGCAGCGTAGCGCCGAAGACATCGAAGCCGAAAAGCGTTGCGAGCAAGAAGCTCAGCGAGCAGCTGCTGAGAAAGCAGCGGCAGAAAAAGCGGCAGCAGAAAAGCGTGCCGCCGATGAAGCCAAAGCTAAAGCTAAAGCTAAAGCGGAAGAGCGCGAGAAAGAGCGGGAAAAAGCCCTAGCGCAGAAAAAAGCGCAAGAAGCCCCGACCATTAAAGCGGTAGAAATTACTCCGCGCGCCGCAGAGCCAGCGCCAGAGCCTAAAGCCAAACCTGCTGCTAAGGTTGAGCCTAAGGTAGACGTTGAGCCAGAAGCGGCTCCAGCAGTCGCTGAGCGTAAAAAAGAAGAGCCGCGTCGTGCTCGTCGGGAAGAAGATGAGCGTCGTGAGCGTAAGCCTGCAGCTGCCCGTCCTGCGCCTAAAGGTAAAGTATCGCCACGCGTAATTGATGGTGATGATGATGGCTTTGGTCGTCGTGGTGGCCGTGGTGGCCGTAATCGTCAAAAGAAACGTTCTAATCAGCATGGTTTCCATACCCCAACGGGGCCGATTGTGCGTGAAGTACAAATTGGTGAAACCATCACCGTAGCTGATCTCGCCGACCAGATGTCCGTTAAAGGCGTGGAAGTGGTTAAGTTTATGTTTAAACTTGGCTCGCCAGTGACCATTAACCAAGTCTTAGATCAGGAAACTGCCATTTTGGTGGCCGAAGAGATGGGACACAAGGTCAAGCGCGTCAGTGATGATGTGATTGAAGAGCAGCTGGCTGAATCCTTGCAAATGGAAGGTGAAGCAATTCACCGTGCGCCTGTCGTGACTGTGATGGGCCACGTTGACCATGGTAAAACCTCATTACTCGACTACATTCGTCGCAGTAAAGTGGCAACCGGTGAAGCAGGCGGTATTACTCAGCATATTGGTGCGTACCATGTGAAAACCGAAGGCGGTATGGTGACCTTCTTGGATACTCCAGGTCACGCAGCCTTTACTGCGATGCGTGCTCGTGGTGCGAAAGCGACCGATATTGTAATTCTGGTAGTGGCTGCAGATGATGGCGTGATGCCACAAACCATTGAGGGGATTCAGCACGCGAAAGCGGCTGGTGTACCTTTAATTGTTGCAGTGAACAAAATTGATAAGCCAGAGGCTGATCCCGATCGGATTAAAAACGATCTGGCTGCCCACGATGTGATCCCAGAAGAATGGGGTGGCGATACTCAGTTTGTTCATGTTTCGGCGAAACAAGGTACTGGTATCGATGAGCTGCTAGAGGCGGTATTACTACAAGCAGAAGTGCTTGAGTTGACCGCTATCCCAAGTGCTTCAGGCCGCGGTGTAGTCATTGAATCCCGTTTAGATAAGGGTCGTGGGCCTGTGGCTTCGATTCTGGTGCAAAACGGAACCTTACATCAAGGCGATATGGTATTAGTAGGAGTTAACTACGGTCGTGTTCGTGCCATGTTGGATGAAAATGGTCAGGCAATTAAAGAAGCTGGCCCATCGATTCCGGTAGAAATCTTAGGTTTAGATGGTACGCCTGAGGCCGGTGATGAGATGACCGTTGTCGCTGATGAGAAGAAAGCCCGTGAAGTGGCATTATTCCGTCAGGGTAAATACCGCGAGGTTAAACTGGCCCGTGCCCATGCAGGTAAGTTAGAAAATATCTTCGAAAGCATGGGGCAAGAAGAGAAGAAGACCCTGAACGTGGTTATTAAAACTGACGTTCGCGGTACTTTGGAAGCCCTGCAGTCCTCTTTAACTGAGCTCGGTAACGATGAGGTTCAAGTTAACGTGGTAGCGGGTGGTGTCGGTGGTATTACTGAAAGTGATGCTAACTTAGCTTTAGCTTCTAATGCGGTGATCTTTGGCTTTAACGTACGTGCGGATGCCGGTGCGCGTAAAATTGTTGAAACCGAAAGTCTTGACATGCGTTACTACAACATCATCTACGACATTATTGAAGACGTGAAAAAAGCACTTTCAGGTATGCTCGGTAGTGATGTTCGTGAAAACATCATCGGTGTGGCTGAAGTGCGTGATGTCTTCCGCTCACCAAAAATTGGTGCAATTGCCGGTTGTATGGTGATTGAAGGCCATGTTTTACGTAGCCGTCCAATCCGCGTGTTGCGTGATGATGTGGTGATCTTTGAGGGCGAGTTGGAATCTCTGCGTCGCTTTAAAGATGATGTAAACGAAGTGCGTTCAGGCATGGAGTGCGGTATCGGCGTTAAGAGCTACAACGACGTAAAAGTTGGTGACAAGATCGAAGTATTCGAGAAGGTCGAAGTGGCCCGTACGCTGTAATCGTTACACGGTTACAGGAGCGGCAAGTGTCGATTTAGGGAAACCTTTATCGCGCTTGCCGCTCATTATTTGTAGCGATAAAAAGTACTATAGCGACTAATCTAAAACAAAGATTAAAGCGCACTTCTTATTAGGCAGGTTGATATGGCAAAACAATACAGTAGAACCCAGCGGATTGGCGATCAGATGCAGCGTGAGCTAGCCACTATGATTAGCCGTGAAGTGAAAGATCCGCGCTTAGGCTTTATTACCATTACGGCAGTTGATGTGACCCGTGATCTTGGGCATGCCAAGGTGTTTATTACGGTAATGGGTGATAACACTGCAGAACAGATTCAGAGCAACTTAGATGTGCTTAACGATGCGGCTGGCTTTTTACGCATGCTGCTGGGTAAAGCCATGAAGCTGCGTACTATTCCGCAGCTGCATTTTCATTACGACAGCAGTATTGAGCGTGGCGCGCACTTGTCAGCCTTGATTGATAAAGCTCGCGCTGCAGATAAACAGTTAATCAGCTCAGACGAGGAGTAATCTGTGGCGCAGCAGATCAAACGTAAACGTCGCAATGTCAGTGGCATTATTTTGCTCGATAAGCCGCTAGGCGTTAGTTCTAATGGTGCTTTACAAAAAGTGCGTTGGCTGCTGAATGCCGCTAAAGGTGGGCATACTGGCAGTTTAGATCCGTTAGCCACTGGCGTACTGCCGTTATGTTTTGGTGAGGCAACAAAGTTTTCGCGTTATTTATTAGATGCCGACAAAACCTATGAAACGGTAGTTCAGCTAGGCGCTACGACAACTACGGCAGATGCCGAAGGCGAGGTCTTAACCCAGGCTGCGGTTAACTGCGATGTAGCACAAATTGAAACAGCATTGGCGCAGTTTCGGGGTGATATTTTACAGGTGCCACCGATGTATTCGGCGCTGAAAAAAGATGGTCAGCCGTTGTATAAGCTAGCGCGCAGTGGCCAAGTGGTTGAACGGGAGCCCCGTCCAGTGACGATTTTTAGCTTGGAACTGTTGGCTTTTGATTCTGCTGTTAACCAACTTAGTTTGCGTGTGCATTGCAGTAAAGGTACCTATATTCGTACTCTAGCTGAAGATATTGGCGCAGCTTTAGGTTGCGGTGCCTATGTAGCTAAACTACGTCGTACCCAAGCGGGGCCCTTTACTTTAGAGGGTGCAGTAACCGTTGCTGAGCTTGAGCAGTTGCATGAGCAACAGGGGGCTGAGGCGTTAGATCAATTTCTAATGGCTTGTGATAGTGGTTTGCATCATTGGCCAGTGATTAGTCTAACTGAAAGTAGCAGTTACTATTGGTTGCAGGGGCAGCCAGTGCGAGCTCCGGGCGCGCCTGCTTTTGGTATGTTAAGAGTGCGTAATGCTGAGCAAGAGTTTATCGGTATCGGTGAAATAGATGAAGATGGACTAGTTGCGCCAAGACGAGTAATTCGTACAGAATAGAATTTAATTCTAGGGTATACTAGCAACCCAGGTTGGCTGTTGGCAGGCACGGTCAAACCTTTATTTTTAGCACAAGGTAAAGCTCAGGCTTGCCTTGGCCTGTCCCAAACTAGGAGCCCATCATGGCACTAAGCGTAGAAGAAAAAGCCCAGATCGTTAACGATTACAAGCAAGCAGAAGGTGATACCGGTTCTCCAGAAGTGCAAGTTGCACTGCTGACCGCTAACATCAACAAGCTACAAGAGCACTTTAAGGCCAACAAAAAAGACCACCACTCACGTCGTGGTTTGATTCGTATGGTTAACCAACGTCGTAAATTACTCGACTACTTAAAGGGCAAAGACTTAGGTCGTTATAGCTCGTTAATTGCTCGTTTAGGCTTACGTCGCTAAGACGTCTTAGACGATGATTGAGAGCCCGAAGTTAGTTTAGCAGTTGATTGACTGTTAGCGCTTCGGGCTTTCAGTTTGGATGCCTTGAGTTCATAGTTTTAAGTTAAGCAGTTTATAAAAGTAAGTCACACTTGATCAGCACCTAGGTGCAGAGTAAGTGGCATAAGAAATAACAGGGCCGATACCCGTTTTTCTTACAATTTCCCCAAGGGTAACAAAGAGAAGGAACAATCCGTGAATCCGGTGATTAAGCAATTTCAATTTGGTCAGTCGACCGTTACGCTTGAAACAGGTCGCGTTGCGCGTCAGGCTTCAGGTGCTGTATTAGTTAGTGTTGATAACGATGTCACAGTATTAGTGACTGTGGTTGGCGCTAAGCAAGCCGATCCAGGCAAAGATTTTTTCCCGCTGTCTGTGCATTATCAAGAAAAAACCTATGCTGCGGGTAAAATTCCTGGTGGCTTCTTCAAGCGTGAAGCGCGTCCATCAGAGAAAGAAACTTTAACCTCACGTTTAATTGACCGCCCAATTCGTCCGTTATTTCCAGAAGGATTTAACAACGAAGTGCAGGTGATCTGTACTGTAATCTCTACCAGTAAGAAAACCGATCCCGATATCGCAGCGATGTTAGGTACTTCTGCAGCGTTAGCTGTTTCAGGTATTCCATTTGCTGGTCCAATCGGTGCCGCGCGAGTGGGCTTCCACCCTGAAGCGGGTTACTTGCTTAACCCAAGCTATGAGCAAATGGCTGTGTCTAGTTTAGACATGGTAGTAGCCGGTACTAAAGACGCGGTATTAATGGTTGAGTCAGAAGCTCAAGAGTTAACCGAAGATCAAATGCTCGGTGCGGTACTTTTTGCCCACGACGAGTTCCAGGTGGCGATTCAAGCGATTAATGAGTTTGCTGCTGAAGCTGCTAAGCCACGTTGGGATTGGCAGCCACCAGCTGAAAACACGGCATTACTTGAAGCAATTAAAGCAGAGTTTGGCGCGGCTATTTCAGAAGCCTACACCATCACGATCAAGCAAGACCGTTATGCTCGTTTAGATGAATTGCGCTCTCAAGTGATTGAACGCTTTGCGAGCGAAGAAGAAGGTCAGCCATGTGAAGCAGAGGTGAAAGAAGCCTTTGGTATCATGGAATACCGCACGGTTCGTGAAAACATCGTTTCAGGTAAGCCACGAATTGATGGCCGCGATACCAAAACAGTTCGTCCACTAAACATTGAAGTGGGTGTATTAGATAAAACCCACGGTTCAGCGTTATTTACCCGTGGTGAAACCCAGGCTTTAGTAGTGGCCACTTTAGGTACTGCACGTGATGCACAGCTGCTTGACACCTTAGAAGGTGAAAAGCGCGACCACTTTATGCTGCACTACAACTTCCCTCCATACTCGGTAGGTGAGTGTGGCCGCATGGGTGCTACTGGTCGTCGTGAGATTGGTCACGGTCGTTTAGCCCGTCGTGGTGTTCAAGCCATGCTGCCAAGTGACACTGAGTTTCCGTATACCATTCGTGTGGTATCGGAAATTACTGAGTCTAACGGTTCAAGCTCCATGGCTTCCGTGTGTGGTGCTTCATTAGCATTGATGGATGCGGGTGTACCAATGCGTGCTCCGGTAGCCGGTATCGCCATGGGTCTGGTTAAAGAAGGCGAGAAATTTGCTGTATTAACCGACATCTTAGGTGATGAAGACCACTTAGGTGATATGGACTTTAAAGTAGCAGGTACCGCTAACGGTGTCACAGCACTGCAAATGGACATTAAAATCCAAGGTATTACTGAAGAAATCATGGAAATTGCGTTAAACCAAGCCCATGAAGCGCGTCAGACTATTTTGGATCAAATGAACCAAGTGATTGCGACCTCGCGTACTGAATTATCTTCAAACGCACCGACGATGATCGCGATGAAGATTGACCAAGATAAAATCCGCGATGTGATTGGTAAAGGTGGGGCGACGATTCGCGCGATCTGTGAAGAAACCAATGCTTCGATTGATATTGAAGACGACGGCTCAATCAAAATCTTTGGTGAAACTAAAGAAGCGGCAGAAGCTGCGAAAGCACGTGTTGAAGGCATTACCGCAGAAGCCGAGATCGGCAAGATTTACCTGGGTAAGGTAGAGCGTATTGTTGACTTCGGCGCCTTTGTTAACATTCTTCCAGGTAAAGACGGCCTAGTGCACATTTCTATGCTGAGCGATCAGCGGGTAGAAAAAGTGACTGACGTGCTGAAAGAAGGTGAGCAAGTTGAAGTATTAGTTGTTGACGTAGATAACCGTGGCCGCATTAAGCTATCGATTAAAGACGTGGCAGCAGCTAAGGCTAACCAAGCCGAGTAAACACTTGCTGGCTTGACTCAAGCGCAAAGGCCCGATAATTTTATCGGGCCTTTTTTGTGGCTGTGAAAGATGAGGTGAGCGATGCGCGAAACCGATGAGCAGATAGCCTTAGAGCAAGCACTGGCTAAGCAAAATCAAGTACAAAATCCAGTCGAGCAAGTGCAAGCCATGCGTAAGCAACAACTGGATGTGTGTGCCCTTAAGCGTAGTGATGCGATTGATGAGCTGTTAAAGAGTGCGCTAGAGCCTACTCAAGAGCAATAATCAGTTGTTAATAAATAATAGTAAGATAACAGATGCTTAAACAATCCAAGCGACTGCTGCTAAGTGCAGCTCTGGGCTCAGTATTAGTGACCGGCTGTTCGGGAATGTCCAGTGAGGGGCTGATTGAGTCCGGTATGTTGGGGGTGAAAGCCTTAACCTTTAGTGATGCCGAAGCCCGTGAGCTGGCAAACGCTGCCTGTGCTGAAATGGATGCGCAAGCTAAATTGGCGCCAAGTAATAGTGCTTATACCCAGCGCTTAGCCAAAATCTCCCAGCGTCTAGGGCAAGAGGCAGGTGGGGTAGCGCTAAACTATAAGGTCTATCAAAATCCAGAGCCTAACGCATGGGCGATGGCCAATGGCTGTATTCGGGTGTATAGCGGTTTAATGGATCTGATGACCGACAACGAGATTGAAGGAGTACTAGGCCATGAAATTGGCCACGTCGTCTTGGGTCATACTAAAAAGCATATGCAGGTAGCCTACGCTACAGCTGCCGCGCGTACTGCTGCAGCAAGTGCTGGTAATGCTACAGTGGCTCAGCTTTCCCGTTCACAGTTGGGAGATATAGGCCATAAGTTAATTGATGCGCAGTTTTCTCAAGCACAAGAAACTGCGGCGGATAATTATTCTTTTGAGTTGTTAACTCAACGCAATATTGATCGTCGTGGCTTGGTCAGTGCATTTGAGAAGCTAGCAGAGTTAGGCAGCGGTCAGAGCAGCTTGTTCAGTAGCCATCCGGGGGCCAGTGCCCGTGCCGCAGCGATGCAGCAGCGGATTGATCGGCAGAAGTAATACGCACTATCAGTAATGAATGAGTGACCGATAAAGCGCTAAGCCTAACTCTGCTTAGCGCTCAAGGTTAAGAGGTAAGAGCATGCAGGTTATTGTTGATGCTGTGGAACAGTGCTTTTTACGCGCTGAGGCTCACTTTAAGCAACGCTTTACCCGTCCAGTGATTAGCCTGCAACTCAGTGGTAAAAGTGCCGGTATGGCCCATATCACGCAGAACAAATTACGTTTTAACGAAGGAATTTATCGACTGCAGCCCGAAGGCTTTGTCGTGCAAACAGTGCCCCATGAAGTGGCACATCTAATTGCTTATCGGGTATTTGGCTTGGGTATTAAGCCCCATGGCAGCGAGTGGCGATATGTTATGCAGCAGGTGTTTCAACAGCCGGCTAACCGCACCCATAACTTTATTGTGCCCAGCTCCCATAAGCCCAAAAAACGCTACCTCTATCAGTGTGCTTGTGCGTCTAATGGACAGCATTTTCTGACAGGGCAGCGCCATGCCTTGATTACCCAGAAAAATTATCGTTATTTTTGCCAGCGCTGTCGTGCTGAGCTAAGTTTTGTTCGGGCTGCGGCGGTGGTGGTTAACCAATAGCTTGGTTTAACTTAGGGGAAAAGTCATACGAAAGGCTGCACCGCCTAACACTGAGTCTTCTAAAAACAACTGTCCTTGATAACTTTCAATAATATCTTTAACTACAGCGGTGCCAATACCTTGCCCAGGATACTGGGTATCTAAGCGCTCTCCGCGCTGCAAAATGCGTTCGCGCTGATCGTAAGGTACGCCCGGACCATCATCTTCTACGCTAAGTTCGCAGTAGCCATCTAGGACATGACCGCTGATTTTAATATGGCCAATACATAGGCGATAGGCGTTTTCGAGTAAGTTGCCTAAAAGCTCCAGCAAGGCATCGTGTTCGATCGGCAGCATGAGCTGCTCAGAAAAGTCTTTTTCGATGGTGACAGATTTATCGCGATACACTTTATTGAGTGCTTCCGTGAGGCTTTCTAAAATCGGTGCTAAGGCTACACGGTGACGGACTAAGCCGCTTTTGCGTAAGCTAGCGCGTTGTAATTGATAGCTGATTTGCTGATTCATGCGAGAGATTTGAGTTTGTACGGTACGGACTTGCTCACGATTACTGCCTTGCTTGTCTAGCACTTCACTGGCGCCTTGGAGTACCGCCAATGGTGTTTTTAGACTGTGCGCTAGATCATCTAATGAGTTGCGATAGCGCTGGCTTTGGTGGCGCTCGCTTTCTAATAAGCGGTTGAGTGAGCGGGTTAATCGAATCAGTTCACGGGGATGATGATCACTTAGGGCATTGCGGGCACCGGCTTCAATTTCATCTAGCTCGGCACTGATGCTGCGCAAACTGCTAATACCCCAGCTTAATCCCAGCCATAAAAAGCTAATTAGCACCAGCATTGAGGCGCCCAAACCAAGCACAAGATGGCGCCGCAAATTACGAAACATGTGCTTATAGTCGCTGACTGCTTGCATGGTCACGATACTTAGCGCGGCACTTTTACCGCGCAGTAAATCGATTTCTACGTCATAGACATAATATTCACGGCCATGGGCATCTTTGACCCGTAAAAACTCATGGCCTCGGCCATCATAGCGAGGTTGATAATTAATATTTTCTTGATTGGTGGATGAAGATTTCCATAGCAAGTTACCTTCATGGTCATATATAAGCCCCAGCTGTTTGGAGCTGAGTAGCTCATATTCCTCATCTGGTAACTTTTGCGGCATATGTAACTTGCCATCAATGACGCGGGTAGCAGAAATAATTGCGCTGGCATCGGCAGCTAAGCGTTGTTCGATCGACTCCTCTAAAGCGACAATAAACACCCGCTGTAATGCAGGCATCAAGGCCAGCACAAAAAGCAGGGTGATGACGCTGGCACCTAGCATCAGCCGAGTGCGTAATGAAAAGCCGCTGGCTTTACGTTTTTTAGGCAGTAGGCGTCTCAACGACAGGCCTCGGTAAAGATATAGCCAAGACCACGCACGGTTTCAATGGGTCTGAAGTCGTCATGGGCCTCGAGTTTGCGCCGCAAGCGCCCAACTAAGACCTCAATTACGTTGGGGTCGCGCTCTTCATCATCGGGGTATAGCTGCTCCATTAAACGGACTTTGGAGATTACCTGCTGATGATGGCGCATTAAGAACTCTAAAATTCGATACTCATAGGCAGTCAGACTTAAAGGCTCTTGATTGAGTGTGGCTTGCTTGCGGTGAATATCTAGCACTAAAGGTCCTGCTTCAATATTGGATTGCACAAAGCCAGAAGAACGGCGCAATAGCGCATTTAAACGCGCTTCCAGTTCTTCAAACTGAAACGGCTTAACCACGTAATCATCGGCACCGGCCGCCAGTCCCACCACCTTATCTTGCCAACTGCCACGTGCCGTTAGAATTAAGATTGGAAAAGTATAGTGCTCTGATCGTAACTGCTCAATGAGTTCTAGGCCATTCATGTGTGGTAGGCCCAGATCAATAATGGCTAAGTCATAGTTGTACTCAGCAGCATGAAACAGGGCATCTTCGGCGTTGGCGACAGCAGAAACTACATGGCCTTGCTCGCCGAGACGGGTATACAGGTGGTGACGCAATAATGCTTCATCTTCAACCACCAATATTTTCATGACTGACTCCCAAAGTGTTTTTATTAGAATATGTGTATATGTTTAAGTAATGACGACTATCTGGATCAATAAATAGCGCCTATGATGCCAAACTATCACTGAACCTGGCCTGAACTTTGCAAGCCGCGCGGATTTAACCTTGACGAGACACTGCACATGCTCACCTTGAATAGCAAGTTACCCCATGTCGGAACCACGATTTTTGCCCAAATGTCACAACTGGCGCTGCAACATCAGGCGCTGAATTTAGCCCAAGGTTTTCCAGATTTTCCTGCGCCTGAGCCATTATTAGCCGCATTAGGTAAGCATGCTTTAGCAGGGCAGAATCAGTATGCGCCTTTAGCCGGCTTGCCTGAGTTACGTGAGCAGGTTGCAGCCAAAATAGCCCGCTTGTATCGCCAGCAGGTATCGGCTGAACAGGAAGTAACCATTACACCTGGTGCCACCGAGGCAATTTTTTGTGCGATTCAGGCCTTTGTTGGGGCGGGGGATGAGGTGCTGGTGTTCGATCCTTGCTATGACAGTTATGAGCCGAGTGTGCAGCTAGCCGGTGGCTACTGTATTCATTTACCTTTGCGTTTGCCTGAATTTCAAATTGATTGGCAGCAGGTAGCTGAAGCTATTAGTCCTCGCACGCGGATGATTATTTTAAACAGTCCGCATAATCCCAGTGGTGCGGTGATGAGTCATGAGGATTTGCTGCAGCTGACGGAGTTGGTGCGCGATACCAATATTATTATTTTAAGTGATGAAGTGTACGAGCATTTAGTATTTGATGGGGCGTCACATCAAAGTGTATTGGCCTATGAAGAGTTATATGCCCGTAGTTGTGTGGTGAGTTCGTTTGGCAAAACTTATCATGTAACAGGCTGGAAGACAGGGTATATCGTAGCGCCTGCCCAGTTAACTGAAGAAATTCGCAAGGTGCATCAGTTTGTGAACTTCTGTGGCGTGACCCCGGTACAGTATGCCCTAGCCGATTTTATGCGCGCTCATCCCGAGCATGTCGATGAGCTTCCGAGCTTTTATCAACAAAAGCGTGATCATTTGTGCCAGCTTTTAAAGCCTTCGCGATTTAAATGGGTGCCAACCCAAAGCACTTACTTTCAGTTACTGGATTATTCAGCCATTCAGCCAACATTTTCTGATTTACAGATGACTGAATGGTTAGTGAAAGAGTGTGGAATTGCGGCGATTCCGTTATCGGTGTTTTATCAACAGCCGCCCGCTGAACAGCGCTTAATTCGGATTTGCTTTGCCAAACAAACTCACACGCTAGATCAAGCAGGAGCCTTATTGTGTCAGATTTAATGTTAAAACCTGATTTACGTTTAGCTATTGTTCAGGGCCCCATGGTGTGGCAGAACATTCCGGCCAATCTTGAATACTACGCAAAATTACTCAAGACCTTAGCTACGCAGCCTGCGGTGGACTTAATTGTGCTGCCAGAGATGTTTAATACCGGCTTTAGTATGGAGTCAGCTAAGTTGGCTGAGCCGATTGATGGACCAACCACCCGTTGGTTGCAGCAGCAGGCAGCATTATATAACGCAGTGATTTGCGGTAGTTTTATTGTGCAAGTAGGTGATCAAGATTATCGCAATCGGCTGCTTTGGGTGCAGCCTGACGGGCACTATCAATATTATGATAAGCGCCATTTATTTCGTATGGCAGGTGAGCACCAGTATTTTACTGCCGGAACAGAGCAGCTGCAGCTTGAGTTAAAGGGCTGGCGTATTCGTCCGTTGATTTGTTATGACCTGCGTTTTCCAGTTTGGAGTCGAGACCCAGAAACCACAGACTTACTAATTTATGTGGCTAACTGGCCTGCCGCACGGCGTAATGCGTGGAATCGCTTATTGCCGGCAAGGGCAATTGAAAATCTGTGTTATGTGGCTGCCACCAACCGCACAGGCCAAGATGCTCAGGGTTACCCCTATAGTGGCGATAGTCAGGTGCTGGACTTTATGGGTGAGCCATTGGTTGAAGCTAGTGATCGTGAGGGTGTTTTTGTCACTCAATTATCAGCGCAAAAACTAGCGGCCTTTAAGCAAAAATTCCCGGCCTATTTAGATGCTGATGCTTTTAGCCTAAATCGATCAAATTAAGGCAGATAGGAGTTTTTTGTGACAGTGGCCCCTGCTCTTAGGTAAAATGCCGCATTTGATTTTTTAGCGCTCGGTGTGAGCGCAGCGGCCGAGGAGCTTCTGTGTTAGATAAGATTCGCGTGGTACTGGTTAATACCAGTCATCCAGGAAATATTGGCGGCGCGGCGCGCGCTATGATGAATATGGGCTTGAGCCGCTTGGTACTGGTGCAGCCGCAGAAGTTTCCTAGTGGCGAAGCAGTAGCACGGGCCTCCGGCGCGGTGGGGATTTTAAATAACGCCAGGGTGGTAGACACCTTAGAGCAGGCACTGGAAGGCAGTCATGTCGTGTTTGGTACCAGTGCACGTATTCGTTATATTTCCCTGCCTACCGTTGATCCGCGGGGCTGTGCTGAGCAAAGCTTGAAGCAAATTCAACAAGACAGTGATTGTGAAATCGCTATTGTCTTTGGCCGCGAGCATGCAGGCCTGACCAATGAAGAGTTGCAGCAGTGCCATTATCGGGTGCAGGTGCCAACTAATCCTAACTTTAGCTCCTTAAACCTTGCTACCGCTGTGCAGGTAGTGGCGTATGAATTGCGTATGCAGTGGTTAGGTTTAACCGAGCAAGCAAGCGGCCTTGAGCATCAAGCGCCAGAAGATCTACCCGAGTCAGAAAAATTGGCCAGTCATGATGAGCTTGAGCGCTTATTTGAACACTTAGAGCAGGCTTTGATTGATATTGAGTTTTTAGATCCGGCTAAACCCAAGTTGTTGATGTCTCGCTTGCGGCGACTCTATGGTAAGGCACACCTACAAAAGTCCGAAGTTAATATTTTACGTGGTATCTTAACCGAAACACAAAAAGCGGCCCGTGGCGAACTGATTAATCGAGGTAAAACACCCCATGCTTAAACGAATGCGAGAAGATATTCAAAGCGTATTTCATCGTGATCCTGCTGCTCGGCATGCGTTTGAGGTGTTAACTTGTTATCCAGGGCTGCATGCGGTGTGGCTGCATCGAGTGGCGCATTGGTTATGGACTAAAAATTGGAAATGGCTGGCGCGGGTGATTTCTAATTTAAGTCGTTGGTTAACCGCCATTGAAATTCACCCAGGGGCTAAAATTGGTCGTCGCTTCTTTATCGATCATGGAGTAGGAATTGTAATCGGTGAAACTGCTGAGATTGGCAATGACGTTACCCTTTATCAGGGAGTTACGCTCGGTGGTACCAGTTGGAACAAAGGTAAACGTCACCCGACCCTAGAAGATGGGGTAGTCGTGGGTGCAGGAGCCAAGGTGCTTGGGCCTTTTACTGTCGGCGCTGGCGCTAAAATCGGCTCGAATGCAGTGGTGACTAAGGCAGTGCCCGCAGGGGCAACAGCCGTTGGGATTCCTGGGCGCATTATTGAAAAGGCCAGTGATGAGCAAGCCGCTAAACGCCAAGCCATGGCTGAGCGTTTTGGTTTTGATATGTACGCTGTAGGTCAGGATATGCCTGATCCCGTAGCGCACACAATTGGTCAAATGCTCGATCATTTAGCGGCAGTGGAAGAGCGTCTAGAAGGTATGTGCGGTGCTTTAACTGAGCTGGGGAGTGACTTCTGCGCTAAAGAGCTACCCGACTTACCGAGTAATCCATTAAATGGTAGTGATGATTCAGAGACTGCCAGTGCCGATCAGGTAACGACTCGCGAGTAAATAACGCTCTAGGACTATAGTTGAGTGCTTTACTGGGATATATACTTGACTTAAATGCTAGGGTATTGCATGCTGAGTGCCATGTTTAATGCGTATGGTGTTTGTTATGCGGCTGACCACTAAAGGACGTTATGCAGTAACAGCGATGCTTGATCTAGCGATTAACGCTGGTCAGGGTCCTGTTTCATTGGCTGACATATCCGAGCGTCAAGGCATATCACTGTCTTATCTTGAGCAATTATTTGCTCGACTGCGCCGTAGTAATTTGGTGAGCAGTGTGCGTGGCCCTGGTGGTGGTTATCAGTTGGCTCGGGCACAGCAAGAGATTCAAGTGGTGCAGGTGATTGATGCGGTTAACGAGTCGGTTGATGCGACACGTTGCCAAGGCCAAGGGGATTGCCATCAAGGTGGTAAGTGTTTAACCCACCACCTGTGGTGTGACCTAAGCCAACAAATTCATAATTTTTTAAGTAACATCAGTTTGGCAGATCTCATGGCACGTAGTGATGTGCAAGAGGTTGCTCAGCGCCAAACAAGTCAGGCGGCTTATAAAAAAGAGCCAGCCAATACTTTACAAGAAATACGTACCGCTGCTGTTGAGTAATGCATAAGTAAAGCAACCGATACAGCGGGTAGCCAGACTGATTGAGGAGAAGTGCAAATGAAATTACCGATTTACCTAGACTACTCGGCAACTACGCCAGTAGATCCACGCGTAGCAGAGAAGATGATTGCCTGTCTCACCATGGAGGGTAACTTTGGTAATGCGGCTTCTCGTTCGCATATTTACGGCTGGAAAGCCGAAGAGGCAATTGAAGAGGCGCGCCGCCAAGTCGCTGATTTAATTCATGCGGATCCGCGTGAGATTGTCTGGACTTCAGGTGCTACCGAGTCGGATAACTTAGCGATCAAAGGTGTGGCGCACTTTTATGCTTCTAAAGGTAAGCACATTGTTACCTCAAAAATTGAGCATAAAGCAGTGTTGGATACGTGCCGTCAGCTAGAGCGTGAAGGTTATGAGGTAACCTACATTGACCCCACCGAAGAAGGGATCGTCACGCCTGAAATGGTTGAGCAAGCGCTGCGCGATGACACTATTTTAGTGTCGATTATGCACGTGAACAACGAAGTGGGAACCATCAATGATATCGCCGCAATTGGTGAGCTGACGCGTGCCCGCGGTATCATTTTCCATGTGGACGCTGCTCAGTCAGCTGGTAAAGTTGAAATTAACATGGAAACCATGAAGGTGGACTTGCTGTCCCTTTCAGCGCACAAAATGTATGGCCCCAAAGGTATTGGTGCGCTCTATGTTCGTCGCAAACCACGTATTCGCTTAGAGGCACAAATGCATGGCGGTGGACATGAGCGTGGTATGCGTTCAGGTACTTTAGCTACTCACCAGATCGTTGGAATGGGTGAAGCGTGCCGCATTGCTAAGGCGGAAATGGCTGAAGAAAATGCACGGATGAAACAGTTAAGTGAGCGTTTTTACAGCCATGTAAGTGACATGGAAGAGCTCTACCTGAATGGCAGTCAGACCCAGCGAGTGCCGCATAACTTAAACCTTAGCTTCAACTATGTTGAAGGTGAGTCATTAATTATGGCGCTAAAAGATATGGCCGTGTCTTCAGGTTCAGCCTGTACTTCAGCCTCTTTAGAACCTTCGTATGTATTGCGTGCTTTAGGCCGCAATGACGAGCTAGCACACAGTTCTATCCGCTTTACTTTTGGACGTTTCACTACTGAAGAAGAAGTGGATCGTGCGGCGAGTCAAATTAAAGAAGCAGTGAATAAACTGCGTGAATTATCACCACTTTGGGATATGCATAAAGACGGCGTAGACCTAAGTCAAGTGGAATGGCAAGCGCATTAATGCGTGCCTATGAGTGAGGAAGAGTAAAATGGCATATAGCGATAAAGTTTTAGATCATTACGAGAACCCACGTAACGTAGGCAAGCTGGATGACAGTGCAGAAAACGTTGGAACCGGCATGGTGGGTGCACCTGCTTGTGGCGACGTGATGCGTTTACAAATCCAAGTGGGTGACAACGGCGTTATTGAAGACGCTAAGTTCAAAACCTACGGCTGCGGTTCAGCCATTGCATCAAGCTCGTTAGCAACCGAGTGGATGAAGGGCAAAACCCTTGAGGAAGCAGAGCAAATCAAGAACACCACCATTGCCGAAGAGCTGGCGTTGCCACCAGTGAAAATTCACTGCTCGGTATTGGCTGAGGATGCGATTAAAGCTGCAGTACGTGATTACAAACAGAAAAAAGGCTTAGTCTAAGGAGTGCCCCAATGGCCATTAGCATGACAGAAGCAGCAGCTAGTCATATCCAACGTTCATTGATTGGGCGTGGAAAAGGATTAGGGATTCGGCTTGGAGTGCGTACAACTGGCTGTTCAGGAATGGCATACGTTTTGGAGTTCGTTGATGAACTGCAAACTGAAGACCAAGTATTTGAAGAGTATGGCGTTAAGGTGATAGTTGATCCTAAAAGCTTAGTGTACTTGGACGGTGTACAGCTCGACTTCGTTAAAGAAGGGCTGAATGAAGGCTTCAAGTTCACCAACCCTAATTCGCGCGGTGAGTGCGGATGCGGCGAAAGCTTTAGTGTTTAATTATGACTGACGCGCCTAACTACTTTGAGCTCTTATCCTTAACGCCTAGTTTTGAAGTGGATCTTTCAAAACTAGGCGCAGATTATCGAGCGCTCGCAAAAACTGTACACCCAGACCGTTTTGTGTCTGCTTCCGATACTGAGCGTCGTGAAGCCTTGGCGAAAGCCGCGAGCTTAAACGATGCTTATCAAACGCTCAAAAATACGACCTCTCGAGCACTGTATTTATTGGCTTTGCAAGGACGTCCTGTCTCCACTGAAACCACCATTCAAGATGGTGAGTTTTTATTTCAGCAGATGCAGTGGCGCGAAGAATTAGAAGATCTCCAAGCATTGGCTAGCTTTGATGCAATTGCTCCCTTTAAGCAGCGTTTAACTCAGGCACGCGCCGAGTTAAATCAGTTGTTCGCCGCAGTTTGGCAAGATCCTGAGCAGTTAGAGCTGGCTGAAAAGTACGCCAGACGCATGCAGTTTTTAGATAAGCTAACAACCGAAATCAGACAGCTTGAAGAGCGTTTGGACGATTAACCTGCACCTGAAGTCGCAGGTGCCTGATGATGAAAGTTATGGCCTTACTACAAATAGCTGAACCAGGACAAAGCCCGCAACCCCACCAACGTAAGTTGGCCGTAGGGATTGATTTGGGTACCACTAACTCGCTCGTTGCTACCGTGCGCAGCGGTGTTGCTGAACCTATCGCTGACCTAGAGGGTAATAAATCACTGGCTTCAGCAGTGCGTTATCACGCGGATCGAGTGGAGGTAGGTGCCAGTGTTCGACAGACTGCGGCGCAAGATCCTTTAAACTCCATTTTATCGGTCAAGCGAATGATGGGGCGAGGGCTGGCCGATATTCAGCAGTTGGGTCAGCAAATGCCCTATGAGTTTACTGCGGGTGACTCTGGTATGCCCTATATTCAGACGGTGCAAGGTGCTAAGAGTCCGGTAGAAGTTTCGGCACAAATCTTAACGGTGTTACGGCAGCGAGCGGAGCAAGCCTTAGGTGGTGAGCTAGTTGGAGCGGTGATTACCGTGCCGGCTTATTTTGATGACGCTCAGCGTCAAGCTACCAAAGATGCAGCTAAGGTAGCTGGTATTACCGTTTTACGCCTATTAAATGAACCGACGGCAGCGGCGGTGGCTTATGGTTTAGATCAGCAGGCCGAAGGTATTGTGGTGATCTATGACTTGGGCGGCGGCACCTTTGATGTATCTATTTTGCGCTTAACCCAAGGGGTGTTTGAAGTATTAGCCACCGGTGGTGACAGTGCTTTAGGTGGTGATGACTTTGATCATGCTATTGCTAACTGGCTAATTGAACAAGCCGGAGTCTCAGATGACTTAACGCCCGCTGCCCAGCGCGAACTGTTGCAGCAGGCTTGTGCAGCTAAAGAAGCGTTAACCGAGCAATCGCAAGTAGCCGTAAGTTTTGCTGGCTGGCAGGGTGAATTGTCCCGTGAGCAGCTCAATCTATTACTCGAGCCCTTGGTCGCGCGCAGTTTGCGTGCGTGCCGACGGGCAGTGCGCGATGCGCAGATTGAGTTGGATGAAATCAGTAATGTGGTGATGGTGGGGGGTTCCACCCGTGTGCCCTATGTCCGTCAGCAAGTCGGTGAGCAATTTGCTTGCGAGCCGTTAACCTCGATTGATCCAGACCAAGTAGTAGCTATTGGTGCCGCAAGACAGGCCGATGCTTTGGTTGGAAATCAACAGGGTGATGAGTTGCTGTTGTTGGATGTGATTCCATTGTCCCTTGGTTTAGAAACCATGGGTGATCTGATGGAAAAAGTAATTCCACGCAATAGCACTATTCCGATTGCCCGAGCACAAGAGTTTACGACCGCCAAAGATGGGCAGACAGCGATGATGATCCATGTGGTTCAAGGGGAGCGTGAGCTGGTAAGTGATTGTCGATCTTTGGCACGTTTTGAACTACGTGGTATTCCGCCGATGGTAGCGGGCGCAGCAAAAATTCGCGTAACCTTTCAGGTCGATGCCGATGGTCTGCTCAGCGTGAGTGCGCGCGAAGTGAACTCTGGAGTAGAAGCTAGCATTGAAGTTAAGCCTTCTTATGGTCTAGGTGATGATGAAGTAGCCCGTATGCTTCAAGAATCATTTGAGTTTGCTGAAGCCGATAAACAGCAACGTGCATTGCGTGAGTTTGTGGTTGATGCCGAGCGTTTAATTGATGCGGTACAGGTGGCGTTAGCCGCTGATGGTGAGGCGCTATTAGCGCCAACTGAACAAGCAGAGATTGAGCAGGCCATCAGCAAGTTACAGCAGGCGATTAGCCAAGCAGATGCTGGAGCGATTCAGGCGGCAACTCAGCACTTATCCAAAGCCACTGACGAATTTGCCGCCCGCCGTTTAGATCGTACCGTAAAAGCTGCCTTAACCGGTCGACAGTTAACTGAACTAGAGAGTGATTAGACAGATGCCACAGATTATATTTTTACCCCATGAAGAACTCTGTCCTGAGGGAATGGTGGTTGACGCTAACCCAGGTGAAACAGTAATAGAAGCCGCTCTACGTAACGGGATTGAGATTGAGCACGCGTGCGAAATGTCCTGTGCCTGCACCACTTGCCATGTGATTATTCGTGAAGGTTTTGCCAGCATGGAAGAGTCTGATGAGTTAGAGGACGATATGCTGGATAAGGCCTGGGGACTAGAGCCTGACTCGCGTTTGTCGTGTCAGGCGGTGGTTGCTGATACAGATTTAACCGTGGAAATTCCAAAGTACACCATTAACCAGGTGTCTGAGCGCCAATAAGGCCAGTTTAGCGTTGAGGAGAAAAGGCTATGGGACTGAAATGGGTTGATGTGCAAGAAATCGCCATCCAGTTAAGTGATCTGCATGAAGAGATTGATCCGCGTTACATTAACTTTGTCAAGCTGCGTCAGCTAGTGCTAGAACTACCAGAGTTTGAGGATGATCCTGAGCGCAGTGGCGAGCGGGTATTAGAGGCAATTCAGGCGGCCTGGATCGAAGAGTTGGACTAATTTTCCCCAGTTAACCGGTTAAATTGTATAAAGCCTTTGCGTACCCTACGCATTTATCTTGAACCCGCGTATAATTCGCGGGTTCACTTTTTGTGTCCTATTTTATTTGGAGTTTTAACAATGGCAGTTCAACGCACTTTTTCTATCATTAAGCCTGACGCAGTTGCTAAAAACGTGATTGGTGAAATCACCACGCGTTTTGAGAAAGCGGGCTTACGTGTAGTGGCATCAAAAATGGTTCAGCTCTCTGAGCGCGAAGCGGGTGGTTTCTACGCTGAGCACAAAGAGCGTCCTTTCTATGGTGACCTCGTTAAGTTCATGACTTCAGGTCCGGTTATTGTGCAAGTATTAGAAGGCGAAAACGCGATTGCCAAAAACCGTGAATTAATGGGTGCGACTAACCCTAAAGAAGCAGAAGCGGGCACTATTCGTGCAGATTTTGCTGAATCAATCGATGAGAACGCAGTACACGGTTCAGACTCAGAAGCGTCTGCAGCCCGTGAAATTGCTTTCTTCTTCGCTGAAATTGAACAGTGCGATCGCATTCGTTAATTTTAGTTAAGTAGAGATGAATCCATGACATTAGCAACACAGCAGAAAACCAACTTATTGGGCTTAACTAAGCCGCAAATGGAAGCGTTTTTTGAATCCATTGGTGAGAAGCGTTTTCGCGCCGGTCAAGTAATGAAGTGGATTCATCACTTTGGCGTCGATAACTTCGACGACATGAGCAACATCAGTAAGGTGTTGCGTGATAAGTTAAAACAAACAGCGATCATTCAGGGACCTGAAATCGTTAGCCAAGATATTTCCGCAGATGGCACCCGCAAGTGGGTGATTCGGGTGGCTTCAGGTAGCTGCGTGGAAACTGTGTATATTCCGCAGGCAGGGCGCGGCACTTTATGTGTGTCTTCCCAAGCTGGTTGCGCCTTGGATTGCAGTTTTTGCTCTACCGGTAAACAAGGTTTTAATAGTGACCTAACCGCCGCAGAAATTATTGGTCAGGTATGGGTGGCTAATAAGTCTTTTGAAGGTTCAGTCCCGGCTACCGTTGATCGAGCCATTACTAACGTCGTGATGATGGGCATGGGCGAGCCCTTATTAAACTTTGATAATGTTGTATCAGCCATGACACTGATGATGGATGATCTGGGCTACGGCATTTCTAAGCGCAAAGTGACTTTATCTACCTCGGGGGTGGCCCCGATGATTGATCAGTTAGGTGAAGTAACTGATGTTGCTTTAGCCTTATCGTTGCATGCGCCGAATGACGAGTTGCGCAATCAGTTGGTACCGATTAATAAAAAATATCCATTGGCGGTAGTGCTGGATGCGTGTAAGCGCTATATGGATAAGTTAGGCGAAAAGCGTTATCTGACTATTGAATACACGCTATTAAAAGATGTGAATGATTTACCTGAGCATGCCGAGCAAATGATTCAACTGCTGCGTCATGTGCCTTGTAAAATTAACTTAATTCCTTTTAACCCCTTTCCGTACTCGGGTTATGAGCGCCCTAGCAATAACAGTATTCATCGCTTTAAAGAGCTATTAATCGAAGCGGGTTATAACGTGACGGTGCGCCTAACCCGTGGCGAAGATATTGATGCCGCTTGCGGTCAGTTAGTGGGTAATGTACAAGATAGAACCCGAAGAAGTGAGCGTTACATTGCCATACGCCAGCTGGCCTCTGAAGTGGAAGTTAAGCAGTAAATAGAACAGCAGTGGAGAGAACATGAAAGTGCGCAAAGGTTTATCGACAGTATTGGCTGCCTTATGGCTGACAGCGTGCGTATCTTCAGGAAATGGAAATCCCCTTAAATCCAGCAGTGGCCGAGAGCAAGCGGTTGACGCTTATGTCCAGCTGGGGATTGGTTATCTCCAAGATGGCTTAACTGAGCAGGCCAAGGTACCGCTAAAAAAAGCCTTAGAAATTGATCCTAAAAGTGCGCATGCTCACGGCACTTTAGCCTATGTTTTTCAGCAAGAAATGGAGTATGAGTTAGCCGAACAGCACTTTCTTAAAGCCATTGCACAAGATCGTAGCCCACGGATGCTGAATAACTACGGCAGTTTTTTATATGAGCGTAAACAGTATGCTAAAGCCTACAAACTGTTTACCGAAGCCGCTAAAGATACGATGTATCCTGAGCGCTCCAGAGTGTTTGAAAACCTAGGCTTAACCGCCTCTAAACTAGGCAATAGCAGTGAGGCCGAGCATTATTTGGCGCGCTCATTGCGTTTAAATCCAGAACAGCCGCGGGCTTCTTTAGAGTTAGCTACGTTATTATTTGAACAGCAGCAGTACGTGCCCGCACAAAAAAACTATGAGAATTTTCAGCGCTTCGGTGAGCAAAATCCGCAAAGCCTACTATTAGGCATTCGTTTGGCGCGTATTTTTAATGACCACAGTCAGGCTGCCAGTTTAGAGTTACAGTTGCGCCGCTTATACCCGGCTTCAGCCGAATATAAGCAATATCAGCGAGAGCATTTATGAGTGAAGTTGAGCAGCAAGCAATGACTGGCCCTGGCAGTGCCCTTAAGGCAGCGCGTGAAGCGCGGGGTTTAAGTTTAAAAGAGGCGGCTGAGCGGATGCGTTTAACGCCGCAAGTGATCACTGATTTAGAAGCAGATGATTACACTAATTTGGCCAAGGTTTATTCCCGTGGATACCTGCGCACCTATGCGCAGTTTTTGCAGTTAGATGTTAGCGCTTTGCTTGAGGCCCATGACCGTATTCAACAGCAAGCAGGGCCAACAGTGCAGCGGGTGAAAGTCATTCAAACCTTACCCGATGAGTCCAAGCTGTCGTGGAAATTGATGCGTTTTAGTGTGTTAGCGTTAATTTTATTGCTGCTTGGTTTGGTTTTGTTTTGGTGGTTTGAGCAAGATCGTCAGGAACAGGCGCTGAACACTGCACCTAATGCATTACAGCAAGTGGAAATTCAGGGCTTAGATGGCAGCAGTGAAATTCACTCATTCCAAGCCCCGCTTGCAGATACTCAAGCGTCTACGGTGGAGCCGGAACCAACTGAGTCAGCCGATGTTGAATCAGATTCGTCCGCTTCAGAGCCAGGCGCAGCAGAGATAGCAGAGAGCGAGCCAAGCAGTGAGACTGCTGCAGTGGCAACAGAACAGGCTGAGCCGGTGCTGGATGAAGCAGTAGCGTTACCGGTGTTAGCTGAAGGGCATGGACAATTTGTGGCAGAATTTAGTGGCGAGTGCTGGTTAAGTGTGACCGATGCTAAGGATAAAGTGTTGTATTCAGGTACTAAGCGTGCCGGTGAGCAACTAGAGGTTACAGGGCTTGCACCTTTGGCGGTGCGTATCGGGCTAACCAGCTCAATCGCTCAAGCGACTTACAATGGCGAGCACATTGACTTTAGTCATTATAGCAATGGTAAGACCGCTAGACTGAAATTGGGGCAAGAACATGCACGGTGAAAATCCGATTAAACGTCGTCAATCACGCAAGATTATGGTGGGAAAGGTTGCCGTTGGTGGTGATGCACCGATTAGCGTGCAAAGCATGACCAACACTGAAACCTGTGATGTAGCAGCGACAGTGGCGCAGATTAAACGCTTAGAGCAAGCCGGAGCGGATATTGTCAGGGTTTCGGTGCCGACTATGGAAGCTGCTGAAGCCTTTGGCAAAATTAAGCTACAAAGCGCGGTGCCTTTAGTAGCTGATATTCATTTTGATTATAAAATTGCTCTGCGAGTGGCTGAATTAGGTGTTGATTGCTTACGCATTAATCCGGGCAATATTGGTCGTGAAGACCGAGTGAGAGCCGTGGTAGAAGCAGCGCGAGATCGCGGCATTCCAATTCGAATTGGGGTTAATGCTGGATCTTTAGAAAAAGATTTACAAAAAAAATATGGCGAGCCAACGCCTGATGCGCTGGTTGAATCGGCATTGCGGCATGTGGAGCACTTAGATCGGTTAAACTTTCCTGATTTTAAAGTCAGTGTTAAAGCCTCAGATGTATTTATGGCCGTTGAGGCCTATCGTAAACTGGCGCAGCAAATCGAACAGCCATTGCATTTAGGTATTACCGAAGCCGGTGGACTGCGCTCAGGTACCGTGAAATCAGCGGTTGGCTTAGGCATGTTACTGGCTGAAGGCATTGGTGATACCTTGCGTATTTCTTTGGCTGCAGACCCAGTAGAAGAAATTAAAGTTGGCTTTGATATTTTAAAATCACTGAAGTTACGTAGCCGTGGAATTAACTTTATTGCTTGTCCGAGCTGCTCACGGCAAAACTTTGATGTGGTGAAAACCATGAATGAGCTGGAAGCCCGTCTGGATGATTTATTAGTGCCGTTAGACGTTGCGGTGATTGGCTGTGTGGTAAATGGGCCAGGCGAAGCTAAAGAGGCTGATATAGGCCTGACGGGTGGCTCGCCAAACTTGGTTTATATTGATGGTAAACCGGTTAGTAAATTAAATAATGAGCAGTTGGTGGATCAGCTCGAGCAAACGATCCGTCAGCAAGCAGCCGCGAAATTGGCTGCGAACGCTAATCTTATCGCGCGAAGTAAATAAGGATTCCTAGTGAGTAAAGCGTTGCAAGCCATTCGTGGCATGAATGATATTCTCCCAGAGCAAACTCCGGTTTGGCGTTATTTTGAGCAAACCGTAGCGGATTTATTAGATAGTTATGGCTATCGTCAAATTCGTATGCCGATTGTAGAGTTTACTGAGTTGTTTAAACGTTCGATCGGTGAAGTGACTGATATTGTTGAAAAAGAAATGTACACTTTTGCCGATCGCAACGGTGATTCCTTAACCTTGCGTCCAGAAGGTACAGCCAGCTGTGGCAGGGCGGTAATGGAACATGGCTTAATTAATAACGGGCAAGTGCAAAAGTTATGGTATATCGGCCAGATGTTCCGTCACGAGCGACCACAAAAAGGCCGCTATCGTCAGTTCCACCAAATTGGAGTTGAAGCTTTTAACCTACCGGGGCCTGACATTGATGCTGAGCTAATTATTCTAACTTGGCGGTTATGGAAGCAATTAGGTATTCAAGAGGTGGTTACTCTTGAACTCAATAGCCTAGGTACAGCAGAAGCTCGTGCGGTGTACCGTAAAGCGCTGGTTGAATACCTAGAGCAGCATTTTGATCAGTTGGATGAAGACAGTCAGCGCCGCTTAAGCACTAATCCATTACGCGTGCTCGATAGCAAAAATGCACAAACCCAAGCGTTATTAGAAAATGCTCCTAAGCTGGATCAGTATTTAGATCAAGAATCGGTTGAGCACTTCAATGGAGTCAAAGCGCGCTTAGATGCAGCGGGCGTGCCCTATGTAATTAACGCTAAGCTGGTGCGTGGACTCGATTACTACGGTAAAACAGTGTTTGAGTGGGTAACTACTGAGTTAGGCGCTCAGGGTACGGTGTGTGCCGGCGGACGTTATGACGGGCTAATTGAACAACTTGGTGGTAAACCGACCACGGGTGTTGGTTTTGCCATGGGCATTGAGCGCTTAATTCTGTTACTGGAAACATTGGATAAAATTCCAGCCAGTTTAGCTCGCACAGTGGATGTGTTTGTTTGTGCGTTTGGTGAGCAAGCTGAGTTGCAAGCGCTGAACTTAGTTGAGGCTTTACGCGATCAACAGCCGCAGCTGCGGATTCTAGTAAATGCTGGTGGCGGTAGCTTTAAAAGTCAGTTTAAAAAGGCCGATCGCAGTGGTGCATTATATGCGTTAGTGCTGGGTGAAGATGAGTGCGCGCAGCAAGTGGTGGCGATTAAACCGCTACGCACAGAAGGTGAGCAAATTACCGTTCCATGGGATCAGTTGTCTGAGCACTTAGCTCAACAACTTTCCTCTCATTAATCGAATTACAATAGGAGTATCGGCGTGTCTGATCGTACTGAAGAAGAACAAATAGCGCTGATTAAAGACTGGTGGAAGCGTAATGGCACCTCGTTAGTGGTAGGGGTGTGTGCAGCGGTATGTCTAGTTGTCGGCTGGAATTTCTGGCAAAACTCACAAACCACTCAAGCACAAAATGCCTCGGCGTTGTACCTAAGCTTGCTAGAGAACTCGTTAAATACCAAAGAGGCAGTTGATATTGCCGAGGCCACTAGTATTGTGGGTGAGCTACGTACGACTGCCAAAGGCAGCCATGCCCAGCAATATGCTGAACTAATTTTAGCTAAGCTAGCGGTCGAAGAGGATCGCCTTGAAGAAGCAGCGCAGATTTTAGCGCCTGTGGTTGAGAAGCCGGCAGATCCGATTACCGGTGAACTGGCGCGTCAACGTTTAGCTCGTGTGCTCAGCGCCCAAGAGAAATACGACGAAGCTTTAGCATTATTTGCTAGCCAAGCCCCAGAAGCTTTTACTGCTACCCGTGAAGAAGTACGCGGTGATATTTTGGTGCAAGCCAATCGCCTAGAAGAAGCCTACAGCGCTTATGCCAGTGCACGTAAAGCCCTAACTAATCCTGCGGCGGAGGGTGCTTTACTGATGAAGCTTGATGATCTGCCAGCCCCTAATAAGGATGCTTAATATGAAGTTATCGCGTAGTTTAGCTGTACTTGCATTGTCATTATTGGCGGTGGGTTGTAGCAGCAGTGGCAGTAAGGAATTACCGCCATTAGCGCTGCAAAAAATCCAGCAAGAAGTGGGCTTAAAAACCGAATGGTCACGCTCGGTGGGAGTTGGGCAAGGTAAGCTGTGGAATAATCTAACGCCAGCAGCCGAGGGCGATACGCTCTTTGTTGCCGATGCTAATGGTTTGGTGCAGTCGTTGGATCGTTTTACTGGTAAAAGTAAGTGGCAAACTAAGCTTAAGCAAGATATTTCCGGCGCAGTCGGAGTTGGCTATGGCATGGTGCTGTTAGCCGCATTGGATGGCAGCATTATTGCTTTAGATAGCCAGACCGGTGAGCAGCACTGGAGTACGCCGGTTGGCAGTGAAGTATTAAGCGCGCCGGCGACCAATGGTGATGTGGTGGTGGTGCAAACCCAAGACGATCGCTTAATTGCTTTAGATGCCTATGATGGCCGTCAACGCTGGGTGTATGACAATACGCCAGCACTTTTAACGCTGCGTGGTACCAGTGCGCCGATTATGACTGAGCAAGTGGTATTTGCCGGTCTCTCAACCGGTAAAGTGATTGCCGTAGATACCGAGCGCGGTTTACCCATTTGGGAGCAACGAGTGGCTATTCCTAGCGGTCGCACTGAGCTTGAGCGAATGGTCGATGTGGATGGTGACTTACTGCTCAATGACGGTATTTTATATGTGGCGAGCTACCAAGGCCGCTTAGCCGGTCTGGATGCACAGAGCGGTCAAGTGTTGTGGCAGCGCGATGCCTCTAGCTATGTAGGGCTTGCCGAAGGCTATGGCAATGCCTATGCCAGTTTGGCCGATGGCCTTGTAGAAGCGGTGGATCAGCGCTCATCGGTGGTGATGTGGAGCAATGAAGATCTATTGCGCCGTCAGCTGTCAGCGCCTGCCACCTTAGCTAGCTATATTGCTGTAGGTGATTTAGAAGGCTATCTGCACTTATTAAGCCAAGTAGATGGTCGCTTTGTTGCCCGTACTCGCATTGACTCTAAAGGTCTGCGAGCGCAGCCCTTAGTGGTTGGTGACTGGATTTATGCTTATGGTAATGGCGGCAAACTGGTCGCATTAACCATTAAGTAACAGGTACGCCTGTATTGTGAGCCGCTATCTAATTGTTGGTAGCGGCTTTTTGTTTTTTTGATTTATCGCTGGAGGAACTCATGGTTCCTGTAATTGCTTTGGTAGGCCGACCGAATGTTGGCAAATCAACCCTCTTCAACCGCCTAACCAGAACCCGCGATGCCATTGTTGGTGATATTCCAGGTTTAACCCGTGATCGTCAGTATGGCGACGCTAAATGGCAAGGTCGTAGCTTTATTCTGATTGATACCGGAGGAATTTCCGGTGACGAAGAAGGCATTGACGCCAAGATGGCAGCTCAGTCGCTGCAGGCGATTGAAGAGGCTGATGCAGTCTTTTTCTTGGTCGATGCCCGCGATGGTTTGTGCGTGGCTGATGAGTATATCGCGGAACATTTGCGTAAACGCAATAAGCAAACCTTTGTTGTGGTGAACAAGGTTGATAGTTTAGATGAAGAAGTGGCGCGAGCGGAGTTTAGCCCATTAGGCTTGGGTGATTCATTTGCGATTGCGGCTGCCCATGGCCGTGGCATTAACCCGTTAATGCAGCATGTGATTGGCCATGTTCAGGAAGAAGAACCTGAAGTAACCGATGCAGAGTTAGCCGCAGTTGAACAAGGTCAAGAGCTGGCTCGAATCCCAGGTCCTGATGAGAAAGACGGGATTAAAATTGCCATCATTGGGCGTCCTAACGTGGGTAAGTCCACCTTGGTGAACCGCATGCTCGGTGAAGAGCGCGTGGTGGTATATGACCAACCCGGTACCACGCGCGACAGTATTTATATTCCCTTTGAGCGTGATGAAGAAAAGTACACCCTGATTGATACCGCAGGGGTGCGCCGCCGCGGCAAGATTCATGAAGAGGCGGAAAAGTTCTCGGTAGTGAAAACCTTGCAAGCCATTAAAGACGCCAACGTGGTGATCTTTGTTATGGATGCCCGCGAAGGGGTGGTTGAGCATGATCTCAGCCTCGTCGGCTTTGCTTTAGAGGCAGGGCGCGCGATTGTAGTGGCGTTAAACAAGTGGGATGGCATGCAACCGAGCGAGCGCGACTATGTAAAAACCGAGCTAGAGCGTCGGCTGTACTTTTTAAACTTTGCCGACATTCACTTTATTTCGGCATTACATGGTACTGGCGTTGGGCACTTATATCAGTCGGTGCAAGCCGCATTCAAATCGGCGATTACCCGTTGGCCGACTAATCGCTTAACGCAAATTTTAGAAGATGCAGTACAAGAGCATCAGCCGCCGATGGTGAATGGCCGCCGTATTAAATTACGCTATGCCCACTTAGGTGGCGCTAACCCGCCGTTGATTGTGATTCATGGTAATCAAATTGATGCGGTGCCTAAAAGCTATACCCGTTACTTAGAAAATACGTATCGTAAAGTACTTAAACTGGTCGGAACCCCGATCCGCATTGAGTATAAAGGCGGTAGTAACCCCTACGAAGATAAGAAAAATAAGCTCAGCGAGCGGCAAGTGAATAAGAAAAAACGCTTGCTGGCGCGGAAAAAAGAAATGGAAAAAAGAAAGAAGAATAAGCGTTAAGCCATCGCTAAACTGGCTGTTTAAACCCGCTCAGTTATTCAAGACTGTGCGGGTTTTTTATTTTTAGCAGAGTTTTTGTTAAACAAATTTACTGTTTCGATTGAACTTTACGTCTTACATGCGAGTGATTCTTATTACTGGATATGGTAGGACCTATTGTTCATGCTTTCTAATTTCAACAAAATGGCTTTAGCCGTAGCGCTACAAACTTCCTTGATCTTAACTGTTGCGGTGGCCCCCAGTTCATTGCTGGCGGCCGCTGAGACAACTGCAGTGCAAGCGGCAAGTAAGCGCCAAGCCTTTGCTATAACCGGCCTAAGTCTCGATCAGGCCTTGCTTCAATTTGCCGAGCAGGCAAGGCTACAGCTGTTATTTAAACCCAGTGCTTATCGGCACTGGCCAGCTCCAAAGGTGATAGGGAAATTCACCGCAGAACAAGCGCTGGAGCAATTAATCAAAGGTTTACCGGTGCATTATCAATGGCTCAGCGAGCGCCAATTGCGCATGAGTACAAAGCCCGTGGCAACCCTTAGTTTAGCTACAGAGCAGGTAGTAGCCGAAGCGTTAGACGCGAGCGATACTCAGCAGATTACCCATTCAGCAACTGACTTAACTCGTTTAGCCATTCAAGATGAGCGTGATTTAGTGCGTCTAAGCACCGGAGTGAGCGTGGTAGAGGGTGGTCGTAGCGGTAGTAATGGCTACGCTATTCGTGGGGTGGATGCGGATCGGGTGGCAATTACAGTAGATGGCGTACCCCAAGCTGAAAGCTTTGCTCCCGATGTATATCAAGGTTACGGTTACTTTAATGGCACCCGTAATACCACGGAGCTAGAAAATATCCAGCAGGTAGTGATTAGTAAAGGCGCTGATTCACTGAGTGTGGGCAGTGGTGGGATTGGTGGAGCGGTGCAGTTTCGTACCAAAAACGTAGCCGATTTTATTCAGCCTAATCAGAATTTTGGCTTGCTGGCAAAAGTGGGTTATTCCTCTAAAAATGCTGAATGGCGACAGGTTGCGGGGGGATTACCCCCCCCCCCTATCAGTTGTTACTCATCAATGGGGAAAAAGCTAAGCAGCAGGTCAGTGCAGTGCTGCAAATTGATCAGTTAGAGCAGGGGCTGAGCGAGTTAGTCAATCAGTTTGAGCTGCAACGTTATCAGCTGCCTGGTATGACTGTGCTGCGTTAGTGCTGAGTTTATGCCGACGATATTCGCCAGGCGTGAACTTGCTCCAGCGTTTAAACGCTCTCTGAAAGGCTTCCGGTGAAGTAAAACCGAGCAGCCAAGCAATTTCACTAAAGCTTAGGGGGGTATCAGCGATATAGCTGCTAGCTAAGGCATAACGGGTTTGCTGCAGCAGTTGATTAAACTGGGTGTGTTCAGCGGCTAAGCGGCGGCGCAAAGTCCAGCTAGGCAAGTTTAAGAGCGCGGCAATCTCTTCTAAAGTAGGCTCGCCTTGCTTGAGGTGGGCAGCAATCAGGCTAATGACTTGTTCGGTCAAACTGGTTTGTTTGGTGAGCTGCTGTAGGCGTTGGCGACACAGCAGTAGCAATTCTTGCCAGGTGTGAGGGCAGTGTTTGGGGTTACTGAGACTTAGGCTGTGCTGTGACAAACGCAGTTGATTAGTCGCTTGGGCAAAGTGCACCGGTGCTGCAAAATGCTCGACATAACAGGCGCTGTAGCTTGGTGCAGGGTATTCAATCGCAATCTGTTCGGCATGCACCGGTTGTTGGGCAATTAACGTTAAGTGCTGTAGCCAGCTACTGAGCACTGACTCCACCACAAAGCGGTTGTAATCATTGTAAGGGCTGATTGAGTAAAACCTTAGCCATGCGCCTTGTGCATCTTCAATCAGCTGGCTTTGGCCGCGATAATTTTGCGCATACAGCGGCTCAAACTCAGTTAAGCAACGAGCGGCGGCTCTTAAATTAGGGGCTTGAGCTGCACAGACACCGGCTAAACCAAAGTGTTCTGGGGCACTGAATCGACCCATCAATAAACCAAAATCAGCACGCTGCGCCAGTGTAGTCGCGGCATGCCCTAAGCGCATATAACGCGCAATCGATAGTCGGCCATGGGCTTGGTTTAACTGTGGCTTATCCAGTTCGAACTGCTCAAATAAAGCTTTAGGTGATACCCCTAAGCTGCTTAATGCTTGTTGAATACTTTGGGTAAAGCCAACGGATAGTGTGCCGAGGCGAACTTTAAGCTGCTGTGCTGTCATTTTTGGTTATTAGATTGTTACTTTTAATCATTGAGAAGCCTAGTCTAGCTGATTATGGTAAGCCTATCCGATGTTTAGTGTTGCTTGATGCAAACATAATGAAAAAGATAATGGAGTCACTATGAGCAGTTCAGCCTATCCCAATTTGTTAAAGCCATTAGATTTAGGTTTTACCACCCTAAAAAACCGTGTACTCATGGGGTCCATGCACACGGGACTCGAAGAGCGTCCCGGTGGTTTTGAAAAAATGGCGGCTTATTTTGCCGAGCGTGCCCAAGGTGGCGTTGGCTTGATGGTAACCGGGGGGATTGGTCCGAACGAAGAAGGTAGCGTGTATCAGGGCGCGGCCAAGCTCACCAGCAGTGAAGAAGCGGCGCAACATAAAATTGTTACCGAAGCGGTGCATGCAGCGGGTGGTAAAATCTGTATGCAGATTTTGCACGCCGGTCGCTACGCGTTTAGCCCGAAATTAGTCGCACCTAGTGCTATTCAGGCACCGATTAACCCATTTAAACCCAAAGCGTTAGATGCCGAAGGCATTGAGCAGCAAATTAGCGACTTTGTGAACTGTGCGCAGCTTGCTCAACAAGCGGGCTATGATGGCGTAGAAATTATGGGTTCTGAAGGTTATTTAATTAACCAGTTTCTAGTTAAGCACACCAACCAGCGTACCGATGAGTGGGGCGGCAGCTATGAAAATCGCATGCGTTTCCCTGTAGAAATTGTGCGTCGAGTGCGTGAAGCGGTAGGCCCAGAGTTTATTATTATTTATCGCTTATCGATGCTGGACCTGATTGAAGATGGCAGTGACTGGCAAGAGATTGTGACCTTGGCTAAAGCCGTAGAGCAAGCGGGCGCCACTATTTTAAATACGGGTATCGGCTGGCACGAAGCGCGTATTCCAACGATTGCCACCAGTGTGCCGCGGGCTGCCTTTACTAAGGTTACCGCTAAATTGCGTGGGGCAGTTAACTTGCCCTTAGTGACAACCAACCGAATCAATATGCCTGATGTGGCCGAGCAAGTGCTGGCTGCCGGTGATGCTGACATGGTATCGATGGCACGGCCTTTCTTGGCGGATCCTGAGTTTGTAAATAAGGCTGCCAAGGGTCAGGCGCAGTTAATTAATACCTGTATTGGCTGTAACCAAGCCTGCCTTGATCATACCTTTAGCGGTAAGTTAACCAGTTGCTTAGTTAACCCGCGGGCATGCCATGAAACTGAGCTGAATTATCTACCCACCACCGCGCCTAAGCGGGTTGCGGTAGTGGGTGCAGGTCCTGCAGGCTTAGCTGCAGCTACGGTAGCAGCTGAGCGGGGGCATCAAGTGACTTTATTTGATGCCGCTGAAGAGATTGGTGGGCAGTTTAATGTGGCTAAATTAGTCCCAGGTAAAGAAGAGTTTTACGAAACCCTGCGTTACTTTGGCGAGAAAATTAAGCAAACCGGTGTCGAGTTGAAGCTCAATACTCGAGTGACGACAGAAGATCTGGTTGCAGGTCAGTTTGATCAAATTTTACTGGCTACCGGAATTGTGCCGCGTACTCCTGAGATTGAAGGCATTGAGCATCCTAAAGTGATGAGCTACTTGGATGCACTCCAAGGCCGTCGCCCGATTGGGCAAACGGTGGCGGTAATCGGTGCCGGTGGTATTGGCTTTGATGTATCGGAATTTATTACCCATAGCGGAAAATCAGCCAGCTTAGATAGCCAACTGTTCTGGCAGGAATGGGGTATTGATCCGAATTTAGAGGCCCGTGGCGGGGTAGCCGGTGTTCAGCCAGAGCAGCCAAGCACGCCGCGTAAAGTGTTCTTATTGCAACGTAAGAAAACTAAAGTGGGTGCAGGTTTAGGTAAAACCACCGGTTGGATTCATCGCGCCAGCTTGAAGAACAAAGATGTAGATATGATCAGCGCTGTGGAGTATCTCAAAGTGGATGATCAAGGTTTGCATGTGCGTATTGCTGAGGGTGAGCCGCAAGTGCTGGCGGTAGATAACGTGATTATCTGTGCCGGACAAACCCCACAGCGTGAGTTATTCGACGCCTTACAAGCTGCAGGGCAGTCAGTGCAGTTGATTGGTGGCGCCGATGTTGCCGCCGAGTTAGATGCTAAGCGGGCGATTAATCAAGGCTCGCGCGTGGCGGCAGAACTTTAAACCAGTCATAAGCTACAGCATAAAAACCTTCTGCCGCTGGGCGTGTTAATGCCTGAGGTAGAAGGTTTTTTATTGTCGGCAATTTATGTCTCAATCTTCGAGCCAGGCGTTTGACGGTGTGGCTGTCAATCTACAGGCATTAAAAAAGGGCATCGATTGATGCCCTTTTTGCCTAATCAGCGATGGCCCTTAAGCTGGCTCAATCCCTGGTTTAGCCTCTGATTCTTCAGCAGTTTCGGCAACTGCCGGTGTTTCAGGGCTAGTTGCAACCACTGGCGCTGCTTCTGCTTGGGTGGTTAGGGCTTGCTCGGCTAAGCGCTGCTGACGACGACGCTCACGTGGGTCATTAGAGGCGCGACCAACTGGGCGCTCCAGTGGCTCAAAGGTCACTTGTGGGGCGCTGCTAGTGGTTTCACGCTCAGCTTTAGCTTGGGCAGCTTGTTGCTGCGCTTCGGCTTCAGCTTGTTTAGCCGCTTGCACAATAGCTGGATCAATCGTTGGACCGGCTTTGCCAAAGGCGCGACCTGAGTTAGCTGTGGTTGCTGAAGCTAATATGGCTAACAGTGCTTCATCGCTAGAGCTTTGAGCAGCAGGGCTTGCAGCTGTTTGTTGCTCTGGCGCTGCTGGCTGCGGCTGCTTGCTTACAGGAGCGGCCACTGGCTTTTCAACGACTGGTGTAACTGGCGCAGCTTGGGCTTCAGCGATTGCTGTTGGCTGTGGCTCAGCGGTTTTGCTTTCGGTCAGCGGTGCTACAGGTGCTGGCTCTGCTTTAACCTGCTCAGCTTTCTCTACGCTAACCGCTTCGGCTTTAGCAGGTGCCGATACGGGCTCAGCTACAGCTGGAGTTGGGCTGGCAGCGGCTGCAACTGGCGGCGCAGCTGGCGCTTCGGTTACAGGCTGAGCTGGAGTGACTACTTCAGCTGCGGCTTCAGGTGCCTTGGTTGGTGTAACCGCCGGTTCAGGGTTAGGGGCTGCGGCGCGAATTTCAATCGGCGCTGGGGTTGCCAGCGGGGTGCGCTTAGGCTCGCTAGCAGCAGTTTTAGGCTCAACAGCTGGTGTGCTAGGTGCCTCGACTGCTTCAGCTGTCGTTGCTTCTGCTGGAGTGGATTGAGCTTTCTCTTGCGCTTGTTGCAGCTCTTCCGGTAAGCGTTCGCGGCGATTGCTACGACGACGCTGACCCCGTGAGCGACGACGTGGACGCTCATCATCTTGCTGCTCGAAGCGATTATTATGCGCTTCTTGTGGGGTGCTGGTTTGGCTCACCTCATCGGCAGCTGGCGCTTGGCGCTCAGTGCGTTCTTGACGGGCCGGACGCTCACGACGCTCTTCACGGGCTGGGCGCTCGCGGCGGCTGTCTTCGCGTGCTGGACGCTCGTCTTGGCTGGTGCGCTCATTCTCCCGCGGGTTACGTGATTCTTCGCGGGTTTTACGCTCTTCCTCACGGTTGGAGTTGCGCTCAGTACGCTCATTACGGTTAGTGCGTGGGTTATCGCGGCGACGCTGATTATTGCGTGCTGGGCGACGCTCTTCCTTGCGTGGTGCTTCTTCGCTAGCTGCTACAGGCTTGGCTTCTTCTTCAGGCTTGCTGGCGAACAGACTCACTAAGGATTTTACTAGGCCTTTAAACAGGCTAGGCTCTTGGCTGCTAGGCGTTGCTGGGGTGGAAGCAACGGGTAAGCTGGCGCGATCAGAGGGTAACACTTTAACTGCGGCCTCTTCACGTACTAACGAGCGCGTGGAGTGCGGTGTGCTGGTCGATTGCTCATCACTGTTATCATCGCTAGCCATTTCATAGCTTGATAAGCCAGATAAAGCCTCTGGGTTATCATCACGCAGGCGCATCACTTCAAAGTGCGGTGTTTCTAAGTGCTCGTCAGGCAGAATGAAGATACGTACTCGGGTGCGCAGCTCGATTTTGGTGATGGCATTACGTTTTTCGTTGAGTAAGAACGCAGCAACTTGGAATGGAACCCGTGCACGGACTTCAGCAGTGCGCTCTTTCAGGGCTTCTTCTTCGATCAGACGTAAAATCGCCAGTGAAATTGACTCCACATCACGAATGACGCCTTGGCCATTACAGCGTGGGCAGACAATGCCACTGGTTTCACCTAAGGAAGGGCGCAG
The DNA here is from genome assembly GCF_057443035.1 of Thiopseudomonas sp. SA1F2-1K. Taxonomy (NCBI): domain Bacteria; kingdom Pseudomonadati; phylum Pseudomonadota; class Gammaproteobacteria; order Pseudomonadales; family Pseudomonadaceae; genus Thiopseudomonas; species Thiopseudomonas sp. SA1F2-1K. The sequence goes on from NZ_CM172014.1 coordinate 554,998, forward strand.
ACGCTGACGAGACATTTCCAGTAAGCCAAAGCGTGAAATGCGGCCTACTTGTACCCGTGCCCGGTCGACTTCTAGGCATTCGCGCATACGATCTTCAACAGCACGCTGGTTTTTGGCAGGAGTCATGTCGATAAAGTCGATCACGATCAAGCCACCAATATCACGCAGGCGTAATTGGCGGGCAATTTCTTCGGCGGCTTCTAAGTTGGTTTGCAGTGCGGTTTCTTCAATATCGCTGCCGCGGGTAGCGCGAGCCGAGTTAATGTCAATTGATACCAAGGCTTCGGTTGGGTCAATGACCAAAGCACCGCCAGAGGGCAGTTTAACTTCGCGCTGGAAGGCGCTTTCAATTTGGCTTTCAATTTGGAAGCGGTTAAATAAAGGTACGCTGTCTTGATAGAGCTTAACCTTACTGGCGTACTGCGGCATCACCTGTTCAATAAAGGCGAGCGCTTCTTTTTGGGCATCAATGGTATCAATTAAGACTTCGCCGATATCTTGGCGTAAGTAGTCGCGGATGGCGCGGACAATCACGTTACTTTCTTGGTAGACCAAGAACGGAGCAGCGTCTTTATCAGCCGCTTCTTTAATGGCATTCCACAGGTTAACTAAGTAATCAAGATCCCACTGCAGCTCTTGAGTGCTACGGCCTAAGCCCGCGGTGCGGACAATAAAGCCCATATCTGCGGGTGCGTTAAGTGAGTTAAGTGCCGCGCGTAACTCTTGGCGCTCCTCACCTTCAATGCGGCGAGAAATACCACCAGCACGTGGGTTAGTTGGCATTAATACCATGTAACGGCCAGCGAGGCTGATCATGGTCGTTAGAGCTGCACCTTTATTGCCGCGCTCTTCTTTATCCACTTGAACGATAATTTCTTGGCCTTCGCTCAAGACTTCTTTGATATTGACGCGACCGCCTTGGTAAGAACTATTGAAGTATTCGCGGGCAATGTCTTTTAACGGTAAGAAACCATGGCGCTCAGAGCCAAAGTCAACAAATGCTGCTTCAAGGCTAGGCTCGATGCGAGTAATGCGACCTTTATAAATATTGGATTTTTTTTGTTCACGGGCGCCTGATTCAATATCTAAATCAAACAGACGTTGACCGTCTACTAGGGCAACCCGCAACTCTTCAGGTTGCGTGGCGTTAATTAACATTCTTTTCATGGGTATCACTTTCCGGAATCCAAGTAGGGCCGTGCGGCAGTGATGCTCACGTAGAATACAGGCGGTGCGCTCAGCTTGGGTTAAGCTGTGTCTAGCAAACCAAGCCTAAGCTTGGCGGCGACGGCGTCTCCACAAACAGTGCGATTCTGAGCTAGGGCACAAGCAGCAAGAATTAATGACTTGCGCGTGATAGCGGGCTAGTAAGAGCCGATGAATCAGCACCGAGTACACAGGGAGGAGGAATCAGTAAACACAGGCGGACGTGATGAAGCGTCTAGTTTATCTAAGCAACGCGCAATGTTTATTGTGCATCTCCACCGAGTTATTCATACGGGCATTGATGCCGCTCAGGTCTACTCAGAGCGGTTTATAAAAAGCCGTTCTGCAGACCTAGGTCTATATGCAGAAATGGCACTAATTTTTTAAGCAGCTTAGTCAAGTCGTTGGCTTGCAAGGTGGCTTGTACCTTAAACACGTTTTTACTTTCGTTCTGCCTAGCGGTTAGTTGTTTGCGGCCTAATGATAGCCACGGCTTAAGCAGATTTTCAGCGGTTGGAATATAGCAGTTACTGGCGCTTGCTTCAATTGAATAAACGCAACGCTAGTTGCCTTAAGGGCTTGGGCTAAGGCAAAAATAGCGCGGGCTAAGCAAACTGTGCACTCGCTGGCAAAATTGAAGGCGGCTGCAATTAAACAGGAGCAAGCAAAGCTTAACTGAATCCGTATAATGGCTTTTTTGCGGTGTTTATTAGCCTAGGAGTCCACTGGATTTATGAGTGAAGCAGTTCAGCCTGTCAGTACAGGTGTGCAATTATTAGAGGTTGAACCTGGATTCGATGGGCAGCGGATCGATAATTTTTTGCGTACTCGCTTAAAAGGTGTGCCCAAAACACTGATCTATCGCATCTTGCGTAAAGGTGAGGTGCGGGTAAATAAAGGCCGAATTAAACCAGACTATCGACTCAAAGTGGGCGATATAGTGCGTGTTCCACCGATTCGTGTCACTCCTGCTGATGAGCCAGCGCCGATTGCCCAAGGCTTACTTGAACGCCTAGAGCAAGCCATTGTATTTGAAGATAAACAGCTGATTGCCTTGAATAAACCAGCCGGGATTGCAGTGCATGGTGGCAGTGGTTTGAATTTTGGGGTGATTGAAGCCTTTCGTCAGCTCAGACCACAGGCCAAAGAAATCGAGTTAGTGCACCGATTGGATCGCGATACCTCAGGCTTATTATTGATCGCTAAGCGGCGCAGTATGTTGCGCCATTTACATGAGCAGCTACGCAATGAGCAGATGGACAAGCGTTATCTGGCATTGGTGAAAGGGGCTTGGCCTAGCAGTCGTAAACAGGTGGCGGCTCCTTTGCAAAAAAATAATTTGCGCTCAGGGGAGCGGATGGTTGAAGTGAACGATGCAGGACGCGATTCGTTAACCTTATTTAAGGTGGTACGTCGTTTTGCTGAGTACGCTACGTTAGTTCAAGCCAGTCCAGTCACTGGCCGCACCCATCAAATTCGGGTGCATGCGCAATACGCCGGACACCCCATCGCCGGCGATACTAAATACGGCGATGACGAGTTCAGTAAACAGATTCGTGAGCTAGGCGGTAAGCGCTTGTTTTTACATGCCAGTGAGCTGGCTTTTGCGTTACCCAGTGGCGAGCGTTTGCAGTTACAGGCGCCAGTAGAGCCGCAATGGACCCAGGTGCTCGAGCAATTGGCAGCCAGTACCGGCGCTGCAATTAAAGACAGTGAAAGTTAAGAGAGGTCAGGGTGCAACAGACTAAGTATCCGTTATTGATTTTTGATTGGGATGGCACGTTGGTCGACTCGATTGACCGTATCGTGCAATCGGTACGCCATGCGGCCGAGCGTAATCACATGGTGCAGCGTGAAGAGTACGCCATTCGCGGGATTATTGGCTTGTCATTAGCCGATGCCTTTGCGGTGCTGTATCCCGCGCAAGCGACAGATAGTGTACTACGCCAGCAATTTATTGAAGATTACAGTCAGCATTATATCGCTCAAGAAAGTACGCCTTCGGCGTTTTACCCCCATGTGCGTGAGCAGTTAGAGCGCTTTAAAGAACAGGGTTACCAGTTAGCAGTGGCGACTGGAAAAAGTCGACGTGGGTTAGATCGCGTTTTAATTGGGCACAAGTTACAACAGTTTTTTGATATTACTCGTTGCGCTGATGAGACCCAAGGTAAGCCGCATCCACAGATGCTGCATGAAATACTGGCTTACTGTGGTAAAGCACCCGCACAGGCAGTTATGGTGGGTGATTCGCCGTTTGACTTGCAAATGGCGCATAACGCACAAATAGACAGTGTGGCGGTCAGTTATGGGGCTCAGCGCCTTGAAGTGCTGTTGCAAGAGCAGCCGCTGCATAGCATTGATTGTTTTTCCGCCTTAGCACCCTGGCTGGCAGAACAGTCATCGTTCCACCTTTAGATTCAGTCATAGAGAGAGTAATTTATGCAACCCCATGAGCCGCATCGCCCGTCACATCCTTTGGATGATAAGAGTTGGCAGATTTTAGAGCGTACTGTTCAGGCCAGCATCATTGAACAACGTCGCACCCGACGCTGGGGAATTTTCTTTAAGCTGTTAATGTTTACCTACCTATTGGTAATGCTTTTGGCTTTTTCGCCCCTGGCTTCGTTAGGCGATAAGCCAGAAATTACAGGGCCGCATACGGCAGTAATTGAAGTAAAGGGAATGATTGCTGAGGACGAAGCTGCCAGTGCTGATCGCTTAGTGAGCGCCTTGCGTAAAGCGTTTAAGAGCAGCGACACTAAAGGCATTGTTTTACGGATCAATAGTCCAGGTGGTAGCCCAGTACAGTCGGGCTATGTATACGATGAAATTAAGCGTTTGAAAGCCACTAAACCAGAACTCAAAGTCTATGCTGTGATCGCTGACTTGGGCGCTTCAGGGGCGTACTACATTGCCAGCGCCGCCGATGAGATTTACGCTGATAAAGCCAGCTTGGTGGGTTCAATTGGCGTAACTGCGGCTAGCTTTGGTTTTGTTGGCACTATGGAGAAACTGGGGGTTGAGCGCCGAGTGTATACCTCAGGTGAACATAAAGCGTTTTTAGATCCGTTTCAGCCAGCTAAAGCAGAAGAGGCAGAATTTTGGCGCTCAGTGCTAGACACCACCCACCGACAGTTTATTAAAAGTGTGAAGGATGGACGGGGTGAGCGCTTAAAAGATGCCGAACATCCTGAATTATTCAGTGGTTTGATCTGGTCTGGCGAACAGGCATTAGCTCTGGGATTAGTTGATCAGCTAGGCAGCACCAGTTTTGTAGCGCGTGAAGTCATTGGCGCAGAGAAAATCGTTGATTACACAGTGCAAGAGTCGCCCTTTGATCGCTTTGCTAAGCGTTTTGGCGCCAGTGCCATGAGCAGTTTAGCCACTTGGCTAAGTACTGAAAGCCCACGCTTACAATAAGCTAACACGTTATAACTAACTCAGCCGGCAGGTAAATGCTGGCTGAGTCTTGTGCTGTTAGGGGAGGGTTTGCCCCAATTGCTGCAGTAGGCTAGTGAGGGCAATTAAGGGTAAGCCGATCAGTGCGGTAGGATCATCACTGCGCAGATAACGAAACAAACTAATCCCAAGGCCTTCGGCCTTAAAGCTGCCGGCGCAATCATAGGGCTGTTCAGCTTGCAGATAGCGCTCAATTTGTGCCGCTGATAGAGGACGAAACTTAACAGTGGTGCTAACGCAGTCGCTAAGCGATTGCTGGGTTGCGCTGTTTAATACAGTTAAACCGGTATAGAAATAAAGTTCTTGGTCACTGGCTGCCTGTAATTGCACAGTTGCTGCTTGGTGGGTGTGAGGCTTGCCTAAAATCTGTTGCTGGCGCACGCAGACTTGATCAGAGCCAATAATTAAATGCTGGGGAAAGCGCTCGGCTAACGCCTGAGCTTTTTCTAAGGCTAAGCGTTGCACCAGTTGCTGAGGCGCCTCTTCTGGGCGCGGCGTTTCATCAATCGCTGGCGCTACCGCGCTAAACGGCAAGCCTAGGCGTTGCAGCAATTGTTGGCGATACGGCGAGCTAGAGGCAAGAATAATCGGTAAATCTGTCATAAAGGGCGAGCTAATTTGGTCAGAGGCAAGTGTCAGCACTGTCGTCAGGTCAGGGTTCAGGTATACTTCGCCTATTAACAAAAGCAGTACCCCGTATGAGGACCATGCATGTTTGAGAATTTAACAGAACGCCTGTCACAGACATTACGTAATGTTACGGGCAAAGCGCGTCTGAGTGAAGACAATATTAAAGATACCCTGCGTGAAGTGCGCATGGCGTTATTAGAAGCCGACGTGGCTTTGCCGGTGGTTAAAGATTTTGTCAATGCAGTGCGTGAGCGTGCAGTCGGTACTGAGGTATCTAAAAGCCTGACGCCGGGCCAAGCCTTTGTCAAAATTGTGCAGGCTGAGCTAGAAAGTATGATGGGTGAGGCTAACGAAGACCTAGCCCTAAATGCTGCGCCACCCGCTGTGATTTTAATGGCGGGCTTACAGGGGGCGGGTAAAACCACTACCGTCGGTAAGCTGGCGCGCTTTTTAAAAGAGCGCAAGAAAAAGTCGGTGATGGTGGTGTCGGCCGACGTTTATCGCCCAGCAGCCATTAAGCAGTTAGAAACCCTTGCTGAGGAAGTGGGCGTTACTTTCTTTCCCTCAGATATTAGCCAAAAGCCAGTAGACATTGCTCAGGCTGCAATTCAACAAGCCAAGCTTAAGTTTATTGATGTGGTGCTGGTGGATACCGCTGGTCGCTTAGCTATTGATAGCGACATGATGGCAGAGATCAGTCAGTTGCACGCTGCGATTAATCCAGTGGAAACACTGTTCGTGGTGGATGCGATGACGGGGCAAGATGCGGCCAACACAGCTAAAGCCTTTAATGATGCTTTGCCACTCACGGGTGTGGTGTTAACCAAGGTTGACGGGGATGCCAGAGGCGGTGCGGCGTTATCGGTGCGCGCTATCACAGGTAAGCCGATTAAGTTTTTAGGGATGGGTGAGAAAAGCGAAGCGCTGGATCCTTTTCATCCTGATCGAGTGGCTTCGCGGATTCTGGGCATGGGCGATGTTCTGAGCTTAATTGAGCAGGCAGAGCAGACCCTTGACCGAGAAAAAGCGGAAAAGCTAACCAAAAAGCTGAAAAAAGGTCAGGGCTTTGACCTAGAAGACTTCCGCGATCAGCTGCAACAAATGAACAATATGGGCGGTCTGGGTGGTTTGTTGGACAAAATGCCCAGTATTGGTGGGGTTAATCTTGCGCAAGCGGGCGTGCAAGGGGCTGCAGAAAAGCAGTTTAAGCAGATGGAAGCTTTGATTAACTCGATGACTCCGCAAGAACGACGCAACCCTGAAATTATCAGTGGCTCCCGTCGCCGTCGGATTGCCCAAGGGGCTGGCGCGCAAATTCAGGATGTGAGTCGTCTGATTAAACAGCATAAACAGATGCAGAAAATGATGAAGCGAATTACCGGCAAGGGCGGCATGGGCAAGATGATGCGTGGCCTTGGCGGAATGATTCCAGGGATGGGAAAAATGCCTAAGTTGTAGTGATTAACTTGGGCGCTAGGGCGCTTTTGAAAATGGACTAGGCAAAGCGCCTGATACAACGTAGAATATGCGACCGTTTGGGCCTTGGCCTAAATGTGTCCGCTTGATTTAAGCATTAACAAACAGGAAAACCTAATGGTAACTATTCGATTAGCACGTGGTGGCTCTAAAAAGCGCCCTTTCTATCATTTAACAGTTGCTGATAGCCGCAAAGCACGTAATGGTCGCTTTGTTGAGCGTATTGGCTTCTTTAACCCAATCGCCACTGGTGGTGAAGTTCGTCTCTCAGTTAACCAAGAGCGCGCTAACTACTGGTTAAGCCAAGGTGCACAGCCATCTGAGCGTGTTGCACAGTTACTGAAAGATGCAGCTGCAACACCTGCTGCGGTTTAATTTCAGTGATGTCTGCCTCCAGCACTTCAAATAATTTGGTCGTTCTCGGCAAAATCGGCGCGGTGCATGGTGTGCGTGGAGAAGTAAAGATTCACTCTTTTACTGATCCGATGGAAAACCTGTTGGATTACCCAGTTTGGACTTTACGTTCAGCAGGAGTGCTCAAGCAGGTCAAGTTGGAGAGTGCTCGCTTTCAAGGCAAGGGGCTAGTCGCTCGCATTCAGGGCTTAGATGATCGGGAAGAGGCACGTACTCTGACGGGTTACGAGATCTGTGTGGCGGTTGATGAGTTACCTGAGCTGGCTGAGGGAGAGTTTTACTGGCATCAACTTGAAGGTCTAAAGGTGATTAACCAAGCGCAGCAATTGTTGGGTAAGGTCGATCATTTATTAGCGACTGGCGCAAATGATGTATTAGTGGTGAAGCCCTGTGTGGATAGCCTCGATGATCGTGAGCGTTTATTGCCCTATACCGAACACTGTGTGTTGGCTGTGGATCTCGCCGCTGAAGTAATTCAGGTGGAGTGGGACGCTGATTTTTGATGAGGGATTCCTTTGCAGGTTGAAGTCATCAGCATCTTTCCGGAGATGTTTAGCGCCTTAACAGAATATGGCATTACCAGTCGTGCAGTGAAGCAGGGGATTTTGCAGCTGAATTGCTGGAACCCACGAAGTTTTACTGAAGACCGACACCAAACCGTAGATGATCGTCCATTTGGCGGTGGTCCGGGTATGGTGATGAAAATCGAGCCATTAGAGCGCGCTTTAGCGGCGGCAAAGCAAGCGGTTAATGGGCGGGCGAAAGTTATTTACTTATCGCCGCAGGGTCGTCAACTGAAGCAGGCGGCTGTTACGGAATTAGCGAAAGAGTCTGCAATGATTTTAATTGCAGGGCGTTATGAAGGCATTGATGAGCGCTTTATTGAAGCGCACGTTGATGAAGAATGGTCAATCGGAGATTACGTCCTGTCTGGTGGTGAATTGCCAGCCATGGTTCTGGTTGACGCGGTAACGCGGTTACTGCCTGGGGCACTAAACCACGCAGATTCCGCTGAGGAAGACTCCTTTACAGACGGTCTCCTTGATTGTCCGCATTACACCCGTCCGGTGGAGTATGCAGGCAAGCGTGTTCCTGAGGTGCTGCTTAGCGGTCACCATGAACACATCCGGCGCTGGCGATTGCAGCAAGCCTTAGGGCGTACTGCAGAGCGTCGCGCTGATCTTCTGGATTGCCGCTCGCTTTCTGGAGAAGAGCAAGAGCTGCTTGAGGAATATTTCCGCGAGCAGGACGATAGATAACGTATCGATGGTAAGCCCATTTTAATTAAGTGGTTTGCCTTCAGGAGCAAAAGATGACTAACAAAATTATTCAGCAGATCGAAGCTGAACAAATGACTAAAGAGATCCCAGCGTTTGCGCCGGGTGACACTGTAGTAGTTCAAGTTAAAGTAAAAGAAGGTGATCGTCAGCGCCTTCAGGCTTACGAAGGTGTTGTAATTCGTAAGCGTAACCGTGGTTTAAACAGCGGTTTTACTGTACGTAAAATTTCTAGCGGTGTAGGTGTTGAGCGTACTTTCCAAACCTACAGCCCAATCGTAGACAGCATCACTGTTAAGCGTCGTGGTGATGTACGTAAAGCTAAGCTTTACTACTTACGCGCTCTGTCTGGTAAGGCAGCACGTATTAAAGAAAAACTGTCTCGCTAAGATCGAGTCAGTGTTTCAAAAAAAGCAGCTTAAAGGCTGCTTTTTTTATGTCTGGTCGGCTGCTTGGGAGCACTGGGTGAAAGTTGCTAGGCTAAACCCGCCAGGTAAACTCGCTCACGCCCTCGGCATTCACTTTTAGCCATTGATCGGCATTGGCTTCGCCTTGGCTTTCTTGCCAGCCGCCTAAAGAGCAGCGCACTTCAACCCCAAGCGCAGCGTAAGCGGCTTGAGCGCAGTCTAAATCAGTGGCCCACGGACTAGCAGCGCTTTCAATTAATAAGCTGCTCCATTTGCCTACCGCATGTTTAAACCAAGTAACTGGCAGTTGAGCGATCAGCGCTTGGCTGATTTGCCCTTTCGTCAGCCAGTGGGGGGTAGCTGCCAAGGCTGTGCTAAGCCAGTGACTAACAGCCTCTAGGTCGCAGTCTTTAAGGTAGATTTCGATATCTGGCTGGCGCATCCTCTGTCCCTCAACTAAGTGAAAACCAGTCAAAGCGTACTGCAACTGTGACCGTTTGTGGATGATTAATAAAGTGTTGGCGCTTTTCTTCAGCTGCTCGCCAGCCATGGGGCGTCATGGCCAGTAAGTCTGCGCGATCTTGAGCAGTGGGCAGTTCAAGGCTGAAACTGAGGTACTCGCTGCGACTTAGGTTAAATGTCTTAGGCGCTTCTTGGGCATGCTTATTGTCATCATAGGCATGCACTTGCGCATAGAGTTGTTGGCGTAGCTCAATTAAATGCTGGCTAGCCGGACTAACTTTAAGTACTTGCCCGTTGGGCGCGAGTACTCGTGCACACTCTTGCCAGTCGAGCGGGCTAAATAAGCTAGTGATTAGCGCTATTGACTGATCGGCAACGGGAAGATTATTCATACTAGCCACCAGCCAAGTGATTGGCGAATGCTTGCTGCTGGCGTGCTTAATTGCTTCTTTAGAGATATCCAAACCTATGCCTTGGCTATGGCTTAGCTGCCGGCCTAAGTGTTGGGTGTAGAAACCTTCGCCGCAACCGATATCGAGCCAGTGGTTAGGGGCTATCTGTTGCGCTGCCTGACTAAGCTGCTCGGCAATCGGTAGGTAAAACTGCTGCCCGAGAAACCGGCGGCGTGCTTCAACCATCGCTTGATTGTCGCCTGGCTCACGGCTTTTTTTATGCTGGACCGGCAGTAGATGGTAATAGCCCTGTTTAGCGCGGTCAAAGTTGTGCTGCTGCTCACACCTTAAGCTATTGAGATGAGGCTTAAGCGGTGTGCGGCACAGAGGGCAAATAAGCGGAGGCAGGCGCTGAGTCATTATTTTTGCCGAATAATCTTAATGCTGTGGGTAAAGTTAATCTTGCGCGTGACACTGATCGCGCGGCGATTGGCGGTATCTAAGGTGATATTCCAAGCGCCGTCCTTGGGGATCTTAATCCGTGCTGGAAAGCGATCAAACAGGCCGCCATGGTAGTTGTGACGACCGCCGTTTTTAAAGCTGCGAAAGTTAGCATCATTCATTAAGCGAATATTGCAGGGTTGGGAGCAGGTAATAACGACGGTATCACCTTCTTTAAGCTCTTCACGTTGGTGGACAAATTTCATCGGTGTATCTCGACCAGTCAAACAATTAGTGCCGCTATCTTAGCATAGCTTGCAGCGCTAACCGGCCAGCTTTAGGCAGGCATTACTCTTACTGCGTCAGTTGAATTGGGTACAATAGCCAAAAATTACTGGGTGAATTGAGCATGATAGAGCAACGCTTTGGTGGTATTGAGCGCTTATACGGTAAGCAGGGCCTAGCACGCTTGCAGGCAGCCCATGTCGCAGTGGTTGGAATAGGTGGCGTGGGATCGTGGGTGGCAGAAGCTTTGGCGCGCAGTGGCGTGGGCGAGCTGTCGTTATTTGATTTGGATGATGTCTGCGTGACGAACATTAACCGACAAATGCCGGCTTTAGAAAATACCGTGGGCCAGTTAAAAGTAGAGGTGGTTGCTGAGCGTATCCAGCAAATTAATCCGGCCTGCATTGTGCATGCGGTGCCTGACTTTGTAACCCGTGAGACCATGGCAGAGTACATCACTGAAGAGTTAGATTTTGTGGTCGATGCCATTGATAGTGTGGCTGCCAAAGCGGCATTGATTGCTTGGTGCAAGCGTCGAAAAATTCAATTAGTCACTACTGGCGGGGCAGGTGGACAGATTGATCCAACCCAGATTCAAGTCACTGATTTAAATAAAACCTTTAATGATCCATTGGCGGCCAAGGTGCGAGGGTTGTTGCGCCGTGATTATAATTTCTCGCGCACGCCAGGCAGGCATTATTCGGTGCCTTGTGTGTTTTCAACTGAACAGCTGAAATACCCAAAGCCTGATGGTGATGTTTGTCAGAGCAAGCAGTTTGTTGGTGAAGGGGTAAAGCTTGATTGTGCCGGCGGGTTTGGTGCGGTGATGATGGTGACAGCTACTTTTGGTATGGCTGCTGCGGCTAAAGCGGTAGAAAAAATTGTCGCCGGCGTACGGAGGCCGAGCGAGCGCAGCAAAGTTTAGGCTTAGCGTTTTGAGGCCAATAAAAAACCCCAGCACGTTGCTGGGGTTTTTTGTGTCAGTGGTAAGCCTGACTAATCAGTGATAGCGATTAAACGTTATCGAACTGATTCATGGTGTTGTCTTCACCGCTTGCTTTCAGCGCTGCGTCACCAGAGAAGTACTCTTTGTGAGTATCACCGATGTCAGAACCAGCCATGTTTTGGTGACGTACGCACGCAATACCTTGGCGGATTTCTTTACGCTGTACGCCTTCAACGTAAGCCAGCATACCTTGCTCACCGAAGTAACCTTTAGCTAGGTTGTCAGTGGACAGTGCTGCCGTGTGGTAGGTCGGCAGGGTAATTAAGTGGTGGAAGATACCTGCTTCACGTGAAGCATCTTTCTGGAAGCTCTGGATGCGTGCATCGGCTTCGTCGCACAGCTCAGTACCATCGTAGTCAGCGCTCATTAAGCGGTCACGATCGTAAGCTGATACGTCTTTACCTTCTGCTGTCCAGTCATCAAATACTTGCTGACGGAAGTTCAGGGTCCAGTTGAACGATGGGCTGTTGTTGTACACCAGCTTAGCGTCTGGAACAGTCTTACGGATTTCGTTAACCATTTCAGCGATCTGACCAACGTGTGGCTTCTCGGTTTCGATCCAGAGTAAGTCTGCACCGTTTTGTAGAGAAGTTACGCAGTCTAGAACAACGCGGTCAAAACCGGTGCCTTCGCGGAACTGGAATAAGCCGCTGGCTAAGCGCTTAGGCTTCAGCAGTTTACCGTTAGATTTGATCACAACGTCGCCGTTCTCGATTTCGCTAGCATCATTGATGTAGTCGCCATCTAGGAAGCTGTTGTACTGGTCGCCTAAGTCGCCTGGCTCGTTAGTTACTGCGATTTGCTTGGTTAAGCCAGCGCCTAAGGAGTCAGTACGGGCAACGATTACACCGTCGTCAACGCCTAATTCTAGAAACGCGTAACGTACAGCGTTGATTTTTGCTAAGAAGTCAGCGTGTGGAACGGTTACTTTACCGTCTTGGTGACCGCACTGCTTCTCGTCAGATACTTGGTTTTCGATCTGAATCGCTGCAGCACCTGCTTCGATCATTTGCTTAGCCATTAAGTAGGTGGCTTCTTCGTTACCGAAACCAGCGTCAATGTCAGCAATGATAGGTACTACGTGAGTTTCGAAGTTTTCGATCTGGTCTAAGATCGCAGCTTCTTCAGCTTTGTCGCCTGCTTTACGTGCTTTGTCTAACGCAGTGAACAGAAGATCTAGTTCACGGGTATCAGCTTGACGTAAGAAGGTGTAGAGCTCTTCGATCAGGTGTGCAACAGAGTTTTTCTCGTGCATGGATTGGTCAGGTAGTGGACCAAACTCTGAACGCAGAGCAGCAACCATCCAACCTGAGAGGTAGAGGTAGCGCTTGTTAGTGGTTTGTAAGTGCTTCTTGATGGAGATCAGTTTTTGCTGACCAATGAAACCGTGCCAGCAGCCCAGTGACTGGGTGTATACAGAAGAGTCGGCATCGTACTCAGCCATATCTTTACGCATGATGGCTGCAGTGTATTTGGCGATATCTAAACCGGTTTTGAAACGGTTCTGAATGCGCATACGAGCAGCGTACTCAGGGTTGATCGCACTCCAGCCGCTACCGGCTTTATCTTTAAGAGCGGCAATTGCCTTAATTTCGTTCTGATAAGTTGACATGGTCAATCCTTCAAAAAAAGTATTGGGTACAGCGTTAACTTGCCACGCACAACCGAACTTGAAAGTGGATGCTAGGTGGCGCGGTTGCGTTCTGGTTCAGAGGGCATGACTGTGGAAGAGGTTGGCGCTGATTATGGTTTGCTACGTCAACAGTTGTTGAGATCCGCTACCTGGGCCGATTACTAAGGTAATCTACTAATCAATCGTTGCTCGTTATCACCCTGCTGCCACAAGCTTAAGCTCAAGGCTGCTGTGCACTCTGCAGCTGCTCTTTACTCAGAAGCAGGGGTATGATGCGCTTTAATCGGCCGTTCGTCAAACGATTTGTAGTGTTTTTTTTATGCCACTACAAAAACTACAAAAAACTTAATTGAGTCGCTCAACTTTAATTTTTATGCCTGAAGTCTGCTGTCTATGGGCTTGTTGGCGTGTGGTAAGACCACGGTTAGACTCTTGGCTCACGCTAGAAAGGCTGCCTAAATCAATCCATTGACCTAATTCTGTAGTGATCTGACTGCTAAGCTGTTGCGTTTGCCTTGGTGCATGATTAGTAGCGGGTTGAATTTGCTGATCGTCTATACTGATGAGTGCGCGCTGTCCTTGCAGTTGCACTCTAAGTTGCAGCTGGGAGCAACTCTGTTCGTAGCCAGAATAGCGATGCAAAGTCCCATTGGGTAGGTGTTGGTAGTGGGTGATGGGGTGCTGTTGTTGCTGGCTAATAAGCACTGCGCTGCCTTCTAGGGTGCGCACTTGTTCAATGCCTTGTTGCTGTGAGTGATGCCGATTGTGGGTAATTTCACGTTGCCCAGAAGGGCCAAGGATGACCTGATGTCCATCCACCGAAAAGCTGCCGCCGAGATTAATCGAGTCTTGCTCGCTGTGTGCCATACCTGTGCGATCAATGCTAATCAGCAGCATCTGTGGTTCCGTATCAAGTTGCTGCACGAGTTGACGAATCTCTTCGATCTGTGGTGCCGGGGCATTAATTACTAATTGATTACCGTGACTGACTATACGCCCTTGGTCACCGAGGATGCTTTGCAAAGTGGGTTGTAATTCATCCGCGCTACGGTAGTGCACTTGGATCAGCTCGGTGGCGGCAAAGCTAGCGCTGCTGAGCAGGCTGCCCAGTAGCAGCCCACTCAAAGGGTATCGATAGTTGCTGCCCAGAAGGCGCTTAGGGAGTACTGCGACGAAGCATTTCAACATGGGGAATGCCCGCTTCAATAAACTCTTCACTGGTGACCTTAAAGCCTAAGCGCTCATAAAACGCGGTGGCATGGGTTTGCGCGGTGAGAATTTGTTCTTGCATACCTTGGCGCTCGGCTTCGGCAATCACTGCTTGCATAATCAGCTCGCCAATATGCATGCCGCGCCAGTCTTTCAAAACCGCAACGCGACCAATACTAGCATCTGGTAATAAGCGCGCAGTTCCCACAGCAAACTGGCCTTCAAAAGCTAAAAAGTGGGTCGCGGTATCGTCTTCGCTGTCCCATTCTTGTTCGGCAGGTACACCTTGTTCTTGTTGAAACACACTCTCACGAATACGGCGTAAATCCGCATTGTCATGATTCCAATCGGCAATTCTTACGTGGATATCATTCATCGGCAAACTCCAGACTGCCTTGTTTAACTAATTCAACAATCAGTGTAGTGGCTTCCTCGGATTCAAGCCAAGGAGCTAAATTGGCTAAGTGAAGCGCATCTGCAGAGCAGAGTAAAGTCAGCAATTGTGCTAACTCGGCAGACAATAAGCGGCTATTACCACTAACAAAGAACAAGAGGCCGGTTTCACCCTCGAGTGTGACCTGGCTCCAGGCTAGGCGAGCTGAAGGGTTGCGCACTAAAAGCGCACCTTGCTGGAGGGCTTCGAGCAAAGAGTCTAAGTCAATCTCGATGCCTTGCACGCGCTCGGGGTATTTGGGATCAGTCATAAACTGGCCAAACCAGCTGAGTAGTAAACGATCATCACTGAGATGTTCGGTCAGTAAACGTTTGACTTGCGCTAAGTCTTCGGCGCGAATTTCAGCGCTATCAGTCAGGGGGCTGCGATTGCTATCGCTAAAGCGATCTTCATCAGGAATAAAGCGTGTGAGGTAGTCGGTGTAATTGGTCAGTACTTCGGCAGCGCTGGGTGCGCGAAAACCCACTGACCAGGTTTGGCAGTTATCTTCGGCAATTCCCCAGTGGGCTAAACAGGGCGGTAAATACAGCATATCGCCGGGCGCTAACACCCATTCCTCCGACTGCTCAAAGTGTGCCAGTAACCGCAGGCTGTCGTGGGCTAATAAGGGGCTGCTATGATCACAAAATTGCCCAACTTTCCAGCGCCGATGGCCTTCGGTTTGCAATAAAAATACATCGTAATTGTCGTAGTGTGGGCCCACACTGCCGCCTTCTGTAGCAAAGCTAATCATGACATCATCAATCCGCCAGCTGGGTAGAAAGTTAAAGTGCTGCAAAATTTCTTGCACTTCAGGAATAAACTGATCAACCGCTTGAACCAATAGCGTCCAGTGACTGGCAGGAAGTTCAGCAAAGGTTGTTTCGGTAAAGGGCCCATGCTTGAGCTGCCAAGGTGTTTCGCCATGCTCAATAATAATGCGTGACTCTAGTTCTTCCTCTAGGGATAAGCCGGCGAGTTCATCGGAGGCGAGCGGGGTTATAAAGTTGGGAAAGGCCTGGCGAATGATGAGTGGCTTTTTTTGCCAGTAATCGCGTAAAAAAACGTCCGCGGTTAGGCCGCCAAGGACTTCAAGGGGCATCTGGGAATTGGGCAAGGTAAACTCCAGCCAGCTAAATTTAGGACGATATTAAAACAAAAAGTGCCTGACATTATCAGGCACTTTGAGCGAGTTAAGCACACAAAATGTGTCTAACTTAGATGCGCTTAGCTTGCGCGATCGCATTACCAATGTAATTGCTTGGCGTTAATTGACGTAGCTCTTGTTTGGCCTGTTCAGGTAACTCAAGGGTATCAATAAAGGCCAGCAAAGCATCGGGAGTAATGCCTTTGCCGCGAGTTAAATCTTTGAGCTTTTCATAGGGATTTTCAATACCGTAGCGACGCATAACGGTTTGTACCGGCTCGGCTAATACTTCCCAGCAGTTGTCTAAATCTTCAGCTAAACGGGGCGCATTTAACTCTAGTTTACCCAGACCTTTTAGTGTGGCTTCGTAGGCAATAATGCTGTGGCCAAAACCCACACCGAGATTACGCAGCACCGTAGAGTCGGTGAGGTCACGCTGCCAGCGTGAAACAGGTAATTTGCTGGCCAAATGCTGGAAAATAGCGTTGGCGATACCAAGGTTACCCTCAGAGTTTTCAAAATCAATCGGGTTAACTTTGTGTGGCATGGTGGATGAGCCAATTTCACCCGCAACGGTTTTTTGCTTGAAATAACCGATGGAAATGTAGCCCCAAATGTCGCGATCGAGGTCAATTAAAATAGTATTGAAACGAGCTACCGCATCAAACAACTCTGCGATGTAATCGTGTGGTTCGATTTGTGTGGTATAGGGGTTCCAGCTAAGGCCTAAATCATTTTCAATAAAGTCTTTGGCATTGGCTTCCCAGTCAATATCAGCGTAGGCAGATAAGTGGGCGTTGTAGTTACCTACGGCGCCATTAATTTTACCAAGTAATGGAATGGCTTTAATTTGCTCGATTTGGCGCTCTAAACGGTACACTACGTTGGCTAACTCTTTACCAAGAGTAGTGGGAGAGGCCGGCTGGCCATGGGTGCGTGACAGCATTGGCACTTCAGCAAACTCATGGGCAAGCTCACGTAGCTTATCGGCTACTTGCTGCATTAGTGGCAGCACCACTTGATCGCGGCCTTCACGTAACATCAGCGCGTGGGACAGGTTGTTAATGTCTTCACTGGTGCAAGCAAAGTGAATAAATTCACTGATTTTAGCCAGCTCAGGTAACTGTTGCGCTTGTTCCTTGAGCAGATACTCCACCGCCTTGACGTCGTGGTTAGTGGTGCGCTCAAACTCTTTTACCCGCTCGGCGTGCTGGAGTTCAAAGTTTTCAGCCAACTGATTAAGCAGGGCATTAGCTTGTTCTGAAAAGGGTGCAACTTCAGTAATGCCTTGATGTGCAGCCAGACGTTGTAACCAGCGTACTTCAACGAGTACGCGATTACGGATCAGTCCGTACTCACTGAAAATAGGACGAAGTGCAGCGGTGCGACTGCCATAACGGCCATCGACAGGTGATACAGCAGTAAGTGAAGAAAGCAGCATGGATATTCTCTTGCAATCAGACCAAAACAGGCGGGCAGTGTACTACAAACAGGCCCTAGGGTTTAGCGTTTACGCAGGAACAATGACATTAGGCTGGCGCTAATGATTAAAACTGCACCACCAATCGAGAGTAGATCGGGGGTTTCTTGCCAAAAAAACCAAGCCAGTAAGCCGGCAAAAATAATCGCGCTATAAGCCACCGGCGAGATAATGGATGGCGGTGCCAATGTGTAGGCCCTTGACATGGTGATCTGAGCAAAGGCGGCCAGTAGTCCAGCGAGTCCCAGCCAAAGCAGTTGAGCGTGGGTTAGCGTTTGCCAAGCCCAAGTCAGTGGCACAGCGGACACTAAGGCGCTAAAAAATGCAAAATAAAATACTATCCGATAGGCAGGCTCGGTATCGCTCATTTGCCGAATTGAGACATAGGCAATGGCAGCGAGTAAGCTGGCAGCTAAACCAATCAAGGACAGGCTGTTAAACAAGCTATTAGAAGGCTTGGCTACTAGCGCTACGCCGAGTAAGCCAATGGCTGAAAAAACTAATACCCTTGGGGTCAGCGGCTCTTTGAGCCAAAAGTAGGCAATAATTGGGGTAAAAATAGGTGCTGAGTAAGTAAACAGCATGGCGTCAGCTAGGGGTAAGTGCGCGATTGCGTAAAAAAAGCAATACATCGCCGCAAGACCCGAAAAGGTACGTAAGAAGTGCGATTTAAGGCGCGTGGTTTTAAGAGGCGCTAGGCCTTTACGTAGCAACAGCGGTAAAAAAAAGATAACGCCAACGAGGTTTCTTGAAAACACCACGATTTCGTTGTTAATCCCAGACTGGGTGGCGTAACGGATAGCCACCCCCATCAAAGCAAAGAGTAAGGCAGAAACTCCCAGCAAGAGAGCGCCTTGTAGTGGTTGGCTTTCTTGCATCAGAAGCTAGGACGCTGGGTCAGTAGATTGAGCATTTTTTTGCGACTAAATACCAGCTGCCAGCGGTGACCACCCAGTTGTCGCCAGAGCATGGCGCTACGAATACCGGCGAGTAAGAGGGCGCGCACTTTAGCGGCGACCATCTCCTGCTGCAGATAGCGCATATCACCATGGACTTGAATACGCTGTTTAAAGGTACTGACTGTGTCTTGGTAGAGCGCGCCTAAGGAAGCAATCACATTGTCATGGGTCAAGCCAAATTGTTCAACCTTGGTTTGAATCAAGGGCAAGCGTTGGCTGATGACATCAATCAGCTCCTCATTGCGCTCTAACTGGGCTTCTAGGGTGATTAAATTCAGCGCATAGCGCAAGGTTTGGCGAGGCAAGTTACCTGGATCACGGCGCAATGCTGCCTCTAAGGCTTTATAGCCATCGCGCAGATTTAAGTCATCGCCGCCATACACTTCTAAGGTGTTTTGCGGGTCGGTAATTAACAGACTATTTAGTAGGCAACTTAAGGTGCCGCTGGGCGTTTGCCCAGTTTGAGCTAAACGATCGACTGCTGCGGCAGCTTGAAAAACACCGGCTAAGGCAATTAAACGTTCTTGCTCAATACTCATGGTCGTTGGATCTCCTCATCCCAAGGTTGGGTGGTTTCAATGACGCCGCCACCTAAGCACAGATCGTCTTGATAAAACACAATCGACTGGCCTGGGGTGACGGCACGTTGTGGTTGTTCAAAGGTCACCACATAGCCTTGCTCGGTACGGCTCAGGACGCAGCGCTGATCAGGCTGGCGATAGCGAACTTTAGCGCTCAGCTGCAATGGTTGGCTTAAATCAATGGGATTAATCCAAAAGATTTCACTGGCCGTTAAACTGCGCGAATAGAGCCACGGATGCTCATTACCTTGGCCGACAATCAGTACGTTACGCGCTAGATCTTTAGCAAGTACGTACCAAGGCTCTTCGCTGGCATCTTTTAGGCCACCAATACCTAAGCCTTGGCGCTGACCAATGGTGTGGTACATCAGACCGCTGTGCTGGCCAATGACTTCGCCGTCTACGGTTTGAATCTCACCAGGTTGAGCGGGTAAATACTGTTTTAAAAAGTCAGTAAAGCGTCGCTCGCCAATAAAGCAGATGCCGGTAGAGTCTTTCTTTTTTGCGGTGATTAAGCCATGTTGTTCGGCTAGAGCGCGAACCGCTGGTTTTTCTAGTTCACCCACGGGAAACAAGCTTTGGCCAATTTCTGTGCCACCAACAGCATGTAAGAAATAACTTTGGTCTTTGTTGTTATCAAGACCTTTATATAGACGGCTTTCACCATCAACGTCTAAGCGGCGAACATAATGACCTGTGGCAATTAGATCAGCGCCTAAGTGATGGGCATAGTCTAGAAAGGCTTTAAACTTAATTTCGCGGTTACACAAAATATCTGGGTTAGGTGTGCGACCCGCTTGATACTCTTCTAAAAAGTGTTCAAATACCTCGTCCCAGTACTCGGCGGCAAAGTTAGCGGTATGCAACTTGATTCCCAGTTTATCGCATACGGCTTGGGCATCGGCGAGGTCTTCTTTGGCGGTGCAGTATTCAGTGCCGTCGTCTTCTTCCCAGTTTTTCATAAACAGGCCTTCCACCTGATAGCCTTGCTGCAAGAGCAAGAGGGCCGACACAGAAGAATCAACACCGCCGGACATACCAACGATGACACGGGTAGTAGCTGGGTTATACATGGCATCAACATCTAAGAAAAATAAAGTCAATTCTATCAGATGCAGCCCTGAAGGTGACAGCTTGCTTAAAAAAGCCAAAAGCCGCTGAAAAAAATCAGCGGCTGAGAGTCAAGCAGGCAAGTGGATTATTGTGCGTAGACCTGATCAAAAATACCGCCATCATTAAAGTGCTCTTTTTGAATCTGATCCCAAGGGCCAAAGGTTTTTTCTACCGGCATAAACTCAACTTCTGGGAAGCGGTCAGCGTATTGCTTAAGAATCTCTTGGTTGCGTGGACGCAGGTAGTTTTCAGCAGCAATTTTTTGCGCCTCGTCAGACCATAAATACTTAAGATAGGCTTCGGCCTGCGCTCTTGAACCTTTGCGATCAACTACCTTGTCGACCACCGCAACGGGAGGTTCAGCTTCAGCGCTTACACTTGGGTAAACCACCTCAAAACCACCACGGCCAAACTCACGAGCAATCATTTCTGCTTCGTTTTCAAAGGTGATTAGGACATCGCCTAATTTGTTTTGCATAAATGAGCTGGTTGCTGCACGGCCGCCAGTATCTAAGACAGGAGCTTGTTTAAATAACTTGCCGACAAAGTTTTTTGCATCTTGTTCGGAGCCACCATTGTTTAAGGTATATGCCCAGGCTGATAGGTAGGTGTAGCGACCATTACCTGAGGTTTTAGGGTTAGGCACAATAATTTCTGTGCCTTCTTTGACTAAGTCTGGCCAGTCTTGAATATTTTTCGGGTTGCCTTTGCGGACGATAAATACCGTAGCCGAGGTAAAGGGAGCACTGTTATTAGGCAAGGCTTTAGCCCAATCCGCAGGAATTAGATTGCCGTACTCATGCAGTGCATTAATATCCGTGGCCATATTCATGGTGATGACATCTGCTGGTAAGCCATCAATTACTGAGCGGGCTTGTTTGGTTGAACCGCCGTGAGACATTTGAATCTGAATCGGTTTATTCCCTTCAGCCACCCAGTGCTTTTGAAAAGCCGGGTTGTACTCTTTATAAAAGTCGCGCATGACATCGTAGGAGACGTTAAGCAAAGGCGCGGCTTGTAGTGCACTGCTGACAGCGATGCTAGCAGCCAACAGCGAAAAAGACAGTAAAGATTTCATAGTGACTCCGCACATATTAACGAATGATGTGAGGCACTATAACCAAGGTCTTTTATTCCATAAAAGAATATATAGCTATTTGCTTATGCTTTTTGTTGGCGGTTAAAGCAATCAAGCAGCCCTAGGCTGCTTGATTGTGTTACGAGTAAATCTAACTATCTGATTAAGCTTAACGCTTACGCTTAGGCAATACATCCTTGAGTTTGGCATGCATATCACGAATGCATTTTTCAGTGGTTTCCCAGTCAATGCAGGCGTCGGTAATGGAAACGCCGTATTGCAAGTCTTCTAGGTTTTCAGGTACTGATTGATTACCCCAGCCAAGGTGGCTTTCCACCATCAAGCTGTTAATTGAGGTATTACCATCAACAATTTGATTGGTGATATTTTCAAGCACTAAAGGTTGCAGGGCAGGGTCTTTGTTTGAGTTAGCGTGGCTGCAGTCAATCATAATGTTGGGCGTGATTTTCGCTTTGACCAGCTCTTGCTCGCACAGCGCCACACTGACAGAGTCATAGTTAGGTTTACCATTACCGCCACGTAATACCACGTGCCCATAAGTGTTACCTTTGGTTTTAACCAGTGACACGCTACCTTGTTGGTTAATGCCTAAAAAGTGGTGCGAGTTTGACACCGACTGCAGGGCATTAATTGCCACGGTTAAGCCGCCATCTGTACCATTTTTAAAACCCACTGCAGAAGATAGACCAGAGGCCATTTCACGGTGAGTCTGGGATTCAGTGGTACGGGCGCCAATGGCTGACCAGCTAATTAAATCCTGCAAGTATTGCGGGGTAATTGGATCAAGGGCTTCAGTGGCTGTGGGTAAACCTTTTTCGGCCAGATCAAGCAGTAATTTACGGCCAATGTGTAAGCCATCTTCAATTTGGAAGGTGTCATCCAAATAGGGGTCGTTAATTAACCCTTTCCAACCAACTGTGGTACGCGGCTTTTCAAAATAAACCCGCATGATGAGATATAAAGTATCTGACACTTCTTCTGCTAACACTTTTAAACGGTCAGCATACTCGTGGGCGGCTTTGAGATCGTGAATCGAGCAAGGGCCGATCACAATAAATAAACGGTGGTCTTTACCATCTAAAATATCTCGCACCACTTGGCGGGCAGTCGCAACAGTTTTATGCGCCGTTTCGGTTAACGGCATTTTAGCTTTGAGTTGCTCTGGCGTAATCAAGGTCACATTCGACACAATATTTAAGTCATCAATTGGTAAGTCAGCCATGGTGTTACTCATTTACTCACAGGTCGGAGGTCGCATAAGCCGGCGATCCAGTGCGGCTAGCTAAGAATTATACATAGCATCATTCAAAGAAACCGATAAACGGCCAAATATAGCAAAATTTGAAACTATCTTGCTGGCAAAAGCTAAAACAACGGCTTTAGCGGCTAACAAGCAAGATAATGGATGAATAATTGCTGATTCAAGAGCTGGTTATGCGGCAGGTCAATACATGCGGGGCAAAACGGTAGCTGCAGTGAGCCGATCAATTTCTTTGGCTTTCACCTTAACCCGTTATTGTGAATTCTGGAAGTCAAAAGCAACGCAAAATTCAGTAGGGCTAGGTTAAAGCTAATCGCAGCGGGGTGATAGCTGCGATTAGCGGCTTAACTTGCGTTAAGTGTTAGGGGGTATGGTTCGCGCTGATAGAAACGTTGTTTAGCCACGGTTTTGGCTAATGTTTGATCAATATTGAGCAAGCTGATCACGGGCTCACGTACCGCTAGCATTTCTACTTTGGATAGCTCAAAGGTATAGGCTGAGAGTATGCTTTTGCTCTAAGCGTGTATAAGAAAACTGTAGTCTAAATAGCCTGTTAGCTGCTTATTTCGCAGCTAACAACGTTTTAAGCCGGAGACACTAGCCTGAATAGGGTAAGTAATTTACCCTTATTAGGCGATCGTTTTTATCAAAGACAAAGAAAACGTAGTCACCTGCCTCGCTTTGCTTGTAGTCGTACACTAAAAGATTTTCGTCAGATGATATTAAGCAGTTGGACTTACCGAAGGCTTCATATACAGCTTTTCGAGAAGAGCCTATTTTGACGTTTTTTGCAAATTCTAGCTGTTTTCCAATAAATTGGATTTGGCTGGCGCCTTGGTTGCCATGCTCGCTATTTTTATAGTGAGACATGATAACGCCCTCTTTAAACTCAGTGCGGTAGAAGTTAACAGGAGGCTCACTTTCGGTGATTGTTTCAGATATCACTTGAAGGCGTTTTTTAGCTTTTTCTGGGTAGATATCCATTTGGTAAAAACCATATTTTTTTAAAAAACTATCAAAGGTCTTATCAAAAAAAGTGGGCTGACCATTGGCAATGCAAGCCTCCATGTCACCGATAAGCTTTTGTTCTTGGGCCGATAGCTTAAAAGATTCAGCGCTTACTGGGCTGGATAATGCAGCCAATGCTAGGGCGGTACAGCTGAGGGTGGTGATTGATTTCAACATAATAAAACTCCATGTATTCCTTGTTTAATCAGCTGCACTTAACAATGCAGCCGAGGTAATCTAAAACATTTGCTGGAGTAAAGGAAATCAGGGCATAAAAAAGCGACTGCACGATGGCAGTCGCTGTGGTTGCAATAACCGCCTTACGGTTAACTGTCTAATGCACCCATTGCGGTAGTGTTAAAGCCACCGTCAACGTACATAATTTCACCACTAATGCCTGAGGCTAGGTCAGAGCATAAGAAAGCTCCCGCATTGCCAACTTCTTCAATAGTCACGTTGCGGCGCAGTGGGGTTTGCGCTTCGTTGGCACCGAGCATTTTACGGAAATCTTTAATGCCCGAAGCCGCTAAGGTACGAATCGGACCTGCCGATACTGCGTTAACACGGGTGCCTTCTGGACCAAGGCTCGAGGCAAGATAACGTACGCCTGCTTCTAGACTAGCTTTAGCCATGCCCATAACGTTGTAGTTAGGCATGGTGCGTTCAGCGCCCAGATAGGTCAAGGTTAATAAGCTGCCATTACGACCTTTCATCATTTCACGGCCCGCTTTGGCTAGGGCGACAAAGCTATAGGCGCTAATATCGTGGGCAATTTTAAAGCCATCACGGGTAGTTACTTCAGTAAAATCACCATCCAGTTGGTCGCCAGGGGCAAAACCTACCGAGTGCACAATACCGTCCAAGCCATCCCATTGTTTGGCTAGCTCAGTAAAGACATTTTCGATATCGGCATCATTGGCCACATCGCACGGAAAGCATAAATCAGCACTGGAGCCCCAGTCAGCGGCAAAGCCTTCTACTCGGCCTTTAAGCTTTTCATTTTGGTAAGTGAATGCGAGTTCAGCGCCTTCACGGTGCATGGCCGCGGCAATTCCGGAGGCGATGGATAGCTTACTGGCTACACCAACAATTAAAATACGTTTACCCGCTAAAAAACCCATGTGATTTCCTCTTATGTATGGGGAATAACATCAATTCGCTGCAGCTGGCAGCATAAATGCTGCTTCTAGCAATTGCTGCGTATAAGGATGCTGTGGCGCTGCAAAAATAGTCGCCGCAGTCCC
Source organism: Thiopseudomonas sp. SA1F2-1K (assembly GCF_057443035.1). Classification (NCBI taxonomy): domain Bacteria; kingdom Pseudomonadati; phylum Pseudomonadota; class Gammaproteobacteria; order Pseudomonadales; family Pseudomonadaceae; genus Thiopseudomonas; species Thiopseudomonas sp. SA1F2-1K. The sequence continues at coordinate 579,620 of NZ_CM172014.1, forward strand.
TTGTTCTACTACTTGGCCTTGACGCATCACCATTAATTGATGACACAAGGCTTTAACCACCGCCAAATCATGACTGATGAATAAGTATGTGAGGTTGTATTTGACTTGTAAGTCACGTAGCAATTCTATCACTTGTCGTTGCTGTGGGATGCTAATAAAGTTGGTAACAAAGCTCAGCGCAAAGCCGCACTCTATCGAGCCTATAAAATCAGAGCAAAAAATAAAGTTGGTAACTTTTGAGGCTCTCATGAGATTTTTAGGGTAAAAGCGTACTAATAAAGTTGGTAACTATTAACAGGCATGGTGTAAGGCTTCTTAGCTTAAATCATGCCTGTCGTTTTTCTGCTCATCATCCTGCTTGGGTATCAGTTTCCTGTAGCAGTTCATGTAATGGCTGCTTAAAACCACCATCATCCGTACCCAACAGGACATTAAAAACAATATGACTGAGCGAAGATTGGGGTAGATCGTAGTTTCTACTGAACGCTGTCACATTCCAATCATTTGCTAGAGCTTGCTCTAAGCTCCGAGATATCGACCTAACTACCGTGTTTGCTGCCTGTCTTTTAGAAACGTAACTGCGCATATAATAGGCAGCAGCATCCCGAGCTGCACGCCAAAGGAAATTATAGGTCTGAGCTACGCTGAACGTTTTTAGACATTGCCTTAGGGTATGCTGCGTTTTTTCTCCTGGTGAAAAATCAAACTGGTGTTCTTCTAGTTTCACTTTAAGGAAGGCTAGGCACTCTTGTAACTGAATCTCCTTGCACAGTTCAATAAGCTCAGGAGAGTGCTTTATGTTTTGCAAAACTTCAGTGTCTAGAAAGTCATGAATGAGTTTGCTCATGTCCTGCTGGTCTAGTGCGAAATCAAATGTAGACATGACAAAGCTGATGCTGGCTGTACCATCCGCGGCAAACTCTACGGCTTCTGGAGAGGAATCTAAGCTAATCAATAGCAAGTGCTTATCAATCAAATGTCGCAGAATATATCGATCAAAAATAGGGTCAGGGGATAGAGTGTAGTTAGGGTAATCACTTAATGGCTCAATCGCACTGAGATCTTCGTTGCTCAACGCATGAATGATAGCGAGTAGATAAATAATGCTTTTGAGATCCAGCGTAGCTAGGTCAGGTTTGTTATTGGCTGCTTCTTACCGAAGCTCTATAAGAATATTTCGCTTCTGATCTGCAGTTTTTTTGCGTGCAGCCTCTGAGCACTTTTGACATATAGAACCTGCATAGCGATTACGTTCTTGATACTGGATTCGAGTGCTAAAACGACATGGCTCTTCACAACTTCTACAGCAAATTGACGCTGACCAAACGTAGGCGTGCTGCTTAACGTACTGGCTGATTATGTGTGCTTTCACTTCATGCTTAACAGCAATTTCTCGCACTTTAAGCACGAATTTACCATCTTCATCTTGCAGCCAATAGTCTTCGCAGATACCAGCGACTTGCTGGTCTTTGGTCAAAATTTCCAACTGCATATTAAGTACCTGAGACTATTACAAAATAAATGCGGATTATAGTCCGTGGCTTGTACGTCCGCAAATACTGACTATTGCGCCTTCATTTTCATATGAGGGATTGTGCTCATGGGACAGTTGGCAAAAGCCATAGGAGCTAGAATCCGCTTAGAACGAAAGGGCCGTAACCTATCGCAAGATGCTTTAGCTTTGGCATGCGGCATTGACCGTAGCTACATGGGGCGTATTGAGCGTGGAGAAGTTAATATTACGGTAGAGAAGCTATATATAATTGCTGAGGTTTTGCTATGTTCTCCAAGCGATCTTTTGCCATAATTAAAAAAATATTGGTATTAGCTATTATCTAAAGCTTTGAAGGTATAGAGGAAGTAAAATGGCAAGGGAACTTTCATTCGATCAATCTTTTTGCAGAAAAACTCTTGAACGTGTCCTATATAAGAGTGATTTTCGTGGGATTCCGGCTTTAGCTCAAGATAACTTTAGAGAGAAGCTCCTCAGTCAAGCATTAGCATCAGCTACTACTCATTTTCATACCCCTTATGTACCTCTAATAAGTTTCCCTCTTAAAGGAAAAACTGTTTATCGCTTAGCTAGGCATCAAGACGAGCTAGTGGAGCGAAAACTTCGATTGAATTTAAAAAAGAGCACTTCACTTAGTGTAGATGGGCGGTCTCAGATCGTCAGAAACCTCAAGCTCCTTTTGGAAGAGGGTGTTCCTTATCGAATTTATCGTCTGGATATTCGATCATTCTTCGAGTCTTTCGAAAAGAGCCATATTTTTGATACCGTTTCGAGCATCAAAAGCTTGAGTCCGCATAGTAGGAAGTTAATCGGGGCGCTGCTTGATGCCCATGCTTCGATTGGAGGTCGCGGTGTACCAAGGGGGCTGTCTATTAGTGCTGCTCTATCGGAAATTCTAATGTGGGATTTCGATCAGAAGGTGCGCTGGGCCAGTAATACATTTTACTATTCCCGGTATGTCGATGACATCATTATTGTCTCGTCGGCAAGGGAAGACGAAGAATGTTTTCTGCGGGAATTGCGATCCTTTCTTCCTCTTGGACTTAAATTAAATCCTGATAAGAAAAACATTGTTGCAGCGACGGCCAGAGTGGCAAAAGAAAGTTCTACAATCGCGTCCCCCCCCCTTCAGTTTGACTATCTTGGTTATCAATTTTTAGTTAAAAACCCTACCAAGGAGGAAGCGGGGAAAACTAAGGCCGGACAGTTATACCGGAAAGTCCACGTGGATATCGCAAAGAAAAAGATCAAACGAATGAAAACAAGAGTTGTTCGATCATTCCTGAGTTATGCTAAGTCGAATGACTGGGGATTGCTCCGTGATCGCATCGCATTCTTGACGCAAAACTTCAGTGTGTATAACCCGAAAGTTGGCGGTAAGAAAATCGCCGGGATATATCATAGCTACCCATTGATTTCAGATGACGCTGCTGGCCTAAAAGAGCTGGATAGATTCCTTAGAAATGCAGTCTTATCGAAAAAAGGTAGGGTTTTTTCGATAACAAACACAATGATTTCTTCACATCAGAGGCGCAAATTGCTCGCGTATAGCTTTGCAAGAGGACACAGAAACCGTAGTTTTATCCACTTCTCTGCAGCAAGAATATCTCAGATCCAGAGTTGCTGGATTTACTAAGGCGTAAAATGAAGAAAAATCGGATTCGCCGTAGCGACTACAATAGGGTTCTTATTACGGAAACCACTCCGTTTGAAACCCCAATCATCTTCTCGAATGATGGGCTCTATGACCAGATTGCTGCCCTAGATAGTGCTGGTCATGTGCAAAGTACCGTTATCAAATCTCTGGTTTTGCATGACGGCATCAGCAAAACGCCAAGCTCGACCGTGCCATATACATATAAGATCAAGAAAGATTCAAAGAGTTTTCGACGTCTTGCTCTACTGCATCCGGCCTCTCAGTGGAAAGCAAGGGTCTTCTATGAAAAATATGAACAGCTAATAATACACTATTGTTCTATCAGCCCGGCATCTATCCGCGCGCCCAAAACAGTTGCCAGTAGCTTTTACTCAAAAAGCTCTTGGGAGAACATTAACAAGTATAAAACCGGCTCCATCGCCCTCGATGGGATTGACAGGTATGCCAAGCACGCACCCTCATTTTTTTCGTACAGAGGATATGACCGTCTGTACAAATTCTTCAATTCGAGAGATTACTTTGCATTGGAGAAAAGATTTTCTTTTCTAAAGACGCTTGATGTTACAAAATGCTTTGACAGCATCTATACACACTGCCTTTCCTGGGCAGTCAAGGACAAACCTTTTACAAAATCGCACGTTGCTGTCTCCTCTACCTTTGCCCAGGAGTTTGATGGCGTCATCCGGCACGGCAATCATAATGAGACAAACGGAATCCCGATAGGCCCTGAGGTGAGTCGGATATTTGCTGAAATACTGTTTCAGAAAATTGATCGACGGGTAATACAAGAGTTAGCGGACTTGAAATTTCATGAAGACTATGAATTTCGACGCTACGTAGATGACGTTTTTATATTTGCTCGGAATGAGTCTATTGCCAGTAGAATTCATGATAAGTATGCAGATGTTCTAATTGATTTTAATCTTCATACAAACACAGCAAAGTCAACATGCATGGGGAGGCCATTTTCCTCATCCAAGGCAAGGCTTGTTTATGACGCAGGGCAACAAGCCAATTCTTTTTTTGAAAAATTCCTTGAGCAAACTGGGACAGGTGAGCTTAGCCCTAAAAGCATTCATAATAAATGGAAATTAACCAAAAGCTACATTGACTCAGTGAAGGCTCTATGTCATTCAAACGTATCAACCTATGATGAGATTGCCTCCTTCTTAATTTCAGTAATTACTGAGCGAGTCAAGCGGCTTGTTAATCATGACGACCCTTCGAGCACCATACAAGAAGCTGAATATGTTGATGCGTTTATTGTGTTGCTTGACGTGCTGTTCTTTCTTTACAGTGTTGCCCCCTCTGTTGGTGCTTCTTACAAACTTAGTACGTCCTTAATTTTAGCTGCACGATTTAGCAAGCAGCATTTACCTGCTGGTTACCCAACGGTACATCAAAAGATTTTTGATCTAACCTGTTCGTTGCTACATGACCAATGTGGCATGAAACACGCTGGCGATATTGAAGGGTTTGTTCACCTTGAATTCTTCAATATCGCATTAGCAACGCGGGAGCTAGGCGATAATCACCTGTTGCCACCTGAGATTATTGATGAGCTCTTTGTCAGCGCGGGAAAGTTAACATACTTCACCATTGTTGCCTCTCTGTTCTATGTGCGAGATTCCAAGGTGTACCAAGAATTGAGGACTAAGCTTTTGGATGCTGCGGTGGAAAAACTATCTGATCTCTCTGATGTCTTGATGAATAGCGAAAAGGCTCATCTCTTACTCGACCTATTCTCGTGTCCCTATGTACCCGATAAGCAAAAGACCGCTTGGATAAAAAATTTCTTTAGAACCCTTCAATTTTCCCAGCCCGGCAGCGCGGATTTGCAGGACTTTTTGACGGGCATTAATACAAGCTATGCACAGGTGGATTGGAAGGATATTGATTTGCTCAATTCTTTGGAGAAGAAGGAACTGAAGCAGGCGTATTAAGTTATACTTACCTTTGAAGGAAGGGTGTCCTCTCATCTTCTACTGGTTCGCCAGTGGCTGAAGCCAGTGCTCGCAAGAGCGCTATTCAGTATCGACTCGTGTGTATGGTCAGCAATGACAGGAAGTACGGGGCGGTGCTTGAGCGGTGCACAAGTCACTTCGGTGGCTTGTGCATCCACACACTCAGTGGGGCCTCTTCCTTCACCACTGAAGCCTAATTAAAAATAGGCTTCAGTCACCTCACTATCGTATCCAAAATCTGCTGCCTAACGTCACGCCCCTCTTGATCTTGTTTTACCGCCATAATGAACAAGCATTTACCGTTACTCAGCTGTGCCCATTTATTACCCACTTCTCGTTTTTCCGCCGAGTCATCATTGCTGGCATACACGTCACCTTTGTATTCTACCACCAGCATGCGGCCATCATTCAATTCACAGACAAAGTCGGGGTAAAACTTGCTATGCGCCAAAGGCAACCAAAACGAAGCATGGTCACGGCGCACTAAATTGCGAATCCAGTATTTTATTTGCGGTAGGCTTTCAATCGCTTTAGCGCACTCGAACTCTTCGCCCGCGGACTTTAGATCTTCAATCAAATTCTGCGGGAAAAAATGTTTCATAAATTGAAAACTACCCGAATAATAAGGCGGGCGTGACGGGTATTTATCGGGTTTGAACTCATACAAAAACTCATCAGACAAGCAGGCGGTACTGCTGCTATCAAATATAGAGTGCTGGTAGCTATTTCTCTGCGCCTTAGCACGGTACATGCCAATTAAATCGCGAATGGCACGCGCCAGTGGAAACTTATTTCGCACCAAGGCCGTCAGTGTCATATCGTATTTTTGCAGTAAATTTTTTATCAACACAGCGATAAAACCAGTCAACTGCTGTTGTACAACATCGGTTTGCCGCAGCTCTTTATCCAGCCAACGAATCAGGTCTTGCTCAGTCAGGTCAAGAAATCCCTGATTAAAAGGCACGGCATCTTTTTGTTCTGAAATCTTATAAATGACTTTTTGGCCATCAAAATCAATAGCAAAACTGCTACTGGTTTCGTGTAACGTGAAGTTTTTCAGCTCGGCTGGATAGTCGAGCAAATTCCAGTTACAGGCATGCAATAACACCTCAGATTCAATCAGCTCCAGCTGCCCTTGTTGCATCATGCATAGTTGCGGCAGTGCAGCAAACACTTCGCCACGCTCAGAAGGCGCTTTGCGGGCTTGAATCGTTTGGTTATGCACACGCACATTGCGTTCAAATACTTGCCGATCTTTGCCCGCCTTCACCTGCTTCGTTAACGCCTGCTGGATGTTCTCTGTAACTTCTCCTGTGATTTTTATTACTGTGGTTTGGCTGGCCGTATCTGTGGTGGTGGTGATTTGTTGTTTTTCTACATCGGATAACGCAGAAAAATCTGGCAGCTCACCAACCTCCACCACTAATGCGGGTGCGACCACTGGGCGTGGCTGCGCTGGTGCATTATTACCAAACAAATCATCTTGTTGCGGATGTGCGGCTTGCTCGCGTAAAAACGCGGCAATTTCCATTTCTTCAAAACCCATAGCAATCAGGGTATCGGATAGCTCTTGCGCTGCGCGGCTAAATTTACTGGTCGCTAGGTGCGCATAGGCACGGTTTAGATCTTCAATCATGCGGCGTTTTGCATAAGGCATCCGCAATACGCGCCCTAACAGTTGCTCAGCGTCTTTGCTGGATGACACCTGCTTTACCGAGCAAAACACATAAGCAAAGGAACAGTCCCAGCCTTCTTTTAAGGCCTCAATAGTAATGATGTATTCAATAGGACAGCTGCGTTCAAACAGGTTGATGCCGTCCAGCTCGCGCTGATTGCCGGTCACCACAGCAATTTTATTTGCTTCGATTTTCAGCTGTTCAATCAGATGATTTTTTAATACCTCAACCGTCACTTCAGCATTTTTGTTTTCCGCTTGAAAAAGCGCAATGGGGCGAATGTAGTCTTCATCTTTCTGTGCATCAAGTGCAAGTTTGTTACGTGTAATAACGGCATCTTGTATGGCATCTTGCCAGTTTTGATGCTCAGTCAGCACAATCGGCAGTTTAATCATTTCTTCAGCTTTTAACTCAGCTGCGGAAACATGAAATAGCACATTACTGCCATTGTTATTGGTGGTATTGGGCGTAGCAGTTAACTCAATAATCACTGCCGGATGTACACGATGCAGGGTGTCAAAGGTTAAACTGGTACGCGCATTATGCGCTTCATCCACGATGACGATTGGACGGTATACCGCTAGCAAGTTGGCGAAGGAGAATTTTACTTTCCCCAGCTCAGTCTCGGTTAAACCGTTTTCTTGCAGGTCGCTTTCAGTAACACGCTCTAATAGTGACCATGAAGGGTGGTTACTATTGATTTTGGCAAAGTGCGGCTCAAAGTTTTCGTGGTAAGCATAGACTTTGCGCCCCGAGGTATCATTAACGCGCAAGTTCGCCATTGTGGAAACCACGACAATGGCTTTGCTGCCAATATCTTGCGGGCGAATCTGCGTGACCTCATCAATATCCAGCACCAACACTTGGCGATTAAAGGCGCGGTCAAGATTTTGCCTATAGGGATGACCTGGCTTTTTCAGTGCTTCAACAGTTTGTTGGCGAATGGTGATACTCGGGACCAGCCACAGAGTAATAGGCGCATCGCTTTCTAAATAATGCTGCGCTGCCACTTCTACCGCATAAGAGCCCAGCACTGTTTTACCGCCACCGGTTGGAATGCGCAAGCAGAAATAAGGTGTTTGACCAAAGCTGTATTCTTGGTAAGCATGCGAGGGTAAATCTTGTTCAGCCAGTGCTGCGCTATACGCCTCAGCAACCGAATCGGCCTGCAAACAACGCGATAAAAACGATTGCATGACATCGACAGCACGCTGCTGATAGCCCTTTAATTTAAACATCTGTGTAGTCCTTACTCAAAGCATGCCAACGTCATAGGGGATTTGTTTAAAGGTGATATTGGCTTGCTGCAAACGTGCAGCACCCAAACGGCAAGATTCACCATAAATCACAATTTTTTGCTGGTTCTGAATATCAGGTAACTCATTGAGCACGGCACTGGTGAGCACATTGCCACCTTGTGGCCGACGATCACCTAAAATACCGTTATACAACAGGTAATACGCTGTATCGTTATTAACACCCAGTAACGGGCTATCCGCTTGGCCTTGCAGCGGTGTTTTGTTTTCTAAATACCAAATATGTGCCGCTAAGCTCGGGAATTTAATCTCGCTATTTAGGCTACCGTATTCATCAAATACCGCCTCACCCAATTTAAAGAAGCGAAAGCCACCGCCTCCTTGCCAATCAACGGCTTTGGATATGCCACCTTGTTCGCCATCGACGACTTTCTGTAAACGGGTTTGGCAATGGGTTTGTGCATGCTCACCCATTTCGATACCGATATAACGGCGGTTCATTTTGTGGGCAACGGCGGCGGTGGTGCCTGAGCCGAGGAAAGAGTCGAGAACGAGGTCGTTTGGATTAGTGGCAATTTCCAAGACTCTCTGCAAAAGTGACTCTGGTTTAGGTGTCGAAAAAGGGTGTGCCTTATTAAGTGCCAAAATTTCTCGTTTAGCTGTCTGGTTGTTTCCTACGTCATCGTGGCGCCAGACAGTTGTCGGTACAGTTCCCTCGCGAACTACAGTTTCAAATTTCTTTAATCGTGGAACGCTATTTGTTCCTTTAACCCCCCACCAGATTAAATTCTCACTTACGTTTTGCTGATGTGATTTTTGATCATAAGCCCACACCCTAACCGGGTTAGGCCAAACTTCTTCGCCAGTATTTGGGTTAACTATCGGATAATATAAATTAGGTCGCTCATTTTTTGACTTTGCACAAGTGTAATCACCAGAACTCCATGCCCCCCTAGGGTCATTGTCTGGATTCTTAAAATTTCTTGACTGTTTTAAGCTTCGTTTTAATAAATTAGGAAACCATCCATCACGATTTTTTGCATACAGAAAAATATGGTCATGATTTTGACTTAACCATTTTGCGTCATTTTGGGGTGAAAACTTTTTTTCCCACATGATGTTTGCAATAAAATTCCGTCGACCAAATACCTCATCACACACCACTTTTAAATAATGCGCTTCATGGTCATCAATAGTGATCCAAATGCTGCCATCTTCTGCCAACAACTCCCGCAGCAACTCCAAGCGCGGGTACATCAACGATAGCCATTTGCTGTGCTCTAAATTATCGTCGTAATGCTCAAAGGCTGATTGAGTGTTGTAAGGCGGGTCAATAAAAACACACTTCACTTTGCCAGCATAAAAAGGAATCAGCGCTTTCAAGGCTTCCAAGTTATCACCCTGAATTAGCAGATTTTCATTATCGGCATCGCCATAGGACAGCTCCGGCACTTCCTCAAGCAAACGATAAGTTGACTTCTGCGCGGCTGTTACCGCTTGGTCTTTATTGAGCCAATGAAGAATAGGCATGATTTTCCTTAAGCATTTATGCAGTCAAACAGGGCTTTACCCAATTTCATAAAACAAAACAGGCTCCAAAGAGCCTGTTGCTTGCTATTAAATCTTAATTAGCTCGCAGACTTAACAACAATCGGAAAAGCTCGAAAGCCATAGTTCTTTGCGTAAATACGGTGTCCACGCTTAGTCGTAATACTGGCCACAAACTTTACCTCATACCCTTCTGGCATGGGTAGATCTAGCTTGAGTTGCTTTGGCATAGCATATTTCACCTCCTTAATAAGTGCAGGTTCTTCATTGCTATGCCATACAAAAGCTTCTAAAATCACTTTTGCTGTGTTTGCAGCATACCAATGTCGGTTTGGCACCTATATCAAACCGATTTAAACAGAGAGGTGGTTACCGCCACTTCTCTCTGTTTTATTTCTTAGCTAATTTTAAACATTGCCTTAACAACATCCTTACCAAGCATGTTATGCAAGAGTCTCCAGTTCCCCGTTTCTTTACGCACGCGACCTGCAACAATGGCGGGGCTGATATTAAGCTGTTGTGCTAATTTAAGCGCATCTGCAGCAGCATAAGTATTTTTAACCATACTAGCCTGCCATGCCTCCATAGGGATTAATGCTTCTTGCGCTATTTCATCCGCTTCTGCTTCTTGCTGTTCTGCTCGTTGGGTTTTATCGTCTAAATCATCCATAACAATGGGTTCGGCTGGGCTTAGATGTTTTTGAACATGAGCCAGCTCATGTATAAGCACAAACCAAAAATGGTCTAAACGATCATATCTTAATGTAACGCCTACTACAGCACGGTCGCCTAACAACATGGCAGCACCGTCTAAATAGGTTTTTTTGAAGTGCGGCTCTACGACTAAAACAATGCCGTAGCGGGCTAAATATTCTTTGGCTAGCTTTGGACCTTCAGTATATTCAGACAGTTTTACCAGCTCGCTAAGCCACTCCTTGGTAATTACACCCTGTGTGTAAGATGTCTCAATAGGTTCTGCCAAGGCTTGCTTTTTGACTATCGCTACCCAAGCTAACAGCGCCATATCATTCATGGCGCGAGTGCCTGTTTGTGTTTGCGGAGCGCGCAATAGAGCCATATCCGCTGACAAAAAATCTCCAAACGTCTTTCTGATGAGCTCTTCTGCAATATCACTCAACGCAGGAAGCGAGGCAGCAATGTACTTCGCCCCAAAGCAGCCACGCTTAGCCATTTCCTTTAAAGGGAAGCTGGTGTAATCAAAAAGAGCCGGCTTGTTTAAATCTATATCAATTGGGCTTTCGTTCAGTAATACATCAGCAGGAATGCCTAATCCTTTATGCAAATTGCGCATCATGGCCAAGGTTAAAGGGCGCTTACCGTTTAACACATCAGACACCTTTGATTGGCTACCCAGGTAAGGCGCTAAATCTTTGGCTGACATACCCATTTGATCCATGCGAAAACGAATCGCGTCGACTGGATCAACACTTGGCGTGGGGGAAGCTTTACGTTCGTAGTCTTCAATCACTAAGGCAAGAAGTTCGATGGTGTCATTATTACTGTTATCGTCAGCTTCCATTAGGCGTAATAAATGAGCAACCGCCTGAGCGTGTTGCTCATCAGTTTTAATCACTTTTACTGCTGCTAATTCATTCATAAGCCACCTCCACTACTCAAACTTCTTTTTGCTGTATTCAGCATGGGTTCCCACCCAATCAATCACAACCATGCCCATCTGGTACTTAACGACCACAACAAGACGGTAATGATTGCCACCAATATTAAAAATCACTTTGTTCTTCGCTAAAAAATCAGCCTGTTGATAGCGATTTTTAATATCGTGTGGTGTTTTCCAATCGGCGCACTCTACCTCTTTACGCCAGGCATCCAAAGCTACTTTTGAGCCTGCATGCTTGCGCTTGAACTTATCCAGTAAAAGTACGTTGATTAACCTCATGGGCTCTACCGATCGAAAACTTGGCTTAATGATACTACCCTGCAAGGGAAGCGTCAATTTATAAATTATAAAGCAAGGTGCGACTCACTTATTTTAAATCTAAAGGCCTGTTGTTTTTAATACTTCTAATTACTGCATTAAATCTCCAGACTTTAATTAGCAAGCGAAATTTCGCAGGATGTGTATAAAGAGTCGGTAGCAGTGAAACGAGTTTAGCCTGAAAGAATTTCTAATTTTACTCTTTCTGCCCACTTCTGAATTGACTTACAATCTAGTAGCCCTCTATTTTCGGCTGGTGACTGAGGGTGCGAGATCCGTTTGTAATGGCCCTTGAGTGTTCGCGTCAGAAAGTGAGTTGGCCACACTAATGACTGCTTAACTAACTGTTTTTCTAGTTCTCCAATATATTTATGGGGGTCTAATGATACGTTTTTATGCTTTATTAGCAGGGTTGATAGGCTGCTTGAGTTGTCGGTCGTATCAACCTCGACTAGAGAATACAAATGATTATCTTTCTTGAGCAGATACCACACAAAGTAGCGAGGACTTCCATCTCTACGCAGATGCTTAGAATAGCCATAAATAGTTGGCAGCTTACGAATTTCACGATGTATATGAGTGCAATCAGGTATGCTTACTAACTGCTGAACCATCGCATCAAAAGCTTTAAATTTGTCAGTATAAATATCGGCGTTATCATTTTTTTCGCTAGTTGCGTTGTAGTCTGCAGGCGATAGAGTCCCGTGAATACTCGATTCATCGGTGCTTACTTCTAGGCTATTTTTTTCAAGTGGCTCCGTTTGGACTTCTTTTGTTCCATAGCCTCCTGCTCGGGTTTTTCCTGCTCTGATACGTGTTGTTTTAAATGACTGCGCAAACTCAAATATCACTGCAGGTGCATCAATTTGTAATTCTTCAAGGTCAGTGTTTGGCTCTTCATCGTCATCAATCATTAGTTCTGCCCCTGTATTGGATCTGGCTTGCCCTGAGCGCCCTTGCCCTGGCTGTCCAACATCAAATCTGGGGTCAACAATATCTACGTGTGTAGGGCAGCTGGAAGGCAGTTTAGAGATGCCATCTATTTCATACACAAAGAACGCATTCAATTCTGACTCATAGTGACCACGTAGTGCTAGTTCAGCGCCTACTAACGCTGGCGGGTCAAATTGAAAATCCCATAGTCTATATTTATCACTGTCATAACCATTCTTGAGCTGATAAGTAGCAATACTCTCAAATGAATGCCGTACATCCTCGTCTAATAAAAGCCAGGCGAGCCGTTGTCTGAGTGCGTCATCACTTCTTGCCTTTAGGGGCAAGCTAGAGGTTGGTAATATATTAATCCAGACTTTATTTAGTTCACTTTCCTGCTGGACATCGAACTCTTGGGATAGACCATTGTGGATTAGCGATAGACGGGCAAGGTAGGCCGTATGCAAAAACAGTACACGAGCCAGCTCAATTTGCGGCAAGAAGTATCGGACTCCATTGAAGTCAAATACAAAGCACCATTGCTTAGCATCTCGTGCGCGGTTTACCGCTGGTATAGGGCATACCTTGATCTGCTCAACTTCCCAAGAGCGAGTGCTCGCTATGGTTACACTTCTCGTAAACCCTGCTTGTGTTAATGCCTTGGTTGCATTGAGTACTCGACGCCTTGCCAATATTGGTACTTGCGAAAAACCAAAATATTGCTTCTGTTGATGAGGAGTTAATTTAACATTAATATTCCAATCTGAGCCCCCATGGCGGCGGAATATAGACCCAATTTCTTTGATCCTGCTATCGTCTTTTAGACCTTTGAACTTCATGCTGTGTACTCATCAATATATCTAAATAAACTCTAGCCTGTTCTGTTAACCGCTCATCACTGAGGGTAGCATTTCTCAGCAGTCTCCATCGTGGCGGCGTATCAAATAGGGTTAGTAGGTAGTTGTGGGCATTTTGTAAGCGTCGAATTTGGTACTGTGCGACGCTTTCCACGTGATCTGCCAGGAATGAATTGGATAAAGGCATTCGGCTAATATTTTTCTCAACGGTCGAAGCGTTGCCCAATAGTTTGAAAAAGCAGGCTTTAGAACGTCGAGGCCCTTGCGGATTAGATTGCAAGAAAAGTGTTAGCTGTCGCAAAGCATGCAAATACTCTCTGTCCCGTTTGTCCCAGTCCACACGTCGACTGATAGGCTTTGCTTTAGGAGCTGCATGTTGGTAATTGGTATCTAGCAGCCACTCGCGGTGCTGACGATATAGCCTAGCGTATAGGGCTTTAGAATTTTGCCGAGCTTGCTTGGGTGGGTGTAATACTAATAAATTAAGCCAGTCTTCTTGATCAAGTGTCAGATTGATGTGTACTGGCGTTTTAACCTGAACAAGTTGTTGTTTATTACTATTTATTGGGTATTGACTGGCTTCTTTAATGGCTTCAGTAATTTGCCAGTTATTTCCAAGTAAAGCTTGGTGCACAACAATGTGTTCAAGATAGTTGAAGCTTTTTCGGTGCTTACGAAAGATACATCTGAGCCAGTCAGACTCATTTTTACTTGAACCTTGTGGCAAAAGCTGATGCCTGCTGAGCCACTTCACTGGCCAAGCTTGCAAGACTTTGTCTTTTACCGCTTGATGATTTATTTGTGTTTTTCTGTACGTTAAATTGAGTTTGCTGGCGAGGTTGCGATAGTACATTGACCACTGTTCAAAGCTCGGCGAAGTTTGAGCGGGAAACTGCAGTAGTTGTCGTACCTGATGATTGACCCATAGTGACGCTTGGCTGCCAGCGCGCTGTTTAGTCAGAGAGCAATGCTCTGGAGATGCGGCAATAAAATGGTGACGTTCAATAAGCGGCCTAGCAATACGTGTATTAATTAATACGCCATGCTTAGGGCATGCATCGATTCCTTCTGCTTGCCATTCTCTGAGCCAAAAATACTCACCATATTGGTTACGTTGTTCGATTAAGCAGCCTGGGCAGTAGCGGACAAAACGAGGTGTTTGGACTCGTGATGCGGCAACACCTAAAGCAAGCTGGGACGCTCCTTGAGAGCCAATTAGCCATTGCATACACTGTCTACGGCGACCTTCAGGAACAAATGGGGCATAGAGCGGGAATAATGTATGGCTGTAAATCAGTGCTTCTGGAGTGAGTGTGCTGGGTAGCCAGCGTGCAACTTTTTCGATATTACTGGGCAAGTCAATCGTTGCCATAACAGTACGCGATCCAAATACCTCATCCAGTAATTGTTTAGGGCTGATTAGCCCCTGCCGAACACCAGCTCTTGCGATTGTGCTGTACAGCAACTCTTCAGCGTAAGGGACTGGGAAATTCAGCATGCCACTTACCTGAAAGAGTTTACCCACTGCTCAGTATCGAACAATAAGCCTGCTTGTTGTAGTGATTTTTGAATATCCACATCATTGGCGGCTTGAGAGTGCAGGAATCTCAGGTCATCAGACTCTAACGTGTGCCAGTCTGTTTTCTTGATACTTTGTGCTTTTGGAGTTGGAGTTGGAGTTGTTAGCTTCGGTTTTACTGTATCAGTATTTTGATACCAGGACAGGATCAATGGCATAAGATCCTTCATGTGCATTTGCGGGTGGTCCTCAAAAGCTCTATTGATCAGCGGTTCTAGTAAATCCGATGCGTAACCCATATCAACCAGCATATTGTGCAGACGGATGGCTTGTTCATTGCCACGATATTTAGCCACTACATCAATACTTTCCTGATGCGAATGTAATAAGTTACTTAATTCCAATATTTTACGATCAACGTCAGGGATCGTCAGGTCTGAGTAACGCGCGATTTTAATAATATCTCCTGATCTCAGAGCATCTATCATCGGGTGAATCGGTTTGAGCTCATCTTCGTATACTCTTTTCATGAGTTCTGGAGTAATGCGCTCGATCTTAGTTACGACCGCTCTGATTTGAGAGAGAACAAATAGCTTGATAACAACATCCATTATCCCTTGGGAAAGATCGTACCAAGTTTCTCTAAGCTCATCAGAAATCACAGGCGCTGCTTTAGTTAGCCACTGATACTTCCAAAGTTGATTGGTGAAAGCCCCCCATTCTGAGCGTGATACATTTTGCTCTGGCAAGGGTTTACTTAATGGCTCCCACAAAATGGAGCCATATCCAGCACCCCGGCGCGCTGAGCGTAAGTCCAGTTCAAAAACAGGCTTAGCTTTTGGTGTGCCTACCATTACAACTGGGACTGATATTTCGTTAACAAGAGTTACAAAGAAATTAAGCATGCGCTCTGAGCCACCCGAGCGCTTGACACTCAGGTGCTGAATTTCATCTATCACAAGAAGGCCAATCGCATGAGTGTTTGCAGTATGTGCCATCATTGCAATCAAAGTTTCTACACCGTGGCGTTTTTCAACGTAGCGGCGTACATAGTTAGTGCCCAGTATTGCGTCAATTTCTCTGAAAAAGTTATGACATAGGCTCTTTAGAGAACCGTCATGCGGGCAATCAATTTTAAGAAATACAATTTGCGTGAAATTGTATTTTTCGTGATAAAGCAGTTGTGGGTAAGTTGCTAGAATACGATTTAATGAGCTTGTCTTACCAGAGCCTGAGCAGCCAATAAATGCCATGCTTTTAGCAGTTGATTCGACATGCTCAAAGCGGAAAACACCCAGGTCACCTTGCATGACACGTTCGTAACCGTTTTGGATATGGGTATTTAAATCGCCATTAGCTAAGTTTCTACCGACATAACCTTGGCGAAGCAAAACAGATAGCTTTGATTCTAACTCTATATGGCGCGATAACGGTTGAAAAAAGCTATCTAACAACTGAGAAATGACGTGAATACGAGTCTGAACATCAAGATAGATATCGTTCGGACGAAATGTAACTTTGCCTGAGAGCCCATCTCTTAACTGAGTCCGATCGAGTATCGGTGGTAGTGCTTCAATAAGAGGGTTTCCGTCATACTGGCTGACTCCAGTCTGATGATATATGGCTTGAAGCATACCTTTTGGTAGAGTCATTCATCATCTCCAAATAACTCATCAAGAAAATTAGGATAAGCAGCGTCTTCAGGCGGATTATGTAAGTATCTGACGTCGGCTTTTGGTTTTGAATCAGTAGTTTTAGAGTCGGGTCGGCGTTGCTGCCGTTCAGCATTGCGAGCCTCCAATCTGCTTTTCTTAATCCCAGCCAACGTTTCAGTTTTCGAGTCACCAAAATAGGCAGGACGCAGCTTTTCTGCGGCCCTGATTGTTTTATCAATTATATTTTCTAGCGCTCTCTTATTTTCTTGTTCAGACAGTTTGGCAGTAGCTATTGCTTTTTTCTGCTGTTGTTTGCTTGCCCACATCTCCCACATGGACTTGCCTCTGAACTCTCTGGAGCGATCTGTTAACAAACATTCCCAATAATCTGGCTGGCCCTTATCAGGGAAAACATAAATCACATCAGCCACTGCTGGGTCGTAAGCTGCTATAAAAGAGCTTGGACGCTGCTGCCGTGTTCTATGGAGCCAGCCCGTCTCGACTAACTCCCTGCAGGTATAATAAGCACCAAAACATTGGATACCATAATCTGATAGGGTCACTTTCTGGCGAGGAAGCAAGGCGATTTTCAGTGCAGCTGCAGAGGTGTTTCGTAGACGGCCACTGCGATTCTGAATACCCCAGCGCCAAATATTAATCGGGATAGGTGCCAGCGTGTCGGGCATCTCTGGATCACGATCATATTTAACTAAAACAGAGTGTTGGTTGCGCTGAAGAATGGAGCCAATAATGATTTTAGTGAACTCATGTAGCGTAAGAGTTGCATCTAAGCGGTAATCTTTTCCGCCACGTTTCCTTACGATATCTCCAGTCACCACACCCGGTGCAAAAGGTTTAAAATCAGCTTGTAGGGTTTTAAAACTGCGCTCAACAATACCTTTAGCATCGCCTCGATAAGGAGGCGTGTTTTCAATTCTCACGCCAAATGCTTGCTCAAGAGATTCAATTTGATACCCGAGTAGCTCTCCCCTGTCTGCTAAAATGGCATCAGGGATACCTATCGAAGGCCAATCTTCTGGCTCAACATTATAACCGTATGATTGACACAACTGTACTTTGTCAGTCATCGCATTAACTAGAGCTAACATGGCTGTAACGTACGAAGGGTTCTCAAGGCCGACATAGAAACCAGCAATTAGCCTACTGTAAACATCAACAACAGCGTATAACGTTGGGCGACCGATAATGCTTTTTCGATCAGCCGATAGAAGATAAATATCTGCAATGGTGGCATCAATTTCGTATCGTGCACCTGGGCCATGAACACCAGCTGTCGCTGTACCCTGCAGTGGCTTGATATCCTTATGGTAATTGATCTTATTTGCTCTCAGGCGAATACGATCTGGCCGGATATATTCGCGCTCATAAAAATGGCGTAATTGTCTGATTGTTGGGAAGTTCTCTTTGAACTCATCAGGGTTTGCGACTTCAAACATATCTTCAAAGCGGCGATGTGCATAAGGCAGAGAATGGCTTTTCTCTGTTAAATAATAACGATCCAGCACAATACGGAACATGCGCTCAATGCTGCTATCAATAATTGCTCCCGTTCCAGGGGCTATACTTCTTGGACGGCCTAGTTTTTTATCTGACGCTGCACGCTTTGTGCCACGAGCACCTGAATTATTGTAGTCAGGTAAAAGAGCGTTTGGTGTACAGCCACGTTGCCAGTACTGGCGCAGGTATGAGTACAAAGTCTTTTTAGCGGAGCCGGATGCTTCAACAGCTTGCTGTATTAAGGCGCCTCTACCCGATCTATAATAAATATTAGGATGATTTATTAGTGTCTCAATGGCAGCAAGGCGCTTATCACGGACTTTCTGCGCAGCTGAACCCTGTTCTGGTAATTGTGCCGCAAGATACAAAAAAGGGTCCTCAACTCTTCTTAAGGTTTCAGATAATATTTCTGTGTCAACTTCTGATAAAGGTATTTGCTCTGGAAAAGCTTTATCAGAGTCAATATCTATCCAAGTATATTGAGTATCGGAGACGACAAGAATTCGATAGCGAATATCTGCATACATGACAACATCATTGATTCGCAGCATAGCGCTCCCTCAATGAATGTATGTCGGATGAGGCTTGCAGCTCACTAACGCATAAAGATGACCAGTGCTTGGTAATATCAAATAAGAAAACTCGTAAAGCTAATAGCGAGCGAATTTTTTGTAGTGATTCGCCGGGTGCCAGTGAGTATGCTTGGTCAAGGATCATTGCTGCTTGTGAAATCTGTAGGGTTGGATTCTGCAGGAAAAAATTTAAATAGAATGCCGCCATAGCTAATGTGCTTTCAAGTTCATCGAGGGCAACCTGCGCGGGATAAAGCCAAGCAATATTTTGTATGACTATCTTGGGTATTTGTTGTTCTGTTAGTAAATACCATGGGATATTTTTCTTAGCCCAATACCGTCGCTCAAGCTCTAGCTTCTCTATCGTTCTGGGGTTGTATAGTTCAGCTGATGTTTTAACTTGTATAGCTATTCTTGGTTGGCGCAACATATTCGTATCAATGAGAAAGTCACTAGACATAATCTGCACTTGCCCTTTAAGCGCGGGGTGGCGAATACCTGCTTGTTCTGCAAGCTCAAGGGTGTCTTCTAACCTGAGAGGATATTGCTCACGTATATCGGTAGCGAATGGGTTCCAGTCAAACAAAAAGAAAGCTGCTAACTCTAAATCTGAAAGCAGGTGGTGGGTACGCTGCGTTTGAAATCCCCAGATGCGATGGGAGCGGCCAGAAGAGGGTAAATCTCTGACCGTTAGCCAAGGTTGATAGTCTTTACCGGAGCCAGCTCCACGCCCTTGTTTTATCCATTTCAAAGAACGTGAGTCAAGTGTGCTGCTTGTCATGCTCCACACCTCAATTTTGAGCATTAAATGTATGGAGCAAGTTACCAATTATATTGTCAAGTTACCAACTTTATTGTTCAGTTACTAACTTTATTGTCATGCCACAGTTGCACGCTACGATCTAAGGCTGAAGTCGGTTCGTCTAATAAGATCAAATCAGGTTTAAGCACCAAGGCGCGGGCAATGGCTACCCGTTGGCGTTGACCACCGGAAAACTCATGGGGATAGCGGTGTCGAGTAGCTGGATCCAGCCCCACTTCTTGTAGGGCGTGCACGATCATTTGTTCACGCTCAGCGGGTGTACCGATTTGATGAATCTCTAAACCTTCGCCAATAATTTGTCCGATGCTCATGCGTGGACTCAAGCTGCCAAAGGGATCTTGAAAGACCACCTGTAGCTTACGGCGCAGGGGGCGAACTTGTTTTTGGGTTAAGTTATTGATCGGTTGCTGTGCAAATACAATTGAGCCTTGGCTTTGAATTAAGCGCAAAATGGCTAAGCCTAAGGTGGATTTACCCGAGCCGCTTTCACCCACAATGCCCAAACTTTGCCCACGTTTTAGCTGAAAACTAATGTCATCTACTGCTTTAACATGATCAAAGGTGCGTTGTAGCAACCCCTTTTTCAGCGGAAACCATACCTTTAACTGCTCAACGCTCAATAAGGTTGGGCCAATTTCAGTAGCGGCGGGTAAGCCCGAGGGTTCAGCGGCGAGTAAGGCTTGGGTGTAAGGGTGTTGTGGTGCTGTAAATAACTGTTCGCTGACAGCTTGCTCAACCAAACAGCCTTGCTGCATAACACACACGCGGTCAGCCACGCGTCTGACTAAGTTTAAATCATGGCTAATTAATAAAATCGCCATGCCCATTTTTTGTTGTAAGCGTTGCAGTAGTTCTAAAATGGTTTTTTGTACGGTGACATCCAATGCGGTGGTGGGCTCATCGGCAATCAATAGCTTGGGCTCATTAGCCAGCGCCATGGCGATCATTACTCGTTGCCGCTGACCACCTGAGAGCTCATGGGGGTAGGCTTTAATCCGCTGCTCAGGCTGAGGGATTTCAACTAGGCGCAATAGCTCTAAAGCTTTAGCGCTAGCTTCGGCTTTTGTCAGGCGTTGATGCTGTAAAATCATCTCGCTGATTTGTTTGCCAATGCGTTGCAACGGGTTTAACGAGCTCATGGGCTCTTGAAAAATCATCGCAATTTGTTGGCCACGAATTTGTTGCATAGCTGTTTCTGGCAGGCTCAGCAAGTCTTCGCCCTGATAAAGAATTTTGCCCATCATTTGAGCGCTAGCGGGCAATAGACGCAAAATCGCATTAGCCGTGACAGATTTGCCGGAGCCACTTTCACCGACTAAGGCTAAGGTTTCACCTGGCTGCAGTTGCAAGCTGACCTGTTTAACCGCAGGACTTAGCTGTTGGCCTTGGGTAAAACTCACACTCAGCTGTTCGATACTGAGTAGCGGCTTACTTGCGGGGGTCGAATGCATCGCGGGCTGCCTCACCAATAAAGACTAATAAACTTAACATTAAGGCCAACACACTAAAGGCACTGATCGCTAGCCAAGGTGCTTGCAGGTTAGACTTGGCTTGGGAAACTAGCTCGCCTAGAGAAGGAGCACCTGGTGGTAAGCCAAAACCTAAAAAGTCGAGTGCGGTTAAGGTGCCAATTGCTCCGGTAATAATAAATGGCAAAAAAGTTAGGGTGGAGACCATCGCATTTGGCAGAATATGGCGAAACATAATGTTAGTGTCAGACATGCCCAGCGCCCGAGCAGCGCGCACATATTCTAGATTTCTTCCACGTAAAAACTCGGCACGAACTAAATCCACCAAGCTCATCCAAGAAAACAGCAGCATAATCCCCAGTAGCCACCAAAAATTAGGCTGAATAAAGCTCGCCATAATAATTAATAGGTAGAGCACTGGCAGGCCTGACCAAATCTCCATAAAGCGCTGGCCGATTAAATCAACCCAGCCGCCATAATAGCCCTGCAAAGCGCCGGCGATAATACCGATCACTGCACTAATCGTAGTTAAGGTAAGGGCGAACAGCACTGAAATTCGAAAGCCATAAATAACCCTCGCTAATACATCGCGTCCTTGATCATCAGTACCTAGCCAATTTTGGGCCGAAGGAGGCGCAGGCGCTGGTACCTGTAGATCGTAATTAATGCTGGAGTAGTGAAAAGGGATGGGCGGCCACAGTATCCAGCCATTTTTATCTTCAATTAACTGCTGAATATAAGGACTTTTATAGTTAGCTTGGAGCGGAAACTCACCGCCAAAGGTGGTTTCTGGGTAGCGCTTAACCACTGGAAAATACAGTTGGTTGTCGTATTTCACGATTAAGGGTTTATCGTTGGCGACCAGTTCAGCGCCCAAAGTAAAAAAGAATAGCAACAAAAACAGCCACAGCGAATACCAACCGCGTTTGTGGGCTTTAAAGTGTTGCCAGCGACGTTGATTTAATGGAGAGAGCGTCATTTCATTGCCCCCGACTTGCAAAATCAATGCGTGGATCAACCAGCGTATAGGTTAAGTCACCGATTAATTTAACCAGTAAACCCAGCAAGGTGAATAAAAATAAGGTACCGAAAACCACCGGATAGTCGCGATTAATGGCTGCTTCAAAACTTAACAGACCTAAACCGTCCAGTGAAAAAATGACTTCAATGAGTAAGGAGCCGGTAAAGAACATGCCAATGAAAGCGGCAGGAAACCCCGCAATAATAATCAGCATGGCATTGCGAAATACATGGCCATACAGCACTTGTCGTTGATCTAAGCCTTTGGCCCGTGCCGTGGTGACGTATTGTTTGTTGATTTCATCTAAAAAACTATTTTTAGTGAGCAGGGTTAAGGTGGCAAAGTTGCCAATCACTAACGCAGTAACCGGAAGTGCTAAGTGCCAAAAATAATCGCCAATTTTGCCAAGCAAAGTTAACTCTTCAAAGTTGCTTGAAGTCAGGCCACGTAGCGGAAACCAGCTTAAATAGCTGCCGCCAGCAAAGATCACGACTAATAAAATAGCAAATAAAAATGCCGGCACAGCATAGCCTAGAATGATCGCAGAGCTAGTCCACACATCAAAACGGCTGCCATGGCGCACTGCTTTACTGATACCGAGCGGAATAGACACCAAGTACATCAGTAAGGTGCTCCATAGGCCTAGTGAGATGGAGACTGGCAGCTTTTCTTTGATTAGGTCGACCACCTTGGCATCACGAAAGAAGCTATTGCCAAAATCAAACTGGGCATAATTTTTTAGCATAATCCAAAAGCGCTCAGGGGCAGACTTATCAAAGCCGTACATGCGCTCAATTTCAGCAATTAAGTCGGGATCAAGGCCTTGGGCGCCACGATAGTTAGCAGAACCACTGCTGCTGACTTCACTGCCACCGCCAGAAATTCGTCCTGTCGCGCCGCCTGCAGCTTCGTCAAAGCCTTCGAGCTTGGCAATCATTTGTTCAACTGGGCCACCGGGGGCAGCCTGAATAATGACAAAGTTAAGCAGTAAAATGCCAAATAAAGTGGGAATAATCAGCAATAGCCGTCGAAAAATATAAGCCAGCATAGATTAGTCTCGTGTTAACGGAGCGGTGGAGGAATCAGTAGCTTGATCAGCCGATAACGCTTTGCTCCACCACGTCATTAATCCAAAGTCATACAGTGGCGTTACTTCTGGGTGAGCGAACTTATCCCAGTAGGCGACGCGCCAGGTATTGATGTAATAGTTGGGCACTACGTAATGCCCCCACAACAAAACACGATCTAAAGCGCGCGTGTGGGTAATTAAATGCTCGCGGCTGTCGGCATTAATTAAACCTTCAACTAATTGATCAATTGCCGGATCGGCTAAGCCAATATAGTTACGACTGCCGGGATTATCTTTGCTGCTCGAGTGCCAAAATTCGCGCTGTTCATTGCCAGGAGAGTTTGATTGCGGCCAGATGCTTGAGGTCATATCAAAGTCTCGGGAGCGGATTCGATTAATGTATTGCGACATATCCGCTCGGCGAATAATCATCTCAATACCGAGTTCTTCTAAGTTGCGTTTAAACGGCAGCAGGACGCGCTCTAAATTGGTTTGGGTGATTAAAAACTCAAACGAGAGCGGTTCACCATCAGCATTTACCATGCGATCATTTTCAACCCGATAGCCAGCATCTTGCAGTAACTTAAACGCTTTACGCTGCTGATCGCGGATAATGCCAGAGCCGTCACTGACTGGGTTTTTGAATACTTGGGTAAAGACTGACTCAGGTAATTGCTCTTTAAGTGGAGTTAAAATTTTTAACTCTGCCGCAGAAGGTAAGCCTTCAGCTGCTAGCTCAGAGTTTTCAAAAAAACTGTTAGTGCGTAAATACGAGCTATAAAACAACTGTTTATTGGTCCACTCAAAGTCAAACAGCAGACTAATGGCTTCGCGCACTCGAATGTCTTGAAATAGAGGGCGGCGCAAGTTGAAGGTAAAGCCTTGCATGCCAACTGGGTTATGGTTAGCAAAACTTTCTTTAATAATTTTTCCGCTACGTAGGGCGGGAGAGTCGTAGCCTGTGGCCCAGTCTTTGGCCGAGTACTCTTGGTTGAGATCAAATTGTCCAGCTTTAAAAGCTTCTAAGGCAACCGACATATCACGGTAGTAATCCACCTGGATCTGATCAAAGTTATATAGGCCACGGCTGACGGGTAAATCTTTAGCCCACCAGTTTTCATCACGCTGGTATTCAATCGAGCGTCCTGGGTCTACTTTACTGATTCGGTAAGGGCCACTGCCAAGCGGTGGCTCTAAACTGGTTTTGCTAAAGTCGCGGGACACCCACCAATGTTTCGGTAAAATTTCTAGCTGGCCTAAAATTAGCGGCAATTCGCGGTTTTTATTGTGCTTAAAATCAAAGCGAATTCGCAGCGGGTCTTCAATGACCACTTCTGCGACATCGGCGTAATAATGGCGATACAGTGGGTGGGCTTTTTCAATTAAAGTGTTAAAGGTAAAAGCCACATCGGCACTGGTAATGGGCGTGCCATCTTGAAAGCGCGCCTTAGGATTGAGAATAAAGCGCACGAACTGATTATTCTCATCTAGCTCTACGCCTTCGGCAATCAGGCCGTAGACGGTAAAGGGCTCATCTGGCGACTGGTACATTAAACTATCGTAAATTAAGCTCACTCGATCCGCAGGATTACCCTTAGCCAAATAAGGATTCAAACTGTCAAAGCCACCAAAACTTGCCAGTTTTAACTGCCCGCCTTTAGGCGCTTTAGGGTTGACGAAATCAAAGTGAGTAAAGTTTGCCGAGTATTTAGGCGGCTCGCCATACAGGGTTAATGCATGCTTAACCTCAGCTACGGCTGATTGGACTAAAGCAAAACTAAGAATTCCAGCTAAGCAGTATTTCAGCAAACTCATGGTTTTATCTCATTGGGCTTGAGCCACCACGCATTTAAGCCTAAGGCGTAGGGCGGTGTAGTAACAAAATCAAAACGATTTTTATAAGCGAGTCGGTGCTCACTGATATACCAGTTAGGAATCGTGTAGTGCTTCCACAGTAACACACGGTCTAAAGCGCGGGTGGCATTTATCTGCTGTTCACGGGTTTTGGCGGCTAATAGACTTTCTAATAAGTAATCAACCGCAGGATCTTGAATGCCGGCATAGTTTTTGCTGCCGACTACAGCTGCTTGGCTGGAATGAAAATACAGCCATTGCTCAAGTCCTGGACTTAGGGTTTGGGGCAGGGTGAGTAAGGTTAAATCAAAGTCATAGCGATCTAAGCGCTGTTTAAACTGCGCGCGATCAACCGTGCGTAAACGAGCATCGATGCCAATTAAACGTAAGTTATTAATGTAGGATTGCAAGATACTACGCTCGAGCCGTGGATTGACTAATAAAATTTCCACGCTTAGGGTTTGGCCTTGGGCATTTTTTAAGCCATTCCCATCGTTATGCCAGCCCGCTTCAGCTAGGAGCTGTAGGGCTTGGCCTATGGTTTGTCGAGGTAGTCCAGTGCCTTCGGTTTGGGCGAGGGCAAAGGGCTGAGTAAAGAGTTCTGCAGGTAGGTGTTGGCGCACAGCATTCAGCAGTACTCGCTCGCCCTCAGTAGGTAAGCCGCTGGCGCTAAATGGACTATTGGGATAAAAGCTGGTGGCGCGTTGATAGGCCTGATTAAACAGAGAGCGATTAAGCCATTCAAAATCAAATAACAGTGATAAGGCTTGTCGAACCGGGAGCGGTTGGAAGGCTTGGCGCCGAGTATTAAAGAAAATGGCTTGACTGCGTGCCGGAATTTGGTGAGGGATAGCTTGTTTAATTATTTTGCCTTGGCGTACCGCAGGAAAATTATATCCTTGAGCCCAGTTCTTGGCTTGATGCTCAATAAATAGATCAAACTGCCCAGCCTTAAATGCTTCAAATGCCACATGGCGATCGCGATAGAAGTCGACGGAAACTCGATCAAAATTATATTTACCGCGATTAACCGCTAATTCAGCGCCCCACCAGTTTTTCACGCGCTCAAAAACTAAACGTTTACCAGGGGAGACCTGGGTAATTTGGTAAGGCCCACTGCCTAAGGGTGGGGTAAAGGTGGTTTGACTAAAATCTCGGTTAGCCCAGTAGTGCTTAGGTAAAACCGGTAACTCACCGACCCGCAAAATCAGTAATGGATTATTGGCCCGCTTAAACACAAAGCGCACTTGGTGTGGGCTAAGCACTTCAACGCGGTCGACTTCTTGTAGTGCTGCTCGGTATTGAGGATGGCCTTGGTGAAGCAGAGTCTGATAAGAAAACAGCACATCTGCTGCGGTAATCGGCTGGCCATCATGGAAGGTGGCGTGCTGGCGTAGAAAAAAAGTTACCCAGCTGCGATCTTGACTGTATTCAAGGCTTTCTGCGACCAAGCCGTAAGCACTGGCTGGCTCATCGCCGGATGGGTCAAACAGTCCGCTGCCGATCATGAGTGGCGCATTAAGTTCGCTTACTCCGTAACTGGCAAAGTCGCCGGTGCTAATCGGACTGCTGCCTTTTAAAGTATAAGGATTTAAGGTGTCGAAGGTGCCTAGCGCCATAAGCTGCACTTGGCCCCCTTTAGGCGCCTTGGGATTTACCCAGTCGAAGTGGCTAAAGTCAGCAGGATACTTAAGATCAGCAAATTGCGCATAGCCATGGCTGTGCTCAATGGTGGCGAAACTGGTTGGGCTGAGTAATAACAAGCAGCCAAGCCAGAGACGGCGAAGCAATATAGACATGGCTCCCTCCTAGAACACTGATAAGTTGCGCTCACTGAGCGCAAGGCTTAACGATAAATAGCCAGTTGTTGGCCTGGGCGAATCGCACTTGAGCTTTTCGGGTTCCAAGCCTGTAATTGTTTAAGGCTAACATTATGTCGTCTGGCGATCAGTGACAAGGAGTCACCGCTACGTACACGGTAGTAAGTGGGTTTTTTAGCCGCTGCGCTGCGGGTAGCCTGACGTAAAGCAAGGGTTTGGCCAACTTGAATGTTATTGCCAGCGATTCGGTTCCATTGCTTTAGCTGATTAATGCTGACGCCATGCCGGCGGGCGATGCTAGACAGGGTATCGCCGCGGCGTACTTGATAACGAACGTTGGCAGCAGTTGTCGCTCCTGCTTTAGCGCGCAAGTTGGTGCGGCTGAGCTGTTCAGTTTTTTGTGCTAAAGCAAAGTGATGCTGGGAAGGAATGGTTAACTGCTGGCCAACGGTGACCTGATCCGAGTTTAGCTTGTTCAGATACTTGAGTGCCTCTTTTGAAACTTTGTGCTGTTGAGCAATGCTGTGTAGAGTTTCGCCGCTGGTGACGCGGTGTTGCTGCCAGCGCATTAAGTCTTGGCTTCGCAG
Source organism: Thiopseudomonas sp. SA1F2-1K (assembly GCF_057443035.1). Classification (NCBI taxonomy): domain Bacteria; kingdom Pseudomonadati; phylum Pseudomonadota; class Gammaproteobacteria; order Pseudomonadales; family Pseudomonadaceae; genus Thiopseudomonas; species Thiopseudomonas sp. SA1F2-1K. Next base: position 606,888 of record NZ_CM172014.1, read on the forward strand.
TTTGGCGAGGCGCTCTTGCAAGGTGCTAACTTTGGTGGCAGGAACCCGGATCACTTTAGGGCCATCAACAGTCACGCCCTGCATATGTGCCGCATTCAGTTGGCTCAGTTCAGTACGATCAATATTTGCCAACATTGCTACTCGGTCTAAATCCAAGGCGTGCTCAATTTTAATGGTGGCAAAGTAGGGCTGATTGGCAACAGGAGCTAGCTTAACGTTATAGGCTTGTGGGCTAGATACGATTTGTGCGACAGCGAGAAACTTAGGCACGTAGTATTGAGTTTCTTTAGGCAGTGACAGGTTCCAGTAATCGGTCGGTAACCCCAGCTCGCGATTACGTTTCATCGCTCGGCTAACAGTACCTTCGCCCGCATTATAAGAGGCCAAAGCTAAGAGCCAATCGCCTTCAAACATGTTACTTAGGTATTCCAGATAATCCAGCGCCGCTAAGGTGGAGGCTGTTAGGTCACGTCGCTCGTCATACCATGAGGTTTGTTTGAGGTTGAAATATTTACCGGTGGAGGGGATAAATTGCCACAAGCCTGAAGCATGGGAGTGGGAATAAGCGGTAGGGTCATAAGCACTTTCAATCATTGGCAGCAGCGCAAGCTCTAGCGGCATCTTACGTTTTTGTAAGTGATCGACAATATAATGCAAATAGGGCGTGCTACGTTGCGCCATGGTTTCAATGGAGTTGGTGCGAGCGGCAAACCATAAACGCTGCTGTTCAATGCGAGGATTGGTTTGGACATCATCTGCAAACTGGTAGCCTTGGCGAATAATTTGCCAAACATCCTGTTCAGCTTGCTTGCGCATTACAGCCTGTTTTTTTGCTCGATTTAATTCAGCAGTGGCAGAAGATTGAGTGGTAACTGGTTGAAAAGCAGCAAACTCATCGCTGGTATTGTGCTTACTGGCACAACCAGAAATTAAACTGGCAATCACTGATGAGAATACAATCAATGAGCGTGAGGGATGCAGTAAAGAGCGAAAAATAGACATAATTAAAATAACGAAAAAAATGAATAGTGGCGCGATTCTATGAGCCACTATTCTGAGGGTCAAGGCACCCGGGAGTAGACAGAGGTTTAAAAGTTATCCTTCCATTGCCTTAGCGCAGCAAAAACTTCGACTGGGTGGGTCGCCGAGTAGCCTTGTTGTACTATTTTTTGCGCAACTTCAGGAATTGTTGCCCGTAAAAATGGATTGGTGGCTTTTTCTAAGGCAATTGAGCTGGGCAGGGTAATTTGTTCTGCAGCGCGTAAGTTTGTAACTTGATGTAAGCGTTGGCTGATTTCAGGATTGTTGGGTTCAACGGCTGCGGCAAACTTCAAGTTACTGAGGGTGTATTCATGGGTACAAAAGACTTGGGTATTATCCGGTAACGCCGCTAGGCGCTTGAGCGAGTTAAACATTTGCTCGGCAGTGCCTTCAAAGATGCGCCCACAGCCAGCAGCAAACAAGGTATCACCACTTAATAACCAAGGTTTAGCCATAGCCGTTGCAGGAGAGTAATAGGCAACGTGACCTAAGGTGTGTCCAGGTACAGCAATGACAGTGACTTCGGCAGCATCTAGTAACTTAAATTGTAGTTTGTCTGTGGCGGCACGCTCGATACCTTGAATAGATTCAGTGGCAGGGCCGGTCACTAAGGCTTGGGTGGCTTGCTTTAGGAGCATCAAACCACCGGTGTGATCCGCATGGTGATGGGTAATTAAAATATCGGTTAACGACCATTTTGGGTGGTCGGCTAACCAGTTGAGTACCGGTTGAGCATCACCTGGGTCCACCACGGCGCAAGCACGAGTGACATCATTTTTGATTAGCCAGATATAGTTATCATTAAACGCAGGCAAAGCGGTAAAAGTAAGCATCATCAAATCCTCAGGCTTAAACGCAGATCTTGGCATCATAACCCTTTCATTTAGATAACTAAAACCAGCTTTGATAGAGTTAAGTCTGTATCCAGATTAATTTTATTTTCCCTAAGAGTGCCTATGAGTAACTTGCTCGCCCAGCGTTATCAACAAGCCCAGCAAACACTAGATTTTGTTTGCGATAGGGCGCAACAAGCAGCTATTACTCAGTTAGATTTCGCCTTAAGCAAACTGAATGCTCAATTGCCAGTGGCGGGGATTTATTTATATGGTCCTGTGGGGCGTGGCAAGACTTGGTTGATGGATCAGTTTTATCAATTAGCAAAGGTGCCCAAGCAACGTCAGCATTTTCATCACTTTATGCGAGATGTACATCGGCGCCTGTTTCAGTTGAGTGGTCAAGCGGAACCTTTGCAGCAAATTGCAGTTGATTTAGCTGGAGAAATTAAACTGCTGTGCTTTGATGAGTTTTTCGTCAGTGATATTGCTGATGCAGTGATTTTAGGCAATTTGTTTCAGGCGCTATTTGCCCAAGGCTTGGTGATTATTTGCACCTCCAACCAAGCCCCCGAGCAGCTGTATCACGATGGGTTTAATCGAGAGCGATTTTTGCCGGCGATTGCCGCCATTCAGCAAGCAATGCAGGTAATTGCCTTAGATGGCGGACAAGATCACCGATTACATCAAGCAGCCGCTATTCAGCGCTATTTTTTGAGTAATGAGTTCTCTGAGTTTGAGCAGCGCTTTCAGCAGTTAGCTGCAGGGCAAGCAGTACAGGGCGGTGAGCTAGTAGTGGGGCATCGCCGTTTACAGTGCCGAGGGTTTACTAGCGAGGTAGCGTGTTTTAGCTTTGCTGAGTTGTGTGAGCAACCGCTATCAAGTTTGGAGTTTATTGCCCTCTGCCAGCGCTTTAAGGCACTGTTTGTAGGGCAGGTTCCAACCTTAACCGCTCAGCAGCGACCCAGTAAAATTGCTCGGGGCACCGAAGATGCTGCCCAGCGGGTGGTGGCTGGCGATCGGCAGTTGCCGGCACTCTCGCCGCATGATGACAGTGTGCGCCGCTTTATTGCCTTAGTGGATGAATGTTACGACCAGCAGGTGCCTTTGTATTTGTGTGCCGAGGTGCCGCTAACTGAGCTGTACACTGCTGGCTATTTGACCTTTCCTTTTCGTCGCACCTTAAGTCGGCTACAGGCTATGCAAACCCAGCGCTTTGCTGCCGAGCGGCTTAAGTAGGGTGATCCACTTAGCTAAACTGCTGTTCTAAGGTGCGCATAAGTACCGCAACCTTGTCGATTGACTCTTGATATTCTGCTTGCCATTCAGAGTCCAAGACAATACCACCGCCGCCCCAGCAATGCAGTTGTTGCTGTAGCGCAAGCACGGTACGAATTGTAATGGAGCTATCAAAGTGGCCACGGCAATCGAGGTAGAGCAGCGAGCCACAGTAAATCTGCCGTGGCGTGCTTTCTAGCTGTTGAATAATTTGCATCGCTCGAATTTTTGGCGCTCCGGTAATCGAGCCACCTGGAAAACTGGCGCGGATTAAGTCAAATACGTCTACATCGTCGCGTAGGTGAGCGGTAATTTGGCTAACTAGATGGTGCACATTGGGATAGCTTTCTAAGGCAAAGAGTTCGGGCACCTGAATACTTCCGGGGCGGCAGCAGCGACCTAAATCATTACGTAATAAGTCAACGATCATCAGGTTTTCTGCTTGATCTTTAGTGCTAGCTAACAATTCTGCGGCATTGGCCTGATCACTGAGCTCATCGGCGTCACGTGGGCGGGTACCTTTAATGGGGCGTGCTTCAACCTGTTGCTGTTGCACTTGTAAAAAGCGCTCGGGGGATAGGCTTAAAATTGCCTGCTCGGCGCTAAGCCGAATAAAGCCAGAGAAAGGGGTTGGACAAGCGCTGCGTAAAGCCAAGTACGCCGGCCACGGGTCGCCCTGGTAAGCGGCGGAAAAACGCTGGGTGAAGTTGACCTGATAGCAGTCGCCAGCACGAATAAATTCATGAATTTGCGCAATCTGCTGTTGGTAGTCGGTGGCACTTAGCTGGGGCTGAAAGGGTTGCGTCAGTTGAAAGCTGGGCGCTGGATCGAGGTTAGGATTACTGCTTTGAAATAATGCGAGTAAGGCCTGCGCGCGCTCAGTCGGCACACTAGCGTGGCACATCAGGTAGCAACGTTGCTGTTGATGATCGGTGATAAGTGCCCAGTCATAGAGCCCAAGTTGGGCAACAGGGTAGTCTGTACTGTGTTCAGTAGACTCTTGCTGATAGCTGTCGGGTTGAAATTCGTAGTTTAGGTAGCCCAGTAAGCCGCCGGTAAAGGGCAGCTCTTGCTCACTATCACAGGGCGCAAGGCGGGCTAAGGCTTGGCGGCAGCGTTGTAAATAGGCCGCCCCGGTTTCTGCAGGCTGTGGGCTAAGGACTTGCAAAGGCCAGGCGCTGACAATATCAAAGCGGCCACGTTCAGCTTGAGGTTGGCCTGAGTCCAAAAAAATAGCTTGGGGCGCTTGATGAATGCGTGAAAAGTATTCGGCAGTAGAGGGTAAATAAGGTAAAGCAAAGAGTTGAACAGTAGCAGAAGTGGACATAGCGCAACATGCAGCCTAAAAAGCAGGAGATTTTAACTGATGAAGCGAAGCAGGGGCTAGTGGCTAGGTTGTGCCTTGCGGGTAACCGGCAAGGGCACAGCCTAGGCAAACTAACTTAGTTAGCAATACTGGTTAGCTGTGCCAACTGAGCAATTGCGGCATCAGAAATCGCTTTTGGGCGGCGCTCTACGGTATCAATCAGTACCATCACGGTTTTTGCGGTGGCAACACATTTACCGTTTTGAAAGAGTCCTTGAGCAAGAGTCAGTGAGCTGCGACCAGTGTTGACCACACAGGTACCAATGGTCACTTCGCCAGGCCAGGTCATTTCGGCGAGATAGTCCATGGAAAGATGGGCTAAGACAAAGGCTGAATTTTCAGTAACCAGCTGATACTTGGGATCAAACAGCATTTCTACGCGGCCGACTTCTAATAAGGTAACGAATACGGCGTTATTAACATGCCCTTGACTGTCCGTGTCACGAAAGCGGAGTTTTTCTACGCAATGTAGGGGAAAGTCTTCAAGACGAATATCTGTATTCATGAGTGATCTCATTTTAAGTGCAATTTAATAAAAACATTCTGCCCAGCATTATGCGTTATTTCGCCACAAGATGCTGCCATTCAACGATGTTTTCTTACGGTCCAGAGTACTCCGCTAATTAATAAAGCAATGGCAATGATCTCCGTCAAGCTAGGCCAGCGGGCGGCATAGACAAAACCGTAGAGCAGAGCAAACAGTGTTTCAAAAATAATTAACTGGCCGCCTAAGGTAATGGGTAGACGCCGACTGGCGGCATTCCACAATAAATTACCCAGCCAGGAGCTAAATAACGCCAGCCCCAAGCTGATGGCAAAAAAGCTTAGCCAGCGACTTTGTGGCAGTTCTGGCAGGAGCTGACTTGGAAATAATCCTCCAGCGATGAGCAGCAGTAACACACTCAGTAAGCCGGTGGTGATGCCCCACAGGCTCGACCACTCTCTGCTAGTAAACTGGCTCAATTTGAGATAACGAGTATTGTTTACGGCAAAGCGGGTCCAGCTAAAGAGCGCACCAAAGGCGCATAAAATACCAAGTACTATGTTATGTAAGGGTTGCTGTTGGTTAGCCGCTTGCTGAAAAGCACTGATATTGACCGCCAGCATGCCCAGCATAATTAGCAGCAAGGGCCAAGCTAATTGTCGAAGTGACAAGGCCCCTTGATCTTTGCGTCCGGCTAGGGTGATGGTTACCGGTAGCGTGCCAATAATCAAAGAGGTAGTGGCTACCCCAGCAAGTTGTACCGCTGAGGCCAGTAACAGATAATACATCAGATTACCGCTGAGCGAGAGCCAGATTAGCTGTTGAATATCCAGTCGGGTGAGACGTTGTATTAACGGGATTAGCTTTGGCAGGATAATTAGCGCGGATAGTATCCCGTAAACAATGTAGCGGCCGGTGCTAAGTAGCAGCGGATTAAAATCAGGTAGCAAGCTGGGCACTACAAACACAAAGCCCCACAGTGCTCCGGCTAGTCCGGCATAAAATATCCCGCGTTGCATGTAATGTCCTTAGTCAAAACGAGAAACCATACTAACGAAAATTTCTTTCTACTGCTGCTACTGCGCTTTAGGCTTGGCTACAGGTACAATGGCTGCCTGTTTTTAGGAGAATCTGTATGGCTTTGCTCAAACTAACCAATATTTCCCTCGCCTATGGTGCTAATCCTTTATTAGAAGGAGTTTCTTGGCAGATCGATAAAGGTGAACGGGTATGTATCATTGGTCGCAATGGGACAGGAAAGTCCAGTATGTTGAGCATTGTGCGGGGTACGCAGCTACCCGATGACGGTGAAGTGTGGCGGGCACCTGGTTTAAAAATTGGTGAATTGCCGCAAGAGTTGCCACGAGCGGATGAGCGAACAATTTTTGAAGTAGTGGCCGAAGGCTTAGAAGGGGTTGGTGAACTACTGACTCGCTACAACCAGCTCAGCCAAAATATCACCACCGATGAAGATTTAAATCAGCTGATGCAGGTACAGCAAGAGTTAGAAGCCAAAGACGGCTGGCGCTTGCAGCAGCTAGTGGATAGCACCTTAAGTCGATTGCAGTTACCTGCTGAAAAAACGTTAAGCGAGTTATCCGGTGGCTGGCGACGTCGGGTGTTGTTAGCTCAAGCCCTGGTGGCAGAGCCAGATTTATTACTGCTCGATGAGCCGACCAACCATTTAGATATTGGCGCCATTGCTTGGTTAGAAGAAGCATTAAGAAATTTTAATGGGGCGGTGTTATTTATTACCCACGACCGAACCTTTTTACAAAATATGGCCACCCGCATCTTAGAGCTAGATCGTGGTGGCTTGATTGACTGGAATGGCGATTATCAAAGTTTTCTCGAGCATAAAGAACAGCAGTTAGCCGCCGAAGAAGCAGCAAATGCTCTGTTTGATAAACGTCTTGCCCAAGAAGAAGTCTGGATCCGCCAAGGCATTAAAGCACGGCGTACCCGTAACGAAGGCCGAGTGCGTGAACTAAAAGCAATGCGTTTAGAGCGCAGCCAGCGTCGTGAGCGTCAAGGCACGGCGAATATGAGCTTAGCGACTGCAGAGAAGTCCGGTAAGCAAGTGCTGGTGGTGGATAAAATTAGTTTTGCCCATCCGGGTGGTCGTGAGTTAGTTAAAGACTTTTCCATGGTGATTCAGCGCGGTGACCGTATTGGCTTATTAGGTGCTAACGGGAGCGGTAAAACCACGTTGCTTAAGTTGTTGCTAGGTAAGTTAACACCGACCCAAGGTACTATCGAAGTGGGTACTAAGTTAGAAGTGGCTTACTTTGATCAGTTGCGGCATCAGTTGGACCCTGAAAAAACAGTTATGGATAACGTCGCTGAAGGCAGCGATACCTTAACCATTAATGGACAAAGCAAGCACGTTTTAAGTTATCTCAGTGATTTCTTATTTAGCCCGCAACGCTCGCGCACGCCGGTAAAAGCCTTATCCGGTGGTGAGCGTGCTCGTTTATTGTTGGCTAAGTTGTTTACGAAGCCAGCCAATTTGCTAGTACTGGATGAACCAACCAACGACTTAGATATTGAAACTCTCGAGCTCTTGGAAGAAGTGTTGTCTGAGTTTAAAGGCACTGTCTTAATTGTCAGTCACGACCGTTCGTTCTTAGACAACGTTGCAACCAGCACCTTAGTCTTTGATGGGACGGGGCATGTGCGTGAGTTTATTGGCGGCTTTGATGATTGGTTGCGCCAAGGCGGTAGCATTACCCAATTGGGCATGACGGAAAAGCAGATAGAGAAAAACAGTACGGCATCCGTCACTGAGCCTATTGCTCCAGTTACAGCGCCAACGCCAGTGGCTAAACCTGCTACAAAGAAAAAACTAAGCTATAAATTGCAGCGTGAGCTTGATGAAATGCCGCAGCGGATTGATCAGTTAGAGCAGCAGCTAACAAAGCTGCAAGAGCAAACCTCGGATCCGGCATTTTATACCCAAGCACCAGAGGCAACCGAGCCTACTTTAGCGGCACTGACAGAAACCCAGCAGGCACTTGATGCAGCGATTGAACGGTGGGCTGAGCTTGAGGAAATGGAAGGCTAAGTGATTTATCAATGATCGACTAAAAGCGGCTTTGGCCGCTTTTTTATTGCTTAAACCAAGGCAAATCAAAGGCGAAATTGGAACAAATGGAGTGAGCCTCTTATCATAAAAGGGGTTGATAGGAATCATAATTACATAAAAAGGTATACAGGTATGTCAGAAACAACCGTTGTACAGGGGGAAAAAGCGACGGCCAGCCAAGTCAATAAAACGGTTTTCTACTCCTCTGCAATTACATGTATTGCGCTGATTGTATGGACGATTGCTTTTCCTACTTCGAGCCAAAGTATCCTTAGTACCGCGATGCAAGGTATTTCCGACTCGTTTGGTTGGTATTACATGGCGGTGGTAGCGGCTTATTGTATTTTCTCAGTAGCCGTGGCGTTTTCGCGCTTTGGGGATATTAAATTAGGTCGTGATCATGAAACGCCAGACTTCCCATTTTTAACTTGGGCCTCCATGTTATTTGCCGCAGGGGTTGGGATTGGCTTTTTATTCTTTGGTGCCTCTGAGCCCTTAGCGCATTACCTAGCGCCACCGATGGGGGAAGGGGGAACGCCTGAAGCCGCGCATTTAGCTATTACCCAAACTTTTTACATTGGGGCTTAGATGGCTGGGGCATCTATGCCTTGATGGGGAGGGTGTTGGCTTTTTTTGCCTATCGTTATAACTATCCATTGGCACTACGTTCAGCATTGATACCAGTGTTTGGTAAAAAGCTTATTCGAGGTTGGCTTGGGCATTCAGTTGATACCTTTGGTGTGGTCTGTACCTTATTAGGAATTGCTACGAGTTTAGGGATCGGCGTTTTGCAAGTGAATGCTGGTATGGATTACTTATTTGGGATTCCTACAGTCAAACCACACAAGCGATCATTATTGTTGCAGTGATTGCCATTGCTGGCATTTCAGCCACTACCGGTGTAGCTAAAGGAGTGCGGCGCTTATCCGAGCTCAACATGCTGGGCGCTTTAATCTTGGTATTAGCCTTACTGTTTATGGGGCCCACTAAGTTTTTACTAAATGCATTAGTGCAAAACATTGGTGATTACTTTCAAACTATTGTGCTTAAAACCTTTGATATGTATGCCTATGAAGGTGAGGCAGTGGCTAAGTGGCGTTCCAGTTGGACCGTGTTTTTTTGGGCATGGTGGGTTGCCTGGGCACCTTTTGTAGGCTTATTTATCGCACGAATTTCCCGTGGTCGACGTTTGCGTGACTTTGTATTTGGGGTGATGTTAATTCCCTTGGGCTTTGTCTTTGTGTGGTTTTCTATTTTTGGTAATACCGCTATTGACTTGGTGAACAATGGGGCAGTGGAGCTTGGCGAGGTCACCGTAGCTAACCCGCAGATGGGGTTATATAAATTGTTTGAGCACTTCTCGATGCCGATTGTCTGGTCAGGTTTTGCCATGTTGATCGGGATGACTTTTTTTATTACCTCTGCTGACTCAGGTTCGTTGGTGTTAGCCAACTTAAGCAGTAAATCGTTAGGTACCGGCGAAGATGCGCCAGTGTGGTTGCGTTTGTTTTGGGCCACAGCGACTGGCTTGGTGACTTTGGGCTTATTATTTACCGGTGAATTTGGTGCGTTACAGTCAGTATCAGTGATTGCAGGTTTACCGTTTTCGTTGATCTTGTTGGTGTATATGATCGCCATGGCGAAATGTTTGGTGCGTGAAGGCAATCGCATGAAAGCCGGGCGTCTCAATATTATGCCGGCGGCTAATATGCAAGACTGGCGCGGACGTTTAAACCGTATTGTAAACTTCCCCACGCGACGTAAAGTACAAACCTTTATGATGCATAAAGTGCACGAAGCTATGGAAAGTGTGCAAGAAGCATTAAGCACTGAAGGAATTGAGTCGCAAATTAAAATTGAGGAGGATAAAAGCGGTATTACATTCTAAGTAATGCACCAAGAAGAGGTCGATTTTATCTATCAGGTATGGTTGGTTGAGTCACAAAAACCAAGTTTTGTTACTGAAGGTGAAAACGATGAGCCAGAAGCTTATTTCCGTGCTGAAGTGTTTTTACGTGAAGACAGTTTAGATTACGACCTTGTGGGTTACACCCAAGATCAAATTATTAACGATATTCTGAATCACTATGAGCGGCATATGCAGTTCTTGCATCTTGAGCGCTAACTAGCTGCTTGCTAAGCAAACACCCCGCTAGTTTGTACTGCACGGGGTGTTTTGTTAATGGCTAGTGGCTTAGTAGCCTAAGGTGCCGCCATCTGGGTTGCGTGGATCGGAATAACCGTAGAAACCATCATCACGAATCTGAATGGTTTGGGTGCGGCCCATTGAGGCTTTGGTTTGCACATCGTAGCCCCAATTGTTGAGCAGGTTTAGCGTATCTTGGCTTAGGCCTTTTTCAACCCGTAACTCATCAGGCTGCCATTGGTGGTGAATACGTGGCACTGATGCCGCTTCCGCTGGGTTCATACCGTAATCAATACTGTTAATGACGGTTTGTAAAACGGTGGTGATAATTCGCGCCCCACCTGGGCTGCCTGTTACCATCCACGGCTTATTATCCTTGAGGATAAAAGTGGGCATCATGGAAGATAGCGGACGTTTGCCAGCCGCAATCGCGTTAGCATCGCCACCGACTAAACCAAAGGCGTTAGCGACGCCGGGTTTGGCGGAAAAGTCATCCATTTCGTTGTTCAGCAAAATCCCGGTGCCTTCGGCGACAATGCCACTGCCAAAGTTAAGATTTAAGGTATAGGTCACGCCCACCATGTTGCCTTGCTGATCCACCACCGAATAATGGGTGGTTTGATCACTTTCAAAGGGTTGCGGTTGGCCAGGTTTGATCTCGGCAGCGGGACGAACTTGATTAGGTTTAATGCTGTTGGCTAATTGCTGGGCGTAGCCTTTGCTGATGAGGCCTTGGACGGGCATTTGCACAAAAGCGGGATCACCTAAAAACTCTGAGCGGTCGGCATAGGCCAATTTAGAGGCTTCGGCAATTAAGCGAATACTTTCGGCGCTATTAGCCCCTAACTCAGCCAGCGGAAAGTGCGACAGAATATTTAAAATTTGCAGCAAGTGGATGCCACCTGAGCTGGGTGGTGGCATGCTGACCACTTGATAACCACGGTATTCACCAGAAATAGTTTCGCGCTCAATGGCTTTATAGCTGGCTAAGTCTTGCAGCTGAATCATGCCACCATGCTTTTGCATTTCGGCGACAATGGCTTTAGCAATATCGCCTTTGTAGAAAGCAGAGCTACCTTCTTTAGCTATTTTATTAAGTGATTGTGCTAAATCTTTTTGTACTAAGCGCTCGCCCGACTTTAGAGGGGCGTCGCCATTAAAGAAGATGGCTTTAGAGGCGGGCCATTTTTTTAAATTATCTGCTTCGGCTTGTAAAATTTTTGCCAGCGTATCGCTAACCACAAAACCCTCTTCAGCCAGTTTAATTGCAGGCGCTAGCACTTGCTCAAGGTTCATGCTGCCCCATTTATTAAGCGCGAGCTCAAGGCCAGCTACGGTGCCTGGCACTCCAACGGCTTGGTGGCTATACATAGATTTACCTTGTATCACATTTTTTTGTGCATCTAGGTACATGTCACGGTGGGCTTTTTCCGGGGCTACTTCACGAAAATCGAGCGCAGTATTGTTACCAGTTTTGGCATCATGCAACAGCATAAAGCCACCGCCACCAATGTTGCCGGCATTAGGCAGCACTACGGCTAAGGCAAAACCTACCGCAACCGCAGCATCAATGGCATTACCGCCTTGTTGCAAAATGGCTAGGCCAACTTCGGTGGCAAGCATTTGCTCACTGGCAACCATGCCTTGCTTGGCGTAGACCGGATGAAAAATATCCATTTCCACGTCATAACGCATAGCGGCTTGTTGCGCTGCATCAACCGTAATGACAGGAGCTTGTTTGGCCTGTACTGAAGCGCTAAATAACGCTACGAATAGGCTGCTATAAAGGAATGTTTTTGCCGTTTTTTGCATACCGAAGACTCTTTATTCTAGTTAAGCGTGGTATTTAAAACGAATGCTTGAATACTGTCTGTTAGCGATAAGTAATGCTTGACGTAAAAAAGCCAGCAGTTGTGCTGGCTTTAGCGAAAAAAGAGAGCGGTGCTTTTACTACTCAGTGTCTTCTGTTTCTTGCTTATTGAGGGCAACCGCGAGTACATCACAGGGTGCCTTGGATAACACATCATTGGTAGTAGAGCCCAATAGCAGGGCTAGACCATGGCGTCCATGACTGCCAACTACAATCAAATCAACCTTTTGTTCCCTGGCCATTTCATGAATTTCATGTTTTGGCTGGCCTACGCGTAAATGGCAGTGGTCGGGGGTGATCCGTGGAAAACCTGCTGTAAAGGCTTCGAGCTTTTCCCGTGCTTGCTCGGTTTGTTGCTCTTGTAGCAGTGATAAGTCCATCGGTACATCGGCGCCAAAGGCTACGGACATGGGTTCAACTACATGTAAAAAAGACAACATGCAATTAAAGCGTTCGGCAATTGCATTGGCACGCTCTAGTACGGGATGGCAGTCTTCAGCAAGGTCAGTTGCAACCAGAATATGTGTGTAGCACATGGTGACTCTCCTTAAGGGATTAACGCAGAGGCGCTTTAACATCTTAAGGCTAGACTACTGGAAAAATAAATGGACTGCACGCATTGCCGCAAGTGGAGTAAAAACTGTTCGGCAAAAGCGAGGTTGGGAGTAAGGAAACTAATTCTTTAGTCTGTAATCACAAAGGTTTATAAGTTTTATTACAGAAAAACTCGGCGCTTTGATTGACAAGCGCGGTTATTTTCTTGAAAGTGTGTACACCAAATCAAACGAGCGTATGAAAACTGTTTTGTCGCTCATGCATCGAACTAAAGCAGCAAAGGGCTTTGGACTCGATGTTCTTGTTCAGCTTCCCTAGCGTGGAGATCAGTTGATGATTTACGAAGGTAAAGCCATCACGGTTAAGGCACTTGAAGATGGCATCGTTGAGTTAAAATTTGACCTCAATGGTGAGTCCGTAAACAAGTTTAACCGTCAAACTTTAGAAGAATTACAAGCAGCCACTAGCGCCATCGCGGCTGATAGTTCGGTTAAAGGTGTATTAGTTAGCAGTGGTAAAGACGTATTTATTGTCGGTGCTGACATTACCGAGTTTGCCGATAACTTTAACCGCAGCGAAGAAGAGCTGGCTCAGTTCACTCTAGAAGCCAACCAAATCTTTAATGCCTTTGAAGACCTAGCGGTACCTACCGCAGTTGCCATTAATGGTATTGCCTTAGGCGGTGGTCTAGAAATGTGTATGGCGGCTGATTACCGCGTACTGGCTGATGGCGCCAAAGTCGGCTTGCCAGAAGTTAAGTTAGGTATCTACCCAGGCTTCGGTGGAACTGTGCGTATGCCGCGCCTAATTGGTGCTGATAACGCCATTGAGTGGATCGCAGCCGGTAAAGAAGGCCGTGCTGAAGAAGCGCTGAAAGTTGGTTTAGTTGATGTGGTCGTGAGCCAGGATCAGTTAAAGCCAGCTGCTTTAGACTTACTTAAGCGTGCTATTGCAGGCGAGCTAGACTATAAAGCTAAGCGTCAGCCGAAGTTAGAAAAGCTAAAATTAAATGCCATTGAGCAAATGATGGCGTTTGAAACCGCTAAAGGTTTTGTGGCTGGTAAAGCAGGCCCCAACTACCCAGCGCCAGTTGAAGCGATTAAAACCATGCAAAAAGCGGCCAACATGGGCCGTGATAAAGCATTAGAAGTAGAAGCTAAAGGCTTTGCTAAATTAGCTAAAACCTCAGTAGCGGCTAGCTTAGTGGGTCTGTTCCTTAATGATCAGGCACTTAAGCACAAAGCGAAAGAGTACGACAAACTAGCATCCGACGTAAAAATGTCTGCAGTTTTAGGTGCTGGCATCATGGGTGGCGGTATTGCTTACCAGTCAGCCCTCAAAGGTACCCCAATTTTGATGAAAGACATCAATGAAGCGGGTATCGAAACCGGTCTAGAAGAAGCCGCTAAGTTATTTGCTAAGCGTGTTGAGCGTAAGCGCTTAACTCCACTGAAAATGGCTGAGGCATTAAATCGTATTCGCCCAACCTTATCCTACGGTGACTTTAATACTGTGGATCTGGTGGTTGAAGCAGTAGTTGAAAACCCGAAAGTTAAGCACGCAGTGCTGGCAGAAGTTGAGCAAAATGTTAGCGAGAACACTATTCTGGCTTCTAACACCTCAACAATCTCAATTAACCTGCTGGCAAAAGCGCTGAAGCGCCCAGAAAACTTTGTCGGTATGCACTTCTTTAACCCAGTGCACATGATGCCATTGGTTGAAGTGATCCGTGGTGAGCACTCCTCAGAAGAAGCGGTAGCAACGACAGTAGCTTACGCTAAGAAAATGGGTAAAAACCCAATCGTGGTTAATGACTGCCCAGGCTTCTTAGTTAACCGCGTACTCTTCCCTTACTTTGGTGGTTTCGCCAAGTTAGTCAGCGCTGGTGTAGATTTTGTCCGCATCGATAAAATCATGGAGCGTTTTGGCTGGCCTATGGGTCCTGCGTATCTGATGGACGTAGTGGGAATTGATACCGGTCACCATGGCCGTGACGTAATGGCTGAAGGTTTCCCAGATCGTATGAAGGACGAGCGTCGTTCAGCGGTTGATGCCTTATACGAAGCCAATCGTTTAGGTCAGAAAAACGGTAAAGGTTTCTACGCTTACGAAACGGATAAGCGTGGCAAGCCGAAAAAGGTGGTGGATGAGTCGATTAAAGACGTATTAGCCCCAATTGTTTACGAAAACCTAGAGCTAACCGACGAAGACATCATTAACTGGATGATGATTCCTCTGTGCTTAGAAACCGTACGCTGCCTAGAAGATGGCATTGTTGAAACCGCAGCTGAAGCCGATATGGGCTTGATCTACGGTATTGGTTTCCCTCCATTCCGTGGTGGTGCGTTACGTTACATTGATAGCATCGGTGTAGCCGAGTTTGTGGCCTTAGCTGACAAGTATGCAGATTTAGGACCGCTATACCATCCAACTGAAAAACTTCGTGAAATGGCTAAAAATGGCCAGAAGTTCTTCGGTTAATTGCGGACAGATTAGAGCGAGAGTATAGAAATGAGCTTAAATCCAAGAGATGCAGTCATTGTTGACTTTGGCCGTACCCCAATGGGTCGTTCCAAAGGCGGCATGCACCGTAACACTCGTGCTGAAGATTTATCAGCACACGTAATTCGTGAATTGTTGAATCGCAACGAAAAAGTTAACCCATCAGAAGTTGAAGATGTAATCTGGGGCTGCGTTAACCAAACCCTAGAGCAGGGCTGGAACATTGCGCGTATGGCGTCGTTAATGACGCAAATCCCGCACACCAGCTCGGCACAAACCGTTAGCCGTTTATGTGGATCGTCCATGAGCGCACTGCACACCGCAGTTCAAGCAATTCAAACCGGTAACGGTGATGTATTTGTGATCGGTGGTGTTGAGCACATGGGCCACGTTGGCATGATGCACGGTGTGGACCCAAACCCACATATGTCGCTGCACGCTGCTAAAGCCTCAGGCATGATGGGCTTAACCGCGGAAATGCTCGGTAAAATGCACGGCATTACCCGTGAGCAGCAAGATGCCTTTGGTGAGCGTTCACACCGTTTAGCGCAAAAAGCGACAGTTGAAGGTAAGTTCAAAGACGAAATTCTGCCAATGGAAGGTTACGACGAGAACGGTTTCTTAAAAGTATTTGATTACGATGAAACTATTCGTCCAGAAACTACGCTTGAAAGCTTAGCCGCCCTGCGCCCTGCGTTTGATCCAAAGAACGGCACAGTAACTGCAGGTACTTCTTCGCAGATCACTGATGGTGCTTCAGGCATGATCGTGATGTCATGGCAACGTGCTAAAGACCTAGGCATTGAGCCAATGGCGGTGGTGCGTGGCATGGCGGTAGCAGGTGTTGATCCAGCAATCATGGGTTACGGCCCAGTGCCTTCAACTAAGAAAGCGCTGAAGCGTGCTGGCTTAAGCATTGAAGATATTGATTTCTGGGAGCTCAACGAAGCCTTTGCGGCGCAGTCGTTGCCAGTACTGAAAGATCTGAAATTACTCAATGTAATGGAAGAGAAGGTTAACTTGCACGGTGGTGCGATCGCTTTAGGTCACCCATTTGGTTGCTCGGGAGCACGTATCTCCGGAACCTTACTCAACGTGATGAAGCAAAATGATGGTAAGTTAGGTATCGCGACTATGTGTATTGGTCTCGGCCAAGGCATCACGACCATTTTTGAGCGTGTGTAACCCTATCTAGCTGCATAGCTGGTCGTCTTAGGGTAAAGCCCTCAAGTCTTCGGACTTGGGGGCTTTTTTTATTGACTGGAAATACCAGTCAAGCCAATCAATTCAGCGAGAACAAGCAAACTGCGCTATTCTACGCCGCAGTTTTATGGAGGGTAGTACATGTCCGATAGTTATTTGCAGCATCAACTCAGCTTATTAGCCCACGTGCGCACCGTGTTGCAGGCGGTGGCTGAGCAAGAGATCGAGCTGATGCCAGAGGGCAATAGCGAGCTGTTTATTGAGCGCTTTGATGAAATGGTTGCAGAGCTGCAGCAAAGCCAAGCAGATTTGTATTTAGGGCAAGAAATTATCTGCCAGATTTTTCAGCGTTATCCGCAGATTGCTCATCTGGTGCCACGGGATTTACTCTGGTTTTTTGGCGGTGATTGTTTGCACTATATGCCAGATGCTGAAATTGAGCTGTTCCAACAGTTAGAAGATCGTCGCTTTGCCGCGCTAGAGCAGGGCGAAAGCTTTGATTGGGCAACCGAGGTTGAGCTGTTATTTATGCCCGTATTAACCGCCAAACAGTGATTTTAAAATATTTTAATAAAAGTGCTTGACGGATCCTGAAAGCTACTCTAATATACGCGCCACTTCCAGAGACAAACAAGCAAAAGCTTAGTCGTTTTAAGAAGTAGGAAACCAAGTTTCCAACCTGCGTCCCCTTCGTCTAGAGGCCTAGGACACCGCCCTTTCACGGCGGTAACAGGGGTTCGAACCCCCTAGGGGACGCCACATTCTGCGGGAATAGCTCAGTTGGTAGAGCACAACCTTGCCAAGGTTGGGGTCGCGAGTTCGAGTCTCGTTTCCCGCTCCAAATTTAGCGATAAGCTGAATTATAAAAAAGAGTCGAAAGACTCTTTTTTTTCGTCTGCGATTTTTACCTCGTCGTGTATGATCCTATCTATGGCTACTTTATTACCGATTCTTTATTCCTTCCGCCGTTGTCCCTATGCGATGCGAGCGCGGTTGGGGATTTTATTTGCAGGGTCGCAGGTTGAGTTACGTGAGATTGTGTTGCGCAACAAGCCAGCGCAGATGTTGGCAATTAGTCCCAAAGGCACAGTACCTGTTTTGCAACTGCCCGATGGGCAAGTGATTGATGAAAGTCTTGATATTATGCGCTGGGCTTTGCAGCAGCAGGATCCACAGCAGTTACTTGATGAATCTACCTTGACTCAAGGCTACGCATTAATTGAGCAGAATGATCGGCAGTTTAAGCATTGGTTAGATCGCTATAAATACGCTGATCGCTATCCTGAAATGACTCAGCTCGAATATCGGCTGCAAGGCGAGGTTTTCTTGCAGCAGTTGGAGCAGCTGCTGCTAAATCAGAGTTTTCTCTTAGGCGATAAAATCAGTCTTGCCGATATCGGTATCATGCCGTTTATTCGCCAGTTCGCCCATGTCGATCGACAGGTATTTGCTGAGTTACCTTATCCTAACTTGCAGCGCTGGCTAAATGCCTGGCTGCAGCATCCTTTGTTTTTGCAAGTCATGCATAAATATCAGCCATGGCAAGAGGGTGACCAGATTGTGGGTTTTTCCTGCTTGAATTGACGGTAGTCAATTATAGTAATGGGTTGGATAGGCTTTAAGTAATTAATAAGTAACGGTAATTCCTCCGAAAAATAGCAGTGCTCTCAAGTAGAGTTTTCCATAAGCTGTATGCAACGCAGTAATGCGTAGCGGTCAAAAACTACGATTTACTGACAGCCAAATCTTCTCAGTCTTGAAGTAAGCCAAAGACGGTGTACCAGCTCCTGAGCTGTATCGTGAGCATGGGATTAGCAGCGCAATCTTTTATAAATAACGCACCGAGTCTGACGGCATGGATGCATTGATGATGACGAGCTTAAAAGAGCTTGAAGAAGAACAACGTGTGAGCTAAGGAACGTTTGAAAGTCGAGCCTCTTAAAGAGGCCATCGAAAAAATTGGTGAAGCAGTCTCAGCGTCGTGAGATGGCACAACGAGCAGTGAATGAAAAGCAATCAGTATATGTTTGACATACTTTGTTTTAGTATCAGTGAAAATTGTTATCGTTATCAAGCCAAGCTTAGCCATCAAAACACTGAAATTGTTGATTGGCTGATTCGTTTGACTCATAACCACAGAAACTGGGAGCTTGGATTGTGCTTTCTATATTCGCGCAGCGTGAAAGGCTTTCGCTGGAACCATAAATGCAAAATTAGCATTCTTTATAATTAACCTGGCTATATCAATAGTAAAGCGACCGAATCTGTCGCTTAGTTTTGCTGTAATCCTTGTTGGCTAAATTTTCAGACCTTAAAACGTTTAAAATAAACAAGGAGCAGCTATGGCCCTATTAGCGCAACCCTTACCTGATGATTTGCAGCAAGCCGTTAATCAAGCCCGCCAAAAAGCCGGTGAATTTTATCAATTCACTGAAGGTGAAACACCACTGTTAATTCAGTCTCAGGATGGGACAGCCAGCGGTAAAACTTTCAGCGTTTTTTATCAATATCTCCGTGCGATTAATCCGGCTGTGCAGCCGGGCCAAGGTCACCGCAATTTGGTTTTTATTACGCCGCTCAAATCACAGATAGATTTACCAGCACAAATCATCGAGTTGGCTGAGCGCAAGCAGGTTAAGGTTTTGCCTTTTTTATCCATTGGTGACTTAGCTGACTTGGCTTTTATTCCTTGGGGGCAAGAGCAGCAAGGTGAAGAAGCCACTAATAAAAATCGCTACCAGCGCTGGATTAAGCAGGCAACAGGGTTACTAAAACGCAGCTTAAATGATGGACCCAACGCAGCCCTCGTGGCTTTTAATCGGCTAGAAGAAGAGCTGTTTACTCACGCGCGTCTTGAGAGACGCTTATCTGAAGAAGCGGATGCAGGCTTTGTTGATGAGCAGCAATTACTGCAAGATCAACTCGATAAAAGCAATTTTAATCTGGTGCGCCGTTTACAAGTGGCGTGTGTCGAGCTGCTCAATGAGTTGAACACAGATATAGAGGCGCTGATGACTGCAGCGGAGCACGACCTTCAGAGCAAGGCGCAACTGGCTGTCAGTATGTTGCAGCATCTTTTTCCTTTTCAAGCCGCCTTATATCAGCGCTGTATTTTACTGGCGACTACGAAGAAGTTTGATGGCAGCGTAACTCTGCTGCGCCAGAGTAAAGAGGGGCATTTTGTACACTATACGCGCCCTTTGGATTGCCTATTAGGGCAGAAAAAAGTCTTGCCAGATAACCCACTGGGAGAGCTGGCGCAGTTACCCGACGGGGAGCGTATAGGCGCGTTAAAAACGCAGTATTTTGTGCATGATGCAGATTCACCTGTTGCCTTGCGCGATATTCGTTTTACGTTGGTGCTGGATGAAGAGCATGACGCCTATGCGATCTTTCAGCAAAACGTTACTAAAATACTGCTCAGTGATGATGTGCAGCTCCCTTCCTTGTTAGCCACTTTGCATCGGGTGATTGAGTTTGTGGACGAGTGTGCGGATGATCCGCGCGCGCCGAATTACGAAGCGCTCAAAGACTATATCGATGAGATTAAAAAAGCTTTAGCCAAGTGTGATTTAAGGGCTGACTTTGAGCTCAAGCAGCTGACTCAATTGTTTCAAAATACCTTGCTGGACGTGGTGGTGGATGGGCGCAACACTGAGCAGGTGATTGCGCTGATTGGCAATGTGTTTAGTCATCAGATTCATCGCTTTTATCGTGAAGATGATTTGCGTCGTATTCGTTTACGCAGCCATGGCCGTTATTCATATACCGAGATGTATGTGGCAGCTGATGACGCAGACGATAATAATTTTAGTCTGTATGAGTTGTATCAGACGGTGACGGCTGTCTTAGCGGCGTCCGCCACTTTAGTGCAACCCAGTCGGGTGCAACACATGCTATCCCAGCAAGAGCAGGCTAATCATAATAATCCGTTATCGCGCTTTATTGGTAAGGCGCAAGCGATCAAGGGTGAGGCCAAATACTTATTGGCTGGCCAAGGTGATCATGCGCAGTTTATTGATGATTTCTTCACTTACTTCCAGCCCAAAACCCTGTTTTCCTTGTCGCCGCGCGATCAGGTGATGATGAAGGCTGAGCAAGTCAAGGGCTGGATTTTGCTCAAGTTTCGTATGGAGTTGATTAAGGAGTTACCGGAAATTAGTTTGTTGCGCATGTTGTATCAAACGCGCAATACAGTGACTTTACTTTCAGCTACTGCAGGGTTTCCTAGCACCTATAATGGGCAATACAGTCGGCCTTTTTTAGAGCGTTATGCCAGTATTTTAGGCTTCCACACGCGTCGCCGTGATCTTGCAGCAACCGAGTCACTCGTTAGCGTACGCACACTACGAAGCAAGATACGGCCGGTCAATATTGAAGTCTTTGATGAGCAGCAGCGACTGCTATCGCCTGTCGTGAATGAACCAGCATTTGTGCGGGTGTATGAGCGCTGGTTGCAACTGCTGCAGCCTTACCTACACGACATTAAGCATAACCGTTATCACCATCGTGAGTTTTGTCGGCATTTACAAGCTGTTTTGTTGGCGGCCTATACTGAAAATCACTCTTTAAGTATTGGCTTAAGTGGTCGTTTTTTTCGCGTACTGGGCTTGTATTTGGATGCTCAAACACACAGCTCCACCCCTGAACGGGGGCTGGTGGTAATTGATAAACGCCAAGGTCAGGATTTACATCGAGTCTTTGAGTTTCGGCCGTTTAAAGACAAAAACCCGCTGCGTGTGGTGATGTTTGATTCTCGGCTCAACCGTGAAGATCAGGTGCGTGAGTACCTGCGAGTTGATCGGCCTGATCTAACCATTTGCATGGTGTCGCATTTTAAAGGGGCGAGCACCGGGCTGAACCATTATGTGAGTTACCTGCTTGATGAGCGGGTGTTTCAGGTGGACTTTCAGCGCTTGATATTGGTATGCAGCAGTTATTGGAGTCAGGTGACTCAGAAGGATACGCAGACGGGTAGCCGTAGCCGCAATACCTTGGCCAACTATATTACGTTGCTTAAACACTACAGTCATGGCCCTGTTTTGCGCCGTGTGGATGAGTTTGAGACTGATTTAGTCGATTCTTATGCAGGGCGCTTATTGGACAGGGAGCATGTTGTGGAATTGCATAAAACAGCCATGCAAACCTTTGGGCGCACCGAGCGGCGCGATGCCATTATGGAAGGCTATATTCAGCTGCCTTACGATGTGCAGCTTAATGCTATGCGGGTATTTCGTGATTTAAAACGTCATCCGGACGCCCAGGTGTTGCTAGCCTCCTTAAGTTTGCACAATCATGCCTGGGCCACGCATGCGTTGCATCACTTGCAGCAAGCCAGCTTTGCGGATGGGCAACAGCGCCGCTCTTTTGAGGACAAAGTGGAGCAAGCCTGCCAGCACTACGATGCATTTGAAAAGATTTTTGTGCAGCAGATTTTACCGCAAGCGAAAGCAGGTGATTCTGATGCGATCGCGTTTAATGAGGCGCTGCGCCACAGTGATAGTTTTCAGAATCCTCAAGCTTATATTGCCCGCCTGCAGCGCACAGCGTGGGTTAAGAAAGATTCTTTTTTAGCCCACTGCATAGGTCATTTTTACCTCACCCGCGAGGCCGACTGGGAACAGGTGATTGTCGCGCAGGCTGCCGATGAGCCTTATTGTTTAACTGATTTAGCCAGCGGCACCACGGCCTATCAGCCGGAGAAGCTGTTGCCACCCTACCATCAAGATATGAGTGACAATACGTTTGCTTTGGAGCAAAAGCTCTTCAGTGATTTTCGTAAGTTGAAGCCAGAGCCACTGCAACACAGTATTCCTATCCCTAAATTGCTGCCACTGCTAATGGGTAATATCGGTGAGTGGCAAGTGCAGCGTGTGCTTGAGCATGCCGGCATTCAGGCGCTCACACCCCAGCAAGTGTGTGAGCAGCTTGGCAGTCATTACTATGAAGACTTTGATATGTATTGTCGGGTGGGTCAGCAGCTGATTGCCGTTGACGCAAAGAACTGGCGCATGGGTGCTAATCACCGTCAGCAAGGGCAAGAGCTTCATGCTCAAGCGTTGCAAAGGTTGCACAGATTACAGCAACTGAGTGTCAATAACCCGCAGATCCAGCAGGTGCGCGCGGTGTATTTAAACACCCGTTACAGTCGCAATGCCTTGAATGACCGTGCTGAGCAAATGGCGCAAGAGCAGCTGTTTTATTTGAATTTGTTTAAATCTATCCCGCTTTACCAACCTCATCACAGACTAAAAGATCAAGCCAAACTGCACTATCAGTTACGTGTCAGCCCGATGCTCTTAGCACTATTAGGCAAGGCTGAGGACGATCAACAAGGAGAACAAGAATGAAAAACAATGCATCGCATAAAGGCGGCTACCAGATTGATATGGCGGCTGAATGGGGGCTGCAAGAGCCTGCACATTATGCACCGCCGGCGCGCACTCAGTTGTTTGACCTCAAAGAACCCGCCGAGCAGGTTTTGCAAAAACTCTTGGCGTTTCATGATGAAGAAGGCTGGGGCATTGATGCCTTTATTCTGGAGCGACCTAAAGCGAAAGAGCAGGGTTGGGAGGCGCATCAGCAAGCTGTTTATAAGGAAATACGCCAAACAGTGGCTGAGAAAATCAGAGTTAAAGCAAGCTGCGCGTTAAAGTATGAGGTTTTACATGCGGGTGTGCGGTATTTGGTGATCTATCTGTCGCCTCAAGCGCAGTTTACGGCGCAAAAACTGCACTATATTCAGCACTTTAATACCCATCAAATTGCGCAAACTGTATTGGCTTTAAGAGTTAAATTGCTGTTGCTTGCGGATGTAGCTCAGTACAGCGAACTGGGTGCGGTGGATTACAACAGTGAGTTGTATTTTGGTGCTGCTGTGCAACCCGGTGGGCCCAACAAGAAAGGCGAGTTTTATATTGACGCGTTGCAATATGAATTATTTTACTCTCCCGACTTTCAAGACTTAACCTTTAAGCTTTTTTTAAGCTGCTTTCGCGCAAAAAACGCAGGACTCGGGCTGGTCGGTGATGCAGACCGCGTGTTGATTGCCAACCAAACAACGCTGCAGGTGATTAAAAAAGTGGACGGGCGCAGGTACAGCAAGATGCCCTATATGCGCTTTGCCAATAAAGACTATGCAGGTTGCCGTAATCATGCCGAAAATCGCTTACAGCGACTCATCAGCAATATTTTAACCAGCAGTAAAATTGCTTTTACGCCGCGGGTGTATCAAGCCACTCATTGTCAGTTGCAATTTGTAAGCGCTAAAGAAAAGCGCTTACAACGCCCGCTGCTGTTGATTGATAACCTCGGCGAGGTCGCTCATGCAGAGCAGCGGCAGGCTTTTTTACAGCAGCTAAAAACGGATCTGGCTGCGGCGGATATCATCCAGCCGACAGCCATTGAAGCGCTCAGCCCCCACTGCAATTATTTGGTCATTAATGCGGAGCAGAAAAAGAATGGCTCTAGCATTAGCGCACTGGCTGTGAATGATGAAGGTGAGCTTGAGCAAAAACAGTTAAATAGCTTCTGGCAAGCGTTGGCTTTTGCGCAAGGCAAAGAGCACAGCGGACAAACAGAGCGGCTGCAGCAGTTAGATTATTACAGCCAATTAAAAGTCAGCCGTTTACTGGCATTTGAGCAGCACTATTCCAAGGTGTTACAAGGCCTTAATATTGATCTAAATAAAGTTGCACGCTTTAAGCCAGAAGCCGCGCCGATTATCGCGCCACAATTAGCCATGCTGCGTTATGAGCTAAGTTTAAAAGAGGCTGTGTTGGTGGATGGCTGTATTGATGGCTTTCAAGTGCCAGACGGTCAATTTATTTTGGTGGCGGTGCGTAACTTTAACAAGGCTAAAGGCAAGGCCAGCTATATTGCCGTAACACATATTAAATTTAAGTCGGGACGACTTAGTATTGCACCAGCCAAATTGTACGACGATGAGCAGCGATTGCGTTATGAAGTGCCTGGAATGAATACTGAGTGTGTTGACCGCTTACGCAATGACAGTTTTTATCTGGTGGATGTCGAGCAGCAGGTGGTTATCAGCCGCTATACAACGAATCGAGTGCCACAAATCATAGGCTCTGCCGAGCGCTGTAGCTTAGAAACAGCACGCGTCAATACTGGAAAAATTCAGAAAACTGGCCACCCGCAGCGTACTTGCCTGCCGTACTATCTGACGCCTAAGCCTAAAGGACACCCTGCAAGCCGCTATCAACAACTGTTTATACAAAAAAATGGTGACGAAGCTTTGCTCTTTTGTAGCACCAGCAATCAAGTCAACCAAGCGCCGCATAAGGCGATCAGAGTTTACAAATTAGTAGCGAAAGATTTTTCAGGCCAACCTGCGGATGCGCTCAATACAGCGGCTGCACAATTGTTATTGCGCACCTATACGTTGGATTTGCTGCGCTATAAAGAGGTGACGCAAAGCTCGTTGCTGGAAAAAATTGCGCGTATGGCTTTGGAAAACTAATTTTGGCAGTATTAAAGCAAAGTGCAGAGTAATTCAAAATGAAGCACAGTCGAAACACCCCTGCTTCTGTAGTGGTGGAAAAAAGTACAAGCGTTGCTGCACGGATAGCATCGCTAATCATGAAACCTAACCAGTTCAGCCTTGTGGTGCAGCAGAAAGTAGAACAGCGCAATTATTAGCCGCATGCTGGTTTTTGTGTACTTACGTCAGTGTAGAGGCAAAATTGGTTGTACGCTCTGCTGCATGAGTTAATTAATGTCAATATTAAGACACCTTGCGATTTACCAGAGAAATTGGTTAAGCAAGCGTCTGAGCTGTTGCCAGAATTTGCCGTAGCCAAATTCGAAGCCGAGCCCAGAATCAGTGAATATATGGCTATCAAGCAATACAACTAGGCTTACTTTGGCCACTGGAATGATAAGGTTGATTTGCGGATATTCTGGGTTTTTATGTTATGGCGGTTGCAGAGTCATGGCTCTGGGAATCGATTGGAGTTACGGTAGAGCCATATTTTATGAGCTAGTGCATATTCGGTTGGTACAACAGCTTTTCTGCAGCGCTAGCAGCGATGACCCAGACTGGGCAGACGTTTTATCCTAATGCTGCAAATCATCAGCTGTATCAACGGCTATATCATCAGGTGTATAAAAAAATGTATCGGCGTTTACAGCCTTTATATCGCAGTATTGCCAAAGTTACCGGTTATCCACAGCGGTACTAAGTCCGTAAAAAATACAGTGAGCCTAACAGTAAAAATTGGCTCACTGTATAAAGCCCACCCAGGGTGGGGGAGATTATTCGGCGAGTAGCTCACCTGAGCCGCCTATCTCGGCGGGCATATCACGCAGTTTGAGTAGGCCGTCTTTAATGGGTAATACGCTTTCTTGGTAATGCACATGCACACTTGGCTGAAACTGAAGGTCTGGCAAAATAGCGGCATAGACATCAGTTAAGCCCATACCAGGGTGTTCAGTTAATAGATGACCACCGCATTTAGCGCAGGAGTGACGAATGCTATGTGGCGTTTTTTGGTAGCGCAGTAAATATTCAGCGCCTTGGGTGATTTCAACCGCAGCAGGCTGCCAGAGGGTAAAGGCATTTACAGGTCCGGCGGACCAGTGCCGGCAGGACTGGCAATGGCAATAGCCCATGGCTTCAGGAGCGCCGGTAGCAGTGAGTTGCACTGCGCCACAAAAACATTGGCCAGCATAACGAGTAGAATTCATCACAGCACCTCTAGATAGCTCAACACAGATGGACTTACTGTGGCATGGGCATTACTAGTCAGCAATGGGTCAATAGCAGCGATTACTTAGGACTAAAGTACTAGCAGCTCGGGTATGAGCTGCTAGTGAGGAGGGCAATTAAGCGGGATCTACTAACTTACCAGCAAGGGAGAACGGCTTAGCTTCGAGAATTTCAACATCAACGAACTGGCCAATTAAGAGCGGGTTGTTACTTTGGAAGTTAACCACGCGGTTGTGCTCGGTACGGCCTTGTAGCTTGCCTGGGTCTTTTTTCGAATAGTCGGTGACTAAGATGCGTTGCACGGTACCAACCATGCGGCGGCTATTTTCAAAACCTTGTTGCTGAATGCGATGTTGCAATAAAGCGAGACGGCGCTTTTTCTCTTGCTCTGGGGTGTCGTCAGGTAGGTCGGCGGCTGGGGTGCCGGGGCGTGCGCTGTAAACAAAGGAGTAAGAAAAATCAAAGCCAACATCTTCAATCAGTTTCATAGTTTGCTGAAAGTCTTTTTCAGTTTCACCAGGAAAGCCGACAATAAAATCAGAGCTGATTAAAATATCAGGCACCGCTGCTTTAAGTTTACGAATCCGTGATTTGTATTCAAGAGCAGTATGGTTGCGCTTCATATTGGCTAACACGCGGTCAGAACCTGATTGTACTGGCAGGTGCAGATACTTAACCAGTTCAGGTACTTCAGCGTGGGCTTGGATCAGCGAATCTGAAAACTCTAGGGGGTGGGATGTGGTGTAGCGAATACGATCAATCCCATCGACTGCAGCCACCGCACGAATTAAGTCAGCTAAGTCCATCAGTTGGCCATCGGCTGTACTGCCGCGGTAACCATTCACGTTTTGCCCCAGTAGGGTAATTTCACGTACGCCATTTTCGGCGAGGTGGATCACTTCAAGCATGACATCATTAAAGGGGCGGCTGACTTCTTCGCCGCGGGTATAGGGCACAACACAGAAAGTACAGTATTTACTGCAGCCTTCCATGACCGAAACATAAGCGCTAGGCCCATCGACGCGTGGCTCGGGTAGGCGGTCAAACTTTTCAATTTCAGGAAACGAAATATCCACTTGCGGCTTGCCGGTATCCCGTGCTGCATCAATCATTTCTGGTAAACGGTGCAAGGTCTGTGGGCCAAATACCACATCGACATAGGGCGCACGGCTGCGAATGGTTTCGCCTTCTTGGCTGGCAACACAGCCACCAACCCCAATCACTAGATCAGGATTCTCTGCTTTTAGCTCGCGCCAGCGACCTAATTGGGAAAACACTTTTTCTTGTGCTTTTTCA
Organism: Thiopseudomonas sp. SA1F2-1K; assembly: GCF_057443035.1. Lineage (NCBI taxonomy): Bacteria > Pseudomonadati > Pseudomonadota > Gammaproteobacteria > Pseudomonadales > Pseudomonadaceae > Thiopseudomonas > Thiopseudomonas sp. SA1F2-1K. Next base: position 634,277 of record NZ_CM172014.1, read on the forward strand.
CGAATCGAGCAGGTATTGAGCAGAATCACATCCGCTTCTGCGGGGTTATCAGTGGTCTCCATAGCTTGATGATCGCCCAGCAAGTCAACCATGCGTGAGCTGTCATACTCATTCATTTGGCAGCCGTGGGTTTCGATATAAAGTTTTTTAACCATGGGAACACAATACCTAACAGAAAGATGAAAGTGCGCGCATTATAAAGCGCTGGGATGCCAGCGCAAACCTTAGTGCGCTAATTGGTTGTATCTAAGCATTTAGCGAGCCACGCTTTGATACAGGGTTACCTGACGAAACTCTTCAGGCTCGGCTAGATCGGGCAGCGTTTCTGCAACTAAACGTTGGCTGGTTTGATACAGCGGATGGCTAAAGTTGCGCTGCCGTGAGTCGGCAATCGTAATCTGCCGCGCAAAGCGGGGAAACTGATTCAGTAGTGGTAGGTTATCAGGATCATAAAGTAAATCAGCGGCAAACAGGCAGTCGTAGCACTCGGTTTGGCTGAATAAATCGGTGCTGTACTCTAGTTCAAGCTGGTTGGCCTTGGCATTGGCTTGGGTGGCGGCTAACGCCACAGGGTCAAGATCACAGGCGACTACGCGCTGTGCTCCTGCACGCTTGGCGGCTAAGGCCACCACGCCACTGCCGCAGCCAACATCAATCACACTTTTACCCGCCACCTGCTGTGGGTTAGCTAAAATCCATTGTGCAAGAGCTAGGCCGCTGGCCCAACAAAAACACCAGTAAGGTGGTTCTTCTAGCACCTTTTGGGTTTGTTCACTAGAAAATTGGCCTTGCATGTTATCGGGATTAATTAGCCAAAGCTGGAGTGAGGTTTGTGGCAGCGGTGTTAGGTTGAGGCTAGCGTGGCTAATTAGTTGCTGTAGTTTGGCTTCTAAGGCAATCGGTGTGTTCATTAAGGTATTCAGTCATAAGGGGTGAATAAAGCCGGTGCGGATACTTTTTGTTCACTGTTGGAATGAGCTAACATGCGTTGATTATTTCATCGAAAGTGAGTGCTATGTTTTGTCCATTTTGCAGTGCCAATGATACCAAAGTCATTGATTCACGTTTAGTTGCAAACGGTGATCAGGTACGCCGCCGTCGTGAGTGCGTCAAATGTGGCGAGCGCTTTACCACCTTTGAAACCGCCGAGCTGGTATTACCACGCTTAATTAAACAAGACGGCCACCGTCAACCCTTTGATGAAGACAAGCTGCGGGCTGGAATGCAGCGTGCACTTGAAAAACGTCCGGTGAGCGTGGAAAAGCTTGAAGAAGCGATTGCTCGGATTAAACACAAGCTGCGGGCCACCGGCGAGCGTGAAGTGCCGTCACTGAAAGTGGGAGAGCTGGTGATGAATGAGCTGCATAAGCTCGATGAGGTGGCTTATATTCGCTTTGCCTCGGTCTATCGCCGCTTTCAGGATCTCAAAGAGTTTCGCGCTGAAATTGAACGTATTTCCAATGAGCCTAAAGCCGAGTGATAGCCATGACTACGCACCAACACTATATGCAGCGGGCATTAGATTTAGCCGCACAGGGGTTATATAGCGCCTCGCCCAATCCCCGGGTGGGCTGCGTTCTGGTGAAAAATCAGCAAATTATTGGTGAGGGTTTTCATCTACAGGCAGGCGAGCCCCATGCCGAAGTGCATGCGCTACGCCAAGCTGGCGCTGCAGCAAAAGGCGCAACGGCCTATGTCACTTTAGAGCCGTGTAGCCATGTCGGGCGCACGCCACCTTGCGCCTTAGCTTTGGTCGAGGCAGGGGTCAGTCAAGTAATCATTGCTTTGCAAGATCCTAATCCAAAGGTCGCCGGGCGTGGCATTGCCATGCTTAATGCCGCCGGAATTCAGACGCAAGTGGGTGTTTTGCAAGCGCAAGCTGCGGCGTTAAATGTAGGGTTTATTAAGCGCATGCAGACTGGTCGGCCTTGGGTCAGGGCAAAACTGGCCATGAGTTTAGATGGCCGCACCGCGATGGCTAGCGGCGAAAGTCAGTGGATTACTGGCCCCGCGGCACGGGCCGATGTTCAGCGGTTACGGGCTCGAAGCTGCGCGGTGGTGACCGGTGCCGATACGGTTATTATCGACCAAGCCCGCTTAACGTTACGTGAGCAAGAGCTGGGCTTATCGTCCGAGCTTACTGCGGCGGCACTGTTAAAACCGCCGTTACGTATTGTGGTGGATAGCCGTTTGCGGGTGCCATTAGATGCGGCATTTTTTAGCGCTGAACATGCGGTGGTGGCTTCTACGCAAATCCCTTGTAGTCCAGCCCAGGCGAGTTATTGGCAATTGGGTACTTTAGGGCAACAGGTAGATTTAGTGGCTCTGATTGATAAGTTGGGGCAATTAGAAGCCAATGAGGTATTGGTTGAAGCTGGGCCTAAGTTAGTGGGAGCTTTCTTACAGGCAGGATTGCTTGATGAGTTAGTAGTCTATATGGCGCCTAAACTGCTGGGTAGTTTGGCGCGGCCCCTGCTTGACTTACCGCTTGAACAGATGGACCAAGCGGTGGCATTAGCTATTCAAGAAATCACACCGGTCGGCCAGGATTATCGTATTCGGGCGTACCTTACTGCGGCGGACCTATGAGCCAATGTCAATTGATTTTAGGCGGCGCCCGCTCCGGTAAAAGTCGCTTAGCGGAGCAACTGGCGACAGAAACTGACCTTGAGGTGGTTTATATTGCTACCGCTCAAGCCCAAGATGCAGAAATGCAGGCCAGAATTTTACAGCACCAACAACAGCGCCCAGCCCACTGGTTATTAATAGAAGAACCCATTCAGCTGGCGCAAGTGCTACAGCAAGCGGCGAGGGATGAGCGCTGTTTGTTAGTGGATTGTTTAACTCTGTGGTTAACCAATTTATTACTCAGTGATGAGCCTCAGTTGCTAGAGCAGCAATTAACGGCATTGTACGAGTGCATTGCCGAGTTGCCGGGGCAATTAATTTTAGTCAGTAACGAGACAGGATTAGGAATAGTGCCGCTAGGAGAGTTATCACGGCGTTATGTAGATCAAGCCGGTTGGATGCATCAGCGCTTAGCTCAGTTAAGTCAGCGGGTGATCTTTACCGTGGCAGGGCTGCCCCATGTCTTAAAAGGAGCAGCGTGGTGAGTCAGCAGTTTTTTATCAACGAATTTTTAGCTAGTTATCGTCCTCAACCGCTATCAGTGGCGGCTGAGGCGGCAGCTAAGGCACATAATCAGCAGTTAACTAAACCCCAAGGTGCTCTAGGTCAGTTAGAAGCCATAGTGCTGACGTTAGCTAAGCAACAAAATACGGCCAAGCCGGCAATCAAGCAGCCATGGATTAGTATCTTTGCTGCCGACCATGGGGTGGTGGTTGAAGGTATTTCAGCCTACCCACAAAGTGTGACGCGGCAGATGTTAGTTAACTTTGTGCAGGGCGGAGCGGCGATTAGTGTCTTAGCTCGTCAGCAGCAAGCACAGCTAGAAGTGATTGACTGCGGTATGGTGGAGTCAGAGCCGGCTTTATCGGGTGTGCTGCATCAGCCAATTGCTCAGGGTACGGCCAACTTATTACAGCAAGCAGCGATGACTTCAGCGCAGTGTCAGCAAGCACTGACGATTGGTCGACAAGCAGTGTTACGAGCACAAGCCAGTGGGGCTGATTTATTGATTTCTGGGGAAATGGGCATTGGTAATACCACCAGTGCAGCGGCCTTAGCGGTTGCGGCTTTAGATTTACCAGCCGTGCAACTAGTTGGAGCCGGCACCGGCTTAGATGCCGCAGGCGTACAACATAAACAAGGGGTTATTGAGCAAGCCATTGCGCGAGCGATTTCACAGCGGCCCAGCAGCGCTGCAGAGCAGGCGGAATATTGGCTTACCCAAGTTGGTGGTTTTGAAATTGCGGCGATGACTGGCGCTTATCTGGCCTGCGCTGAGCTGGGGATCAGTGCGTTAGTTGATGGATTTATCAGCAGTGTTGCCGCGCTGTACGCGGTACGTATTAGTCCGGCGGCTAGAGAGTGGATGCTCTTTAGCCATCAGAGTGCTGAGCCCGGGCATCAATTGGTCTTGCAGGCATTACAGGCTAAACCTTTGCTGCAGCTAGGCATGCGTTTGGGAGAGGCTAGTGGCGCCGCTGTGGCGTTAGGTTTATTACGAACTGCTTGCTTGCTCCACGGTGAGATGGCCACTTTTAGTCAGGCGGCGGTTGATCAGCAATTAGCCGCAAGCGATGGTGCAGTATGCAACTCAGTCTCTTAAGGCATGGCGCTACCGAGCTAAGTGGCGCCTTTCGCGGCAGTTTAGATGATCCGCTGACGGCCCAAGGTTGGCAGCAAATGTGGCAGGGCGTACAGGGATTAAGCGGTATTGAGCAGTTGGTCAGTTCACCTTTGCAGCGCTGCCGCTTATTTGCTGAAGAGCTAGCCTCCCAGCAACTGCTGCCCTTAACGCTAGATGCTAACTGGCAAGAGCTGCACTTTGGTGACTGGGAAGGTAAAACTGCAGCTGAGTTAATACAAACAGCAGAAGCTGATTTGACCCAGTTTTGGCAGGACCCACTGCACTTTACGCCGCCTAATGCAGAGCCGTTAACTGCATTTATCCAGCGTATAGAAGCTGCTTTAGCCCAATTACAAGCAGCTTGTAAGGGCAAACATGTGTTGTTGATTAGCCATGGTGGCGTGATGCGCTATTTATTACTAAAAGCCCGTGGCTTACCACTTAGCCACTTGCTGCAAATTGAGGTGCCCCATGGCAGCTTATTTACGATTGATTACAGGCATTCGTTAGATGGAGCGGAACATGTTTAGATTTAAAATTGCGCTGCAGTTTTTAACCCGCTTTCCAGTGCAGTTATCGCGGATGCCAACCGATCAAGAAATTGCTAACTCGCTGGTTTGGTACTCAGTGATTGGCGTGCTAATTGGCGGCTTAATGGCCATCACTGGCTATTTGTTAGCCGCACTGCCGGGATATATTACCGCCGCTTTAGTGTTGACCCTGTGGATTGTATTAACCGGAGCCTTGCACCTAGATGGTTTTGCCGACACGGTAGATGCTTGGGTAGGCGGGTATGGGGTACGTGAGCGTACTTTAGAATTAATGAAAGACCCAAACTGCGGCCCGATGGCAGTGGTGGGGGTATTTTTATTGTTGCTACTTAAATACGTTTGCTTAATTTATTTGCTCGAGCGTCAGGCCTATCAATGGTTGATTTTAGTGCCTTGGATTGCGCGTTTAATGGTGGCGTTATTGTTTGTGAGTACCAATTACATTCGCCCCCAAGGGTTAGGCGCAGCGCTGGCCAGTTTTCAACTAACGATTAAACGCGTGCTGTTTTTTGCCCTGCAGTTTTTGCTGATGGCGTGGTTTTTAGGGCCTACTACCTTAGGTATTACCCTAGTGGGATTAGCGGTATTATTTGCCTGGCGAACGGCGATGGTAAAGGCGTTGGGCGGTATTACTGGAGATGTAGTAGGAGCGCAAATTGAAATTATTGAAGTGGCCGCTTTATTTTTTTTAGTGATTAGTTGCGTCATGTAGCCGATTTAACCCTCAGCAATAAAAACGCGTGCACTGCCTTTTAAAAAAGGGTGGGCACGCGTTTTAGTTTAAATACTTAGTGTGCAGTGATAAACACTGACTTAAAGTGTTGTGGGCTACTTGCTGGGTTTGCTTGGTGGCTTGCGGTTGGCTGCAGTAGAACGACGAAAATAGCTGATATTTTGCTGGCCGCTTTTTCCGGTAGGTACTTTTTCAACTTTGCCGCCTTTCTTTAAAAAGGCTGCCATTTTCTTGGCTAAATCATCGCTACTTACTTCAACTTCTTCAGACTTCGTTTTAGCATTTCCACGAGTGTTGCTCATGACGATCCCTCCAGTGAAGACTCAGATGAAGCCGCCATTATAGCAAAAATCTATTTTTAATTCAAAAAATGATAGATTTCATATATTAAAGATGCTAGGCCTTTAGCATAAAGGGTTATTAATTAAGCAAAAACAGAGCCGGAGTGGCTAAAAAATCATCAGCATTCTTGACCTTCAGTCGGCCGCGGCTTATCGTGCGCGCAGAATTTTTGTTTACAAGGTGAAGATCGACTCGTTGCGATCTTCTTAAAAGGGAAGTGAAGCCCAAACTCACGCTGCCCCCGCAACGGTAAATAACTCTAAGGCGCCTCAAAACCACTGGCTGATGCATAGCTGGGAAGGGAGGACACCGCCTGTTATAGCCCGGAGACCTGCCTTGTAGCCGTTGATAGATGTTGCGGAGGGCGACATCGTCATAAGTAGCTGGGCCTGGCCTGGCTATTTGTGTTTTTTTGCCCTCCTCAAAAAGTCACTTTTGAGGACCTGTTACATGAAACGCTCTCGCTTGGCACTTGCCATTGCCGCCTTACCTTTAGTTGCTGCTGCCGAATCTTCGCTGGATTATGAGCAGGCGCTTAAACTCCCCAACACTGTGGTTACTGCTAGCCGCACGGCTCAAGACAGTAAAGAAACCACCGCTGCCGTCACCGTATTTACCCGCGATGATATCGAACGCCTACAGCCGGTTAACGTCGCAGATTTACTAAGCCGAGTGCCTGGGGTGCAGGTGCAGCAAAGCGGTGGTCGGGGAAGTTCGACCAATATTATGATTCGAGGCACCAGTAACGCCCAAAGTTTAGTGTTAGTGGACGGGGTGCGGGTAGGCTCAGCCTCGGCAGGTGGCGCAAGTTTGCAGCACCTTAACCTTGAACAAATTGAGCGCATCGAGGTACTGCGCGGTGCTCGCTCGGCAGTGTATGGTTCAGACGCAATTGGTGGGGTGATTCAAATCTTTACCCGCCGTGGTAGCGAAGGGCTACAAGGCCGAGTACGGGTAGCAGCCGGTAATAAAGGGTTGTGGGAGCGAAGCTTGGGCTTATCCGGCGGCGACCAACAAACGACCTTTAACCTAAGTGCTAGCTTAGATGAGATGAGTGGTTTTGATCGTACTCATAAGTCATTTGATTCTGATGCTGATCATGATGCGTACCGTAACAAAGCCTTTAGCTTTAGCTTGGCCCATGCCTTTACTGATCGGGTGAAAGCTGGGGTTAACTTCTTAGAGCAGCGGGGTAAGGCAGAGTATGACAGTACGTATATGGATTCATCTGAGCCGTATGACAAGTTTACAGTGAGTTCAGTCTCGACTTATCTTGATGTGCAAGCTACTGATCAGTGGAATACAAAGCTAACCTTGGGTCACAGTGAAGATAAGTCTAGTAACTACGATAAGTTGTTTGCAGGCGAGGATGACTTTAATACGTACCGAGACTCTGCTACCTGGTTAAATACATTGACGTTGACAGAACAGCACAGCTTATTATTTGGAGCTGATTACCTCAAAGATAAGTTACGGAGTACAGGGGACTTTACTAAAACCTCGCGCTGGAATCAGGCTGCCTTTATACAGCACAATTTCCGAGGTGAGCTATTCAGTACCGAGCTAGGTTTACGTCACGATAAAAACCAGCAATTTGGCAATAAAAATACTTGGGATGCTGCTTTTACTTTGCCTTTCAATCAGGATCATTCTATAACGCTGTCGTATGCTGAAGGCTTTAGAGCACCTACCTTTAATAATCTATATGGTCCTGTAGGCTGGGGGAGTAACCCAGATTTAAAAGCAGAAAAATCGAAAGGTTATGAGCTGCAGCTACATAGCCAGTTGGCAGAAAATCTACGTTTAGAGGCTTCACTGTACCGTATAAATATTAAAGACATGATTGCAAGTGTGGGTGTTTACCCTAACTCTAAAATGGAAAACGTTGATAAAGCCCGCATCAATGGCTTTGAAGCGTCTTTGCTGCATAAAATTTATGATTTAGATGGCTCATTAAATATCAGCATTATTGACCCCCGTGATCGTAAATCAGGTAAGCAGCTAGGTCGTCTTGCTAAGCGTACGCTGAGTTATGATTTAGATAAACAGTTAGGTGCTTTTGGCGTGGGTGCTACTTGGAAACTAGCAAGTAATAGTACGGACTCATACACTAAAGATAATATTGCAGGTTACGGTACGCTAGATTTGCGGGGCAGCTGGCAAGCCAATGATGAGCTGGGTTTTGATCTGCGTTTAGGCAATATCTTTGATAAAGGTTATACCCGTGCTCAGTATAGCTATCAAGGTAGTAACTATGGCTACCGCGAAGATCCCTTTACCATTCGCTTAGGTTTAACCTGGACACCTAACTTGTAATAGTTCGCTAAGTAAAAAATGGCAGCCCATAAGCTGCCATTTTTTATGCCTAGAATTTGTCGAGCTGGATTAACGGGGCAGTAATAACGACTGATCAATCGCAATAAAACTATCGGCAGCACGCACTAAGGATAATGCGGTCAGCGGCGGCACACCATAAACCACGGTCTGGGTTTGGTGGCGTTGTTTGAGTTTTTCTAGCAGTAAATCAAAATCGCCATCGCCGGAAGCCAATACCAGAGTGTCAGCTAAGGGCGCGTACTCTAGCGCATCTAAGGTGATGCCCACATCCCAGTCGGCTTTAGCGCTGCCATCGGCGCGTTTAACAAAGGGTTTGAGTTTTACCTCAAAACCAATGGCCCGCAAAATATTTTGAAACTGCCGCTGTTTTTCATTGCCGCGTTCGGTGGCATAGGCAATGGCTTTAACCACTTGGCGATTAGCCGTTACCTGTTGCCAAAACTGGTTGTAATCAAAACTGGCTTGATAGGCTTGGCGGGTGGTGTAGTAGATATTTTGCACATCCACCAAAATGACCACTTTTTCCATGCTAAAGATCCTTAAGTAAGCCGCCAGCAACTAGGGGCAGTGGGTTGAGTGCGGCAGGTAAATAAAAAAGCCCGCGGTGAGGCGGGCTTGGTGAGGGCTAGCCCCCTTTGCGCTGCTGTAACAGTAAGCTATTAAAACCACTGGCAGATAAGGTTTTTTGTGCTGCTTTCACTTGATCTTGGCTGGCGTAAGGACCAACTAACACACGGTGCCAAGTTTTATCGGCAACGACCCCTTGTTCAATGCGCACACTTTGGCCGGTCATTAGAATTTGTGCGCGAACACTATCGGCTTTATCGCGGGTAGGGAAGGAGCCTGCTTGTAAGTAGTACAGCGTGGTCGGTTCTGGCTTAGGTTTGGCCGGTGGTGGCGGTGGAGTTTTACCCTCTAAAATCGCCAAGGCTCTTGCAGCATCGGCTTTGCGTGCCTCTTCACGGGCTTGCTCTTGCTTGGCGGCTTCTTCCGCTTTAGTCGGCGCCGGTGGTGCTTTTTCTGGTAAGGCTTCGGCCGGCACAATCACTTCTGACTCAGACAGCAACGTATAAAACTCAAACTTAGGCTTGGTTGTGTCTGGGCTCGGAGCATCTGTTTTGGGCGTAGCAGGTTGAGTTGTGCCTGCGGTTTCATCCGTTGGGCGCTGAATTGCCTCATCACCCGGTTTAAGATTGCTCAGCAAGTTGATCAAAAACATAATCATGCCGCCTAAGGCAATCCAAATAATCGGCGACACAGGTTTTTTCACCGGGGTGGCCGCAGAGCGACTGGCTCCTCTGCGGGCGGTAGTTTTTTTACGGGCAGCCATTGCTTACATACGCTCCAAAGTATTTAAACCGAGTAATTCAAGTCCTTGTTTTAAAGTACGTCCGGTTAAGGCCGCTAGTCGTAGACGACTGTGCTGAGTACTTTCTTGCTCGGCGGTTAAGATGGGACAATTTTCGTAGAAACTTGAGAATTGTCCAGCTAAATCGTACAGGTAGGTGCACAAGGTATGAGGAGTGCCTTTATCGGCAACTTGCTGCAGTACCTCGGCAAAACGCGCCAGACTGCTGGCCAAACTTAGTTCCTGCTCAGCTGCTAATTGCATGCTGCCAGGCAGGGCTGCATCCATAGTTAAACCGGCTTTACGAAACACACTGGCAACCCGAGTGTAAGCGTAGAGTAAATAAGGTGCGGTATTTCCTTCAAAGCTCAGCATTTGCTCAAAGTTAAAGCTGTAGTCGCTGCTGCGGTGTTTGCTGAGGTCAGCATATTTGACTGCGCCAATTCCCACCGCGTGAGCCACTTGTTGCAGCTCATCTTCATTGAGTTCGGGGTTCTTTTGTTTAACTAATTGATAGGCGCGCTGCTCGGCTTCATCTAATAAGTCAATGAGCTTAACGGTGCCGCCATCACGGGTTTTAAACGGACGGCCATCAGCCCCGTTCATGGTGCCAAAGCCCATGTGCTCTAATTGCATCGCTGGGCGTACAAAGCCCGCTAAGCGGGCTAGGCTAAAGACCATTTGAAAGTGCAGTGCTTGGCGTTGGTCAACAAAATACAGTACTCGATCGGCCTGCAGTTGATTATTGCGGTAGCGCATTGCCGCAAGGTCAGTGGTGGAATACAGATAGCCACCATCGGCTTTTTGCACAATGATCGGTAAGGGATCGTTGTCGGCGTTTTTAAACTCATCCATAAACACGCACTGGGCACCGGCATCTTCGGTGAGTAAGCCTTGATTTTTTAGCTCTTGTACAATAGTGGCTAAATCAGGGTTATAAAAGCTTTCACCCTTTACATCGTCCATGCTCAGCTTAACGTCTAAGCGATCATAAACGGCTTGGCAGTGATTGAGTGAGACCTCATTAAAGCGCTGCCATAGGCGCAGGCAATCCTCATCCCCAGCTTGCAGCGCAACTACAAGTTGACGGGCACGGTTGGCAAACTCAGGTGACTCATCAAAGCGTTGTTTCGCTGCACGGTAAAACTCTTCAAGGTCAGCTAACTCAGCTTGGCTATCAGCACCTTGCTCTTGCATATAAGCCAGCAACATCCCAAATTGAGTGCCCCAGTCGCCGACGTGGTTTTGGCGAATGACGTGATCGCCTAAAAACTCTAAAACCCGGGCTACCGCATCACCAATAATAGTTGAGCGTAGGTGGCCGACGTGCATTTCTTTGGCTAAGTTGGGTGAGGAAAGGTCAATCACCACCGTTTCCGCCGGTGATTTTTTAGCAATGCCTAGGTGCTCATCGGCTAAGGCGGCATCAAGGCGCTCGGCTAAGGCTTGGCTATTTTGAAAAAAGTTTAAAAAGCCAGGTCCGGCAATTTGCACTTGGCTAATTTGTGGATCTTGGGGTAGAGCTTGAATAATTTTTTCGGCCAGATCGCGGGGTTTCATTTGCGCCGGCTTCGCCAACATCATCGCAATATTACAAGCAAAATCACCGTGCGCTTTATCGCGGGTGTTTTCTACTTGAATATTGGGAGTCAGCTCCTTCGGTAAAACTCCTTGCTCAGTCAGTTGATTAAGGGCGTGTTGAACGAGATGACGGATGTGGTTTTTCATAAATAGGCTCTAAATAGTCGATGACGCACGATGCTAAAAACGGGCTATTATCGGTGGCTTTGCCCTTGCTCTTCAAGTCGGATTAATTAAAACAGCTCGATTGGGTCAACATCAACAGACCAGCGTACGCTTCGGGCACTGGGTAAAGGCTCTAAATTATGCACTAAGGCGTTCACTAAACGGTGCAATTGGGTGCGCTGGGTACTGAGCAGTAGCAACTGTGCGCGATGGCGGCCTTGGCGGCGCTCCATGGGGGCAGGTACTGGGCCTAGCAATTCAACTTCAGGGCAGTCTAGGCTCAGCTGCAGCTGTTCAGCCAAGGCATGGGCCCGCTCAAGAAATAAATGCCCTTGCTCTGGCTTCACTGATTCTGCGCGCAGTAACACCAGATGACTAAATGGCGGCATCAGGGCGTGGCGACGTTCTTCTAGGGCTTGCTTGGCAAAGGCAAAGTAACCTTGCTCGGTGAGTTGCACCAATAGCGGATGATCGGCAAGGTGGCTTTGGATAATCACACGGCCCGGTTCAGCCGCGCGTCCGGCGCGTCCTGCAACTTGCAGAATCTGTTGCGCCATGTATTCACTGGCGCGAAAATCGGCAGAAAATAATCCACCATCGGCATTCAAAATGGCCACCAAGGTCACTTTCGGAAAGTGATGGCCTTTAGCCAGCATTTGGGTGCCTAGCAAAATACAGGGTTGGCCTTGGTTAATAATTTCAAGCATGCCTTGCAGGGCGCCCTTACGTGCGGTGCTGTCTCGATCAATGCGTAACACCGGAGTATCCGGAAACATAATGGCTAAGCGTTCTTCGGTGCGCTCGGTGCCGCTGCCAATGGGGCGTAAGTCCAGATGCTGACACTTAGGGCAATGGTGTGGACGTGGCTCGATATGGCCGCAGTGGTGGCAGCGTAATTCGTTATAGCGTTGATGCAAGGTTAAGCGAGCATCGCAGGCGTGGCAGTGGCTAATCCAACCGCAGTCGTGGCACATCAAGACTGGAGCAAAGCCACGGCGGTTTAAAAACACCAGCACCTGTTGGCCTGCAGCCAAAGTCTGGCGCATCTCTTTTTGCAGCGCTTGGGAAATACCCGCATCCAGTGGCAAGTGTTTAATATCTAATCGAATAAAACTAGGCTCAGCCGCTTGGCCAGCGCGTTGCGTTAGTCGGAGCAGGGTATAGCGGCCTTGCTCGGCATTGTAGAGGCTTTCTAGGGATGGGGTCGCCGAGCCTAAAACAATTGGAATCTTCGCTTGCATGGCCCGCACAATCGCTACATCACGGGCGTGATAGCGCAAGCCTTCTTGCTGCTTATAGGAGCTGTCGTGCTCTTCATCAATAATAATCAGGCCTAATTTGGGCATGGGAGTAAAAAGCGCCGAGCGGGTACCAATAACAATATCCGCCTCACCGCTGTTCGCTTCGATCCAACCGTCTAAACGCTGGCGATCATTCACTTCAGAATTAAGCAGAGCAACCTTGGCCTTAAAGCGTTGGCTAAAACGCTGAATGGTTTGTGGGCCTAAGTTAATTTCTGGAATTAACACCAGCACTTGCTGGCCTTGGGCCAAGCAATGTTTAATTGCTTGTAGATAAACTTCGGTTTTGCCGCTTCCGGTCACCCCGGCCAATAAGAGCACCTGAAATTGCTGCAATTTATCTAAAATGGCTGCTAAAGCAGCTTGTTGCTGCCCATTGAGCGTTAACTCTGGTTGGGCAAGCGTTGGACGGGGCTTTTGCGCTAGGTTAAATACCTGCTCGCGGCAGACGGCAAGCTGTTTGCTGGCCAGTTTATCGAGCAAGTCTTTGCTTAACCCAAATTGCCCCAGTTGCGTATGGGCAAGACCTTGGGAGTGCTGCAATAGGGTGGCAAGGGCGTGCTGCTGTTTGGGCGCTTTAGCAATGGCAGGATCGGTAACCTGGGCCTCGGGGAGGGCGTGCCAGAAGAGACTAGGTTTTTTGCTGGCGGCTTCGCCTTGGCGCAGTAACACCGGCAACGCCCAGTTAAAGGTATCACCGAGGCTGTGGTGATAATACTTGGCGCTCCATTGGCAGAGGCTAAATAAGCTTTTGGGAATAAGCGGCGTTTGATCGAGCACAGCCACAATCGGTTTTAGTTTATTTTGCGGCACTTCGCTGTGGCTAACCACTTCAACCAAAATGCCAATCAGCTCGCGGTTAGCAAAGGGAACCTTGATTCTAATGCCCGGTTGTAACTGCATGGGATCTACGGCATTACCCGGTAAGTAATCAAAGAGCCGTCGCAACGGTGAAGGTAAAGCAAGACGCAGATACAAAGCAGACACAGTTAACTCCAAACACCGCCAGAGAGCATAAAGCCCACAAAGTGGGCTTTAGTTGAACATCCATGGCGCATGTTAAGCTTCGCTTAGCACATGGGGGGCAAATAGTTCATAGCCGGTTCGGGTGACTAACTCAGATTTAGGCATAATCCTAAAAGCCAAGGTAGATGGGCTCATATGAAACTTATTCTGTTCTTTGTAGCTACTGACCCACATACAGGCAATCAGATTTGAATACTGATCTAGCGGATAGTGCTCAAGATACGCTTGATACACCGGCGCACCGCCATAGTATTCGGTTTCATCATAAAGCAGCTGCTGATTTGCATCGATTACCTGAATCCCATCGCCACCACGTCCCAACGCATCTTTAGCAATGTAACGCTTGCCTGCTAAGCGGCTAGGGTCAAGGTACGTCGGTACTAAGGCAAAGTTGTCGCTGACACTGAGTTCATTGTGTTCAATAAGATCGGTAACAAACGCCAGAAAGCCTTTATTTGACATAAACCAGCGCCAGGCCGGCTCGACAAAGCGCACTTTTTGATACCAGTATTCCCATCCAGTAAAGATCGATGAATGGCCTGATTCGAGTAACTCTTCCCAAGGAATCAGCGCATAGATTAAATCTAGGTTATAGCGTGTGCCATGCTCATCGGTGATATTAAAACTGTTGTCGAGCAACTCAAAGTCCAGCTGATCTTTATTTAAAATAAAGGTTTTGCGCTCTCCCTCTTTTGAGAGCAGGCTGGCCATGTATTCAATGGTGGCGGTATCTTCAGAAACAATATCTAAATTCTCGCCTAATGCGGCAACGGTTCTGGCTTGGCGAAAGCCCTCATTTACCACCGCTTGTGACTCTTCCCAGTGGCTATTAAAGGTATCGCGCTCTAACAGCTCACCGACGGCATTGGTAAAGTACAGGGAGTCGGCGTACATCGAAGGGGTGTCGCCATTAAACTCGATGACTTGCAGCTGACCTTCAGCATTAACCATCATATCAAAGCGCCCTGATACCGCAGGCTGGCGCTCTTGCCAGGTGGCGCGGGCATAGTCGATAAAGTAAGGATGCTTGCTGAGGGTAGGGCCCAGCATCCATTGCTTAATCTGCTCATTGGGCAAACTAAACAGTTTAGTCAGGGCCGTTTCAAACACCTGGCACACTTCGTCCATTTGCGCTTCAAACGACTGGGCGGCGTTGAGGTCGACTTCTAGGGTATTTTGCAGTGAGCGTACTAAGTCAGTGCGGTACTCTTGTAACGACTCATCAGTACAGGTCGCAATGGTGTAGGGAATCTCATGCTCAAAGTAGTCTGCAAGTATTTGCTCAATCTCTGAATCCGAGAGTGCCGAGCCAATGTTACGAATAATGGCGCCCATAGTTTAGCCCCCAAACGCAGAGCGTGAGGTAGAGCGACCAGAATTAGATTTATTAAAGGCCCGTTGGTTGGTGCTGGCTTTACTGCCGGTAGCACGGTTGGATGAAGACACTGAAGAGGCGCGATTAGCACCGCTGGCCATGGATTGTGCGCGGCTGCGGCTTTGTTGATAACCGGCAGCTGAAGTGGTTTTGGATTTGCCCATACCGCTCATGGCGTTGGCAATTAAACTACCTAACAGCACCCCGGTACCTGCAGCGAGCATAGTACTGATAAAACGATCAGAGTCACTGGTGGCGTTCGGGTTTTCACGGATCAGCTCAACCACACGGTTGCCACTTTCATCTTCGGTGAAGTACGCATCAACAATGCTAGGGTCTTTAGCCTGCGCTTCGGCTAAGTAGGCGCGGAGTTCTTCTTGCTCTTCGGTGGTGGCTAAGGGTTCGGCGATGTATTGTTGATCGAAGTTATCGTCATTGCCGCAACCAGCCAAAATCGACAGTGAGGCGGCAAGAATAGAAAGCTTTAAAGTAGATGAAGAATATTTACGCATGAAGAAACCTTTACTAATAGATGTTAGTTAACTAGATGGGGCTATTTTGACAGAGCTCAAGCGAAAAAACACCGACGCTTTAGCTTAAGGCGGATTAGTCGCAGGATTAACGGTAACGATCCATGAGAATTCCGACCCGATTGACATAGGCTTGGGTCTCAGCGTAAGCCGGAATTCCGTTATAGCGCATGACTGCGCCGGGCCCTGCGTTATAGGCCGCCGTGGCTAAGCGGGTGTCATTATTAAAGCGCTTGAGCATTTGCGCTAAATACTTAACCCCACCTTTAATGTTTTGCTCGGGATCATAGGCATCAATGACACCTAACTCAGCGGCCGTGGCTGGCATTAATTGCATTAAACCCTGAGCGCCAACCCGTGAGCGTGCATTGGGGTTAAAAGCCGACTCAGCATGGATGACTGCCTTTACCAAAGCAGGATCAACATTATAGTATTTAGCGTAACGCTGAATGTGATGATCATATTGCTGGGTGTGCAGGGCAGTGGTACGCCAGTTGACGCTAGAGTTCACATTACAGGCGTAGCAATCAAAGCGTAACACTTCAAATTGGGTGTTTTTCGGCCGATTATCGCTAAAGGCAACCACCCCATTGTGGCGGTATTTATAGACGGTGGTGGTACCAGAGCTAGCTTTTGATGAACTTTTGGGCGCATTGGTAAACTCGACGCGACCATCGGCATGCACAATTTTTTGAATTGTACTGGCATGGGCCGTTAGCCACGGCATTAGACCTAGGCAAGCGATGAGAGGTAAGGTGAGTTTCATTGCAGCTTAAGCTTTCCTAGCGCTGTTGAAGCTATATTGTGGGTTAATAGCCAAATCCAGAGAGTGAGCGAAGCAAGCGCTAATTTTAGTCGTTGTGCGCGCGAGGATCAATCACAGTAGCTGTCAGTGTGATGCACAATACCTTTTAACAAGGCTAGCGGATACCTCGAGCCGGCTAAAAAATCATCAATGGTTCTTAAGAGTAGTGGGCTACGCCATAAGGGCTTTAATGCCAGTAATTCTTCACGGGTTAGCCATTGGGGCTGAATAATTTCCGCTGATAATTCGGCATCGGCCATTTGCTTTATTGGTGTGGCCGCAAAACAGACTCGCTGATAAGTGACGCCATTAGCTGCTTGGTAAAGATAGATCCCAATTAGGTGGGTAATAGTAACTTGCCAGCCGGTTTCTTCTAAGGTCTCACGCAGGGCGGCTTGCACTAGACTTTCGTCTTGCTCAAGGTGGCCGGCCGGTTGGTTGATTACCTCTTGTCCGCGACTGATTTCACGTACACATAAGAAGCGATTCGCTTGATGCACCACACAGGCAACGGTGATATGGGGAGTGAATTTCATAGGCGTAGTTAAAGCGTCACAATTACATGGAAGAATGGAGAAAATTGCTCGACAAAAGCAATAATCTTTAGCGAATCTAAGAGCTTACACTAAATGCTAAGTCGATTAAGCCTTAGAGTTTATTTGGACTCTATGGCATAATGAGTCGCTGTTAAAAGCTAGAAAAAATGTAGTGCTTAGAATTTATCACTACATTTGTCCTACAGATAAAGCATGTATCCTTTAAACACAGGCTTTGACTGAAGTAACACGCTAAGGGAGCAGCGTTTAGCCAACGCAAAGCTGAACACTGCATGATCAAGATTTCATCTGTCAGGCTATACGCGTGACAGTAAACGACCACGTAAAGACGGAGTCCAGCATGGGATACCAAAAGATCCAAGTGCCAGCCGGTGACAAAATCACTGTAAATGCCGATATGTCCTTAAATGTACCGAATAATCCAATTATTCCATACATCGAAGGTGACGGAATTGGTGTAGATATTAGCCCTGTAATGATTAAAGTGGTCGACGCTGCAGTAGAAAAAGCGTACGACGGTCAGCGTAAAATTTCTTGGATGGAAGTTTACGCGGGTGAGAAAGCAACTCAGGTTTACGACTCAGAAACTTGGTTGCCACAAGAAACATTAGATGCAGTACGTGACTACGTTGTATCAATCAAAGGTCCGTTAACCACACCAGTGGGTGGTGGTATTCGTTCATTAAACGTTGCATTACGTCAGCAGTTAGACCTGTACGTGTGTCAGCGTCCAGTACGCTGGTTTGACGGTGTACCTAGCCCTGTTAAGCGTCCGCAAGATGTAGATATGGTGATCTTCCGTGAAAACTCAGAAGATATCTACGCGGGTGTTGAGTGGCAAGCGGGTACCCCAGAAGCAGAAAAAGTAATCAAGTTCTTAACCGAAGAAATGGGCGTGACCAAAATCCGCTTCACTGAAGGCTGTGGTATTGGTATTAAGCCTGTTTCTGAGCAAGGAACTAAGCGCTTAGTGCGTCAAGCCCTGCAATACGTAGTGGACAATGATCGTGATTCATTAACCATCGTGCACAAAGGTAACATCATGAAGTTCACTGAAGGTGCCTTCAAAGAGTGGGGTTACGAAGTAGCGCGCGATGAGTTTGGTGCAGAATTGCTAGATGGCGGCCCTTGGATGCAATTCAAGAACCCAAAAACTGGCAAAAATGTTATCGTTAAAGACGCCATTGCCGATGCGATGCTACAACAAATTCTGCTGCGCCCAGCAGAGTACGATGTGATTGCAACCCTTAACCTGAACGGTGACTACCTCTCTGACGCACTGGCAGCAGAAGTAGGCGGTATCGGTATTGCGCCAGGTGCTAACCTGTCTGATAACGTGGCAATGTTTGAAGCAACGCACGGTACTGCGCCTAAGTATGCGGGCCAAGATAAGGTGAACCCAGGTTCATTGATTCTGTCTGCAGAAATGATGCTGCGTCACATGGGTTGGACTGAAGCTGCTGATCTAGTGATCAAAGGCATTAACGGTGCAATCGGTGAGAAAACGGTAACTTACGACTTCGAGCGTTTAATGGATGATGCAACTTTATTATCCTGCTCTGAGTTTGGCGATGCGATGATTGCTAAAATGTAATCTCACTCGTTAGAGTTAAAAACGCCCTGGCTTGTCTGGGGCGTTTTAGTTTGTAATTGAAGAACTTAGGCAGATAGCCGTCACT
This sequence comes from Thiopseudomonas sp. SA1F2-1K, assembly GCF_057443035.1. NCBI lineage: Bacteria > Pseudomonadati > Pseudomonadota > Gammaproteobacteria > Pseudomonadales > Pseudomonadaceae > Thiopseudomonas > Thiopseudomonas sp. SA1F2-1K. Next base: position 652,859 of record NZ_CM172014.1, read on the forward strand.
GAAATAAAAGGTCGTGGTTATGAGTGATGATGATTTTTCTCTGTTTGCCGAGCAAATGCGGGGCGTACGTCGAATCAAGGTGGATCAAGCCGATACTGGTAAAGTTAAGCAAGATCGGCAAAATATTCAGTTAAACCGCCAGCGGGCGCTCACGGCCACCGAAGTAACGGTGGTGGATGGTTTATCAGATCAGTTTATTTTAGATGTCACCCCAGAAGAGGAGCTGTTTTGGAAGCGCGAAGGGGTGCAAGATGCCCAGTTTCGGCGCTTAAAAGCCGGCTTGATTCCCTTTGAAGGGGGGATTGATTTGCATGGAATGCGCGTTGAGCAAGCACGTACGTTGTTGTGGGATTTTTTAGCCGAAGCTAAGCAGTTTGAAGTGCGTTGTGTGCGCATTACCCATGGTAAGGCGGCTAAGCTTGATGGCTCTAAACCCATGCTAAAAAGCCACGTTAATACCTGGCTAAGACAGCATCCACAGGTGCTGGCTTTTTGTTCCTGCCAAGCTAAGCACGGCGGGGCTGGCGCAGTCTATGTGTTACTCAAGCGCAATATGATGGATGGGCGTGAAGAAAGCCTGTTGTAGAATTAAATTGTTCAAATGATTCAGCATTAGCCGTTCTGGGCTTAATCCGTGCTTTTATATAGTTATTTTGCTACGGGTTACCTATACTGGCGCTATTTTATTGGGGAGCGGCGAGTATGTCGGGTAATAGTATTGGGCGGTTGTTTACAGTCACCACCGCCGGTGAAAGTCATGGGCCTGCTTTGGTGGCAATTGTGGATGGTTGCCCGCCTGGCTTGCCTTTATCTACTGAAGATTTGCAGTTGGATTTAGACCGTCGTCGTCCCGGTACTAGTCGCTATACCACTCAGCGCAATGAAGCCGATAGTGTGGAAATTTTATCAGGGGTATTTGAGGGTAAAACCACCGGTTGTCCAATTGGTTTGCTGATTCGCAATACCGATCAAAAGTCTAAAGACTACTCAGCGATTAAAGATTTATTTCGTCCAGCCCATGCTGATTACACCTATCATCATAAATACGGTGAGCGTGATTATCGTGGTGGTGGGCGCAGTAGTGCCCGTGAAACTGCGATGCGTGTGGCTGCAGGAGCGATTGCGAAAAAATACCTAGCGACCCAAGGGATTAAAATTCGTGGCTTTATGAGTCAGTTAGGGCCAATTGAAATTCCTTTTCAAAGCTGGGAGTTTGTTGAGCAAAACCCATTTTTTAGTCCCAATGCTCAATTAGTGCCTGAGCTTGAGCGTTATATGGAGCAGTTACGCCGTGATCAGGACTCCGTGGGAGCAAAGATTACTGTGGTTGCTGAAGGGGTCAAGCCTGGGCTTGGTGAGCCAGTGTTTGATCGCTTAGATGCTGAGCTAGCCCACAGTTTGATGAGCATTAATGCAGTAAAAGGTGTTGAGATTGGTGATGGCTTTGCCAGTGTTTCCCAGCGTGGCACCGAGCACCGTGATGAGCTGACGCCTGCAGGCTTTGTCACCAACCATGCCGGTGGCATTTTAGGCGGCATTTCTTCAGGGCAACCGATTGTTGCACATTTAGCCCTTAAGCCAACCTCAAGTATTACTACGCCAGGCCGCACCATCACCAAAGACGGTGAACCAGTCGAGATGATTACTAAAGGTCGGCATGATCCTTGTGTAGGGATCCGGGCGACGCCTATTGCTGAGGCAATGATGGCAATTACGTTAATGGATCACTTACTGCGTCAACGCGGGCAAAACGCCGAAGTGCAGGTGAGTACTCCCATTTTAACTCAGCAATAATTAGTCAATGGCCCAGCCTGAGTTGCCGTATTGGCGCCTATCAAGCTTTTATTTCTTTTATTTTGCTTTATTAGGCGCCACTGCACCTTTTCTGCCACTGTACCTCGATTACCTTGAGTTTAGTCCCGAGCGCATCGGAGAATTAGTGGCTATCCCGATGTTGATGCGCTGTTTAGCGCCTAATCTATGGGGCTGGCTTGGTGATAAGACAGGGCAACGCTTGCTGATTGTGCGGGTTGGGGCTGCTTGTACCTTAGTTTTTTTTAGCCTGATTTTTTTTCGACAAGATTATTATGGGTTAGCCCTGGTGATGCTGGGGCATGCTTTTTTCTGGCATGCGATTTTACCGCAATTTGAGGTCATCACCTTTAGCCACCTAGGAGCGGACACCGCGCGTTATAGCTCGCTGCGGCTGTGGGGCTCGGTAGGCTTTTTGTTATTTGTAATTGTCTTTGGCTATGTGTTCGCTGGAGTAGGGCTGGGAATTTATCCGCTGACGGTGGTTAGCGTGATGCTGGGGATTTTCCTCAGCAGTTTATTGGTGCCAGAGCCACCAAAGATGCAGTCCAATGAAGCACGCCATCCAGCAAGAAGCTCATTTAAAGACTTTTTACGCGAGTTACAGCAGCCTAAATACTTGGCGTTTTACGGTTTAATTGGGTTAATGCAGCTGTCGCACGGCCCCTACTATACGTTCTTAACTTTGTATTTAGAGCAGTTAAACTATCCAAGAGCTTGGGCAGGATGGTTTTGGTCATTAGGGGTATTGGCAGAAATTGGTATCTTTATGTTGATGCCACGCTTACTGAGTCGCTTTAACCTAAGCCAAGTATTAGTTGCTAGTTTGGCGATTGCCGCTGTGCGCTGGTTAATTTTAGGAACAGCGGCTGAATACCTTGCTTGGTTATTAGTTGCGCAACTGATGCATGCGGCCACCTTTGGTAGCTTTCATGTTGCGGCGATGCAGTTCATTCAAAAAAATATGCCCACGGCATTTCAAGGGCAGGCCCAAGCTTTTTATGTGTCTGCTTCAGGTGCAGGGGCGGCTTTAGGTGCATTATATGCGGGCTATAGTTGGAGCAGCTTAGGCCCTACCGTTACCTATTACATTGCCGCTATTATCGCGCTGCTGGCCGTTGGGCTGGCGCTGCGCTTTTTACCACAGGAGCCGACTTGTGAGTCGATTAATAACCCGTGAAGCCATGGCTCAAGCATTGATTGAGGCCGGTCACTTTTTGTATCAGCAGGGCTGGTCGCCGGCCACTAGCAGTAATTACTCGCATCGGATTAACTCAGAGCAAGCACTGCTAACGGTTTCTGGTAAGCATAAAGGCCAATTAACTGCCGATGATTTGCTGGCGGTGGATTGGCAGGGCGTAAGTTTAGAGCCGGGCAAAAAACCTTCGGCCGAAACCTTGCTGCATACCCAGCTTTATCAGTGGCAGCCAGAAATTATGGCGGTGTTACATACCCATTCGGTGAATGCCACAGTGCTTTCTCGGTTAGAACAGGGTAATCAACTGCTATTAGAGGGCTATGAGCTGCAAAAAGCCTTCCACGGGATCACGACCCATGAATCAACCCTTTACCTGCCAATTTTTGAAAATAATCAAACGATTCCAGAGCTAGCTCAGCAAGTGGCTGCTTGGTTAGCGACTGAGCCTAGCTGCCCTGGGTACCTAATCCGTGGTCATGGTTTATATGCATGGGGGGCCAGTATGCAAGAAACGCTGCGTCACTTAGAAGCGTTTGAATTTTTATTTGCTTGTGAGCTAAAGCTACGAAGCGTGCGTTAATTAATGATTTATACAGTAGGAATTTAGCATGAGTTGCTTAGCTATTTATTTACCGAATGAGCCCATTCAGCCAATTAAACTGCTCAATCATCTAGAAGATATTCAAGTCGAGCTGGGTAAGGTGGGGGTTCGCTTTGAGCAGTGGCAGACGGTTTCAACTATTCAGGCTGGAGCTGAGCCGACAGCAGTATTAGCCGCTTATGCCGAGCCGATTCAGCGCTTGCAGCAAGAGCAAGGCTATCAAACTGTTGATGTAATTAGCATGGATGAAAAGCATCCAGAGCGTGAAGCCTTACGTCAAAAGTTTTTAAGCGAGCATCAGCACGCAGAAGATGAAGTACGGTTTTTTGTGGCCGGCCAAGGCTTATTTAGTTTGCATATTGCAGACTTAGTGTATGTGGTGCTGTGTCGCCGTGGTGATCTGATTTCAGTGCCGGCTGGAGTTAAGCATTGGTTTGATATGGGCGAGCGGCCGCACTTTGTGGCGGTGCGCTTATTTAATAATCCAGAGGGTTGGGTGGCTAACTTTAGCGGTGATGCGATTGCCGATGAGTTTCCGCGGCTTGAGGATTTTTTATGACCATTAAAGCCATTGTCACCGATATTGAAGGCACCACCAGTGCGGTGAGCTTTGTGTTTGAGGTGTTATTTCCTTACGCTAAACAGCATTTACCTGTTTTTTTGCAGAGTCATCAGCAAACAGTAGAAGTGGCGCAACAGATTCAAGCAGTCCGAATCGAGGCCAAAGAGCCTGAAGCTGATTTAGCAAGGGTGACCGAGCTACTGCTGGAGTGGATTGAGCAAGACGTTAAAAGCACGGCGTTAAAAGCATTGCAAGGCATGGTCTGGCAGCAAGGGTATTTATCAGGGGAAATTAAAGGCCATGTGTATCCCGATGCGGTACAGCAATTGCGTGCTTGGCATACTCAAGGGTACCCACTTTATGTTTACTCTTCTGGCTCAGTACAAGCGCAAAAATTAATTTTTGGTTGCTCTGTGGCCGGTGATCTAACGCCATTATTTTCGGGTTACTTTGATACTACCGTAGGGCATAAGCGTGAGGTGGAATCCTATCTGGCCATTAGTCAGCAAGTTGGAGTAGCACCTGAGCAAATTTTATTTTTATCCGATGTAGTACAAGAGTTAGATGCTGCAACTGCCGCAGGAATGCAGGTTTACGGCTTAGCCCGTGAGGGCGGTGTATTGGGCGATTACCCAACAGTGGATAGCTTTGCGCAGATTCAGTTAAGTTAAATCCGAGTGATTTACTGGGTCTTTATTCTTGCACGCAGAGTGCGTACACTAACTGCATTGTTTAAGAGGGTTTATTGATGAGTGAAATTACAATTACTGAGTCAGCTCAAGAATATTTAGCTAACTTACTGAAAGATCAAAATACCCCAGGTATTGGTGTGCGTATTTTTATTACCCAGCCGGGCACACCTTATGCTGAAACCTGCTTAGCCTATTGCCGTCCTGGTGAGCAAAAACCAGAAGATAAACCCATGGCTTTTGCTGAGTTTACCGCGTGGATTGATGGCGTCAGTGAAACTTTTTTAGAAGATGCGGTGGTTGACTATGCCAGCGATCGTATGGGTGGTCAGCTAACCATTAAAGCACCCAATGCTAAGGTGCCAATGATTAATGATGATAGCCCTTTAACTGAACGAGTTAATTACTATTTGCAAACCGAGATTAATCCCGGTTTAGCTAGTCATGGTGGGCAGGTAAAGTTAATTGATATTGAGGATGGGGTGGTGATTTTACAGTTTGGTGGCGGTTGCCAGGGCTGTGGTCAGGCAGATTTTACCCTTAAAGAAGGGATTGAAAAAACCTTGCTTGAGCGTATCCCAGAGCTTAAAGGGGTGCGTGATGTAACCGATCATTCTAATCGTGAAAACGCTTATTACTAGTGGCTGTGCCTTAGCTTAACTAGAATAACCCGCGCCCTGCCATGCAGGGCGTTTTTGTAGCTGCTAACTAAATCTAGTAACTAATTGAATTGTAATGTATTTTGTATGACTAACTCAGGAGGCTAAGCATCGCTATAAGCTAAGCAAGCAGTGCCGAGTGCTCAAGAGTAGGCTGACCTCAAAGGCCTAGTGCAATCCTAGATGGAGGCTGTCATGACTAAATCAGAATTAATTGACCGGATTATTAACCAGCATCCGCATTTAATGGTGCGTGATGTGGATCAAGCGATTAAAGAACTGTTGGAGTTGATGTCAAAAACGTTAGCTCAAGGCGAGCGCATTGAAGTGAGAGGGTTTGGTAGTTTTTCATTAAATTATCGAGCCCCACGTATGGCGCGCAACCCTAAAACGGGTGAGCGAGTGCCTTTGGCGGCTAAGTACGTGCCGCACTTTAAGCCCGGCAAAGAATTACGCGAGCGAGTGAATGACTAAGCCAGACGAACATAAAGTCACTGCTGCTATACTGCCAGTGGTGAACTAACCTTTAGCGCAGAATGAGCAGATAGGACGGATGATGAAAAAGTTTAAACAAGTTATTTTGTTAGTGGTGGCACTGCTGTTAGCAGCGGTGGTGATTTTATTTATCTTAGAGAACCGTGCGCCAGTTAGTGTGCATCTCTTTAAATACAGCACACCTGAATTACCAGTTGCTTTGTATATCACTTTTTCTCTAATTTTGGGCTTGATTTTAAGCCCGATATTTACTTGGTTACCGCTTAGTCGTTTGCGTTTGAGTAATCGTAAACTACGTAATGAAGTAAAAACTTTAACTGAACAAAATCATGCCTTAACTAAGCGGTTAGTGCAGCCCACGACTGCAGAGTTAATTGTGGTTGAAAAACCATAAATAATCCTTTGATTTGCGCTTGGTTACAGAGTTTTAACTGAACTTTTATGCTTATAAACAGCCTTTATCTGTACGAATTACACAACAGAATGCAATAGGGAAGGACTATGAAGAAATTACGTTATGCTGGACTTTCGCTAGCAGTGGCATTAGCCGTTGCTGGTTGTAACGCAGGGTTTGGCACCAAGGACAGTAACAGCCAGAATGCTCCTGAGCAGAAAGTATCAGCTAGTAAAGTTACGCCTCTAGCCTGGGATAAAACCCAGCCCTTTGCGAGCTTTAATGCATCTCAAGCCGAGCAGCAGCAACAAGTGAATTATGTGCTGCAAAATGCTCAGCGTTTAGAGTTAGAAAAACTCTATATTGCCGCTAATACCGCCTTTAAGTTAGAGCGTTTAGAGGATGCAGGGTTACTATTTTATGCGGCAATTTTACGCACTGAATCTGATATTGATAAGTATCCGCCAGCGGGTAAGGGTGAAGCCTCGCCTGTGCCTTATCTGAATTTTTTAGCAGTGAATAGTGCGGCACGCATCGATCAGGCCTTATCGTTTAACCCTGATCAATATGACGCTGTGCTAAAGCGGTTTTCCGCTTGGAACTGTCAAGCGCCGAGTGATTATAAGCCGAGTTGGGAATACTCAGCAGTCAACCCCAATGCGGAGTCTTGTGAGGTAATTAAGCGTAAGCGCGTAGTTCCTATGCAACGTTTAGCTAAGTTGTTTACTAATCCAGAGTATCGCGCCAATGTGGAAAAACTGCGGGATTACTTGATGTTAGATCAACAGCAGCAAATGCAAGAACAAGCGATCGCGACACGTAATCAACGTTTACAAAGCATGCTAGATTATGAAAAACAGCAAAATACCCCAGGTATAGCGGCTGCATTATTACGCAGTCAACAGCAGGATGGACAAGAAACCAAGCAATAAAAGCTAAGTCTAAGTAAAGCGTCACTCGATCAATTAAAAAGCGGTGATTACCGCTTTTTAATTAGATATTTAGAGGTGAATCTAGTGATTCATTGCTTATCGTTTAAGCAAGGCCGGTTTCTCGTCAGGCGCGTTAAACAGTAAAAACAAAGCAGTTAAAATTTCAGGGATTTGCTCAATCATACTGTCAACCAACTCATCATCCTTTAAGAAATCGGCAAACTCTGGTTCATCATCAAATAAACCAGAGGCGACCATGATCGGGAGCAAGAGCTCACTGACTTCATCTTCTGATTTAGCAAACCATGCTTGTTCTTCCATAAACACGCCCTCCATAAAGCCAATGCACCAGCTGCGCAGGTCACTGAGATCTGGGTCGTCGCCAAGATACAGCTCGCACGGCAACTCCATATCGTCATCGCTGGCTAGTTGACGCGCAATCTGATTTTTTAGCTGAACTAACGCATCTTCAATTTGGGCTTTCTCATTGGCATCTTGATAAGCGGGTTCTTCAGCAAATAGCTCATCAATCCATTCTCGTTGCGGCATCTTTACCGGAGAAATGCACAAGGCGGTTAAGTAGCCATTAGACGCCATAAAATCGAGCGCTTCATCATGCAGGTCGTCGGCGTCTAGAAAAACTTGCAGTTGGTTTAGTTGCTCAGAAAAAGACATGTAATGCTACCTAGTGGTTTGAAAATTGAATGTAGATGCTGATTGTAGTCGAGCACCCGCTGTAGGGCTAGAGAAAAGCATAAATAGCCGTTATTCCGGTTTTCTGCTCCAGCCCATGCGAACTAAGGCCTCGATAATTTGCTCGGCTGTTTGCTCACCCAATAAACGAGCAATGGTTTCACCATCAGGGTGAATCAGGTAAGTGACTGGCAAGCGATCCGTCGCTTCTAGGCGAAAACGAGCAGCGGGGTCCTCTTGAAAAACCCTAAACTGAATGCCCATTTGCTCGCTGGCTTGCTTTAAAAAATCACCTTGGAGTTGATCATAATTAACCCCAAATACTTTGACGTTACTGGCCGCTAAGGAGTCAGCCAGTTGGTTGAGTTGAGGAATTTCTCGCCGGCAAGGTGCACACCATTCTGCCCAGTAATTAATGACCAGCCAGCGCCCGGCTAAATCAGTCACCAAAATGGGCTCACCCGTTTGATCGTTACCCATATCAAGAGGTTGCATGCAGGCTGATAACAGTAAGGCTATGCAGCCGAGCAGTAACTTTTTCATCCAAAAGTCATCCTATAAGTGCTAGATGGGAAGGCATAGTGTAAAACGATTGGCGAATTTCTTCAGGGGCGAGGCACCTTAGCGGATTAAACGGTAGAATAGCTATAACAATTTAACTAAGCCTTTACGTAAGCTAAGAACACACTTTAGGAGGCACTATGAGCGACATTATTTTGTATCATAATCCACGCTGCAGTAAGTCACGGGCGGCCGTTGAGTTTCTTGCAGAACGGCAGATCACGCCAGAAGTGGTGCTATATCTTGAGCAGCCGTTAAGCGAATCGCAGCTGACTGAACTATTAAGTAAGTTGGGCATGAGTGCACGGGAGTTAATGCGTAAAGGCGAAGCCATTTATCAAGAGCTTAATTTAGCCAATCTTGAGTTATCGGAGCAGCAATTGATTCAAGCGATGGCGGCGCATCCTAAACTGATTGAACGCCCCATTTTAGTGGTTGGTGAGCGCGCAGTGATTGGTCGTCCCACTGAAAACTTTGTGGAGATTTTGCCGTGACTACGCCCTATGTTTTAGTGTTGTATTACAGCCGCTTTGGGGCAACCGCAGAAATGGCCAAATACATTGCCCGTGGTATTGAACAAGCAGGGATTGAAGCCCGAATTAGAACAGTGCCGGCTGTTTCTACAGAGTGTGAGGCGGTGGCACCGAGTATTCCAGCAGAGGGCGATATTTATGCCAGCTTAGAAGATCTGCAGCATTGCGCAGGCTTGGTGCTAGGCAGCCCGACTCGGTTCGGTAATATGGCAGCGCCGCTTAAATACTTTTTAGACGGCACCAGTAGTTTGTGGCTGACCGGTGCTTTAGTGAATAAGCCCGCGGCAGTGTTTACTTCGACCTCAAGCTTACATGGCGGGCAGGAAACAACGCTGCTGAGTATGATGTTGCCTTTGCTGCACCATGGCATGTTAATTACCGGGGTGCCCTACAGTGAACCGGCTTTACTCAATACGCAAGCGGGTGGCACACCCTATGGCGCCAGTCATTTAGCTGGAGCAGATTCTAAGCGTGCGCTTGATCAAGATGAAATTGCTATCTGTAAAACCTTAGGTGAGCGGGTTGGGCATCTTGCCCGACAGTTGGAGCGATAAAATGGCTAAGGCTAAAAAAGCGTTACCTTCGCTAGAGTGGCTGCAGCCACGGCTTAAACTAAGCCATCGCTTGAGCATTATCTTTGTTCTAGGTTTAGTGGTTTTATTGGCAGTGTGGAATTTGTTTTATGCCAATCTGCATGGGGCCCGTACTTGGGTCATTATGCTGATTGAATTAGTGCCACTGGCGATAGTTTTGCCCGGAATTTTGCTGGGCAATGCACGGGCCCATGCCTGGATGTGTTTTATTGTTAACCTGTACTTTATTAAAGGAGTAGTTGCGACGCTAGATCCCAGTCGTTTTTGGCTAGGGATGATTGAGATCTTATTGAGTGTGGGGTTATTTGTGAGTGCTATGCTCTATACGCGCTGGCGTTTTCAATATAACCGCAAACTGCAGGGCGAGTAATCTAGAGTTTCAACCAGCGAGCAGTTAGTTCGCTGGTTGAAACTCTGTGTTATTAGTTGCCTTCGAGGTAGCGCTCTACGTCTAACGCAGCCATACAGCCAGCACCGGCCGAGGTGATGGCTTGACGATACACATCATCTGCGACATCGCCTGCGGCAAATACACCGTCGATACTGGTTGCTGTGGCGTTACCTTCGCGGCCGCTTTTGACTACCAAGTAGTTATCTTTCATTGCAAGTTGGCCTTGGAAGATATCAGTGTTTGGGGTGTGGCCAATGGCAATAAAGATTCCAGTAATGCTCAGCTCACTATGACTGCCATCATTATTTAGTAAGCGCACCCCGGTAACTCCACGGTTATCGCCCAGCACTTCTTCTACTTGAGCATTAAGTTTTAACTCAATTTTACCTTCAGCAACCTTGGCTTGTAGTTTGTCTTGCAGAATTTTTTCTGCGCGGAAGGTATCGCGACGATGGATTAAGGTGACCTTTTCGGCGATGTTGGCTAAATACAGCGCTTCTTCGACGGCTGTATTCCCGCCACCCACCACTGCCACCTGTTGCCCACGATAGAAAAAACCATCACAGGTAGCGCAAGCTGAAACACCTTTACCCATAAATTGCTCTTCTGAAGGTAGCCCTAAATAGCGGGCACTGGCACCGGTGGCAATAATCAGTGCATCACAGGTGTAACTGCCACTATCACCAATTAAAGTAAAAGGCTTTTCTTGTAGCTGCGCCGTATGAATATGATCAAAAACTATTTCTGTTTCAAAACGTTCGGCGTGTTTTTGCATGCGCTCCATTAAAGCCGGACCGGTCAGTCCTTCAAAGTCTCCTGGCCAGTTATCTACTTCAGTGGTAGTGGTTAGTTGGCCGCCAGCTTGCAGGCCAGTAATCAGTAGTGGTTTGAGGTTTGCTCTAGCTGCATAGACCGCCGCGCTATAGCCAGCAGGGCCTGAACCTAAAATAATGACACGTGCATGACGAGTTGTAGACATTAAAACACTCCAAAAATAAAGATAAATCCTAGTGCTGCAGCCGTTAGGGCAGGGAGCAGCTAATAACTAATGATGTGTCGCTGATCCACTTTTTGCTTTGATACTTAAACGTTTAGGTTAAGCAAGTATTAACCGTTCCCGTAACAAACCGCAGCTAAAGCCTGTACATGCAGTTATTCTAACAAAATCAGGAGTCAGGCATAATTAGCCCTCTAGATTACACCAATGCTTATCGATAAAAAGGCGCTGATACCGATTGTCGCAGGCTATAACCGCATAAGGATAAACCCATGAGTACACCGGTACTAAGTGGCCCTGAGTATTTCAAACGGGGCTTTAGCTACATTAAACAACCCGGCTTGCGCCGCTTTGTGGCGATTCCACTGCTGATTAACCTGAGCTTTTTTATTGCTATGGTGTACTACTCAACGCATTTTTTTAACAGCTGGCTTGCTCGCTTAATGGCGACTATTCCCAGTTGGTTGAGCTTTCTTGAATACCTGATGTGGCCTATTTTTGTATTACTGATTGTGTTGGTGATTTTTTTTACCTTTACCACCTTGGTCAATTTAATTGCCGCGCCTTTTAATAGTTTTTTATCGGAAAAAGTTGAAGTAATCGAGCGTGGTGAAGATCATTTTCCGCCTTTTGATACTGCTGAGTTGCTGGCGATGGTGCCACGCACCATGGCGCGGGAGCTGCGTAAGTTGGCGTATTTTTTACCACGAGCGCTGGGCTTATTAATTTTATCTTTTATTCCTGGGGTTAATATTTTAGCCGCACCACTATGGCTGCTGTTTAACATTTGGATGATGGCAGTGCAGTACATTGACTACCCAGCGGACAATAACAAACTGGCTTGGAACGATATGCTGCATTGGTTACGGGCAAAGCGCTTACAAAGTTTAAGTTTTGGTGGCATTACTTATTTGGCCATTATGGTGCCCATTTTTAACTTACTGGCAATGCCAGCAGCTGTGGCTGGCGCTACCTTATTTTGGGTACATGAAGAAGGACGGATTTTACCACCAGTAAAATCTACTGAGTGATTTGAGAGCTAGAGGTGGTGAGTCAGGAGTTGACGGGTAAAACGAAAAAAACTCTAACGACTGATGATTTTATCATTTGGAGCGCTTACTAGATTGCTTTAACTTTGGTTATGAAAATTTGAAATTATATAGCCAAAGATAATAAATTATGCGCTTTACTCGTTCAAGCTACAGATTAATTGCCGTCGCATTACTCAGCATTATGCAGTTTTGGATTATTTACCCAATCACCGAGTAATGCATCGGGCAACCATTTTGGGCGATAGGCCTTATTAGCTGGGTATCTAAGCCCTGGGCGCGACCAAAATAAGTCAGGCCCAGGGCTGAGCCATTATAGGCGCAGTATTTTCTCGCTGGGTTCAACCACCGAGGTAGGGATATTGAGCTTTTTCCCGTAAATGACCGCATAGGTCAGCACGTTATGTACGTACAAGCGCGTTTCATCAAAGGGAATGGTTTCCGCCCAGACATCATAGGGTAAGTGCTCAGCGCCACGTAGCCATTGGCGAACTCGTCCAGGGCCGGCGTTATAGGCCGCAGAAGCCAAGACTCGGTTACCATTAAACTGGCTAGCCACTTGATTTAAATAAGCAGTACCTAGCTGAATATTGGTGCTGGGGTTGAGCACCTGGGCATTGGAGGGCAGATTGATTTGGTAGCGTTTTGCTGTTTCACGGGCAGTAGCGGGCATTAATTGCATTAAGCCTAAAGCCCCGGCGTGCGAGCGAGCATCTTCCATAAAACCACTTTCTTGGCGCGTAATCGCCATAGCCCAGCTGGGGCTAATTGATTGGGCCTTGGCGTATTGAATCAAGCTGCTTTTGTAGGGAGTAGGGAAGCGAATCACTAAGTCGTCTAAGTGTTTGGCGAGGCCTAGTCCGCGAATGGCAGGAAAATACCAATTCATATTAAACGCCAGTTGCGCTTGTGCTTTGAGTTGTTCGGCTGACAGTTGGGAGCCAACGTGATACCACTCGCGTCTGGCATCAATCACTTCACCTCGGGCATAAAACTCTTGCGCGCGCTGAGTGCCAGGTAAGGCCTCCAGCGTTTTTAGTGTCGATTGACTGGCTTTAACGGGAATATGCGTCAGTACATAGGGTTGATGTAAAAAATCTGCGGCGAGAAAACTATAAAAATCCCGCTCTTGGGGAATGGCATTAAATAGCGGAGTGATCTGTTGGCTACGTGGATTGGCCAGCTGTTCGGTACGGGCTAACCAATAGCGCCAGCGATTGGTCTCGGCCAGATGTTGCGGAAAACGTTTAATTAATTGGTGCGCCTCAGACCAACGCTCTAGCCTAAGTAAAAGTCGGGTGCGCCATTCGGTTAAGCTGTCATCTTTTAGCTCGGGGTCATAGGTGGCCATGATGGGTAGGGCTTGGGCATCAAAGCGCTTGGCTAGGGTCAAAGCCACGGTACGGGAGACGCTGAGTTGCTGCTCGGGGGAGAAGCTAAATTGTCGGCTGTAGTCGGCGAGTAAGGGGATAGTGGTTTCAGGGCTTTGTCTGGCTAAGCGAGTGAGGCTAGCTAAGACAATTTCTCCCATCAGTGGGTGATTACTGGCAAATTGAGCACGGTCATTGAGGCGCTCGGGATTTTTACTTACCGCAATCAGTAATTGTGCCTGATTGTGGCTGTAGGCGAGCTGTTTAACTAAGTAATTAGCCAGCCCATAGTTACGTGCTTGAACCGCTAGCTTTAACCGCTCCCAGCGTTTCTCTTCAGTTTGTAAGCCAGCATCTTGCCAGGCTGCAAATAATGGATCGCAAGCATTGGGCTGCGATTGGCCACTTAGCCAAAGTTGGTCAGCTAAGGCAAAGGCTTGTTGTTTACGGCCTTGATAGAGATGGGACTGACCGCTTAGGCAGTCCAGCTCGGTAAAGTTAAGCTCTGCTGAGTAGTAGCGATCAAAGGTTTTCCAGTCGTAATTTTTCGCTAAATTACGCAGCCAGCGTAGTTTCAGCCAACGACTTTGGGGTAAATCATCGTGCGCCTTTAAAAAACGCTCTACTTCTTGCGTGCTGGCGCTATCTAGGCGCAAGCTGAGTTCTTCATAAGCCAAATAAGGGGTTAGTGGATAGTTTTTTAGTTGGCGCTGATTGGCCAAATACACCGTTGGATCTTTTTTATCCATGGCTGCTTTGGCTTGAGTATAAAGACTGCGCTGGCTGCTAATTGATGCCGCGCTAGCTGGCAGGCTAGTGAGCACTAAGCTACTGGCTAAACACAGGGTATAAAACGAAAGGGCAGCTTTATGCATGATAAAACCCTAATAAATTAACAAAGATGCAGCTAGCTTAACGGCTCCGTAGCAGGGTTAAAAGAGGAGATGATGAAGAGTAGGGGATTACTTTAGGGAGCAACAGATAGTGGCTCCCTAAGCTTTGATTAGACTAGTGGGTGTTCACAGGTAAGTAAGCGGCAATGGATTGCCAAAGCGGTAGGGCAATCAGCCGCCCAGTTGCCGTTAGCATGCAACGCTGGTCAGTTAGGTTTACCAGTTGTGCTTCGCTGAGCAGCGTAAGATGCTGCATTAACTGATAAAACGCCGTACTTTGTGCAGGGCTAAAGGCGTGCTGTAACTGAGTCAGTGTCAACTGATATTGGCAGAGCCAGGCTTGCTGTAAATCTGCCTGGTATTGTTCGCCGCTAGTTAGGGGCTGAGTGCGAGTAATACTTAGCTGTGGGGTGAGTGATAAAGCCAAATAATGGGCCATAGATGCAGTGTTAGCGCCTTCAAACTGTTGAATGCGGGTAACAGCTCCGACTCCGACCCCAATTTGATAACTTTTCTGGTGAGCGGTATAGCCCTGTTCAGCATGGGCTAAAAAGCCTTCTTCGTAAGCAATGGTTAGATCATCATCGCCTAAACTGAACTGTCCATTGCCTAGGTGGGTATAGTCGGCAGCGGTAAAGGTACTGAGTGCGCCAGAAAGATAAGGGCTGACGCTCAACTCAGCGTTAGCCGTTGCTGTTTGGGCAATAAATTGCAGGCGATCAGGCATTAACCAAGACAACTCATCCAGTAGGGGTTGCCAGTTTTCTAGTTTACTATCGTATTGGGGATAAAAAATCTGGCAGCCGATACTACGAAACTGAAAAGTACGCGCCGCTTCAATTAAGCGTCGGACATGGCGTAGCGGGTTTAACCCAGAGTGATCATTTAAATTAATACCAAGGGTGACATGGTTAAAGCCGATCTGGTGCAACTTAGAAATATCGCCCCAGTCATAACGGGCAGGATCTAAGGTGATGTGGTAATCATTAAAAAAATCGGTCTGTAGGCACAGCTTCTGCTCGATAAAATTCATTAACTCACCGAGTTGCGCGAGAGATAGAAAGTGACTGGAGCCATGTACTTCTAACTGTTTGATTACATTATGCTGGCTGAGCTGACTGGCGATTAAGGTTAGTTCGTTTTTTAGCGCTTGCAGATAGTCATGGCTAGAAGCAAGTGAAGCCACGCGTGGTGTAGTGGTAGTACAGCAGGAGCACGGGGTTTGGCAGCTAGGCAAGTAAATTTGTAAGCTAATCGGATGCTGGGTATCACGAGTATTGCGCAGTGCACGGTAGAGCGCCAACGAGTGGGGGGAATGAGAGGCTTTGGCAATGGCTAAGCGTGGCTTAGTCTTAGACGTCATCCAAGAAAATAAAGACTGCATAGATCAACACTCTGCTGCTGTTGTTATTTGAAGTCAGGCAACAGTAATCAAGCCTTGGTCGGCCCTTGTTGATTTGCATCAAGCGTCATTAGTCCGCCCGCTGCTGGGGGCTAGCGTTCTATTATTTGTTGATATGTGTCAGCTTTAATGGCCCATCAACCACATTTGATGTGGGCCGGGCAGGGTCCAAAGACCAAATAGAATTAACAGTAAGCCACTGAAAATACGCACCGCTTGGCGTTGTAAAAATTGCTTTAATTGTTCAGCAGCAAGTCCAGAAATAATTAATACCGGCCAGGTACCTAAGCCAAATAGCACCATTAATAAGCCACTATGTAGCGCATTACCTTGGCTGGCTGACCAAATTAAGGTGCTATACACCAAGCCACATGGCAGCCAGCCCCATAATGCGCCAAGGAGAATTGCTTTAGGTAAGCTGGTTACAGGTAATAAACGTTTGGTTAGGGGTTGAATATAGCGCCAAAGGTGTTGTCCTGCGCGCTCAAGGCGATTTAAACCAAACCACCAGCCGGCTAAATATAAGCCCATGGCAATGAGTAATAAAGCGGCAAAGATACGCAGCCCTAAAGCCAAAGGACTATTTTGTAGTGCCCAGCCACCTAGACCAAAAAGCACGCCAGCGATACCGTAGCTGCTCACACGACCGAGGTTATAACCCAGTAACAGCTTAAAGCGTTGAGCTTTGTGCTCGGGAGGAATGGCCATGGTTAATGCTCCCATTAAACCACCGCACATGCCAATACAGTGGCCGGCACCTAATAAACCAATGATGAGAGCTGAAGCGATTAACGGTAGGCTCAGCATGAAAATTACTCTTTCGTAACCGTTTTATGCTTCGCCGCTTGCTCATTAGAGTGATTAAGCGAGGCATTGGCTTGGGTGTGTTTGGGGTCTTCGTCATCAAATAAAATGCTATGGGCGGGGCCATCTAAGTCTTCGTATTGGCCATTATCGACCGCCCAAAAAAACAGCCGAATCACCACTGCAACAATAATTACTGCGGCTGCGACCATGACATAGAGCGCAATCATAATGTCTCCTAAGTGGTTTGAATGCGAGTTAAACGTAGCGCATTTAACACAACCAGTAATGAGCTAACAGACATTCCGATGGCTGCCCAAAAAGGCGTTACCCAGCCCACAGCAGCAAAAGGAATCACCAGCCCATTGTACAGGGTTGCCCAGCCGAGGTTTTCAATAATTATGCGGCGGGTTTTTTTCGCCACCGTTAAGGCATCGACTAAGGTGCTAAGGCGGTTGGAGAGTAAAATGGCATCAGCACTGGTTTTGGCTAGGTCAGTGGCGCTACCCATGGCGATACTGATATCGGCAGCGGCCAGTACCGGCACATCATTCACTCCATCTCCGAGCATCAAGACACGCTGCCCTTGACTGTGCAACTGTTCCAATACCGCCAGTTTTTGTGCTGGTGTTAAACCTGCTTGAGCATGCTTGATGCCTAATTGTTCGGCAATTTTAGCCACCATCGGTGAGCTATCACCCGATAGTAAGTAGGTGTTCCAACCTTGTTGATGGCAAGCATCAATCAGTTGTTGAGCGTCTTCACGCAGTTGATCATTTAATACAAACCATGCCAAGACCTGACGTTCATCGCCTAATAGCAGCCATTGACCTTCACTGTGTAAGGTCAATGGCGGTGTTTGCTGACTTAATTCGCTGACAAAGTCAGCGCGGCCAATGCGATAGGTTTGGCCATTAATCTGACCTTCTAAGCCTAATCCTGGAAAACTGGTGACCTGCTCTGCATTAAGCGCTGAGCGACCAAAGGCGCGGGCAATAGGGTGTTCTGATTGACTTTCAAGGGCCGCTGCTATGGCAATGACTTGTTGCTGTGAATACTCGCCAAGAGGATGGATCTCTGCCAGCTTGAGTTTGCCCTCAGTTAAGGTGCCGGTTTTATCAAAGATCACCGTATCAATGTGCTTTAACCCTTCTAGCACATGGCCGCGGGTGAGTAACAAGCCGAGCTTATGCAGGGTGCCAGTGGCGGTGGTCAGCGCGGTCGGGGTGGCCAAGGATAGGGCGCAGGGGCAGGTCGCTACCAGCAGTGACAACACCACCCAAAACGCCCGCTGGCTGTCAATTTGTAGCCAGATTAAACCCACACTGAGCGCAATTAAAAGTACACAAATTAAGAACCACTGGGCAAAGCGATCAGCTAACTCAGCAATTTTAGGTTTGGCACTTTGGGCGCGCTCTAGAAGGCGCACAATCGCTGACAGCCGAGTGTTATCACCGAGTGCTTTAACCATCACAGTCAGTGGCCCTTCAACATTTAAAGTGCCCGCAGTGACTGCTTCGCCAGCTTGTTTAGGCAGGGGCAAATATTCGCCAGTCAGTAACGACTCATCAATACTGGACTGGCCTTCGATAATGACGCCATCGGCAGGAATTAGGTGGCCTGGAGGAATAATGACACGGTCATCAATGGCTAACTCTTTCAGTAATACCCGTTGGGTTTGTTGGTTTTCATCGAGTCGTAAACACGAGGTGGGCAGCAGATTAACCAGCTGTGCGGTGGCGGCAGAGGTGCGCTCGCGGGCCCGTTTTTCTAAGTAACGGCCAGATAATAAAAATAGCGCAAACATACCGCAGGCATCAAAATATAACTCGCCTTGCCCCGTTAAGGTGGACCAAATACCAGCAAGATAAGCGCCACCAATTGCCAGTGATACCGAAACATCCATGGTGAGGTGACGGGTTTTAATATCACGCCAAGCGCCTAAGAAAAACTCACTACTGCAATAAAAAACAATAGGTGTGGTAAGAATTAAACTGGTCCAGCGTAAAATAGTGTCAAAACCTGCGGACAGGTCAATATTAAACTCAGGCCAAGTCGCCATAGTGGCCATCATCACCTGCATCCACAGTAAACCTGCGACACCGACTTTACGTAATGAACGTTTATTTTCTGCTGCCATGCGCTCAGTTGCGGTATCTGCTTGCCATGGATGGGCCACATAACCAATTTGATGAATCTTTTGCAGCAGCGTCGAGAGGGGGACTTGCTGTTGATTCCAGCGAATATGTAGCCTGTGATTTGAGACATTGAGCCGTGCTTCAGCCACACTCGATTCTTCGCGCAGATGTTTTTCAATTAGCCACCCACAAGCTGCGCAGCTGATGCCTTCAATCAGTAATTGGGCTTCACTTAAGTCGCCTGAGTGTTGCACAAAACTTTGTTGTAAATCAGCGCGATCAAGGAGCAATAATTCATCAGGAATGACGGCTGGCAAAGTTTCGGGGTTAGCTGAAGGTTCACTGCGATGCTGGTAATAGCTTTCGAGTCCATTTTCAACAATGGCTGTAGCCACACCTTGACAGCCAAGGCAGCAGAATTGGCGCTCTTGTTGCAAAACGGGGTAATGAAAATCACTGTGAGCTGGAATCGGCAGCCCACAGTGGTAGCAGGATGGCGTGGTGGTCATGCAACTAAGTCAAAGGGTAGGCGCACGCGGTTACTCTTCGCCTAACAAAATTTTACTCGAGAAGGTAACGTTCTCTTCTTCAAATAGACGCCAAGTGGCTTCTTGTTCTTTACCCAAAACTTCAACCATACGGCGTCCCGTTACATCATCGTCTGCTAATAAGCCACGATACAGACCGGGCTGATCAGGTAATGCTTGCAACACGATGCGCCGATCACGTTCAGGCTGGGTAGGGGAAATCAAGGTCAGCTCTAAATAGGGCGGCTGGCTTTCCCCTTCAAGGGTAAGTAAGGCTTCGCCGCGCTCTTGATCTAACGTCAGTTCTGCTTGAATCTTCAAGCTAGTAGCTAAGGATTCACGCTCGAGCGAGCGGTTAATTCCTTTACCCGCATCATAGTAGTTATCGACTACTAGGCTGGGTGGGTTTTTTAGCGAGATAAATAGCAGCGACAGTCCGAGTACAACGGAGGTGCTGAGTAACCCTAGGATAAACCACACCCAAGGCTCTTTGTACCAAGTGGATTTGGTCTGATCGGACTGTTGCATACTTACCTCTTTAACTAACGGAGAACGGCTGGCCCTAAAAAGCGGCTGCTGGTGCTGCGCTTAATTGTGGCGTCGTCTTCCGCTTCAACGTGGAATGTAATTTCATTAGCGCTTGAAGGCAGGTCTTCCGGAGCTACCGAAATAGATACCGGCACTGAAAGGAGTTCACCTTCAGCAGCTTTTACACTACTGCGACCTTCTAACTGAATGCCAGGTAAGCCTTCTGCGGTAATTTTAAATGAGTGTTCAGCCTGGGCTTTGTTAATAATCACCAAAGTATAAACGTTTTCGATCCGGCCCTGACGATTTTCACGGAACTGGGTGCGGTCTTTAATTACGTTAAACTCAACCAGTGGGCGGTTGATTACGGTGTAGGTAAACAAGCTCGCCATGGCGGTGAGGGCGAGAGCATACCCAATTAAGCGTGGGCGCAGCACTTTAGTCTTCTTACCCGACAGGTTGTGTTCAGTTGTGTAGCTGACTAAACCGGGCTCGTAGCCCATTTTCTCCATGATGCTGTCACAGGCATCGACACAAGCGGCGCAACCAATGCAGGCAATTTGCAGGCCATCTCGAATATCAATACCCGTAGGGCAGACGTGTACGCATAGCTTACAGTCGATACAGTCACCTAAGCCTTGAGCTTGGTAATCAGCCCCTTTTTTCCGCGGGCCACGTTTTTCACCACGGGCTTCATCATAGGAAACAATCAGCGTGTCTTTGTCAAACATGACGCTTTGGAAGCGTGAGTAGGGACACATATAAATACATACTTGTTCGCGTAACCAGCCAGCAAATAAGTAGGTAAAGAAGGTGAAAAAACTAACCCAGAAATAGGCCCAGCCACTGGCTTGTCCAGTGAGCAAATCTTTGGGCAGTTCTCGGATCGGCGTAAAGTAACCGACAAAGGTTAAGCCCGTGCCTAAGCCAATTAACAGCCAAAGGCTATGCTTAGCGAATTTGCGCAGGAATTTATTGGCCGACATTGGTGCTTTATCGAGCTTCATGCGTTGGTTGCGATCACCTTCAGTGATCTTTTCCACCCACATAAAAATCCAGGTCCAGACGCTTTGTGGGCAGGCATAGCCACACCAGACACGGCCGGCAAACACAGTAATAAAAAATAGGCCAAAAGCACAAATGATCAGTAGCCAAGCCAAGAGCACAAAGTCTTGTGGCCAGAAGGTAGCGCCAAAAATATAAAATTTGCGCTCGGGAAGGTTCCACCAAACGGCTTGGCGACCATTCCATTGCAACCAAACGGTGCCTAAAAATAAAACAAATAAAACGATGCCAGCACTGATGCGGACGTTGCGGAATAAACCAGTAAATGAGCGGGTGTAGATAGCATTACGCTTGGCATATAGCTCGGGGCCTTGATGCTCTTCTGGCGTAACGTTTTTTACGGGAATTTTATCAGTCATCAGGAGTACCACGGTGTTGTAAAACAATCTGGCCAGCTTAACGCTGGCCAGAATAAAAGTAACTACCTGTACATGATACGCCGACTACTGGAGTGCGGCGCGCGACGGCATGTCGCAGTAACTTAGTTCTCAGTATTACCTTGAGACAAGCTATACACGTAAGCAGCTAACAGGTGTACTTTGTCATTGCCTAAGAACTCTTCTTGAGCAGGCATGTGACCGTTACGACCCTCACGGATGGTTTTTTGTACCATCTCGAAGCTGGAGCCATACAGCCAGATATCATCGGTTAGGTTAGGCGCGCCTAAAGCGTGCATACCTTTACCTTCTGGACCGTGACAAGCGACACAGGTGGTTGAGAAAACTTGCTTACCGGCTTCAAGGTCAACCCCTTCTGGGTTCTTCAGGCCAGAAAAGCTGCGCACATAAGCGGCTACGTTTTTCACACCATCTTCACCAATCGCATCTTTCCAGCCAGGCATTACTGCGTTACGGCCTTTGAGGATGGTGGTTTTAATCACGTCAGGCTGACCGCCCCAGATCCAGTCGTCATCGGTTAGGTTAGGGAAACCATAGGCACCTTTGGCATCCGAACCGTGGCATACCGCACAGTGAGAAGCAAATAGGCGACCACCCATTTTTAGCGCTTCCTCATCTTTTGCCACTTCAGTGATTGGCATCTCAGCATATTTAGCAAAGATAGGGCCGTATTTCTCATCGGCTTTAGCCATTTCTTTTTCCCATTGTTTGGCGGCAGTCCAACCACCTTCGTAACCGGGTAACACGCCTTTCCAAGTACCTAAACCTGGGTAAAGGACGAGGTAACCCGCAGTGAAGATGAAGGTTGCCACAAACAACATAAACCACCAGCGTGGAAGAGGGTTATCGTACTCTTCAATGCCGTCATACACATGACCGAGCTTATGGTTGTTAGCATCAGGTCTTTGTCCCTTACGCGTGGCAAAAATTAGCCAGATAAGGGCTACCAAAGTCCCGATGGTTAATACAGAAATATAACCACTCCAAAAAGAAGTCATTGGTTTTTGCTCCTGGAAGTATCTTGGTCTAGCTTACCTGAATCGGACTGTTCGTCAGCGAAGGGTAAGTTAGCCGCATCTTCAAAACTCGACTTCTTTTTACCGAAAACCCAGTATAAAAGGCCGACAAACGCAATGAAGACGATGAGCGTGCCTAAGCCGCGAATAGTTCCGATTTCCATTTATGCTTACCGTTTATTCTTAATTGAAGTTCCAAGTACCTGTAGGTAAGCCACAATGGCTTCCATCTCAGTCTTGCCTTTTACGTTAGCTACTGCGCCATCAATGTCTTCATCGGTGTATGGAACACCTAACCAGCGCATGGCTTTCATCTTGGCGACTGTGTCTTTACCATCTAACTTGTTTTCCACAAGCCATGGGTAAGCAGGCATTTTAGATTCAGGTACCACGTTACGTGGGTTGTACAGGTGCGCACGGTGCCAGTCATCAGAGTAACGACCACCAACACGAGCTAAGTCTGGACCTGTACGCTTAGAACCCCATAGGAATGGGTGCTCATACACGCTTTCGCCAGCCACAGAATAGTGACCATAACGCTCAGTTTCTGCGCGGAATGGACGAATCATCTGTGAGTGGCACTGAACGCAACCTTCACGGATATAGATATCACGGCCTTCAAGTTGTAGTGCGGTGTACGGCTTTAGACCTTCCACAGGCTCATTCACTACGTCTTGGAAGAACAAAGGAACAATCTGGGTGAGGCCACCAATACTGACAGCGATCACCATGAAAAAGGCCAGAAGACCAATGTTCTTTTCAAGAAGTTCATGCTTAGACATTATTAATGAGCTCCTTCTACAGTGAAACGGCTAGCAGCTTCAGCTTCTTCACGTGAGGCTGAGCGCACGGTACGCCAAGTGTTATAGGCCATGAAGAACATACCTAATAAGAAGAAGGCACCGCCGATCATGCGAACAATGAAACCGTAGTGACTGGACTCAAGCGCTTGAACGAATGAGTACGACAGGGTTCCATCTTCGTTAACGGCACGCCACATTAGACCTTGCATAATACCGTTGACCCACATCGAGGCGATGTAGAGTACGGTACCAATAGTGGCTAACCAGAAGTGCAGGTTAATTAAGCCAACGCTATGCATTTGCGTGCGACCGAAAACGCGTGGGATTAAGTGGTAAAGCGAACCGATAGAAATCATCGCTACCCAACCTAATGCACCGGCGTGTACGTGACCTACGGTCCAGTCAGTGTAGTGCGACAGAGCGTTTACAGTTTTGATAGCCATCATTGGGCCTTCGAAGGTAGACATACCGTAGAAAGCTAATGAAACGACTAAGAAACGTAAGATAGGATCCGTGCGCAGTTTATGCCAAGCACCGGAGAGGGTCATCATACCGTTGATCATACCGCCCCATGAAGGCGCTAGTAGAATCAAGGACATTACCATACCTAAGGATTGTGCCCAGTCTGGCAGTGCGGTGTAGTGCAAGTGGTGCGGACCGGCCCAAATGTAAAGGGTGATCAGTGCCCAGAAGTGCACGATCGACAGGCGGTAGGAGTAAATCGGACGATTAGCTTGCTTAGGTACGAAGTAGTACATCATGCCTAAGAAGCCGGTGGTCAGGAAGAAACCTACAGCGTTGTGACCATACCACCACTGAACCATGGCATCTGTAGCGCCAGAGTACATGGAGTAAGATTTAAAGAAGGTAACAGGGATCGAAATGTGGTTCACGATATGTAGCATTGCGGTCACAATAATGAACGCACCGTAGAACCAGTTACCCACATAAATGTGCGAAGTTTTACGCTTGACGATAGTGCCAAAGAAGACTATGCCGTAGCTCACCCAAACAATCGCTAGCAGAATAGCGATTGGCCACTCTAATTCAGCGTATTCTTTAGTGGTGGTGTAGCCTAAAGGGAGCGTAATAGCTGCAAGCACAATAACCGCTTGCCAGCCCCAGAACGTAAAGGACGCCAGTTTGTCGCTGAATAAGCGAGTTTGTGAAGTGCGTTGTACCACATAATATGAGGTAGCAAAGAGCGCACATCCACCAAAGGCGAAAATTACGGCGTTAGTATGCAATGGACGTAAACGTCCAAAGCTTGTCCAAGGAAGATCAAAGTTAAGTTCTGGCCACACTAATTGCGCGGCGATCAGAACGCCCATGCTCATTCCTACAATGCCCCAGACCACCGTCATTATGGCGAACTGGCGTACGACCTTGTAGTTATAAGCAGTCTGTTCGATTGCTGTACTCATGCTAAAGATTCCACGGTTAATGGAGTTTTTGGGGTTACGTTTCGTAATGGGGCGGTTAAGCATCCTTTATGCCCCTAACTAAAACAGTGCTAATACAATTAGCGGGCTGTATTTAAACTAACTGACTAGAAAAAGTCTTGCGGTAGGTCAGCTAAATAGCCAATGCCATCTGGCACCGGCAAAAAACGACCGACTGCAACGATTCCTAACGATTAATTTATGGTCAGAGGTTAAAACCCATTACTTGCGGGCGCTATATTAGCCTATCTAGCGGGTGACGTCATGAGTAGTTACAAATATCCTTTTGTCGCCTAGGTTTTTTAATTGTTTTTTATTTGAGGTGACTATGTCACAGTCGTCTTTGGTGTTATTAGATCAGCCAAGTACTGGCAGCGTACAGGCTAACCTATTGTTAGCGCATGGGGCGGGAGCGCCGATGGACAGTGATTTTATGCAGCAGCTGGTGGCCGAGCTAGTAAAGCATGATTTACGTGTACTGCGCTTTGAGTTTCCTTATATGCAGGCGCGTAGAAACCAAGGGCAGCGCAGACCGCCTAATCCTATGCCAGAATTGCAGCAGTACATGCTAGAGGAGCTGGCGAGGCAAATGCAGCATTTTTCTGAGCCTTGGTTGTTAGCAGGAAAGTCGATGGGGGGACGGGTAGCGAGCAGAGTGGTCTCTCAGTCTAAGGCGCTAGGGGCGATTGCTTATGGTTATCCTTTTCATCCTATAGGTAAACCCGATAAGCTGCGAACGGAGCATTTGCCAGAGTTAACTAAGCCATTGTGTGTGATTCAAGGTGAGCGTGATCGCTTAGGTGCAAAAACGCTTATCGCGGCAATGGACTTGGGTGACAAGGTCAGTATTGATTGGTTAGTTGCAGCCGATCATGATTTAAAACCCTTGCAGCGCAGTGGTCTGACTCAGGCACAGCACTTGCAGCGTGCAGCTGCAGTTAGTAGTGAATTTATTCAGCGCTGTATAAAGAATAATAAGACGAATAAACAATAAGAGAGGTAAACAGTATGGTGGCGCAGCAGGTGGCTTTTTTAGGTTTGGGAGCGATGGGTTTTCCCATGGCGGGGCATTTAGCACGGCAAGGGCATCAAGTGACCGTATATAACCGCACTTTAAGTAAGGCGCAGGCTTGGCAGGCGGAATATCAAGGGCAGGTTGCTGCAACTCCAGCAGAAGCCGTGCGTGCAGCTGAAGTGGTATTTATTTGTTTTGGTGATGACGCCTCGCTAGTGGAATTGTTTACTGCTGAGCAGGGTGTGCTCGCTGGAATTCAGCCAGGTACACTGGTGGTTGATCACACCACAGCTTCTGCTGCCGCGGCTATACAGTTGGCAGAATTGCTGGCGGAAAAACAGGCGCGCTTTTTAGATGCCCCCGTTTCTGGTGGGCAAGATGGTGCAAAAAAAGGCTGTTTAACGGTGATGGTGGGTGGTGATGCAGCAGATTTAGCCAAGGCTCAGCCACTGCTGGCAGCTTATGCGCAAAAAGTTGAGTTGATGGGCGAGATTGGCAAGGGGCAGCTGACCAAAATGGTCAATCAGATTTGTATTGGCGGTTTGTTGCAGAGTTTAGCTGAAGCGATTCATTTTGCCGAGCAAGCAGGCTTAGATGTTGAGAAAGCCATGGCGGTGATTAGTAAAGGGGCGGCGCAGTCGTGGCAAATGGAAAATCGTCATCAAACCATGAGTGCGCGGCAGTTTGATTTTGGTTTTTCAGTTAACTGGATGCGCAAGGATTTCTCTATGGTGCTGGAAGAGGCGCGGCGTAATGGGGCGTCCTTACCAATTACCGCCTGTGTGGATCAGTTGTATGCTGAAGTCCAGCAGCTGGGCGGTGGGCGGATGGACACTTCGGCGTTAATGCTGCGCTATAAAAAGGCGGACTGATGGAGTGCCGAGTAGGATGTGGGGCGTGTTGTATCGCCCCATCAATTACCCAGCCTTTACCAGGTATGCCGCAAGGTAAACCAGCTGGGGTGCGTTGTGTAAATTTGGATGAACATAACTTGTGTCAATTATTTGGTACCAGTCAGCGCCCTGATTTTTGCGGTGGTTATCAAGCCGAGTTGGCGTTGTGCGGCGAAACAGCTGCGCAAGCACTGCAACTGATTGGTGCTTTAGAGTTGGCAACGGCTTAAGACTAAAGTTAAGGAGTGACTATTGAGTCTCTTTGTATTTTCTTGTGACTAAACTCTATGATTTATTCATCACCTAATGTGATTGGTTGAAAACAGGAGAATAACAATGTTTAAGAAAGTCATCGCTGTGACTGCTTTAACGCTAGTGGCTGGTACGGCGTTAGCTAATGAGTGGAAAGAAGAAAAAAACGCTGATGGAGTTCAGGTTTTTTTAAAGCAAGAAGCGGGTTCTAAATATAAAGCCTATCGTGGCGTCACTGTAATCAATGCCAGTTTAGATAAAGTGCTAGCGGTGCAGGCAGATGCCGCTAACTCCTGTCAGTGGATTCATGAGTGCAGCTCGCTGAAGGTGCTGAAAAAAGAAGGGCCTAGTGTTTGGACCTATACCCAGTTCTCTACCCCTTGGCCAGTTACACCGCGGGATTCGGTATTGAAAGTGACTGAGTCTAAGCAGGGCGACGAGGTAGTGCGCAAAATCGAAGGCTTGCCTAGCTATCAGCCTGAAACTAAAGGCTATGTGCGGGTAGCTAAGGTTGATGGTTATTGGAAGTTTAAGCCGTTATCGGCTAATCAAACCCAGGTGACCTATGAGGTGCATACTGATCCAGGTGGTAGTGTGCCGGCGTGGTTAGCTAATAAGTTTGTGGTTGAGGCGCCTTTTAATACCTTAGTTGGCATGCGCAATGCTGCGCAAAAGTAAGGCTTAAGCAAATTAGTGCTATTAAAAAACCCAGCCATTTGGCTGGGTTTTTTCGTGGAGTGCGTTTAAATTAGCGCTTTTCAAGATCCACATAGTCGCGCTGCGTATAGCCAGTGTATAACTGACGAGGACGACCAATTTTATAAGGGCCTGAGAGCATTTCAGTCCAGTGTGAGATCCAGCCCACAGTGCGTGACATGGCGAAAATCACTGTAAACATGCTGGTTGGAATACCAATAGCTTTCAGGATAATGCCAGAGTAGAAGTCAACGTTCGGATAGAGGTTGCGCTCTTTGAAGTAGGGATCGTTGAGTGCGTACTCTTCCAGTTTCATTGCCAGCTCTAGCTGTGGATCATTGATGCCCAGCTCTGCTAGTACTTCGTCACAGGTTTCTTTCATAACTTTGGCGCGAGGGTCAAAGTTTTTGTAAACGCGGTGACCAAAGCCCATTAGCTTAAATGGATCATTTTTGTCTTTGGCTTTAGCGATGAACTTGTCGATGTTAGAGACATCGCCAATTTCGTCGAGCATGCGTAATACTGCTTCGTTAGCGCCGCCGTGAGCAGGTCCCCACAGCGCGGCAATTCCGGCTGCAATACAGGCGAACGGGTTAGCACCAGAAGAGCCAGCTAAGCGTACAGTTGAAGTGGACGCGTTTTGCTCGTGGTCAGCGTGCAGAATAAAGATACGATCCATTGCGCGCGCTAAGGCAGGGCTGATCGGCTTAATTTCTGCTGGGGTGTTAAACATCATATGCAGGAAGTTTTCTGCATAGTTTAGGTCATTCAGTGGGTACATAATGGGTTGGCCCATTGAGTACTTGTAAACCATTGCCGCAATCGTCGGTAACTTGGCGATTAAGCGGTGTGCAGAAATTTCGCGATGCTTTGGATCATTAATATCTAAAGAGTCGTGGTAGAAAGCCGAGAGCGCACCAACGATGCCGCACATAATAGCCATTGGGTGAGCGTCACGGCGGAAGCCGTTGAGGAATGACTTGATTTGCTCGTGCACAATGGTGTGACTGGTGATGGTGTCGTCAAACTTGGCTTTTTGCTCAGCGGTCGGTAATTCGCCGTTTAGCAATAAGTAGCAGGTCTCAAGGTAGTCTGAGTGTTTGGCGAGCTGCTCAATCGGATAGCCGCGGTGTAACAAAATACCTTTATCACCATCAATGTAGGTGATCTTTGACTCGCATGAAGCGGTAGACATAAATCCTGGGTCGTAAGTGAAGTGGTCACTTGCAATTAGATTACGCACGTCAATTACGTCTGGACCCATTGTGCCGCTAAGAATTGGCAGTTCTACGGGGGCATTGCCCTCGATGATTAGCTGCGCTGTTTTGTCAGCCATGTGGCCTCCTAGTTATGCTTTAGTATCATCACGGCCCCCCACGCAGGGCCCGCAACATAATAGTGTGATTGACTCGATTGTCAATTTGAAGCGATAAAACACTGCTAAAGAGGTATGTCGCTTAAATAATATCAGGTATAGATATTTACGTTAATTGTCAAAAGCATGCAATCAACTTTTAGGTGTATGGATTCACGTTGTCATTTGGTGTGGATTTACCCTATACTGCGTGACGGACCTATATCAGCGTGAGCTGTGTATATAGGTTCAAACATCCATAATGGTAATCGGTTTTAAACCGTACTAAACCAACAACATGCCCTGTGGTTTGGGGCTCTCTAAGTGTGAATACGCCGTGAATAGCCAACGACCTGTAAACCTAGATCTTAGGACTATAAAACTCCCAATCACTGCTTACTCATCCATTCTGCACCGTATTTCCGGTGTGATCTTGTTTTTAGGTATTGCAATTTTGCTGTACGGATTGCAAAAGTCCTTAGCCTCAGAACAAGGTTTTGCTGAAGTCAAAGAATGTTTGGCATCGCCGCTGGCGAAGTTTGTCGTTTGGGGTCTTCTTTCTGGCCTCTTGTATCACTTGACAGCTGGTATCCGTCACTTGATTCAAGATATGGGCATCGGTAATACGCTGGAAGGCGGTAAATTAGGTGCCAAGATTGTGTTCATCGTAGCTGCAATCTTAATTGTTCTGGCAGGAGTCTGGATATGGTAACTAATGTAACTAACTTCTCGCGCTCTGGTCTGTTTGACTGGATGGCGCAGCGAGTATCAGCCGTTGTTCTAGCCGCCTATGCCGTATTTTTGCTCGGCTTTATTATTGCTAATCCCAATATGGGCTACGCTGAGTGGCAAGGTTTATTTGCTAACTCTGCGATGCGCATTTTTAGCTTGCTCGCTTTAGTCTCACTGGGCGCGCACGCATGGATCGGCATGTGGGCAGTAACTACTGACTACTTAACACCAATGACTCTAGGCAAATGGGCAACAGGAGTACGCTTCTTAGTTCAGGTGCTGTGCGGAATGTTAATGTTCGTACTGTTCGTCTGGGGCGTACAGATTCTGTGGGGAATGTAATTCATGGCTGGTATTCGTACTCTTTCTTATGACGCCATCATTGTCGGTGGCGGCGGTGCAGGTATGCGCGCTTCGCTGCAACTTGCCCAAGGTGGTCACAAGACCGCAGTAGTAACTAAAGTTTTCCCAACTCGCTCACATACCGTATCGGCGCAAGGTGGTATCACCTGTGCAATTGCTTCGGATGATCCAAACGACGATTGGCGCTGGCACATGTACGATACCGTCAAAGGTTCCGACTATATCGGTGACCAAGATGCTATCGAATATATGTGCTCTGTAGGCCCTGAAGCAGTATATGAGCTTGAGCATATGGGTTTACCTTTCTCACGTACTGAGAAGGGCCGTATTTATCAGCGTCCATTCGGTGGTCAGTCAAAAGACTTCGGTCGTGGTGGCCAAGCGGCACGTACCTGTGCTGCTGCTGACCGTACAGGACATGCGCTGTTACACACGCTTTATCAAGGTAACCTGCGTGCAGGAACTGAGTTCCTTAACGAGTGGTACGCAGTTGATTTAGTGAAAAACCAAGATAACGCGGTAGTGGGTATCATTGCGATCTGCATTGAAACCGGTGAGACCGTATTTATCCGCGCTAAAGCTGTGGTATTAGCTACGGGTGGTGCGGGTCGTATCTATTCCTCAACGACTAACGCCTTAATCAACACCGGAGACGGTGTGGGTATGTCGCTGCGCGCTGGTTATGCGATGCAAGACATGGAAATGTGGCAGTTCCACCCAACCGGTATTGCTGGCGCAGGTGTGTTAGTAACTGAAGGGTGCCGTGGTGAAGGTGGTTACCTGATCAACAAACACGGTGAGCGTTTCATGGAGCGCTACGCGCCCAATGCTAAAGACTTAGCTGGCCGTGACGTTGTTGCACGCTCAATGGTTAAAGAAATTTTGGCCGGTAACGGCTGTGGCCCGAATGGTGACCACGTATTACTGAAGCTGGATCACTTAGGTGAAGCTACTTTACACAGTAAGTTGCCAGGTATTTGTGAGCTGTCAAAAACTTTTGCTCACGTTGACCCTGTTTACGCGCCAATTCCAGTAGTACCAACCTGTCACTATATGATGGGCGGTATTGCGACCAATATTCACGGTCAAGCTATCCAGCAAGATGCCAACGGTAATGATCAAATTATTGAAGGCTTGTTTGGTGTGGGTGAGGTGACTTCAGTATCGGTTCACGGTGCTAACCGTTTAGGCGGTAACTCCTTGCTCGACTTAGTTGTGTTTGGTCGTGCAGCGGGGCTCTACTTAGAGAGCGCCTTACGTGAGGGCGTTGAAGCACGCTCTGCTAGTCAGTCAGATGTTGAGCAGTCACTTGAGCGTTTAGCTAAGCTCAATGAGCGCACTACGGGTGAAGAGGTTGCACCTTTACGTCGTGAGTTGCAAAACTGCATGCAGAACTACTTTGGTGTGTTCCGTACCGGCGAATACATGCAAAAAGGTATTCAAGAACTATCTGATCTGCGTGAGCGCATCGAAAACGTTAAAATTAACGATAAGAGTGGCGCATTCAACACTGCACGTATTGAAGCGCTTGAGCTGCAAAACTTATTTGAAGTGGCTGAAGCGACTGCAATTTCTGCAGAAGCACGTAAAGAATCGCGCGGTGCCCACGCTCGTGAAGACTACGAAGAGCGTGATGATGAGAACTGGTTATGCCATACCATGTACTTCCCGCAAGAGAAGCGTGTGGGTAAACGTGCAGTAAACTTATCACCAAAAACCGTTCCAGCCTTTGAGCCTAAAACTCGTACTTATTAAGGGTAATCGATATGTCGCTGCCCAAGACATTAAAAGTTAGCGTTTATCGCTATAATCCGGAGCAAGATAAAGCCCCGGCCATGCAAACGTTCGATGTAACGATTGATGGGAAAGATATGATGGTGCTAGATGTTTTAGCACTAATCAAAGAACAAGACGAAGGCTTTGCTTATCGCCGTTCGTGCCGTGAGGGCGTATGTGGCTCTGATGGAATGAACATGGCGGGTAAAAACGGCCTCGCTTGTATCACACCTTTGTCATCCGTGGTAAAGGGCGATGCATTAGTCATTCGTCCATTGCCTGGTTTGCCAATTATTCGTGACCTCGTAGTAGATATGAGCATTTTCTACCAGCAGTATGAGAAAGTGCAGCCATTCCTACAGAACAACACACCTGCGCCTAGTATTGAGCGCTTACAGACACCTGAGCAACGTGAAAAGCTCGATGGTCTGTATGAGTGCATCTTATGTGCGTGCTGTTCAACGAGCTGTCCATCATTCTGGTGGAACCCTGATAAGTTCTTAGGCCCTGCAGCCTTGCTGCAAGCCTATCGTTTCTTAGCAGATAGCCGCGATACGCAAACCCAAGAGCGTTTAGCACGTTTAGATGATCCCTTTAGTGTGTTCCGTTGCCATAACATTATGAACTGCGTGAACGTATGCCCTAAAGGATTGAACCCAACGCGTGCGATTGGCCATATCCGCAACATGTTGTTGCAGAGCGGAACTTGATCCAAAAAAATAAACCCTGCTAAATACGCTGATATACCTGTATTAGCAGGGATAATGAAAGCAGTGCTTATCCAGCACTGCTTTTACGAACATGACGACCAGCAGGAGCCTCTGGGTAAAGCTCAGACTATCTGCGGGATTCGTAGTGGCTTTATCGAAGTCGCTGCAATTGACTTCTATAGTCACTAGTTTCCTTACCGGTAGAGGCTCCTTATCCAAGGGTGACCTAGCATGCAAGAAAGCGTAATGCAGCGCATGTGGAGTAGCGCACATCTATCCGGTGGGAACGCTACCTATGTGGAAGAGCTATACGAACTCTACCTGCACGATCCAAACTCTGTGCCGGAAGAGTGGCGCACTTATTTTGATAAGCTGCCTGCCACAACAGGTGGTAGCACAGATGTCTCGCACTCAACAGTGCGTGATCAGTTTATCTTATTGGCTAAAAATCAACATCGCGCTCAGCCTGTTTCTGGTGCGGCAGTTAGTTCTGCCCATGAGAAAAAGCAAGTAGAGGTGTTGCGTTTAATTCAAGCCTATCGTATGCGCGGTCATCAGGCTGCTAAGCTCGATCCGTTAAATATTTGGGTGCGTCCAATGCAGCCTGATTTAACGGTTAGCCACTATGGCTTAACTGATGCCGATCTAGATAGCACGTTCCAAACCGGTGATTTAAACATTGGCAAGGAAACTGCCACTTTACGTGAAATTCAAGAAGCACTTTACAAAACTTACTGCGGTACCATTGGCGCAGAATTTACCCATATCGTAGATTCTGAACAGCGTCGCTGGTTTCAGCAGCGTTTAGAAAGTGTTCGTAGCCGTCCAACTTTTAGTCCAGAAGCTAAAGAGCACTTACTTGAGCGTTTAACTGCGGCTGAAGGCTTAGAAAAATATTTAGGCACTAAATACCCAGGTACTAAGCGTTTTGGTCTTGAGGGTGGCGAAAGTTTAATCCCATTAGTTGATGAGATTATTCAGCGTTCTGGCTCGTACGGCGCTAAAGAAATCATGATCGGAATGGCCCACCGCGGTCGTTTAAACGTGTTGGTGAATACCTACGGGAAAAACCCACGGGATCTGTTTGATGAGTTCGATGGTAAGCGAGTAGAAGGCTTAAGCTCGGGTGACGTTAAATATCACCAAGGTTTCTCATCCAACGTAATGACACCAGGTGGTGAAGTACACTTAGCGCTTGCGTTTAACCCATCACACTTAGAAATTGTTTCGCCAGTAGTTGAAGGTTCGGTGCGGGCTCGTCAAGATCGTCGCAATGACCCCTTAGGCGATAAAGTGGTGCCGATTACGATTCACGGTGACTCTGCATTTGCTGGTCAGGGTGTGGTGATGGAAACTTTCCAGATGTCACAAACCCGCGCCTATAAAACTGGTGGCACGATCCGTATCGTGATTAACAACCAAGTGGGCTTTACTACCAGTAATCCAGAAGATACCCGTTCAACCGAGTATGCAACGGATGTTGCAAAAATGGTTGAAGCACCGATTTTGCACGTTAATGGTGATGATCCAGAAGCGGTGTTATTTGTGACCCAGCTCGCAGTTGATTACCGCATGCAGTTTAAGCGTGACATTGTGATCGACCTGGTTTGCTATCGTCGCCGTGGTCACAACGAGGCGGATGAGCCAAGCGGTACTCAGCCATTGATGTACCAAAAAATCACTAAGCAGCCAACTACCCGCGAGCTCTATGCTCAGCAATTAGTAGCTGAAGGTGTGCAAACTGAGGCTCAGGTGGAAACCTACATTAACGAGTACCGTGATGCATTAGATAACGGTTTACACGTCGTTAAGAGCTTAGTGAAAGAACCTAATAAAGAGCTGTTTGTAGACTGGCGCCCCTACTTAGGGCATGCCTGGACGGCGCGTCACGATACCAGCTTTGACCTGAAAACCTTGCAGGATCTAGCATTAAAGATGCAAGAAGTGCCTGAAGGGTTTGTGGTGCAGCGTCAAGTATCCCGTATCTTAGAAGACCGCCGCAAAATGGCGCAGGGGGCACTGCCTTTAAACTGGGGCTTTGCTGAAACTGTTGCCTACGCCACCTTATTGTTTGAAGGTCATCCGGTACGTATGACCGGCCAAGACGTAGGCCGTGGGACCTTCTCACACCGCCATGCGAACTTGCATAACCAAAAAGATGGTGAAACCTATACTCCACTGAAAAACCTGTTTAAAGATCAGCCACGTTTTGATCTGTATGACTCGTTTTTATCAGAAGAGGCAGTGTTGGCTTTTGAGTACGGCTATGCCAGTACCATGCCTAATGCCTTAGTGGTGTGGGAAGCGCAGTTTGGTGACTTTGCCAACGGTGCCCAGGTGGTGATTGACCAGTTTATTACCAGTGCTGAAACCAAGTGGGGCCGTCTATCAGGGCTCACTATGCTGTTACCTCATGGTTATGAAGGTCAAGGCCCTGAGCACTCATCGGCACGTCTAGAGCGCTTCTTACAGCTATGTGCTGAGCACAATATTCAGGTGTGTGTACCTACTACGCCAGCTCAGGTGTATCACATGTTACGTCGTCAAGTGATTCGCCCACTGCGTAAGCCGTTAATTGCCTTAACGCCAAAATCGTTGCTGCGTCATAAATTAGCCACTTCAACCTTAGAAGATTTAGCTAATGGTTCTTTCCAAACCGTGATCAGTGAGATTGATCAGTTAGAAGCGGATAAGGTTGAGCGAGTGGTGATCTGTAGCGGTAAGGTGTACTACGATTTACTCGAAAAACGCCGCGAAGAAGGGCGCAATGACATTGCTATTATTCGTATTGAGCAGCTTTACCCATTCCCTGAGGATGATTTGCTGCAAGAAATGAATAAATACCCGAACTTAAAACAGTTTGTGTGGTGTCAAGAAGAGCCGATGAACCAAGGTGCTTGGTATTGCAGCCAACATCACATGCGTAATGTAGCCCGTGCCTATGGCCAAGGACTGGATCTGGCCTATGCTGGTCGTGATGCTTCTGCTTCGCCAGCTTGTGGTTACCCATCACAGCATGCTGAAGAGCAGCAAGCCCTATTAGAAGCAGCATTTAACGTAACTATTTAACGTAAGTGGCTGTCACAGGACAGCCGCTTTTACGTATTTGAATTGAGTAGGAATTTGATTATGGCGATTGAAATTAAAGCCCCCGCATTTCCAGAGTCGGTAGCCGATGGCACGGTAGCAACTTGGCACAAACAACCCGGTGATGCTGTTAAGCGTGACGAACTGATTGTTGATATTGAAACTGACAAAGTAGTGATGGAAGTTTTAGCTGAAGCGGATGGCGTTTTAGTTGAAATTGTTAAAAATGAAGGCGACACCGTATTAAGCAATGAAAAGCTTGGTGTGTTAGATGAAAACGCCACAGCGGCAGCTCCTGCTGCTGCAGTAAGCGCACCGGCTGAAGCAGCAGCGCCAGCGGCTAGCCAAGAAGCCATTTTGTCGCCAGCAGCACGTAAAATTGCTGCAGAAAATGCGTTAGATCCAGCTTCTATTGCTGGTACGGGCAAAGATGGCCGAGTAACCAAAGAAGACGCAGTAAGCGCTGCAGCAGCGAAGCCAGCGGCAGCACCAGCAGCGGCAACTAGCGTACCGGCAGCGATGGTGGCACAAGGTGATCGCGTTGAAAAACGTGTACCTATGACGCGTCTGCGGGCGAAAGTTGCTGAGCGTTTAGTTGAGGCACAATCAAGCATGGCGATGTTAACCACCTTTAACGAGGTGAACATGAAGCCAATTATGGATCTGCGTAATAAGTACAAAGATCTGTTTGAGAAAACCCACAACGGTACACGTTTAGGCTTTATGTCGTTCTTTGTTAAAGCGGCCACTGAAGCACTTAAGCGTCAGCCTGGGGTCAACGCCTCAATCGATGGCAAAGACATCGTCTATCACGGCTACCAAGATATTGGGGTTGCGGTATCAAGTGATCGCGGCTTAGTGGTTCCAGTATTGCGTAATGCCGAGTTTATGAGCCTTGCTGAAATTGAAAGCACCATTCGCGAGTACGGCTTAAAAGCCCGTGATGGCAAGCTGACTATCGAAGAAATGACGGGCGGTACCTTCACCATTTCTAACGGTGGTGTGTTTGGTTCGCTACTGTCAACGCCGATTGTTAACCCACCGCAGACTGCGATCTTAGGCATGCACAAGATCCAAGAGCGCCCAATGGCGGTAGACGGTGAAGTGGTTATTTTACCAATGATGTATTTAGCGCTGTCTTATGACCACCGCTTAATCGATGGTAAAGAAGCCGTGACATTCTTAGTCACAATGAAAGACCTGTTAGAAGATCCAGCGCGTTTATTACTGGATATCTAAACTTTGAAACGCAGCTAGCTTGCTAGCTGCGTTGTTCTTTTGCTTACACTTAACAGGTAAGAACATGTCAGATAAATTTGATGTAATCGTAATTGGTGGCGGCCCTGGTGGTTATGTGGCTGCGATTAAAGCTGCGCAACTGGGTTTAAAAACTGCTTGCGTAGAAAAATATATTGGCCGCGACGGCAAGATGGCATTAGGTGGCACCTGCTTAAACGTAGGTTGTATCCCTTCGAAAGCACTGTTAGACAGCTCATGGAAGTTCCATGAAGCGCAGTCGAGCTTTAGTGTGCACGGGATTGCGGTTGAAGGTTTAAAAATGGATGTTCCGGCGATGATTGGTCGCAAGGACAACATTGTTAAAAATTTAACCGGTGGTATTGCTGCGTTATTTAAAGCCAATGGTGTAACTGCCATCGCCGGACACGGTAAGTTACTGGCCAATAAGCAAGTGCAAGTCACCGCAGAAGATGGCTCAAGCACTGTGTATCAAGCTGATAACGTAATTATTGCCGCAGGTTCTAAGCCAATTGATATTCCACCGGCACCGGTTGATCAAGAGGTGATTGTTGACTCAACAGGCGCTTTGGATTTCCAAGCTGTACCTGAGCGCTTAGGTGTGATTGGCGCTGGTGTGATTGGACTAGAGCTAGGCTCGGTCTGGGCACGCTTAGGAGCCAAAGTCACTGTGATTGAAGCACAAGAGAAATTCTTGCCTGCAGTAGACGAGCAAGTTGCCAAAGAAGCTCAAAAAGTCTTAACCAAACAAGGTTTAGAGATTCGTTTAGGTGCGCGCTTAACTGGCAGTCAAGTGGCTAATGGTGAAGTTACCGTTAACTTTACTGATGCCCAAGGCGAGCAGCAGCTGACCTTTGATAAGTTGATTGTCGCTGTAGGTCGTCGCCCAGTAACAGAAAATCTACTGGCTGAGGACAGCGAAGTTACCTTAGATGAGCGCGGCTTTATCTACGTTGATGAAACCTGTGCTACCAGCGTGCCCGGTGTATACGCCATTGGTGATGTGGTACGTGGCCCGATGTTAGCGCATAAGGCTTCGGAAGAAGGCATTATGGCCGCTGAGCGCATTGCTGGCCGTAAAGCCCAGATGAATTATGACTTAATCCCGAGCGTGATCTATACCCATCCAGAAATTGCTGGTGTAGGTAAGACTGAGCAGCAGCTTAAAGCAGAAGGGGTGGCGGTTAATGTGGGCGTATTCCCCTTTGCTGCCAGTGGCCGTGCGATGGCAGCCAATGATACCAGTGGTTTTGTCAAAATCATTGCCGATGCCAGTACGGATCGTGTACTAGGTGCCCATGTGATTGGCCCAAGTGCTGCTGAATTAGTGCAGCAAGCAGCAATTGCCATGGAGTTTGGTACCAGTGCCGAAGATTTAGGGTTGATGGTGTTCTCTCACCCAACCTTATCGGAAGCTTTACATGAAGCGGCTTTAGCCGTTAATGGCGAAGCGATCCACGTTGCTAACCGTAAAAAACGCTAGGCGCATCTGGGGTAAACCAAAACGGGCAGCTCACGGAGGTGCCCGTTTTTTTATGGGCAAAATAGCCGCAATAAATTTGATGTGAAATTTGATGTGCCGCAAAACCCAAGCCGGGATAAGCGGTCACACTTGCTATCTGTATTAGACCTTAGTAGGTTTTGCATAGGCTTTGCTAATAACTAGCGAAAGTGCTTTCAGCCATCAGCAATAGGACGGTGTTAATGAATCTTCATGAGTATCAAGCCAAGCAACTATTTCGTGAATTTGGCATTCCGGTCTCCCGTGGGGTTGCAATTGATACCCCAGAACAAGCAGCAGCGGCTTGCCATGAATTGGGTGGTGAGCGTTGGGTCATTAAAACCCAAGTGCATGCTGGTGGGCGAGGTAAAGCAGGTGGCGTGAAATTAGTTAGTAGCCCGCAAGATGCTGAAAGTTTTGCCAGTCAATGGTTAGGTAAACGCTTAGTGACCTATCAAACCGACGCTGAAGGGCAGCCCGTCAATAAAATGTTGGTTGAGCAGTGCAGTGATTTTAGTCGTGAACTGTATTTAGGGGCTGTGATTGATCGAGCCAAGCAGCGAATTGTCTTTATGGCCTCGACTGAAGGGGGCGTTGAAATTGAAAAAGTTGCTGCAGAGCAGCCGGATAAAATCTTAAAAGCAGAGATTGATCCATTGTTGGGTGCGCAGCCTTTTCAAGGGCGAGCGTTAGCCTATCAGTTAGGTTTAGTGGGTGATCAAGTTAAGCAGTTTACTCATTTATTTACTAAGTTAGCGGCCTTATTTGTACAGTACGATATGGATCTACTGGAGGTTAATCCGCTGGTGCTGAAAACTGATGGCA
This sequence comes from Thiopseudomonas sp. SA1F2-1K, assembly GCF_057443035.1. Taxonomy (NCBI): domain Bacteria; kingdom Pseudomonadati; phylum Pseudomonadota; class Gammaproteobacteria; order Pseudomonadales; family Pseudomonadaceae; genus Thiopseudomonas; species Thiopseudomonas sp. SA1F2-1K. Next base: position 691,865 of record NZ_CM172014.1, read on the forward strand.
ATCTGCTGTGTTTAGATGCCAAAGTGAGCATTGATAGTAACGCGCTGTATCGTCAAGCTAAAATGCGAGCTTTTCAAGATCCATCGCAAGAAGACCCACGGGAACAGCATGCTGCGCAGTATGAGTTAAATTACGTAGCACTCACTGGTGATATTGGTTGCATGGTCAATGGTGCAGGGTTGGCCATGGGCACCATGGATATGATCAGTTTGCACGGTGGCTTTCCGGCAAACTTCTTAGATGTGGGCGGCGGTGCGACTAAGGAGCGAGTCAGTGAAGCGTTTAAAATTATTTTATCGGATCAGCAAGTAAAAGCAGTGCTAGTGAATATCTTCGGTGGTATTGTGCGCTGCGATATGATTGCTGAAGGGATTATTGGCGCGGTGCAAGAGGTTGGGGTAAAGGTGCCGGTGGTGGTGCGGCTAGAAGGTAATCATGCTGAGACGGGGCTTAAGGTATTAGCTGATAGTGGCCTAAATATTATTGCCGCCCAGGATTTATCCCAGGCGGCCGCATTAGCAGTAAAAGCCACTAAGGAGCAAGCATGAGCATTTTAATTGATCAACACACTAAGGTGATTTGTCAGGGCTTTACCGGCGCACAAGGCACTTTTCATTCTGAGCAAGCGATAGCTTATGGCACGCAAATGGTGGGTGGCGTCACGCCAGGTAAAGGCGGGACGATGCACTTAGGTTTACCGGTGTTTAACACGGTGGCTGAAGCCGTGGCAGCCACTGGAGCTACTGCTTCGGTGATCTATGTGCCGGCCGCATTTTGTAAGGACTCTATTTTAGAAGCTGCCTTTGCCGGAGTAGAGCTAATTGTTTGTATTACCGAAGGTATTCCAACGTTGGATATGCTGGAGGTTAAGCTTAAGTGCGATGAGTTAGGTGTACGCTTAATTGGTCCGAACTGTCCTGGGGTGATTACCCCAGGACAGTGTAAAATAGGCATTCAACCAGGTTCTATTCATTTGCCTGGTAAGGTTGGAATTGTTTCACGCTCTGGTACCTTAACCTATGAAGCGGTGAAGCAAACCACCGATGCCGGCCTTGGTCAGTCAACCTGTGTGGGAATTGGCGGTGACCCTATTCCGGGCAGTAGCTTTGTTGATATTTTGCGTTTATTTCAAGCAGATCCGCAAACCGAAGCTATCGTGATGATTGGTGAAATTGGTGGCACCGCCGAAGAAGAGGCTGCGGCTTTTATTAAGGCACATGTGACCAAGCCTGTGGTGTCTTATATTGCAGGTGTCACCGCGCCTGCAGGTAAACGTATGGGCCACGCCGGAGCCATTATTTCAGGCGGAAAGGGCACAGCTGAAGAAAAGTTTGCCGCCCTTGAAGATGCTGGAGTTAAAACCGTACGATCTCTTGCGGGAATCGGCCAAGCCTTAGCAGAAGTTACGGGCTGGGAGCTGAAGAACGCATAAGTTTCAAACCGTGCCTTTGTTATAATTTAAAGCCACCTACCCGGTGGCTTTTTTGGTGCCAAACATTCAGACCCCGAGTGATTTTGCCACCTGTCTATTTGCGCTTACCCAGCGCCTTCTTGATCCATCAGTTAACTTGGGATGAGTTAATACTCCATGATCACTGCGCAGCTTAGGATGAGTGCACGGTATATTACAGCGGTTTCTGCATGTCTCGTTTAAACAAGGGTGAATTATTGGCGTTGGGGTTTATGACCTTTGCGCTATTTTTGGGTGCCGGCAATATTATTGTTCCTGCCGCAGTCGGCATTAACGCCGGCGATCAACTGTGGTTGGCAGCGCTTGGTTTTTTATTAACTGGGGTGGGGCTGCCACTATTAACTGTGGTGGCGCTGGCGCGGGTCGGTGGCGGCATGGCGCAGCTCACCAGTCCGATGGGCAAAGTGGCCGGCACGCTATTGGCGATTGCGGTGTATTTATCAATTGGCCCGCTGTTTGCTACACCGCGGACGGCGGTGGTGTCATTTGAAATTGGCGTGGTGCCCTTTAGTGACGATAGTGCTTGGGCTTTGCTTATTTACTCCACGCTGTACTTTGCGTTAGTTACCTATCTGGTGTTAACCCCAGGCCAGGTGTTAGATCAGGTGGGGAAAATCATTACCCCAATTTTACTACTGGCATTAGTGGTGTTAGGTGCTGCCGCAATTTTTGCTCCAGCAGGACAGGTATTAGCGCCTGAAACGGCGTATCAAGCCAATCCCATTGTTAAAGGTTTTTTAGAAGGCTATCTGACCATGGATGCCTTGGGGGCGTTGGTTTTTGGGGTGGTGATTGCGACCGCGATTCGCAGCCAAGGAGTGACTGATCAGCGCTTAGTTACCCGTTACTCAATTATTGCTGGGATTATTGCTGCGCTAGGCTTGAGCTTGGTGTATTTGGCGCTCATTTACTTAGGCGCCACCAGCCATACTATTGCCCAGGTTAGCGATAATGGCGGACAAATTTTAGCCGCTTATGTACAGCACACCTTTGGCCCTATTGGTAACTTACTGCTAGCGATTGTGATTACTTTGGCTTGTTTAACCACTGCCACGGGTTTGTTGATTGCCTGCGGTGAGTATTTTAGCCGCTTAACAGGTTTTTCTTATAAAACAGTGGCCTTGGTTTTTATTGTGTTTAGCTGGGGAGTGGCGAACCAAGGTTTATCGCAGTTATTAAAATTTTCCGAGCCAGCGTTGGTTGGGTTGTATCCACTGGCGATTGTCTTGGTATTACTTAGTCTAGCCAATCGTTATTGGCGTTCAGAGTCACTGATTATGAGCAGTTGTCTTGGCTTAACCTTGGTGTTTGGTATTTGTGATGGGCTAAAGGTGGCCGGTTTAGGGCAGTGGGTACCAGAGGTCATGCAACAGTTGCCCTTCGCCGCGCAAGGCATGGGCTGGGTATTGCCGGTAGTGATTCTGCTATTTGTGTTGGTGGCCTCTGAGCGCTTACTAGGATCCCATAAGTCTGGTGCTGCCTTGTAGTTTGGACCACTGAATAAACACTAACGAAAAAGCCCCTTTAATCAGAGCCATCTAATAGATGGCTCTGATGTGATATTGAACGTTACTGCTGTTCACGCTCAATGGCTCGATAGCCAATATCTTTACGATAGAACGAGTCTGGCCAGTGAATTGTTTCCGCCAGCTTATAAGCATTGGCCTGTGCTTCGGCAACCGTGTCACCAAGCGCGGTGGCACAGAGCACCCGACCACCGTTTACGGTCACCTGCTGATCCACTAGCTGAGTGCCGGCATGAAACACCTTGCCTGGCAGTTGTGCTGCTTGCTCTAAGCCCGTGATGACGTCACCTTTACGGTAATCCGCAGGATAGCCGCCAGCTGCAATCACCACCCCTAGACTTGGGCGCGGATCCCACTGCGCTTCTACCTTATCTAAGGCTTTGGCCAGTGCCGCTTCAATCAAGAGAATAATACTGGACTCAAGGCGCAGTAAAATTGGTTGGGTTTCAGGATCACCGAAGCGACAGTTGTATTCGATAATTTTTGGAGCACCGGATTGATCAATCATCAAGCCCGCATACAAAAAGCCAGTGTAAACGTTGCCTTCAGCAGCCATGCCGCGCACGGTTGGGTAAATGATTTCATCCATTACCCGCTGATGTACGTCAGCCGTCACTACAGGTGCGGGAGAATAAGCACCCATACCGCCAGTGTTAGGGCCAGTATCGCCATCGCCAACTCGTTTGTGGTCTTGGCTAGTAGCCATTGGCAGTACGTTTTCGCCGTCGACCATGACGATAAAACTGGCTTCTTCACCGTCTAAAAAGTCTTCAATCACCACGCGCGAGCCGGCATCACCAAAGGCGTTGCCGGAGAGCATATCGGTAATGGCGTCTTCTGCTTCTTGCAGGGTCATGGCGACGATTACGCCTTTACCAGCGGCCAAACCGTCGGCTTTCACTACAATCGGTGCGCCTTTTTTGCGGACATAGGCCAGTGCTTCATCGACTTGGGTGAAGTTAGCGTAATCTGCAGTAGGGATATTGTGACGAGCTAAAAAGTCTTTGGTGAACGCTTTGGAGCCTTCCAACTGAGCCGCTTTAGCCGTTGGGCCGTAGATTGGCAGATTGCGTTCGCGGAATAAATCCACCACACCTGCTACCAAGGGGGCTTCCGGGCCAACAATGGTTAAGGCCACTTGGTTAGCTGCAGCAAAGTCAGCCAGCTGTTCAATGGCTAACACATCAATTGCTACGTTTTCGCACTTAGGCTCAGTGGCGGTACCGGCGTTACCGGGAGCTACGAATACTTTAGTCACGCGTTGATCTTGCGCGGCTTTCCAAGCGAGTGCATGTTCGCGCCCGCCATTACCAATAATTAGAATATTCATCAATTAAACTCCAAAATTAATGGCGGAAGTGGCGCATGCCAGTAAAGACCATAGCGATGCCGGCTTCATCAGCAGCAGCAATCACTTCCTCGTCACGCATTGAGCCACCTGGCTGAATGACTGCTCGAATACCGGCTTTAGCAGCATTATCAATGCCATCCCGGAACGGGAAGAACGCATCGGAGGCCATCACCGCGCCTGGCACTTCAAGGCCGGCGTGTTCAGCTTTAATTCCAGCGATACGCGCGGAGTTGACACGGCTCATTTGGCCTGCGCCAACGCCGATGGTTTGACGGTTTTTAGCATAGACAATGGCGTTAGATTTAACGAACTTGGCCACTTTCCAAGCAAAAATCAGGTCATGGATTTCAGCTTCGCTGGGTGCGCGCTGGGTAACGATTTTTAAGTCGTCGGCGGTAATCATGCCGATGTCACGGCTTTGGACTAATAAGCCGCCGTTAACTCGTTTGAAGTCCCAGCCAGCTGCACGTTCTGCTGGCCACTCACCGCACTCAAGTAGACGCACGTTAGCTTTAGCGGCTACCACTGCGCGCGCTGCAGCTGAAATTTTTGGAGCGATAATCACTTCCACAAACTGACGCTCAACAATGGCTTGGGCAGTATCGCCATCTAGTTCGCGGTTAAAGGCAATAATCCCGCCAAAGGCTGACTCGCTATCAGTGGCATAGGCGAGATCATAGGCTTTACGGATACCGCCCTCAGCCTCTGGAACAACTGCTACACCGCATGGGTTAGCGTGCTTAACAATGACGCAAGCCGGTTTAGTAAAGCTTTTGACGCACTCTAACGCTGCATCCGTATCGGCAACGTTATTGAAGGACAGCGCTTTACCTTGTAATTGCTTGGCGCTAGCGACCGAAGCTTCAATGGAGTTGGCTTCAACATAGAAAGCCGCCTGCTGGTGCGGGTTTTCGCCGTAACGCATGTCCTGGGCTTTAATAAACTGGGTATTAAAGGTGTTAGGGAAATCGCTGCGCTGTTCGGTGCTGAGTTGCTCGGCGCTTTGATCAATGGTGCCAAGGTAGTTGGCAATCATGCCGTCGTAACTGGCAGTGTGCTCAAAGGCCTGTAGGGCTAAGTTAAAGCGCTCGGCGTAGGTTAATCCGCCTTGTTTAAGGCTATCGATAATCCCCGCGTAGTTGGCTGCATTGACCACAATGGCTACGTCCTTGTGGTTTTTAGCTGCACTGCGAACCATGGTTGGGCCGCCAATATCAATATTTTCAATGGCATTGGCTAGATCGCAATCGGGGTTAGCTACGGTGGCAGCAAACGGATAAAGGTTAACGGCAACTAAATCAATTGGGGTAATGCCATGCTCAGCCATAACCGCTGTGTCTTTATCGCGACGCCCTAAAATACCCCCATGGATTTTGGGATGCAGCGTTTTAACGCGGCCATCCATCATTTCTGGGAAGCCGGTGTAGTCTGCTACTTCAATTGCCGGCACCTGATTATCTTTAAGCAGTTTGTAGGTGCCGCCAGTGGAAAGAATTTCTACGCCAAGGGCGCTGAGTTGCTGGGCAAACTCAACGATACCTGTTTTATCAGACACGCTGATCAGGGCGCGACGTACAGGTAGACGAGTGGTTTGGTCTGTCATGGATAGTCCTAATAGTTACGCTGCTTCAGAGCAGTAAAAGAAAAAGATGCACTTAACAAGACTTACAGTAAGTTATGTTGCTTGAGTTTTTTACGCAGCGTGCCGCGGTTTAACCCCAGCACTTCCGAGGCTTTAGTTTGGTTGCCTGCAACATATTCCATTACGGTGGCTAACAGCGGCGCCTCTACTTCGTTGAGTACCAAGTTGTATACATCTGTGACGTCGGCGCCTTCTAAATGCATAAAGTAGTCGCGCATAGTGCTTTCAACGCACTCACGTAAGGTGATGTTATTGGAAACGGTGTGAGGGGCAGTGGAAATTGTATCTGTCACCGAAGTTGTCTCGCTATCAAAGTTCGTGTTGTGTAATGTCATGCCGCTACCTTTAAACCTTGAGCATAAAGCGTTTGAAAGAAGTCTTGCACCTGCGCAGATTGCGCCTGCGGGCACTCCAGCTGATTAAAGTGGGATCTAAAGGCTTTAGCGTCGGGGTAGTCAGCTAAGTACCATTGCACATGTTTACGGGCAATGCGTAATCCTAAATGCTCACCGTAAAACTGATGCAATTCGGTGAGGTGTTGTAAAATCGTTTGTTCTACCTTAGATAAAGCTAAGGCAGGGGCCAGCTGGCCAGTGCGTAAATAGTGATTAATCTGCTGAAATAACCAAGGTTTACCTTGGGCCGCTCGACCAATCAGTAAGCCATCAGCTTGGGTGTAAGCTAAAACATAGTGCGCTTTTTCTGGGCTATCAATATCACCATTCGCCAATATCGGAATTTTTCGCTGCTGTTTCACTAAGGCAATAGTGTCGTATTCAGCACAGCCTTTGTACAGCTGATTACGGGTACGGCCATGGATGGCTAATGCACTGATTCCTGCGTCTTCGGCGATTTTGGCGATTTGAGGAGCATTTTTATGGCTTTCGTCCCAGCCGGTTCTGATTTTTAATGTGACCGGTACTGTTACGGCGTTGACCACCGCAGTTAAAATATCTGCCACTAATAATTCATCTTGCATTAAGGCAGAGCCGGCGGCTTTATTACACACCTTTTTTGCCGGGCAACCCATATTGATATCAATAATTTGCGCACCGATTGCTACACATTGCTGCGCGGCATGGGCCATCATTGCCGGATCATTGCCGGCAATTTGGACTGCGCGTGGCTCGGGGTCATCAGGGCGAATCAAGCGTAGACTCGATTTTCGACTATCCCACAAAGAGGTATCACTGGTAAGCATTTCGGCCACCACCATTCCTGCTCCCCACTGGCGGCACAGCTGGCGAAAAGGTCGATCGCTGACACCTGCCATAGGCGCTAAAATTAAGCGGCTAGCCAACATATAGGGACCAATATGTAGCTTTGACATTTAATAAGCCTATGTAATCGGGGGAGTAAAGGAGGGTACTGGGTAAAAAGAGACGGCATCATACCCGTTTTGTCGGCTTTTATAAAGTCAGTTTGGCTGAAAAATGAGCAGTTTGTTTAGGCTTAATAAAAGCTCATTTGGTACTGCGTGGCTTCTGCGCCTAAGTCTACTACATTCAAAGCGATATGGATTGGAGTTGCAGTAGGCATGTTAATTGCCCCACTTAGCTCTCCTGATAGGTAGTCTTTGGGTTTAAAGCTTAAAGTTAATAATGTGTGTCCTTGAGAGTTTTTAAAACGAAGTGACAAGCTAGGAAAAGGTTGTTTGAAAGTCGCTTGATTTTCTATGACGGCATTGAGTTCTAAAGTTGCAGGCTCTGTGGGGTGTGGGCGCACACTTAAGCTGTGAATAATAACTTTCTGTAGATCGACTAATGGTGGAAGTTCGCAATTTGTAATTAAACAGAAATAACCGAGTGCTGGTCGTAGTGCTGAGTGCTCTGCGAGCGAGGCTAAATTAGCGTAGCTCCACTGTAGTAGTAACAATATGGTGGCCAGTAGTGATCCTGCGCACCATAGTCTAGTTTGACGTTTAGTTGAAACTGGCTGATTTAAGTTTAAGGGAGTGTCGAAATGGAAGTCACTGGAAATATTAGGGCGGATTGGTGGCGATGGTAAATGAGAGGAAGTATTGGTTGCATTATTAGTAGTTGCTTTGTTTTCGCCATTAAAGAAAGGCATGTCGTCCCAATACAGCTCAGGCGCTTGTAAGATATGTTGGTTTTTCGTTTGGTGCAAATGCTGCTCTTGAAGTGATTGGAAGTCTTGACTGTAATCAATTTGATCAAGACTAGATATATTAAATGATGGTCTGGAGTCTCTTTTTGAGCTGTTGACTTGAGGGAGTGTCGCTTGATGATACGCTAGGTTATTATCTATTAGTTTTTCTAAGCTTGGAGCTGGCGTAAGCTGAGGAGTATTAGCTTCAAGTTGCTTATAAATGCCCTGAAGTAAGCAGTCACAATGAGGGCATTGTACCGGATGGGAATGCCCCGGCAAACCTATGGGGGGGTTTGCTTTAAACTGCAAGTTACAATCTGGGCATTCAAATAAAGGAGCTGTAGTCATAGCCGTTTTGTACCTTAGCAACAATCAATGAAAGTCCGTCAACATTAATAGATTTAAGCTTTTCGCGTACCTGAAATTAGCACCCAACCCTCTTGCTCTACGGTGGGATCCAGCTCAAATAGCTCGGCGTACGCCGCGCGCACTTCTGCGGCTTGTTCGGCCAAAATACCTGATAAGGCCAAGCGGCTGCCAGGGCGGGTATAGCTGCTGATCACCGGCGCTAAACTGACTAAAGGGCCGGCCAGAATATTAGCCACGACGGTATCAAAGTGTCGTGTAGGCATGGCTTCTGGCAAGTAGAGTTCAAAGGCGCTATCAGCAATTTGGTTGCGCTTGGCATTATCACGGCTAGCTTCAAGGGCTTGGCTATCAATATCGGTGCCAACTGCTTGTGTGGCGCCGAGCAATAAGCCAGCAATCGCTAAAATTCCAGAGCCACAGCCAAAGTCCAATATTTGTTGGCCGGTTAACGGCTCACCATCTAACCATTGTAAACACAAGGAGGTGGTAGGGTGGGTGCCAGTACCAAAGGCTAGCCCTGGGTCTAATAAAATATTAACTGCGCTTGGGTCAGGGGCTTCATGCCAGCTAGGAACGATCCATAAGCGCTGGCCAAACTGCATCGGATGAAACTCATCCATCCAGCTGCGCTCCCAGTCTTGATCTTCAATTTCTTCAAAGGCTAGGGTTGGGACAGTCTCACCATATAAAGCTAATAAAGCTGTCACTTGTTGCTCGGTAGCCGGTTGTTCGAATAGGGCTAATAAGTGTGTATGTTGCCAGAGAGGGGTAGTGCCAAGATCAGGCTCATAGATGGGTTGATCAGCGCCGTCAATAAAGGTCACTGAAACAGCACCCACTTCGAGCAGGCGATCTTCCCATTTAGTGGCTAATTCAGGGGTAATAGAAAGGCGAACTTGGAGCCAGGACATAGGATTACTCATGCTCAGAGGTGTATTCAGGTGCTGGGCTGGCGTCAGCTGTTGTGGCTGCGCTGGCTAGCTGTTGCTGTAATTGATACAGGTTCTGCACGGGATAGGCGTACTGCTGGATTAAAAAAGGTTGATGCTCCACGGGGCAGCTGGCTAAACGTTCAGCCCAAATGCTTTTTGCTTTGGCAATCTCTTCAGCGCTAAAAACCTGTTCAGCACTAGGCACTAGCAGTTGTTGGTCGCGCGCTTGCCACTGGTGCCAAGCGAAATAGTGCACGGGAAATAAACGGTAGTGACTAATAATTTCTTGGTCAATATATTTAGCAAGGGCTTTGGTGTCGGTAAAGGGCTGAGTAATTGGATCACTAAAGTGGATGTGCACACGGCCTTTATAGCCAGTAATGCCAAGGGCGATGCTTTGGTCATCTTCACCGGGTTGCTTGGTGTACTCGCCGGTGGTGGCTAAAATGTACAGTTCCCGCGCTTTGGCTAAATCACAAGGATCATATTCATAGCTAATAGCAATTGGAATCAGGCTCAGTGACTGCACCACCTCGCTAAAGGCTTCATCTTTACGGCTAATATGCAGCATTTTTAAAATGGCGGAATCGGTACGATCGTTACCGTCTTTAGCGCGACCTTCGGCTTGGGCAATCCACACTGATTGTCGGTCTTTGGTGATGGAGTGGTTGATATAGGCTGAAAGTTGTTGAAAAGCCTCAAGTTTCTCTTTGCGTCCAGTCACTGAGCGGCGCACGATAAAGCTTTTGTTTAGGCGCATTAAGTCGCTAACAAAGGGGCGTTGCAGCAGGTTATCGCCAATCGCAATCCGCGGCGTATCTAGCTGGTATTGAAACATGGCGTAGGTCGCTAGAGCCGGATCCATCACAATATCGCGGTGATTTGAAATATACAGGTGGGCGGTATCAGCAGTTAATCGTTCCATGCCACTGAGGGTGATGCCGTCAGTGACTTGCTCAATACTTTTTTCGATATAGTCCTCAATTAAACGCTGCAGCTGTTCAATTGAATGAATCAGGCGGGATTTCTCTTTTAACTGCCAAGAAATAATAGGCCGAATCAGCCAGCCGGCTACCTTTGCCAGTTTGGGGAAGCGGTAGTTAGCAATAGCTTGTAGAAACTCGGGATCATGCAGCAGACGAGTGAGCACCGTAGACAATTCAGAGTTGTCATAGGGGCGAATATCATCAAATTGGCCCATCATTCTCTCTTTCAAAGTTGTGTTAAGCAGCCGATTGACTTGGCTGACTGCCGGTAGCCGGCAGTGTAAAGTTGGAGGATAACAGCATATAAAAAAGTGCTCTATGTTACGCTGTTCAGCAACTATTGTGTACGTCTGACGCATTTTTATGCGTTGCTGCTCAAGTAATAGGCCTCGGTTAAGGCCAAAATTTAGCTATGAGCGAGTGATAAAATGAGGGCTATAAATGCAGTGCGTGTATGAGCCAGTTGACTTATTTCAGGCCGAGTTACTGTTAGGTATGTTGCGTAATGAAGGCATAAGTGCGCATTTAGTAGGGGCTGATTTAGTTGGTGGAATGGGGGAGTTACCGGCTTTAGGCTTGCTGCGTTTAATGGTTCCAGATCAGCAGGCAGAGAAGGCGCAACAAATGATTGAGCATTATTTATCTGCCACACCTTGTATTGATGACGAGCTGGATGAGCAGTTAGCTATTAGTCAGCCGGGCAGCTTGTTATGTTAATCCTAGGCAGGATAAGTATTGGGAGTTTACTGTGAGTCAACGCTTTGGCTTATTTCGCTGGGATGAGCAATTGGCGGCGCTGCCAGGTTTTCCTGAGCATCTGCGGGCGCACTGGAACTTAACCCCGAAAAAACAGATTTTGATTCTACGGCAGGCAGCTGAGCAAGTAATAGCTGAGTGTGCGTATTGGGGCTTTACCCCTAGTTGGATGCAAGACTTGTCACGGGCCAGTGCCCATGCTCGTTCTGAAACGGTGGCTTCGCAGCCATTATTTAAGCAGGCATTTGCCAAGCAGCGCTGTGTGATTCCGGCCAATGGTTTTTTTGAGTGGCGCGGTAAAGGCAAGCAAAGCAAGCCTTTTTGGTTGCAGCAACAGGCAGCCGAGCTGATGTACTTTGCTGGGATCTATACCGTATTTCAGGTGCAAGAGGTGAGTTATGTGAGTGTGGCTATGCTAACTCAGGCTGCAGCTTATTTGCGGCGTCCGGTTATTTTGACTGAGCAACAAGCTCGGGAGTGGATTGATCCGCAAGCTGATTTAGCAGCGCTGCAAGCGATGCTGTCGCTGCCATCGTCAATCACATTATTTGAGCGACGTGTGACTCCGCTAGTGACCGATCCTGAGTATGATGGGATTCGTTGTTTGGCTGAAGCTTAGCCGGTAAGCGTTATTGCTCTTCGTAAAAGCCTGACTCGACCAATTCACTGAGGGCCGCAATGGCCTCTTGTTGCGCTTCGCCTTTGGCGGTAATCACGATTTGCTGCCCTTTGGCCGCCGCCAGTAGCATTAAAGATAAAATATTTTTACCGTCTACCAGTTGCTCTAGCGAGGTGCCTGCTTGTATCTCGCAGGGAAAGCGGCGGGCTAGTTCAACAAACTTCATGGAGGCGCGCCCATGTAAGCCGCGTTGGTTAACAATAGTGAGCTGGGTTGTGAGCATAGGAATTAGTGCTTTGCATGCAGATCGCGATGTCTAATTTGTAAGTTGGGCAGCTTGCCATCCAGCGCTTTAGCTAATTGATCCACCAAATACACTGAACGGTGGCGGCCACCTGTGCAGCCAATGGCGACCGTGACATAGGCGCGATTGCTATCGGCGATGCGGGGTAACCATTTGCTTAAGTAAGCGTAGAGATCGGCGTACATTTCGCCTACTTCAGGCTGCTGGGCAAAGTATTCGTGTACCGGCGCGTCTTGGCCGCTATAGGCGCGCAATTCTGGTTCCCAATAAGGGTTAGGCAAACAGCGCACATCAAACACTAAGTCCGCATCAATTGGTAAGCCTCGTTTAAAGCCAAAAGACTCTAATAAAATCGAGGTGGTAGGTTCGGGTTTATCCAGTAACCGTAACTTAATGCAGTCGGCTAGCTGGTATAAATTAAGTTGCGTGGTATCAATGGTTAGGTCAGCTAGCTGCGCAATAGGCGCCAGCATCTGCTTTTCTGCCTCAATCGCCTCCGCTAACGACAGTGAACCTTTAGTCAACGGATGACGGCGGCGCGTTTCAGAAAAACGTTTAAGTAAGCTGGCATTGCTCGCATCCAAGTACAGCACATCACAATCAATATTGCGTTGCTTGATTTGTGCTAGCAGTTGCGGCAGTTGCTCTAACTGATGCGGTAAATTTCGCGCGTCAATTGACACTGCAACCTGTTGAGTAGCAGGGTCATTGGCCAGTAGGGTATTTTCTACCAGATTAAGCAGTAGCTCGGCGGGTAGATTGTCAATGCAGTAAAAGTTGTTGTCTTCTAGTACCGCTAGCGCTGTACTTTTTCCTGAGCCCGATCGACCGCTGACAATAACCAGCTGCATAGCTATACCTCAAGTAAGGATTGAGCATTAATAACTGTTTGATAGAGTGCCTGACTGCTGGAAGCGGAGCGCAGTTGCTCGCAGACTTCGGGCTGATTTAAGAGTTGAGCCACTTGGCGTAACAGCTCAAGGTGTTGATCAGTTGCATCGTCAGGAACCAGTAAGACAAAGAATAAGTCCACCGGTTCACCGTCAATCGCGTCAAAATCGACTGCTGTTTCTAGTTGCAGTAGGGCGCTGATCGGGGTGCTGCAGCCTTCCATGCGGCAGTGGGGGATAGCAATGCCATCGCCAAAGCCGGTAGAGCCTAGGCGCTCTCTGGCAATTAAGTTTTCGTAGAGGGTGTCTTCATCAAGTTGAGGACAGTCGCTTACGATTAAGGCAGCAATTTGTTCAAGGACACGTTTTTTGCTGCCACCCAGCGCGTTGACTTGGCAACGGCTGGGGGTCAGGATTTGTTCTAATCGGATCATGTGAGGTTAGTGCTCAACTGCACCTTTATTGCGATCAAGTAACTTTTCTTTGTGCTTAATCAGTTGACGGTCTAGCTTATCGACCAAGAGATCGATAGCTGCATACATATCCTCGTGCTCTGAGTTAGCAACCACTTCGCCGCCAGCAATTAAAATAGTGGCGTCGATTTTTTGCTTTAGTTTTTCAACACTCATAACAACACGAGCGCTGGTGATTTTATCAGAGTGTCGCTCAAGCTTGGCAAATTTATCGTTTACATAGTTTTTCATCGCTTCGGTTACGTCTAACTGATGACCAGAAATATTAACTTGCATAGGACTCTCCTTTTTGCTCTTAGAAAGAGGTCTAGAGGCTAGACCTCGTAGTTATTACACTCTTTTTAATTTCTATGTTGCTTTACTGTACTCTAAATTAACCTGTTGTGGGGTTAAAAGCGTTGCTTTCGGTCACTAGACGAAGGGATGTCTAGGCTTTCGCGGTATTTAGCCACAGTACGCCGTGCGACATTAATTCCTTCAGCTTCTAGAAGGTTTGCTAACTTGCTGTCACTTAAGGGTTTTTTGGGATCTTCTTGCTTAATCAGTGCTTGAATTTTGGCTTTGATTGCAATTGAGGAAGAGTCTTCTCCATCAAGGTTGTTGACATGGCTGGAGAAAAAGTACTTCAACTCATAAACCCCAAATGGAGTATGCATATATTTTTGTGCGGTGGCACGCGAAATGGTGGATTCGTGCATCTCTAGCACCTCGGCCACATCGGCTAATACCAGAGGCTTCATATATTGCGCGCCACGCTCAAAAAAATCATATTGAAACTCTAAAATCGCGTTGGCTACTTTAAGAAGCGTTTCGCCACGGTTTTGTAAACTGCGGATAAACCAGCGGGCTTCTTGCAATTGCTGATTAACAAAGCCTTGCCCTGTGTTGCCTGGCGCTAGACTTGAAGGTTGACTCAGCCGAATCCGCGGTAAGCTATTGGGGTTGAGTTCAACTTGCCAGCGATCTTGTACTTTGCTCAAAATCAAATCAGGCACGATATATTCAGTGCTAGCGGTTTCATACTGCAAGCCAGGCTTAGGATCGAGTGTTTTTAGCAGATTAACAATTTGGCTGAGCTGCTCTTGATTAATCCGCATGCGCCGAAGCAGAGGAGATAAGTCTTTTTCGCCTAGATAGTTTAGGTACTTACTGCAGAGTAACTGGGCTTGAGCAAGCCACGGAGTGGTTTCGGGAAGCTGAGCTAACTGCAAGCTCAGACACTCGCCTAAACTTCGCGCAAATACCCCTACAGGTTCAAACAACTGCAGCTGTTGCAATAATGATTCGGCTTCACTCTGACTAAGGTCAGTGAGTTGGTGCTGCAGTTGTTGCAGTAACTGCTCCCAGCTATCAATAAAGTAACCCGCCTCGTTAAGGTTATCGATTAAGGCGAGGGCGGCTACTTGCTGCTTATTAGATAGCTTAAGTAAGTTCAGTTGCCACAGTAAGTGGTCTTTTAAACTGGTGTCAGAGGCTGTATTAGCCCCATAGTCCCAGTCTTCATCGCTCGTACTTGGTAAATGGCTGGCGCTGGTTTGGTAAACATCGTCCCAGCTGGTATCAAGGGCCAGTTCGGTTGGAATTTTTTCTTCCCACTCTTGGGTCTCGGAGTGATCCGTATGGAGACTGTCTGGTTCTTGTTGGTTGGTGGTTTTTTCTGCCGGCGAGGAAGTGTCTAAGGCCTGTTCTTGAAAAGAGAACTCTTCATGCTCATCCACCGACTCGAGTAGGGCATTGCTTTCTAGCGCATCTTGAATCTCTTGCTGCAAATCCAGTGAGGACATTTGCAATAAACGGATCGCTTGTTGCAGCTGGGGCGTGAGCGCTAGTTGTTGAGAAGTAGAAAGAGTGAGCGAAGCTTTCATGAGTACAGAATCCGATTAAAGTAGCCATTAGCTTAAGCAAGATACATGCCTAAACAATACTACCTTTAGCGCTTTTAAAGCAAAGCGCCGGTTGTAAGCTGTGCGCTAGTTTTATTGTCTTGTTTCTTGTGTTTGGCAACTCAGAGCAAAATACCTATTTTTCTGTTTAAGTGTTTGATAATTAAGAGAATTTAAAATAAAGTTTGCGTTAGTGATTTACCTGTGTATAATGGCTCTCGCGGGATGGAGCAGCTTGGTAGCTCGTCGGGCTCATAACCCGAAGGTCGTCAGTTCAAATCTGGCTCCCGCAACCAGATACTAAAGCCCTAACTTTCAATAAGTTAGGGCTTTTTTTATGCCTGCGATTCCTGCCTTAAAAACCGCCTAAAAAACCTCTGTGATACTTCTGTGACGTATGTGTGACAAATCGCTCATACCAAATTTTACTAACTCAGTAAAAACGACCTTAAGTCTTTTTTTACACCATCTAAAATCTTATTTTTCCTACATATTACTGTGCCATCCTTGGCCATTTCCCGCCTATTCTGTCTTGACTGGTAAGTACTCCAACCAATCACTGAACTCACATTGAAATAGCTTGCATAGCTTGTCGAGAGCATCGAGCTCAATACGCTGCGCGGTTTCTTTATAAAGAAGAGTCACCGTATTTCGATTAATGATGGCTGTTCAATACAACTTGCCAAAGCGCGCTCAGGATTGTGTGTTTATCGGTGGCTTATGCATGACATTGGTAAAGTGCTGATGCATTACAACACCGGCAATGACAATAAAACGGGAGTTAATGGGGCTCTTCGCATTTGAGGGTGTGGAAAAAATCTGACCGGCTGGAAAAGGTGCCGGGGAACTTGGAAAATGTAAGCTCCTACACCAACAAAAACCAAGCCCCCGACATGAGCAATCTTACCTTTTCCAGCCCAGACCTTTCCAGCTTTTGCCAACTAAATATCCTCGGCCTGACTGCCACTGGACAACATCTTTGTGCAGAACGCGCCGTCATCGAATGCCGTTTCACCAAAGCACCTGAGCCGTGCCCCAAGTGCGGTGCTGCTGGCGTTTCACGCGGCACGGTCGATAGGTATCTTGCTCACACACCTTACGGGCAACGGCCAACTACATTGTTGCTGCGTATTCGGCGTTGGCGTTGTATTTGCGGCTGCTTCTGGCACGAAGATACCAGCAGTGCTGCGCCGCCACGCGCAAAGCTTTCCCATGGAGCGATACGCTGGGCATTGGCTGCCATCGTGCTGGATGACTTGTCGGTATCCCGTGTTGCGAGCCATCTGGACGTTGCCTGGCACACCGCCAATAGCGCTATTATCAACGAAGGTCAGCGCCTGCTTTTTAATGACTCGACACGTTTTGACGGTGTGACCGTGCTGGGCGTGGATGAGCATGTCTGGCGGCATACAAGCTGGGGTGACAAGTACGTCACCATCGTGGTTGACCTTACGCCCGTGCGTAACAAAACTGGGCCGGCCCGCTTGCTCGATGTGCTGGAAGGCCGCTCCAAACAAGCCTTTAAACAGTGGCTGAACAATCGTCCCAAGGCTTGGCGTGACCAGATTGAAAGCATTGCCATGGACGGTTTTACGGGGTTTAAATCTGCGGCACAAGAAGCCTTGCCCCAAGCCCAAACCGTGCTGGATCCCTTTCATGTGGTGCGCTGGGCAAGCAACATGCTGGATGAATGCCGCCGGCGTGTGCAACAAGACGTCCTAGGCCGTAGAGGGCGTAAAAACGACCCGCTCTACAAAAGCCGTCGAACGCTGCTGACCCGGATCAGCTACCTGTCTGACGCCAACAAAAAGCAACTGTTCCAGCTGTTTGCAGATGAGCACCACCTCGAAGTGGATTGCACTTGGAACATGTACCAACGGGTGGTCAGCGCCTACAACGAGCCGGATCGAAGGCGTGGTAAAAAACTCATGGAAGAGGTCATAAATATCATTACAGCCAGTGACTTGCCCAAAGCGCTCATCGAGGTGAAAGGCTTGGGAAAAACGCTGAAAAAATACGCGGATAGCATCCTGGCCTACTTCGACCGACCAGGAACCAGCAACGGACCTACAGAAGCTATCAATGGTCGGCTAGAACACTTGCGAGGCACTGCTTTGGGCTTTAGAAATTTAACCAACTACATCGCCAGGTGCCTGCTGAAATCCGGAGGGTTTAGAAACCAGCTACACCCTTAAATGCGAAGAGCCCATTTAAATGGGAAAATAGTGCAAAAGATAACGCTGCTGTACATGTTGTAATTATTGGCTTGTCTGCAAACCCCGCTGTTAAAAAACTCTTTAAGTTAGTTGGTGGAGAGTGGCATCCAAAATTAGTGTCAAATATCAGCCCTTATCTGCATGAAGGAAGTAATACAATTTCCCTTCCAAGGCGAAAACCACTGTCATGTGTAGCAGCTTTTGCAAATGGAAGTATTGCCGCAGACGGTGGGCATTTGATTTTGAATGCTCATGAAAGAGAGCATCTCATTGAAATAGAGCCTGAATCACAAAAATGGATTAGAGAATACCAGGGAGCTGAAGATGTGCTATCTGGAAGAACACGTTATTGCCTGTGGTTGGTTGATTGCACTAAAGAGCAGCTTCAAACCATGCCAGAAGTAGATGCTCGTGTAGAGCGAGTACGTCAAACTCGTCTAGCAAGTGCCAAGCTTCAGACGCAAAGAAAGGCTGAAACAGCACATCTTTTTACAGAGATAAGGCAGCCGAAAGAAGGTGACTATCTTGCTATACCGCGCACATCCTCAGAAACTCGCGACTATATACCAATCTCTTATAAAAACAGCTCAGTAATTGCTAATAACGATTTGCAGATAGTACCTGATGCTACCCTCTACGAGTTCGGTATCCTCACCTCTGAAATGCATAACGACTGGATGCGTACCGTAGCTGGACGATTAGAAAGTCGTTACCGTTATTCAGCCACTCTGGTTTACAACACTTTCCCTTGGCCTAATGTGACCGAGCCCAAGCGTAAGCATATTGAGTCTTTAGCTGAAGAGGTTTTACTTATCCGTGAGGATTACCCAGATAAGACCTTAGCGCAGCTGTACGACCCGGACATCATGCCCGAGCCTTTATTACAGGCGCACAAGAATTTAGATCGTGCGGTAGAGGCGTTATATAGAGAGAAGCCATTCCGTGATGCTTCCGAGCGCTTAGAGCATCTATTTGCCCGCTATGAAAAGTTAATTGCGGCAGAGAAAGAACAGGCGTTGGCAAAAAAGAAAAAGGGGAGTAAGTCGTAATGGCTAATTTGTTGACCGTTAATTACAAACAAACCGGCAAAAGCTCAAATCTCAATGCTATGGGCATGCGTGAAATGCAAGCGCGTGCTTATGAGGCACGTGATGCCCAGTACTTACTACTTAAAGCGCCACCCGCATCGGGTAAGTCGCGCGCACTGATGTTTTTAGGGCTAGATAAGCTCCATAAACAAGGGTTGAAAAAGGTCATTGTTGCTGTGCCTGAAATGTCGATTGGTGGCTCGTTTAAAGATACCAAGCTGACTGATGGCAGCTTCTTTGCCGACTGGGTTGTCCAGCCGAGTTATAACCTGTGCATTCCCGGTGGCGAGAGCAAAAAGGTTGAAGCGTTTATTCGTTTTTTAGCTGACCCGCACGCCAGTATCATTATCTGTACTCATGCCACATTGCGTTTTGCATACCAGAAATTACAGCCTGCAGACTTTAACAATACGCTACTGGCTATTGATGAGTTTCACCACACCTCTGCTGAGGGGGATAACCGTCTTGGCGAGTTAATTGACGGCGTGATGAAAGGTTCTAATGCCCATATTGTGGCCATGACTGGTTCATATTTCCGTGGCGACGCCGTACCTATTCTGCTGCCAGAAGATGAAGAACAGTTCACCCAAGTCACTTACTCGTACTATGAGCAGTTAAATGGCTACCAGCACTTAAAATCCCTCGGTATTGGCTACCACTTCTACACTGGTCGCTACCTTGATGCTTTGCATGAAGTGCTGGATACCAGCAAGAAAACCATCATCCATATCCCTAACGTCAACTCGGTCGAGTCCACTAAGGACAAATACTCGGAAGTGGATCATATTCTCGATGTGATTGGCGATGTGGTTGAGAAGGATATGCAAACCGGCATCATCACCGTGCGCACTAAGGATGGCAGACTCTTAAAAGTCGCAGACCTTGTTGATGACAACCCAATGCGAGTTGAGATACAAAACTATCTGCGTAGTATCAACAAAGCCGAAGACATGGACATTATCATTGCGCTGGGTATGGCAAAAGAAGGCTTTGACTGGCCTTGGTGCGAGCATGTTCTAACGATTGGTTATCGGTCATCTCTGACAGAGATTGTGCAGATTATTGGTCGAGCTACCCGTGACTCAGAGGGTAAAACGCATGCGCAGTTCACTAACTTGATTGCCCAACCTGATGCCGAGGATGACGATGTAAAAGTTTCAGTCAACAATATGCTTAAAGCGATCACTGTGTCGCTATTGATGGAGCAGGTGCTAGCGCCAGCGATTAACTTTAAGCCGCGCTCCAAGATGAAGCTGGGTGAAATGGTTGCGCCGGGTACAGTCATTATTGAAGACAGCTCTGCGCCGGTATCAGACAAGGTTGTTAAAGCGCTTGAGAACATGGACAACATCAAGGCTGCCATTTTGCAAACACCTGAAGTAATAGCACCAGCCATTACAGGTAATGATGACACTGAAGTGCTTGCGGAGGTTGCTATCCCCAAGGTGATCGAAAAGCTATATCCCGACATGGATGTAAGCGAGGTGCAAACGGTTGCCGATGCGGTTTATACGTCTATGGCCATTCAATCTACAGGTGGCCTATTTGATGAGACTGATTTACCGGCTGGTGCTGAGATTGCAGACGAGCCAGCTGATTATAAAGCGCCAATAACAGGTGAATCTTCTGCATCTAGTAAAGAGCCAAAGAAAAACCGCAAGTTTGTGCTAATTGGTAATAAATTTGTGAATATTGAACACCTGAATATCGACTTGATACGTGAGGTCAATCCATTTCAGGGTGCTTATGAAATTCTTTCTAAGTCTGTGACAACCACTGTTTTGAAAACCATTCAGGATACGGTTATTGGTATGCGCACCAATATGACCGAGGAAGAGGCTGTGATTCTTTGGCCGCGTATCAATGACTTTATAAAGGAAAAGAAACGTGAGCCGTCAGCGTCTTCCAGCGATGTCCATGAACTGCGCTTAGCTGAAGCGCTGGCTTATATCAAACGTAAAGCGCAAGAGCGTAAGGCGCAGGTTCAGCAATCATAGGGAGGTGTCTATGCTGTCAATTAAGCATGGTAAGCGTAAGAAACTATCGTTGGATGATATTTTTAATGGTCCAGATGAGTTTGGCCTTTTAAATGTTAAAGCTAAAAAAGTCAGTGGTGGCGCCTCGCTTGAGGTGTCTAAGTTTGAAGAGGTTAATGCCTTTATCGATAAAGAGGGGCGTCAACCAAATGCTGAGGGTGAGCTGGCAGAGAAGTTACTAGCTCGCAGACTGCAAAGTTATATCGATAATACGGACATGTATCCGGTATTGAGCTCATACGACCGGCACAACCTGCTAACCAATAAGGTACCAGCACCACACAGCACCACAGAGCCTTTTGCCCTAGATGCGATTGAATCAGGTGATGACAGTACGGTTGAGTCTTGCGAAGCAGAACAACCAATCTGTGCTGAAGAAGTTACCAGTCTCGATGATATTTTCAGCAGCGATATATTTGCGCAGTTGGATCACGGTGATCAAAGCTTGTTTGATATGACGCATGTGCCATTAACGTCTGATAGAGATATGCCTGATGAAATTGCACAGCAAACCCACTGCGCTGATTTTTATAAGTTTGAAAGTATCTTTAAAGACATTCAGGCCAAGCTAAAATCGGGTGAGTTACAGCACGTTCACTTCCAAAAAGAGCTACAGATACGTAAGGGTGATGCGTTTATCATGGATGGTGTCCTTTGCTTGATTGATGAGGTCGGCGAGTATAAAGAAGACAATTTTGGCCGCCCTAATCCAAGGTTGCGAATCATTTTTGAAAACGGTACTGAGTCAAACCACTTGCTGCGCTCGTTTGGCCGTAGGATGTATAAAGACAAAACCAGCAGGCGCATTATCCAAGATGCAGATTCGGTAGTAGATGCTTTTAATAATGTTAGCCACAAAGACAAACGAGTTGGCCAAATCTACTTTGTCACCACAATGAGTGATAACCCAGCTCTACGTGCAATACCGAATTTAATTAAAATCGGCTATACCGAGCAGACAGTTGAAGAGCGAACCAAAAACGCTGAGCGTGATACAGCGTTTCTTGAAGCCCCAGTGAAAATACTGGCCTCAATGGAGTGTTACAACTTGAATCCAAATAAGTTTGAATCACTCATCCATGGCTTCTTATATGCGCAACGCTTGAGAATGACGCTGGTTGGTCGGGACGGAAAAAGCTACCATCCGAATGAATGGTTCTCTGTTTCTTTAGAAGATGCCATGGAGGCTGCTAGGCGCATTATTGACGGCAGCATTGTCAAGTACCGGATGGATAACACCACTGGAAGATTGGTACGAAAGGCTGGTTTGGAATAAATGGTGTGATTCAAAGTGATTACTGCCAGCACAACCTCAACAATCTACAACTTAATTTGACAGACACCGGTTCGGCAGGCAGCGAAAGTCATGAATGTCGGCTGAGCTAAGTTATTACCGGCCGACAGGGCGCTGACCAGTAAGGCGCTTTAAATAGCCTATGAAAGCCTAAAGGAGTTATGTCTCATAGCGATCAAAGCAGTCATTATACGAGCCGTAAATTCCGGCAAACGCTCTGGCAGTGCCAAATCAAACAGAGCATGAGTCGACGCGGCAACTGCTGGGATAACGCGCCAATGGAATGCTTTTTTAGAAGTTTAAAAGTTGAATGGATGCCAACTTATGGTTACTACGCATTTACCCAAGCGCAGTGTCATATCGTTAAGTATTTAATCTGGTATTACAGCCAGCTAAGGCCTCATCAATATAATGGTGGCATGAGTCCAAATAAAGCTGAGGAAAATTACTGGATTAACTATAAGTCGGTGTGACCACTACAAGCATTGATCTATGCAAGCTATGAAGGCAGCTATGATTAAAGTAATGGAATAAGATCAACTCGACTTGTTAAAGAAGTAACCCGCGAAGGTGGTTAGCTAATAAACTTGCCTGCTCGCTATCTGTGTTGCTATCTTGTCTGAAATAACACACGCTTTTCCGGACAATAATTTATCATGATAAGGCCTAAAAGCATTGAAAATACTGTGCTTTATAGAATATACGGTAATGGTAGGGGGTGGTCTTTTTCTAGAAAAGATTTTGCCACCCTTGGCGAGCCCGGAACCATTGATCGAGCCTTAAGCCGTTTAGCTGACAAAGGCGTTATTCGTCGCGTAATGCGCGGTCTTTACGATTATCCTGCCTATAGCAAACTGCTTAAAAAAGAACTCAGCCCCGACATCGATCAAGTTGCACATGCGCTCGCGCGTAAGTTCGGCTGGCAGATTCAAGTCTCAGGTAATGCCGCGCTCAATATGATGGGCTTATCGACGCAAGTGCCGACTCAGTATCTGTATTTAAGTGATGGCCCGAGTAAAAGCTATCAGGTGGGTAGCAGAACAATTGAGTTCAAAAAAACGCGCTTTACTCAGCTGGGCTTAAAGTATCAGCAAAGTGAAATATTGGTGCAGGTCATTCAGGCTTTAGGTGATCAGCCATTCACCACAGAGCAACAGAATAAAATTCGTAATTATTTAGCTGCCACTAGCGGTATTAAGGATGTGGTTGAAAGTGGCGAGTTATCAGAATTACTGGTAAAACGGATTTTAAAAGACACCCAGTATGTGACGGGCTGGATCGTGCAACGTATTCGTCAGGTATTGTTAAGCAAGGACGCACAATGAAAACTATCGCCAAACTTACAGAGCGAGAACGCAGAGAGCTGTTCAGTGAAACTGCTAGCGCTATGAATATCACCGCTGCTGCGGCTGAGAAAGATTTTTGGATATGCTGGGTTTTATTGCATTTATTTGAAGATAAGCAACTTAGTCATTGTTTACGCTTTAAGGGCGGAACGAGTCTTTCTAAGTGCTATAACGCCATTGAACGGTTTTCTGAAGATATCGATCTGATTTTAGACTGGACACAGCTAACAGAAGAAAACCCAGAAGCAGCGCGCAGTAAAACCAAACAGGAGCGGCTTAATCAAGCGATTAACGCGCAATCAAAAAGTTATATTGCAGGCACCTTACTGCCTCGTTTGATCGAGCTAATGGGTGATACCTGTGAGTTATTTATTGATACTGATGATCCTCACACGATTAATATTGCTTATCCTCAAGCTTTTGTCTCGACATACTTAAGACCGCAAGTTCGTTTGGAGATTGGACCGTTGGCGGCGATGCTGCCTATGGAATGGTGTGAGGTAGAGTCTTATGCCGCAAAGTATTTTCCAGCTGTATTTAAGCAGACTCACATCTCTGTGCCGACCATCCTTGTGGCGCGCACATTTTGGGAAAAGCTGACTATCCTACATGCAGAAGCGCACCGCCCAAGTGATAAAACATTGCCCAGTCGTTATGCTCGCCACTATTACGATGTGTACAAACTGCTTAAAACGGGCTTGTCGCAACAGGCGCTTGAGCAAGTGAACTTGTTAAAGGAAGTTGTGACCTTTAAACAAAGGTTCTACCCTAGTGGTTGGGCTAATTATCAATGCGCTACTTTAGCCGGTTTGTTATTGCAACCGTCTGAGGTTCATATAGACGCATTAAAAGCTGATTACGAGCAGATGCAAGAAATGCTATTTGGTGAAAAGCCCAGTTTTGAAGATATTATTAAAGCTCTAATAGATTTGGAATGCCAATTACGAACGCTTGCGGAAGAGACTGTAATTAAATCTGTGTAACTGTTTATCATTGACCCCTAACGGGAAGGATAAACAGACGATGAACAAAAAAGACCTCGAAGCCTTTGCACGCGAAGCGGCAAAAGGTATTAAAACTGAAAAAGACCTGACAGACATGCGAGCCATGCTCACCAAAGTAATGGTTGAAGCAGCGCTTAGCGTTGAGCTTGACGAGCATTTAGGCTATCGCAAGCACGAGCAGTCCAGCTCAGAAAACAGCCGCAACGGTGTCACGCGCAAAACCGTGCGCACTGAAGACGGCCAGTTTGAGCTGGATACGCCACGTGACCGACAAGGTGATTTTGAACCGCAGCTGGTGAAAAAGCACCAAACTCGCTTTACCTCGATGGATGATAAAATCCTTTTTCTCTATGCCCAAGGCATGACGACACGAGAAATTGTCGATACCTTCAAAGAAATGTACGGCGCAGATGTGTCTGCAAGCCTCATATCTAAAGTCACTGATGCCGTTATTGATCAGGTAGTTGAGTGGCAGTCACGGCCACTGGATGCGGTTTACCCCATCGTTTATCTGGACTGCATTGTGGTTAAAATCCGCCAAGATAAGCATGTTATCAACAAAGCCGTTTATCTTGCTCTAGGCGTGAATATGGAAGGCCAAAAAGAGCTATTAGGCTTATGGCTGTCTGAAAATGAAGGCGCTAAGTTCTGGCTTAATGTGCTCACTGAGCTTCAAAATCGGGGCGTAAAAGATATATTAATTGCCTGTGTTGACGGGCTAAAAGGCTTCCCTGATGCCATTAATGCGGTCTTCCCTGAGACTCAAATTCAGCTTTGTATCGTTCACATGGTACGCAACTCAGTCAAATATGTGCCCTGGAAGGACTACAAGGCCGTCACCGCCGAGTTAAAGCAAATATACCAATCAGTCACCGAAGAAGAAGCCTTGCTCGCCCTGAGCCAATTTGCTGAGCACTGGGACGACAAGTACCCACAAATCAGCAAGTCATGGCGGACGCACTGGCATAACCTCAATACCCTGTTCAATTATCCTGCTGATATCAGAAAGGTGATTTACACCACCAACGCCATTGAATCGCTGAATAGCGTGATCCGCAAAGCCATCAAAAAACGTAAACTGTTCCCAACCGATGACTCGGCTAAGAAAGTCATCTATTTGGCAATCCAAAATGCGTCCAAGAAGTGGACCATGCCGATCAGAGATTGGAAACCGGCATTGAATCGATTTATGATTGAGTTTGAAGACCGCTTAAAAGATTATATTTAACCTTGGCAGTTACACAGAATCATTTACAGGGTCTTGCGGAAAAACATGAGTTGCGTTAACCGCATTGATCTTTCTCTATCTTTAGTAGCACCACTTAGATGAGATGAGTCATATTATGCAGCCCTCTTCGCATACTCGGAAGGGACTTGGTAATCCAGTGGGCTCACAACTTGCTCTCACAGTGGCTCAAAAACTATCAGTTTACTGAGCCACTCTATCTTCTTACCCCCACCACAATTACATTCCCGGATGCTTGATCCCAAGGCTGAATACTGTGGTAGTTGTGTTCGAATAAATGCACCTCAAAGTAAGGTTGTAAAATCTCCAGCAATTGCTCGAAGCTAACCGCGACCATGGTGTGTTGATCGTGCCAGTGATGCAGCTGCTGATTTTGGCAGCTGATCTGAATTTTTAGCTGTTGCTGCTGGCCTTGGCCGCTGTAGTGCCAAGCGGACTGAAAGCTTAATACCCCATCGGCATGAACTGTGCTGTAGCTGGCTACCAGTTGGTTGTCAATTTTGTCTTTATTGACCGCGTTAAAGCAAAAAACACCACCACTGGCTAAGGCGTTATAGGCTTGCTGGATGCAGGCGGTGAGCTTGGCCAGAGTGGCATTGTAGTGAATGGAATAAAGAAAGCAGGTAATTAAGTCTTGTTGGTCGGCTAAGACAAATTCACTCATATCTTGCAGGTGAAAGCGCGCTGTCGGGCAGCGTTGTTGCGCGCGATCCAGCATGGGCTGGTTGATATCTAAGCCTTGGGATTGAAAGCCAGCAGCTAAAAAATGCTGCACATGGGCACCAGTGCCACAGGCTAGATCTAAATGCCGCTGGCCACCATTGCCAAAAATCTGATTAAGGCGGCGTACCGCATCACTTTGAGCTGGGTAATCAATCTCAGCGCAGAGCACATCATAGTAATGTGAGAGATCAGTGTATAAAGCGGTCGTAGACATAGCGGCGCGCCATTCAAAGGGAATTTTGGACAGCGCATACTAAGCTAAATCTAAGATTTTACTAGCCTTCAACTAACAAATAATCAACCTCCTTAATCGCTGGCTAATCGGGTTAAACTAACGCCGAGTTAAGACTGCTAATGACGAGGTTTAAGGCGGGCTGATGGCATATAAATTAGGCATGTTTTATTTAGGTGGCGGCGCCACTGGCGCTAACTTAGAGCTGCATGATCTACAGTTTGTAGCGGTAGAAACAGTTGAGCAGGCTTATCCGCGCTTAAGGCAGGCATGGGTGGGGGACAAACATAAGTTGCACCTAGATGGTTATAGCTGGATTACTTGGGCGGATGGTTACGCTGTGAGTTTGAGTAAGAACAAGCCAGAAGGCCGGTTAAAGTTGTTTTTTGTCAATGTCGGAGGCTATCGCCAAGGGCAGTTGGCAGAGCTGCACGAGTTTGCCTTGTTTGTAGCTGAAACGCCCGAGCAGGCTAAGCAAAAAGCCCTTGAGCAACTCTTGCTAGGGGCGGACTTAAAGCATAAAGACAACCTGAAAGCGGTGGAGCATTGTCTGCTGCTTGAGTTATTTGATCAGTATTATGTGCACCTAACGCCGGATAGCAGCGGTCAGCCTGATCTGCCAGCTTGGCAAGGCTATCATCGACTCTAAAAGGGCTCAGAATTTTGAGCGTTACTCAACTAATACATAGAAACTGCTTTGGAGTTGTTGCTCATGCTATGGCTTGAAGGGATAGCAGTGTTGCTAGGACTGAGCTCGGTCACCCTGATGGCGCGCCAAAATCCGTTGGCTTGGCCGATAGGTTTGGCCATGGTGGTGTTATATAGCTTGATTTTTGCTCAAACGCGGCTGTATTCAGAAATGCTATTACAGCTGATTTATGCCGTGCTGCAGCTTTATGGTTGGTGGCAATGGCTGTATGGCGGAGCTCAACAGCAGCCGCGGCGCGTGACTCGCTTGCCTGCTGCTCAGATGGGGCGTGATTTACTGTTGGGGGCGCTGATTAGTTTATTGCTAGGCGGGGTAATGCTGACCTTGACTGATGCGCGCTTGCCTTGGGTGGACGCAGCGTTAACTGGTTTTAGTTTGGTCGCACAGTGGTGGATGGCTCAAAAGCGGGTGCAATGCTGGAATTTATGGTTGCTGCTAGATCTGTTATATGTGCTGATGTTTAGTTTAGCTGAACTGTATTTAACGGCGGGACTGTACCTAGTGTTTTGTGGCTTGGCGTTGTATGGAAGGCAACAATGGCGTAAGGAGTTAACCCAATGCGCGTCGTAGTGCTAAGTGGCCCAGAATCTTCGGGGAAAAGTCGATTAACCGCGTGGTTGCAGCAGCAGTTTTCAGCCGTGCGGGTGGATGAATATGTGCGCACTTTTATTAGCCAAAAACAGCGAGATACCTGTTACTCAGACATTAGTTTGATTGCCGCAATACAGTTCGCCCAGGAGCTGGCTGCCCGGGCGCAGCAACCCAAGTTATTGCTTTTGGATACCCATCTGTTAAGCAACATGCTTTGGAGTCGTACTCTGTTTGATGATTGTCCGGCTTGGATTGAAGCCGCGTTGCTGTGCGAACACTATGACTTAACGCTGCTGTTGTCACCTCAAGGTATGCCCTGGCAGGCCGATGGAATGCGTTGTCAACCACAGCTCGCTGAGCGGCAGCAGTTTTTTCAGCAGGCTAAAGACTGGTTGGTGAGCCATGAGCAGCCGTATCAGGTGCTTACTGGTGATTGGCCGCAGCGCCAACAGCAAGCCTATCTTGCGGTGCAACAATTATTGCAGGCTTAATACAGTGCGCGGCAATGGGCTCAGCAGCGCTGGATCAAGGGCGGGGCTATAAACTATTTGGCTAGCGATTGCCTAGTGTGTTCTCGAACGTAAGTGTTTAGACTTAGCGCTGATTATTAAGTATTAAGTAAAAAGCCCTTAGTCGAATGGGAGAGTAGGCGGGATGTCGATTACACAGCAACACTTATTTGCAACGCAGTTAGCGCAATTGTCTCGGGCGTGGCGCGCTGAGTTAGATAAGCGTTTGCAGGGGCTTAATTTATCTCAGGCACGCTGGTTAGTGCTGTTGCATTTAGCGCGTTTTGAACAAGCACCCACCCAAAGCGAGTTGGCACTTGAAGTTGGGGTTGAAGGTCCCACCTTAGCCCGTTTACTTAGCGCCTTGCAGGCGGAAGGTTTAGTCGAGCGTAAGGCCGCGCTAGAAGATCGCCGCGCCAAGCATATTTATCTAACCGAGCTGGCTAGGCAGCGCATCGAGCAAATTGATGGCATTGCCGCAGACTTACGTGCGCAAGTGTTTAAGGGGATTAGCGCTGAGCAGCTAGAGTTATGTCAGCAGTTACATCAAACCATGTTGGTGAACTTAGAAAGTGTCAATGTACCGTGATTTAGACATGATGCAAAAACACTATGGCGCCCGCTATAAGACGTGGCTGCTCAGTGTATTGCTATTGGGCAGCATGGTGATGGTGCTGTCGTCTACCAGTATCAACGTGGCGCTTCCAGAAATTATGAATCAGTTTCACATGGGGCGCTCCATGGCGCAGTGGCTGGTCACTGGTTTTTTGGCAGCGATGACTTCTGGATTATTACTGGCGGCTTGGATTCAAGCGCGGATTGGTGCCCAGAATACCGTACAGTTAAGTATTGGCGTATTTTTGATGGCCTCAGTGTTAGCTTTGATTGCTACCGAGGGCTGGCAGTTGATTGCGTTGCGGATTATTCAAGGGGCCTGTGCGGGGATTATTCAGCCGCTGGCCACCGTACTAATTTTTAGAGTGTATAAAGATGGCCGTCGTGGGCGGGCGCTGGGTATTTATGGCTTAGGCTTAATGATCGCGCCAACTGTGGGACCGACCATCAGTGGTTATCTGGTGGATGCCTATGGGTGGATGGCGGCATTTTGGCTGCCGATGCCGGTATGTGTGTTGCTGCAGGTGGTTGGGCCGCTATTGCTGCCCAATGACCGTGAGCCTGAGGCTAAACGTTTAGATGTGCTGGCCTTGGTGTTGTTAACAGTTTCGTTATTTGCCGGCTTAGGCGGGTTAGCTGAGGCCCAATTACAGAATTGGGACAGCCCTTGGGTTTATGGGCCAATTGCGTTAGCTTTTGCCTGTTTAATAGGCTTTTTTGTGGTCACTCTCGGTAAAGAAAATGCGCTATTGCCCTTAGATTTGTGGCGTATTCCGGCTTATCGTCGGGCCAGCTGGATTGCTTTGGCTTTAGGTATGGGCTTGTATGCCTCTACTTATTTTATTCCCCTGTTTTTACAAACTGTTGGCGGCTTTACCGCTGGGCAGTCAGGGCTTATTTTACTGCCAGCGGGGATCTTTTTGGGCTGCGCCTCGTATATCAGTGGCTGGCTCTGTGATCGGGTGAACTTTGCCTGGATTTTAATTATCGGCTTACTGTTGTTTGCTTTATCCAAGGCGTGGTATGGCCTGTGGGGCGTGAGCAGTGGTTACTGGTGGTTGTGTATCTGGGCGGCGATTGGCCGTGCTGGGATGGGGTTATTGGGGCCTGCGATTAATACCGTTTCTTTAGAAAACTTAACTTCAGCTCAGCTGGCTCAAGGCGCCAGTGGGATTACCTTTGTGCGTCAGCTGGGGGGCGCCTTTGGGATTAACTTGCTCACGGCATTTTTAGAGTGGCGCTTTGAGGTGCGTGGCGGTACTCCTGAGGCCGACAATCAAGCCTTTGAAGAAACCTTCTGGTTGATGGGGTTGGCATTTGCTTTAGCTTTATGGCCTGCCTGGCGATTGCGACCAGGCCCGCTGAATCGCGCCGAACTGCGCTATCAAAAGTACCAAGACCGCTTGAGTGCAAAGCAAGCAACTGAGAA
Organism: Thiopseudomonas sp. SA1F2-1K; assembly: GCF_057443035.1. NCBI lineage: Bacteria > Pseudomonadati > Pseudomonadota > Gammaproteobacteria > Pseudomonadales > Pseudomonadaceae > Thiopseudomonas > Thiopseudomonas sp. SA1F2-1K. Next base: position 722,214 of record NZ_CM172014.1, read on the forward strand.
TACCGCAACCGCAGCGCAGCTCAACACAGATAGCGAGAGTGCCAGCAGCGATATAAGCACAGACAGGCAAGTGGACTTAGCAGCGGATGCAGAATCACAGGCTGAGGTGGTCACAGCGCATGAGGAGTTAGGTGAACTGGCGCTGGATGATGAGCTAGCTGAACCGGCTGTAACTCTAGAGCAGGCCGACCAGTCTAAGTCGAGCGAGCAAAACGAGTTACCCGCTCAATCAACTCCTTGAGTCAACCCCGTCGCATCATTGACCAAAATGCGTGACAAGCCCCGTACTTCTAGTGCAGGGAAGGATAGCGCTGGGAGGCGTTAGCCTCCCTTAATGCGGTCGGGCTTGTTGCTCAATGTATTGTCTAATCACTGAAATAGGAGCACCACCCACACTTCCCGCGTAGTAGCTGGGACTCCAGAGCGCGTTTTTCATGTATGCAGGTTTAACCAGCTCAGGGTGTAACAGTTTGAGCCTCCGGCTCGACACCCCTTTCAAACTATTCACCAGTTTCGATACCGATACTTTCGGTGGAAAGTTCACCAGCAGGTGAACGTGGTCGGCTTCGTCATTGAATTCCACTAACTCCGTTTCAAAGTCCGTACACACGCTGCGAAAGATACTTTCCAGCGACCTAAGATGATTATCGGCAAACACAGCGCCACGGTACTTCGTAATAAAGACCAAGTGAGCATGAAGATCAAAAACGCAGTGTCAGCCTGTTCTATATGTATTGTTTTTTCTCATAGACCAAATATAATCGAAAGCATGAAGCAGACCAAGACTTTAAAAGTTCGAGTTAAAGATAAGCACCGACCACTGCTAAATAACATGGCGCGGTCGGTGAACTTTGTCTGGAACTATGTGAACGAACTTAGTCACCGCTCAATCAAAGAGCGTGGCGTGTTTTTGTCTGCCTACACTATCCAGAAGTACACGCAGGGTGTGCACAAAGAGCTGGGATTGCATAGTCACACGGTGCAGAAGGTAGGTGCTGAGTACGCTACGCGCCGCAGACAGTTCAAGAAATCACGCCTTAGTTGGCGCAAGTCTGGCGGTGTACGCCGCTCACTGGGCTGGATACCGATCAATACAGGCATGGCCAAATGGAAGAATGGTCAGGTTTATCACAACGGCCACTACTTCAACGTATGGGACAGCTACGGTCTGTCACAGTATACGTTCAAGTCTGCCTCGTTCAACGAGGATGCCCGTGGCCGCTGGTACTTCAATGTGGTGGTTGAAGTTGATGTAGTGATGCCCAAGGGACAAGACTGTATCGGTATTGATCTTGGCTTAACCGACACAGCCACCTGCTCGGACGGCACAAAGCTGGAGGCGGGTCGCTTCTATCGCGGTCTTGAGGAAAAATTAGCCATAGCACAACGGGCTAGAAATAAAACTCAAGTCAAAACCATTCACGCCAAGATTGCTAACCGTAGAAAAGATACGCTGCACAAGTTCAGTCGCACGTTGGTCAACCGCTGCGGTGAAATCTATGTCGGCAATGTCAGTAGTTTAAAACTCGTTAAAACCAAGATGGCCAAGTCAGTGTTGGACGCTGGCTGGGGTCAATTAAAAACAATGCTGAAGTATAAAAGCGATCACGCTGGCATTGTTTTTAAGGAAGTGAACGAGGCATACACCACCCAAACCTGTAGCTGTTGTGGCGCACTGCCCGATAGCAGGCCGAGAGGTATCGCAGGGCTTGGAATAAGAGAATGGATGTGCAGTGCGTGTGGTGTCACGCACAGCGACCGCGATGTAAACGCGGCCAAGAACATTCTCGCGGTCGGGCATGGCCGTCTAGCTGTAGGAATCCCCGCCCTTTAGGTCGGGGAGGATGTCAATTAAATTAGATAAATCTCTTATTGATAGACAAACACACTACACTTAATACCCATTATGTTAAAAACGACAGGATTCATGAAAATCATCAGAATTGTGCAGGATGGTTCACCTATCGATTAGATATGGGGTCTGAAGGCCAATAGAACGAAAACGTACGTTAGTGAAGTAACTGTCTGATATATCGAAACATAATGTACATTGGAAAACGCCATCAAAACGGTGTCTTTTTAATCGAAAATTGGCACTTAACGGACTTTCTTGTCTACTAATCGATTTTTCAGACGATAATTTTCCTCTTACCGTACGTTTTCGTACGGTTGGACCTCAAACCCCTTTGAGCGTGGCAAGCTGCACAAAGGGATAGGGCGGCACCAGAGAAAAATCACTCAGGGTCAATGCCAGCGCTTCGTTAATACAGATGTAGGTGTTCCACAGGGTAGCCAGCAGCATCCTGCGATGCAGATCCGGAACATAATGGTGCAGGGCGCTGACTTCCGGTGCCAGCAGATATTTTGGCAGTTTGCCTTGGATCAGAGCCATCTGACGCAGGGCTAGTGCAGCCGGATAGTCAATAGCTACCGGCAGCGGTGCGGACTGTTGTAACTCAGAATAAGAAATGAGGCCGCTCATGGCGTTGACTCTCAGTCATAGTATCGTGGTATCACCGGTTGGTTCCACTCTCTGTTGCGGGCAACTTCAGCAGCACGTAGGGGACTTCCGCGTTTCCAGACTTTACGAAACACGGAAACCGAAGACCATTCATGTTGTTGCTCAGGTCGCAGACGTTTTGCAGCAGCAGTCGCTTCACGTTCGCTCGCGTATCGGTGATTCATTCTGCTAACCAGTAAGGCAACCCCGCCAGCCTAGCCGGGTCCTCAACGACAGGAGCACGATCATGCGCACCCGTGGCCAGGACCCAACGCTGCCCGAGATGCGCCGCGTGCGGCTGCTGGAGATGGCGGACGCGATGGATATGTTCTGCCAAGGGTTGGTTTGCGCATTCACAGTTCTCCGCAAGAATTGATTGGCTCCAATTCTTGGAGTGGTGAATCCGTTAGCGAGGTGCCGCCGGCTTCCATTCAGGTCGAGGTGGCCCGGCTCCATGCACCGCGACGCAGCGCCGGCAGGCAGAGCAAGTAGAGGGCAGCGCCTGCAATCCATGCCCACCCGTTCCACGTTGTTATAGAAGCCGCATAGATCGCCGTGAAGAGGAGGGGTCCGACGATCGAGGTCAGGCTGGTGAGCGCCGCCAGTGAGCCTTGCAGCTGCCCCTGACGTTCCTCATCCACCTGCCTGGACAACATTGCTTGCAGCGCCGGCATTCCGATGCCACCCGAAGCAAGCAGGACCATGATCGGGAACGCCATCCATCCCCGTGTCGCGAAGGCAAGCAGGATGTAGCCTGTGCCGTCGGCAATCATTCCGAGCATGAGTGCCCGCCTTTCGCCGAGCCGGGCGGCTACAGGGCCGGTGATCATTGCCTGGGCGAGTGAATGCAGAATGCCAAATGCGGCAAGCGAAATGCCGATCGTGGTCGCGTCCCAGTGAAAGCGATCCTCGCCGAAAATGACCCAAAGCGCGGCCGGCACCTGTCCGACAAGTTGCATGATGAAGAAGACCGCCATCAGGGCGGCGACGACGGTCATGCCCCGGGCCCACCGGAACGAAGCGAGCGGGTTGAGAGCCTCCCGGCGTAACGGCCGGCGTTCGCCTTTGTGCGACTCCGGCAAAAGGAAACAGCCCGTCAGGAAATTGAGGCCGTTCAAGGCTGCCGCGGCGAAGAACGGAGCGTGGGGGGAGAAACCGCCCATCAGCCCACCGAGCACAGGTCCCGCGACCATCCCGAACCCGAAACAGGCGCTCATGAAGCCGAAGTGCCGCGCGCGCTCATCGCCATCAGTGATATCGGCAATATAAGCGCCGGCTACCGCCCCAGTCGCCCCGGTGATGCCGGCCACGATCCGCCCGATATAGAGAACCCAAAGGAAAGGCGCCGTCGCCATGATGGCGTAGTCGACAGCAGCGCCGGCCAGCGAGACGAGCAAGACCGGCCGCCGCCCGAAACGATCCGACAGCGCGCCCAGCACAGGTGCGCAGGCAAATTGCATCAACGCATACAGCGCCAGCAGAATGCCATAGTGGGCGGTGACGTCGTTCGAGTGAACCAGATCGCGCAGGAGGCCCGGCAGCACCGGCATAATCAGGCCGATGCCGACAGCGTCGAGCGCGACAGTGCTCAGAATTACGATCAGGGGTCTGTTGGGTTTCACGTCTGGCCTCCGGACCAGCCTCCGCTGGTCCGATTGAACGCGCGGATTCTTTATCACTGATAAGTTGGTGGACATATTATGTTTATCAGTGATAAAGTGTCAAGCATGACAAAGTTGCAGCCGAATACAGTGATCCGTGCCGCCCTGGACCTGTTGAACGAGGTCGGCGTAGACGGTCTGACGACACGCAAACTGGCGGAACGGTTGGGGGTTCAGCAGCCGGCGCTTTACTGGCACTTCAGGAACAAGCGGGCGCTGCTCGACGCACTGGCCGAAGCCATGCTGGCGGAGAATCATACGCATTCGGTGCCGAGAGCCGACGACGACTGGCGCTCATTCCTGAAGGGCAATGCATGCAGTTTTCGACGGGCGTTGCTCGCTTATCGCGATGGCGCGCGTATTCATGCCGGGACGCGGCCAGCCGCGCCGCAGATGGAAAAAGCCGACGCGCAGCTTCGCTTCCTTTGCGATGCTGGCTTTTCGGCAGGTGACGCGACCTATGCGTTGATGGCAATCAGCTACTTCACCGTCGGCGCTGTTCTTGAGCAGCAAGCTAGCGAGGCAGACGCCGAGGAGCGGGGCGAAGATCAGTTGACCACCTCAGCGTCTACGATGCCGGCGCGCCTACAGAGCGCGATGAAAATCGTCTACGAAGGCGGTCCGGACGCGGCATTCGAGCGAGGCCTGGCTCTCATCATCGGCGGTCTTGAAGGGATTGTGTAGGTAAGTTCTTACTTGGGAAGTAAGCTTTCAAGCAAGGCTTCAAGGGTATTGAAGCGCTCTTGGTCGGTATTCATTGGCACTTGAAATTTAAACACTGTACTGCCTTCAAACTTATAGCGGTTGGGCTGAGTTTGAATCAGTTTGATCAGCTGCATTGGATCTACCGGAGTCTTGCTAGAAAACTCTAATTTGCCGCCTTGTGGGCCCGCATCAATTTTAATAATTCCCAGCTTATCGGCCAGTAATTTTAATTCTGTTACTCGCACTAAATTTTTGGCAGGTTCTGGCAGCAAACCAAAACGATCAATCATCTCCACCTGTAAGTCTTTGAGTTGCTCGTGGTTCTCTGCCGAGGCAAGACGTTTGTACAGTGTCAGACGAGTTTGTACATCGGGCAGATAGTCATCAGGAATGAGCGCTGAGACCCGTAAGTTCACTTCAATTCCCGCATCTAAAGGCTGATCGAGGTTAGGTTGCTCACCTTTTTGAATGGCTTTGACCGCGCGCTCGAGCATTTCCATGTACAAAGTAAAGCCGACGGACTGAATTTCACCGCTTTGACCATCCCCGAGTAACTCTCCAGCGCCACGAATCTCTAAGTCATGGGTGGCTAGAATAAAGCCAGCGCCTAAGTCTTGAGCGTTGGCAATGGCTTCGAGCCGTTTTTTGGCGTCCTCGGTAATTTTTTTCTCGTTCGGCGTCAGAAGGTACGCATAGGCCTGATGATGGCTGCGGCCAACGCGTCCACGCAGCTGGTGTAGTTGTGCTAAGCCAAACTTATCGGCACGCTCGATAATAATGGTGTTGGCGCTCGGCACATCAATTCCAGTTTCAATAATGGTGGTGGCGACTAATACGTTAAAACGCTTGTGATAAAAATCATTCATCACTTGCTCAAGCTCGCGCTCACGCATTTGCCCATGGCCAATGCCAATACGGGCTTCAGGTACTAATGCCGCGAGCTCTTCGGCACACTTTTCGATGGTTTTTACATCATTATGCAGATAATAAACTTGGCCACCGCGCAGCAGCTCACGCAGTAAAGCTTCTTTAACAATGGCATCTTGTTGCGGCATAACAAAGGTACGCACTGATAAGCGCCGAGCCGGTGGCGTGGCAATAATCGAGAGGTCACGCATGCCAGCAAAGGCCATATTCAAGGTGCGCGGAATCGGCGTAGCCGTTAGGGTTAAAATGTCCACTTCACTGCGCAGTGCCTTCAGTTGTTCTTTTTGCCGCACGCCAAAGCGGTGTTCTTCATCAATAATGACTAAGCCTAAATTATTAAACTTAATATCGCTTTGCAGCAGTTTGTGGGTACCAATTAAAATATCTACCTTGCCTTCGGCGAGTAGTGCGGCGGCAGCTTGGGTTTCTTTAGCAGTTTTAAAACGGCTCATCACTTCAACTTTTACCGGCCAGTCGGCAAAGCGGTCGCGAAAGCTATTATAGTGTTGCTGGGCAAGCAGGGTAGTAGGCACTAAGACTGCCACCTGTTTACCACTTTGAATCGCAATAAAGGCCGCGCGCATAGCCACTTCAGTTTTACCAAAGCCCACATCACCACACACTAAGCGATCCATTGGTTTACCGGCCAACATATCGCTGCGCACGGCATCAATGGCTGCTTGTTGATCAGGCGTTTCTTGGTAAGGAAAAGCGGCGCTAAAGGTGGCGTAATCGGCGCCGGGGTTGGCAAAGGCAAATCCTTTGCGAGCAGCGCGTCTGGCGTAAATATCTAACAGCTCAGCTGCCACATCGCGTACTTGTTCGGCAGCTTTACGCTTGGCTTTTTGCCACTGCTCTGAACCTAAGCGATGTAAGGGGGCTGTTTCATCATCACTGCCGCTGTAGCGTGCGATTAAATGCAAGTTAGCTACAGGTACGTACAGTTTAGCCTCATCGGCATATTCCAGTAACAAAAACTCAGTGGCTTGATTGTCAATTTCTAAGGTGGTTAGCCCTAAATAACGTCCCACACCGTGATCAATATGAACAACGGGGGCACCTTCACGCAGCTCAGTTAGATTGCGGATAGTATGCTCATTTTGTGTCGCATTGCTGCTTTTTCGCTGCTTGCGCTGCTGGACAAATTTTTGTCCAAGTAAGCTGCTTTCGGGAATGATGCTAAGGGCTTCAAGACTCAGCTCTTCAACCAATGGCGCCAAGCCTATGCAAACACGATCGCTGTGGGTGAGAAAATCTTTCCAGCTTTCAACCGAAGTTGGTTTCAGTTTAATGCGTGCCAGCAACTCTAAAAGAACTTCGCGACGACCCGCGGTTTCAGCGGTAAAGAGTACTCGGCCTGAGGTTTGCTCGATAAACTGGCGTACTGCTGCTAAGGGCTCTGCACTACGGGACTCGATGGCGAGCTCAGGGAGCGGCAGGGTGTCAAACACTTCGCGGCCAACACCTGGCTCAATCGCTTCTTGATGCACAATGATGCGTGGCCAGTTTTTAAGCTTGGCAAAGTACTCTTCCGTTGGAACAAATAGTTCGTTTGGCGGCAGAATTGGGCGCTCAATATCGCCTTTACGATCTTCGTAGCGAGTACGTGCATCTTGCCAGAATTGATTAGCGGCTTGCTCAACCCCGGGCAGGGAAAAGACCTGGGTGCTATCGGGTAGATAGTCAAATAAGGTGGCGGTGTGCTCAAAAAAAAGCGGCAGATAGGCCTCAATGCCGGCCGGCGTAATGCCATTCGATAAGTCTTGGTAGATTGGGCAACGCCTAAAATCCACATCAAAGCGTTCACGAAAGCGATTCCGAAAGGCTTTAATAGCTTCCTTATCCAGCGGGAACTCGCGAGCGGGTAGCAGATTGATATTGCTGACTTGTTCTAGCGAGCGCTGCGTTTCAGGGTCAAAGGTGCGTAAGGTGTCGACTTCATCATCAAATAAATCAATGCGAAACGGTAGCTCCGAGCCCATCGGAAATAAGTCAATAATCGATCCGCGAATCGCATACTCGCCGTGCTCGTATACCGTATCAACGCACTGGTAACCTGCTTCAGTCAGTTGATGGCGCAGTTGCTCTGCATCGAGCGTTTGCCCAGTCTTTAAGACCAAGCTTGAACCCAGTAGAAACTGAGTAGGGGCTAGGCGATAGAGCGCGGTATTAATCGGAACAATTAAGACGCCTTGCTTAACCTGGGGCAATTGATACAAGCTAGCAATACGCTGCGAAATAATATCCTGGTGCGGAGAAAACACATCGTAGGGCAGGGTTTCCCAGTCAGGAAAATGCAAAATTGGTAGCTCTGGGGCGAACCAGCTGAGTTCTTCTTGCAGTAGCTGTGCGTTTTGGCTGGTATCTGTCAGCAATAACGTTAGGTGTTGTGCAGCTTTGGCTGCCTCACTAATAGCTAAAGCACGGCTGGCGCCACGTAGGTTACCCCACTGCTGACGACCGGCATTGGAAGAGATGTTAGGTAAGGGTAATACGGGCACAATAAATACTTTACTTGGCTAAAAAGCCTGATTGTAACCAGCTGTTAGGGCGCTTGCTAGGAGAGATTGCTGTGAGATTGGCGCGCGGTTTGTGCTTAGAGCTTGATGCTTTTGTTTAGTATGCCGATAATATAGCCCTCTTTTAACTAACAGATATAGGTGTTGCCTGTGACTCAGCAAACTGACCAGTGCCTTAATGAGTGGATTGATCGTGAAGCCATCGCCGAAGCAATGATCCCTTTAATCGGCCAGTTGTACCGTAATAATAATGTAGTTACATCTATTTATGGTCGCGGCCTAATCAATCGCTCGGTCATTTCAATTCTTAAAACTCACCGCTTTGCCCGTCACCGTATTGGTGAAGGCGCTGAGTTAACGGTACGTGAAACCTACCCCATTTTAAAAGCCATGAGTGAGTTGGCGCTGGGCAGTGCTTCAGTTGATATCGGTAAGTTAGCGGTTAAGTTTAAGCAGGAAGGTCAGGGCCGCTCGATTGAAGAGTTTGTCAAAGCTGAGCTAGCACCTGTAGTTGATAAGCAAAACGAAAACAAACACCAGGGCAAAGATGTTGTGCTGTATGGTTTTGGCCGTATTGGTCGTTTGTTAGCGCGTATCCTGATTGAGAAAACCGGTGCCGGTGATGGCTTACGTTTACGCGCGATCGTAGTGCGCAAGGGTGCTGAAAATGATCTAGAAAAGCGTGCCAGCTTATTGCGCCGTGACTCTGTACATGGCTCATTTGATGGCACCATCGTCATTGATGAAGAAAATAACACCATCACCGCTAACGGTAATCTGATTCAGGTGATTTACTCCAATGACCCTGCGTCAGTGGATTACACCCAGTACGGCATTCAAGATGCGTTATTGATTGATAACACCGGTATCTGGCGTGATGAGAAGGGCTTAAGCCAGCACTTACAATGCCCAGGCATTGACCGTGTGGTTTTAACCGCGCCAGGTAAGGGTGAGCTGAAAAATATTGTACACGGGGTGAACCACGCTGAGATTAGCGCCGATGATAAAATCATCTCTGCTGCCTCGTGCACTACTAACGCCATTGTGCCGGTGTTAAAAGCGATCAATGATAAGTTTGGCATTGAAAATGGTCACGTTGAAACTGTGCACTCGTTCACTAACGACCAAAACTTAATTGATAACTTCCATAAAGGCAGTCGTCGTGGTCGCGCTGCTACGTTAAACATGGTGTTAACAGAAACTGGTGCGGCAACTGCAGCAGCTAAAGCCTTACCGGTGTTAAAAGGTAAGCTGACCGGTAACGCGATTCGCGTTCCTACGCCTAACGTATCCATGGCGATTTTGAACCTGAACTTAGGTAAGAGCACTACTCGCGAAGAAATGAACGAGTACCTTCGTCAAATGGCGATGCACTCTGAGCTGCAAAAGCAAATTGACTATGTGTGCTCACAAGAAGTGGTATCCACTGACTTCGTAGGTTCACGCCATGCGGGTGTGGTTGATGCGGAAGCGACCATCTGTAACGACAATCGCTTAGTACTCTATGTGTGGTACGACAACGAGTACGGTTACAGCTGCCAGGTTATTCGTGTTGCTGAAGATATTGCAGGAGTAAACCCACCTGCATTTCCTCAGTAATCAGCTGATAAGTTAGCTGAGTCGTGTAAACGGGAGCTTTAGGGCTCCCGTTTTTTTAGAGATTTTGTCGTAACGTAGCTAAAAGGTCTTATTGCTCGATTAATTGAGCTTTTTACTAGCAAGACTAGCCGTTGCATCTCTATAATTGGTGGGATTAATTTTTAGGTGTTGGAACTATCGGGGCTAATAGTATTTAGCCGCGGCAGATTCAATAAATTATAAAGACTTAAAATCGTGGTTAGGCAGTCCTATGATCAGAATAAAGCGTGGGCTTGATTTGCCCATGACTGGTTCGCCGGAGCAGCGTATTGAAAACGCTAAACCGGTGACTTCAGTCGCCGTCATAGGCTTCGACTATAACGGTATGAAGCCAACGATGGAGGTGAAAGAAGGAGACCGGGTTAAGTTAGGTCAAGTTCTATTCACTGATAAAAAAACGCCTGGCGTGGTGTATACAGCACCCGGAGCAGGGGTAGTAAAGGCCGTTAACCGTGGTGAGCGCCGTGTATTTCAGTCAGTAGAAATACAATTAGAGGGTGATGAGCAAGAAACGTTTGCACAGTACAGCCCAGAGCAATTAAGCGCGCTGACCAGTGAGCAAATCCGTGAGAATTTGCAGCAGTCAGGATTATGGACTGCCTTTCGCACTCGCCCTTATAGCAAAGTGCCAGCCGTTGATAGCACGCCCAGCTCAATCTTTGTCAATGCGATGGATACCAACCCATTAGCAGCTGATCCAGCGGTTGTGCTGAAAGAGTACGCCACTGAGTTTGAGCAAGGGCTAGTGATTTTAGCGCGCTTAGCCAAAGTGTTTTTATGTAAAGCGCCCGATGCGGTGATTCCGGGTGAGAAAACCAACGGCGTTACCACTGAAAGTTTTGCCGGACCGCATCCTGCGGGTTTAGCGGGCACGCATATCCATTATCTTGATCCGGTTAGCGCCACTAAAACAGTGTGGACTATTGGTTATCAAGACGTGGTAGCGATTGCTAAACTCTTTACTACCGGCCAAATTTGGACAGAGCGCGTGGTTGCTTTAGCTGGACCTGTAGTGAAACAACCGCGTTTAGTTCGTACGCGTTTAGGTGCGAATTTGGCTGAAGTTACGGCCGGTGAACTAGAAGGTGAGAGCAACCGAGTGATTTCGGGCTCCGTCTTTGGCGGTCGTACCGCCCGTGGCGTCTGTAACTATCTAGGTCGTTACCACACCCAAGTTTCGTGCTTGCACGAAGGTACCGAGCGTCAGATGCTGCATTATATGCGTCCAGGCGTTGATAAGTTCTCGACCTTAAACATCTTCATTTCTAAGTTGTTTGCCGGTAAAAAGTTTGCTTTTGATACCAGCACTAACGGCAGTCCGCGGGCGATGGTGCCAGTGGGTAACTACGAGAAAGTCATGCCGCTAGATATTTTGCCCACGCAATTACTTCGCGCGCTAATCGTCGGTGATACCGAAGTCGCGCAGCAGCTGGGTTGCTTAGAGTTGGATGAAGAAGATCTCGCGCTGTGTACCTATGTGTGTGCAGGTAAGTACGAGTACGGCCCGATTCTACGGGATAACCTAACTCGCATTGAGCAAGAGGGATAATCATGGGATTGCGCGCTTTATTAGATAAAGTAGAGCACCACTTTGAAAAAGGTGGTAAGTACGAAAAGTGGTACGCGCTCTATGAAGCCTTCGATACCTTTTTGTATCGTCCTGGCAGTGTTACTAAAACCACCGCTCACGTACGGGATGGCATTGACCTCAAACGTATGATGATCACAGTGTGGATGTGTACCTTCCCAGCCATGTTCTTTGGTATGTGGAACGTTGGTTACCAAGCTAACCAAGTCTTTGCTAACTCACCAGAGTTATTTGCCAGTGCTCAAGAAACTTGGCGCATTGCTTTAACTGCGATGCTAGCAGGTTTTGATCCGAGTAATTGGTGGGACAACATTGTCCAAGGGGCCACTTGGTTTGTGCCGATTTACTTGGTGACTTTCGTGGTGGGTGGTTTCTGGGAAGTGTTATTTGCCAGTATCCGTAAACACGAAGTTAACGAAGGCTTTTTCGTTACCTCAGTGCTTTTTGCTTTAATCGTTCCTCCTAGCATTCCGTTATGGCAAGTGGCCATCGGTATTAGCTTTGGGGTGGTGATTGGTAAAGAAGTATTTGGTGGTACCGGTAAAAACTTCTTAAACCCTGCATTAGTTGGTCGTGCTTTCTTGTTCTTTGCTTACCCTGCACAAATCTCTGGAGATGCAGTGTGGACAGCAGTGGATGGCTTTGCCGGTGCTACAGCGCTGAGCTTAGGTGCAGAAGGTGGCTTAACTAACATCATGGATAATGGTGTGAGCTGGATGAGTGCCTTTATTGGTACGACTCAAGGCTCAATTGGTGAAACCAGTACGCTAGCTATCTTTATTGGTGGTGCAGTCCTACTCCTAACCCGTATTGCCGCTTGGCGAATTGTGGCTGGGGTAATGCTTGGGATGGTTGCACTCAGTACGTTATTCAACTTTATTGGCTCTGATACCAACCCCTTATTTGCTATGCCATGGTACTGGCACTTAGTGGTCGGTGGTTTTGCTTTCGGTATGATTTTCATGGCAACTGACCCTGTGTCAGCGTCAATGACCAATACCGGTAAGTGGATCTTTGGTGCCTTAATTGGCGCGATGGCGGTCTTAATTCGTGTGGTGAACCCTGCGTTCCCTGAAGGCATGATGCTAGCAATTTTGTTTGCTAACTTATGTGCACCACTGATTGACCACTTTGTGATTCAGGCCAACATTAAACGGAGGCTCGCACGTAATGTCCAGTAAGAAAGAATCGACTGTACGTACACTTGTTGTTGCTCTCTTAGTCTGTTTAGTGTGCTCGGTATTCGTTGCCGGCGCTGCGGTGGCACTCCGCCCAATTCAGACTGAAAACAAAGTGTTAGATAAACAACGCAGTATTCTAGCGATTGCCGGTCTAGGCGATGCCAGTCTCTCTGCTAGTCAGGTGAAAGAGCTGTTTGATACTCGCGTTAAAGCACGGGTAGTTGATCTGGAGACCGGTAAATTTACCGATCAGTTTGACGCTGAAAGCTTTGATCCACTAGCGGCATCCAAAGATCCTGCGCTGTCTAAAGGTTTAACCAGTACTGAAGACATTGCTTCAATCAAACGTCGTGAGAATTATTCAACGGTGTACTTGGTGGAGCAAGATGGCAAGCTCGATAGCGTAGTGATTCCAGTACGTGGATACGGTCTGTGGTCAACCTTGCATGGCTTTATGGCACTTAAAGGTGATCTGAATACTGTGGCTGGCTTTGGTTTTTATCAGCACTCAGAAACCCCAGGTTTAGGTGGCGAAGTGGATAATCCTAAGTGGGTTGCACAATGGTTAGATAAAACTGTGTATGACGCTCAAGGTCGCGTGGCGTTGGACATCGTTAAAGGCAACGTTGATCCAAGCAGTCCACAGGCGATTCACCAAGTGGATGGCTTAGCCGGTGCTACTTTAACCAGTAATGGGGTGGAACACCTCTTACAGTACTGGTTGGGTGAAAGCGGTTTCGGTCAGTTTATTGAGAATCTGCGCAGAGGGGAGGCTTAATTAAATGGCTAAGCCAACAATTAAACAGGTTCTACTGGATCCTATTTTTAACAATAACCCCATCGGCTTACAGATTCTGGGAATCTGTTCGGCGCTGGCGGTAACCTCGAACTTAAAAACAGCGTTAGTGATGTCGGTAGCCTTAACTTTAGTTACGGCTTTCTCTAACTTGTTTATTTCGATGATTCGCTCACAAATTCCTAGCTCTATTCGGATGATTGTGCAGATGGTCATTATTGCCTCTTTGGTGATTGTGGTCGATCAGGTGTTAAAGGCCTACGCTTATTCATTGTCGAAGCAGCTATCGGTATTCGTTGGCTTGATTATCACCAACTGTATCGTTATGGGCCGGGCAGAAGCATTTGCGATGGCTAACCCACCCGTGCTGTCATTCTTTGATGGTATTGGTAACGGTTTAGGCTACAGCGCAATGCTGATTGTGCTCGGTATCGTACGGGAGCTATTTGGTGCGGGTAAGTTAATGGGCTACACCATTTTCCCAGTAATCAATGACGGCGGTTGGTATTTACCGAACGGTATGTTGTTACTGCCTCCTTCTGCATTCTTCTTGATTGGCTTATTTATTTGGGCCTTAAGAATGTGGAAAAAAGATCAGGTCGAGCAGCCAGACTTCCGTATGGCACCCCATAGCCCAGAGAAGGAGGCGTACTAATGGAACATTATTTAAGTTTGTTCGTTAAGGCAGTCTTCGTTGAGAACATGGCGCTGGCCTTCTTCTTGGGGATGTGTACGTTTATTGCCATCTCGAAGAAAGTTGAAACCGCGATTGGTCTTGGGATTGCAGTGGTTGTGGTGCAGACCATTACTGTGCCAGCTAACAACCTAATTTATACCTACCTACTCAAAGACGGTGCGTTGGCTTGGGCCGGCCTGCCTGATGTTGACCTGAGCTTCTTAGGCTTATTGAGCTACATCGGGGTGATTGCGGCGATCGTGCAGATTATGGAAATGCTGCTGGATAAGTACGTACCTTCGCTGTATAACGCGTTGGGTGTGTTCTTGCCCTTAATTACCGTGAACTGCGCCATCATGGGCGGTACCCTGTTCATGGTTGAGCGTGATTACAATCTGTCTGAAAGTGTGGTGTATGGTTTAGGTTCAGGTTTCTCCTGGGCGTTAGCCATTGCTCTGCTTGCAGGTATCCGTGAAAAGCTTAAATACAGTGATGTGCCAGTGGGATTACAAGGGTTAGGTATTACCTTTATCACTATTGGCCTAATGTCGCTGGGCTTTATGTCATTTTCTGGCGTACAGCTATAAGGAGGCGAGATAATGAATTACGAGATTTTCCTCGCTATTGGTATGTTTACCGCGATCGTGATTGCCTTGGTGATCATGATTCTGGTGGCGCGGGCGAAACTGGTTAACAGTGGCGATGTTTCCGTTGAGATCAATGGCGAGCGGACGATTACTGTGCCTGCCGGTGGCAAGCTGTTGCAGACTTTAGCCTCAAATAATATTTTCTTATCCTCAGCCTGTGGCGGTGGTGGCACCTGTGCCCAGTGTAAGTGTGTAGTGGAAGAAGGCGGCGGCGATATGCTGCCGACAGAAGCGTCGCACTTTACTCGCCGTGAAGCGAAAGAGGGCTGGCGTTTATCTTGTCAGGTTTCAGTGAAGCAGGACATGAAAATTGAAGTGCCAGAAGAAGTCTTTGGCGTGAAAAAGTGGGAGTGTACGGTTGAGTCTAACCCGAACGTAGCCACCTTTATTAAAGAGCTAACCTTGCGTTTGCCAGAAGGTGAAAACGTTGACTTCCGCGCCGGTGGTTATGTGCAGCTAGAATGCCCACCCCACACCGTGCACTACAAAGATTTTGATATCCAGCCTGAATTCCATGCTGACTGGGATAAGTTTGATATTTGGCGCTACTCATCGACCGTGGATGAGACGGTAATCCGTGCTTATTCGATGGCTAACTACCCAGAAGAAAAGGGCATGGTGAAGTTCAATATTCGTATTGCCACCCCCCCTCCAGGACGTGATGATTTGCCAGCAGGGCAGATGTCCTCTTGGGTATTTAGCTTGAAGCCAGGCGATAAAGTGACTGTTTACGGACCCTTTGGTGATTTCTTTGCTAAAGACACTGATGCTGAAATGGTCTTTATCGGCGGTGGTGCAGGGATGGCGCCGATGCGCTCACACATCTTTGACCAGTTAAAGCGTTTGCACTCAACGCGCAAAATGAGTTTCTGGTACGGTGCACGCTCGATGCGTGAAGCCTTCTATATTGATGAGTACGATAAGCTGCAAGCAGAAAATCCAAACTTCGAGTGGCATTTAGCCTTATCTGATCCGTTACCTGAAGATAATTGGGATGGACCAACCGGCTTTATTCACAATGTGCTGTATGAGAATTACTTAAAAGATCACCCAGCACCTGAAGATTGTGAGTACTACATGTGCGGGCCGCCAATGATGAACGCGTCGGTGATCAAGATGTTAGAAGATCTTGGGGTGGAGCCAGAAAACATTCTGCTCGACGACTTCGGAGGTTAAGGTGCGTAGACATTTGGTAGTTGGATTGGTTATCGCTTTGGGGTTTGGCTTAACCGCCTGCACCCCTAAAGAGCGCATTGAAACGCTACAAGGCCCAACTATGGGCAGTACTTATACGGTAAAATATGTTCGCGGGCCGAACATGCCAGCGCCGGATAAAGTGAATGTAGAGTTACAAAGCATTCTTAACCAAGTTGACCGCCAAATGTCGACCTACCGCGCAGACTCAGACTTGTCTGAGTTTAACCGTCTGCCAGCAGGCTCTTGCCAAACCATGCCAGAGCCTGTCTTACAACTAGTGCGTTACGGTCAGCAACTGGCTGAAAGTAGTGGCGGTACCTTTGACCTAACCATTGGGCCTTTATTGGATGTATGGGGCTTTGGCCCTCATAGCCGTGGCCGAGTACAACCCAGTGCAGAGCAAATTGAACAAGCGCGTTCGCGCGTAGGCTATCAATACCTAAAGATTGAGCAAAATCAGCTGTGTAAAGAAAAAGCCCTAGAGGTGGACCTTAACAGTATTGCTGCCGGTTACACCGTTGATCAGGTGGCTGAACGTTTTCAATCTTTAGGTATTGACAGTTATATGATTGAGATTACCGGTGAGCTAAAAGCCGCTGGTAAAAAGCCCGACGGCAGTGCCTGGCGCATTGCTATTGAAGAGCCTAACTTAGAAGGGCAGCGGATTGTCCAGCGAATCTTACCGATTGATGGCTTAGGGGTTAATACCTCGGGGGACTACCGCAATTATTATGAAGAAAATGGGCAGCGTTTTTCCCATACCTTAGATCCTAATTTAGCGGCTCCCATTCAGCATAAATTAGCTGCGGTTACAGTAATTGATCCCTCAACCTTAGCAGCTGATGCCTTAGGTACCTTATTGTTAGTATTGGGCCCTGATGCCGGTAAAGCTTACGCTGAGCTACATCAGATTGCCGCACTGTTTGTAAGTCGTGTCGATGAGGGTTTTGTCACCGAAACAAGCAGTGCATTTGATCAGTTATTTCCAACAGGAGAGCAACCATGAGTGGTATTGCGCTGTTTTTAGTGGTATTTGCGGTAATGGCGTTAGTCATTTTAGGCATGTCAGTTGGAGTTATTGCTGGGCGTAAACCTATTGCAGGTTCTTGCGGTGGAATTGCTAACTTAGGCATTGAAAAAGAATGTTCTATCTGTGGTGGGGTGCGGGAAAAGTGCGAAGAAGTTACCCGTGATCAGGCCGTAGCACAGACTCAGTCTGAGGCCTTGGCCTATGACGCTGCTGCTAAAACTCGTTAATTGAATCGAAGTCATCTTATTTATTGTGCTGTGAGAAAGAGCAGCTGACGAAGGAGTCACAATGGCAGTTTATAACTACGATGTGGTCATTTTAGGATCGGGTCCAGCCGGTGAGGGAGCTGCAATGAATGCGGCTAAAGCTGGACGTAAAGTGGCTGTGGTTGAAAGCCGTGGAGTAGTGGGTGGCAGTAGTACGCACTTAGGTACTATTCCATCTAAAGCATTACGTCACTCAGTGCGTCAAATTTTACGTTTTAACACTAACCCTATGTTCCGCCAAATTGGCGAGCCGCGTTGGTTCTCTTTTCCGGACGTACTGAAAAGCGCTGAAAGCGTGATTAAGCGTCAAGTGGCATCGCGCACCGGTTATTACGCGCGCAATCGGATTGATGTGTATTTTGGTACCGCAAGCTTTGCCGATGAGCACAGCATTGATGTGGTTGGTCCGAGTCGTGTAGAAAAACTGGTGGCTAACCAGATTATTATTGCTACCGGTTCACGCCCGTATCGTCCGGCAGATATTGATTTTAGTCACCCGCGGGTTTATGACAGTGATACCATTTTAAATCTTAGCCACACGCCGCGTCGGTTAATTATTTATGGCGCTGGGGTGATCGGTTGTGAGTACGCTTCGATTTTTAGTGGTTTAGGGGTGCTGGTTGACTTAATTGATACCCGCGATCAGCTGCTGAATTTCTTGGATGATGAAATTTCCGATGCCTTAAGTTATCACTTGCGTAATAACAACGTACTGGTTCGTCATAATGAAGAGTATGAGCGGATTGAGGGCACTGAGAACGGCGTCATTCTGCACTTAAAATCTGGCAAGAAAATTAAAGCCGACGCTTTACTCTGGTGTAACGGTCGTACCGGTAATACTGACCAACTGGCTTTAGAGAACGTAGGCTTAACCGCCAATAGCCGTGGCCAAGTAGAAGTTGATGAGTATTACCGCACCGCAGTGCCGAATATTTATGCAGCCGGTGATGTGATTGGCTGGCCGAGTTTATCCAGTGCCGCTTACGATCAAGGTCGTTCAGCTGCCGGTAATATTGTAGACAATGAGAGCTGGCACTTTGTAGATGATGTACCTACCGGTATTTATACCATTCCTGAAATTAGCTCGTTGGGTAAAACCGAAGCAGAGCTCACCAAGGATAAGGTGCCGTATGAGGTGGGTAAGGCTTTCTTTAAGAGTATGGCCCGTGCACAAATTTCCAGTGAACCTGTGGGGATGCTGAAGATTTTGTTTCACCGTGAAACCTTAGAGATTTTAGGGGTGCATTGCTTTGGCTATCAGGCCTCAGAGATTGTGCATATTGGTCAGGCGATTATGAATCAGCCGGGCGAGTTAAATACCCTTAAGTATTTCATTAATACTACCTTTAACTTCCCGACCATGGCTGAAGCCTATCGAGTTGCAGCCTTTGATGGGCTTAACCGCCTTTTTTAATCGGCTCCGATAAGTGGCCTGAGGGTATCGGAGCAGCTTTACAGGAGCAGTTTAACGACTCCCGAGTGTGGCACTGGCCAAACCGGGAAAGTCTGTAATCAGGCTGTCTACTCCCATGTTAGCGAGCCTTAGCATTTGCTTAGGCTCGTTGACTGTCCAGAGTGAAAGGTGCAAACCTTTTGCTTTACTGCGCTCCACTAGGCGCGATGTGCAGAGTTTCCAATTTAAAGCCAGCAGTTCACAATTATAGCGTTTAGCTATCGCTAGGGGATCTTGCCAGCGCCACTCTACGACGCAGCCTCGACTTAACTCCGGCGCCCATTGCATCGCGGCGTGCAGTACTTGATGGCTAGCGGAGGTGAGGGTGACTCGCTCTGTGAGTTGATAGCGTTCTACTAAGTTTTTTACCGCCAGTACCGTGGCTTTGGCCTGAGCACGGGCAACGCCTTTAATTTCCAATTGCCAATGCTCAAATGCGCACTGTTGAAACAGTTGTTCAAGGGTTGGAATTGGGCAATAAGGCGGGGTGGCCGCTTGGGGGTAAGCTCGATTAAAATTAGCACTGGCATCTAACTGGCTGAGTTCGGTTGAGGGTTTGGCTGCCAGCGTGCCGGTCTGGCCTGTGGTGCGCTTTAATGTGGCGTCATGAAATACCATCAGTACACCATCTTGAGCCAGGCGTAAATCAAGCTCACAGTGGGTAACGCCTTGGGCTAGGCAGTGCTGAAAGCTAAATAAGGTGTTCTCCGGCGCTTCGCCTTTAGCGCCGCGGTGTCCATAGATAATTGGCATAGTGGTCTCTAATGAAGAGTAGCGATAAAGCGGCTGACAGCGAGTGAGATATCGGCCGAGTTCAGTTAGTATAGCCCAGTCTTTTTAGCAGATTTGTCGATCAGCCTAAACTTGTTAAGGGCTAAGGTGGTCACAAGGGCTTCGCCGAAAACATTGAGTTGGCTTTTACAACGGAAGGGTTTTATGTTTCGACCATTAGCACTTTTTATTGGTGCACGTTATACCCGCGCTAAACGGCGCAATCATTTTATTTCATTTATCTCTTTGACCTCAATGATTGGCTTGGCACTGGGTGTGCTGGTGATGATTTTGGTACTTTCAGTGATGAACGGTTTTGACCGAGAATTACGGACGCGGATTTTGGGGATGGTGCCCCATGCTACTGTCAGTGGTCAGCAGCCGATGGCCGATTGGCAGCACGTAGGTGAGCAGATTTTAAAACATCCTGAAGTGGCTGCAGTGGCGCCTTTTACTCAGCTGCAAGGCATGCTCAGTCACTCGGGCAGTGTGCAGCCGGTGATGGTTAATGGGGTTGATCCAGAGTTTGAAAATAAGGTCTCGATTATTTCCGAACACATGCAGCTGGGCCAGTTAGAAGATTTACGCAGTGGTGAGTTTGGAATCATTATTGGTGAGCTTACCGCACGTCGGTTTGGCGTCGGCGTGGGTGAGAAAATTACCTTTGTGTTACCTGAGGCCTCAATTACGCCAGCGGGTGTCTTTCCACGGCTAAAGATGTTTACGGTGGTTGGCGTGTTCAAGGTCGGAGCAGAGTTAGATAGCTCCTTGGCATTGATTAACGTGCAAGATGCTGCACGTTTAACGCGCTGGCCCACTGATCGGGTAGAAGGCATCCGTTTAAAACTGAATGATTTGTTTAGTGCGCCGCGAGTAGCGCGCGAGATTGCTTTTAGTTTACCTCAGAGTGATCTGTACCCCAGTGACTGGACGCGTAGCCACGGTAACTTATTCCAAGCGATTAAAATGGAAAAAACCATGATTGCTTTACTGCTATTACTAATTGTAGCAGTGGCCGCATTCAATATTATTTCCACTCTCGTGATGGTGGTTACTGACAAGAAAGGTGATATTGCAATCTTGCGTACCTTGGGTGCCTCGCCTTGGCAGATTATGGGCATCTTTATGGTGCAAGGCAGTTTAATTGGCGTAGTCGGCACCCTGATTGGTGGTGTATTGGGCGTCATTGCTGCCCTGAATGTCACGGCCTGGGTAGCAGGGTTAGAGAAATTGTTGGGCTATCAGTTTTTAAGCAGTGATGTGTATTTTATTAGTTATTTGCCCTCTGAGTTATTAGTGGAAGATGTGGTGTTAATCTGTACTGCGGCATTGTCTTTGAGCTTTTTAGCAACGATCTATCCTGCATGGCGTGCATCGCGTACGCAGCCAGCCGAGGCCTTACGTTATGAGTAATAATGCTTATGTTTTAGAGTGTCGTGGGTTGGTTAAATCCTATGCCGAAGGCCCGCAAGCGGTTGAGGTGTTAAAAGGTGTTGAGCTACAGATTCAAGTCGGTGAGCGGGTAGCTATTATTGGTGCTTCTGGCTCGGGTAAAACCACCTTGCTGCATATGCTTGCGGGTTTAGATACGCCAACAGCTGGCAGTGTCTGGTTAGCTGGCGCTGAGTTATCAGCTTTATCAGAGGCGAAACGCGGTCAGCTGCGTAATCAAGCGCTGGGCTTTGTCTACCAGTTTCACCATTTGCTGCCTGAGTTTAATGCCTTAGAAAATGTCTGTATGCCCTTGTTAATTGGTAAGCAACCCATTAGCCAAATTAAACAAGCTGCAACTGAGCTATTAGAGCGGGTGGGTTTGGCTAAACGTATGACCCATAAGCCGGCTGAATTATCTGGTGGTGAGCGGCAGCGGGTGGCTATTGCCCGGGCACTGGTTAATCAGCCGCAGTTGGTGTTGTTAGATGAGCCGACGGGTAACTTAGACCAAGCCACAGGGCAAAGTATTCAGGCCTTGATGCTGGAATTATCTAAGCGTTTAGGCACCGCATTTTTGGTGGTGACCCATGATCCTGAGTTAGCCAAACGTATGGATCGAGTGTTAAAACTTGAGGCGGGTCGCTTAGTGGATGTAACAGCAGAGTTGTAATAGATCTGCAGGCAATAAAAACCGCGCCTCAAGCGCGGTTTTTATTGCCTGTTATAGAGCTTAGTAGTTGGCTTGTTGTAAGGCGGCGATACGCACTTCAAGCGGCGGGTGGCTCATTAACAAGCCCGCCAGTCCTTGTTTCAGGTCACCACTAATACCAAAGGCAGCCAAGGTGCCAGGCATTTCTTGGGTAATCTGCTGTTGCTGCTCATGCAGTAAATGATCAAGGGCAGAAATCATCGCGCCAGTACCGGCTAATTGTGCGCCTATAGCATCTGCACGGTACTCGCGCTGGCGGGAGAACCACATAGTAATCATGCTAGCCAGCAAGCCAAACACTAACTCGGCAATAATTACCGAAATGTAATAGCCCATACCGCGGCCTTCTTCGTTTTTAAATACCACGCGATCAATAATATCGCCGACAATTCGGGCAAAGAACATCACAAAGGTGTTAACTACGCCTTGTAACAGAGCCATGGTCACCATGTCGCCATTAGCAATATGGCCGATTTCGTGGGCCAGGACCGCTTCGACTTCTTCCCGAGAAAAACGCTCGAGCAAGCCCTCACTGACACCCACCAGCGCATCATTTTTATTCCAGCCGGTAGCAAAGGCATTGGAGTCATAAGAAGGAAAGACGCCCACCTCAGGCATACCAATCCCTGCTTCTTGGGCTAGGCGCTCGACGGTATTCAGCAGCCACTGCTCATGTTGGTTGGCAGGTTGTTCAATCAGATAAATACCTGTGGTGCGCTTTGCCATCCATTTGGATAAAAAGAGCGAAACAAACGCGCCGACCATGCCAAATACCGCACAGAACACTAAAAGGTTGCCGTAGTTAGCACCCGTGTAGCGGTCTACACCAAGTAGCTTTAAGGTGATGCTGGCTACGAATAGGACGGCTAAGTTAGTGAGTAAAAATAGACCAACACGCAACATCGTTTAACTATCTCCAGAGAGCGTAAAATTAACTGAATATATAGATTGGGATTAAATGCGCAACCACAAGAGTATGGATAAATGTTTCTTTATACCGAGCTGTCTTTGCCGAAGAAGTAGGTAAAGACAGCTAAGGGGTATGGTTTACTGACGGTAGGTGCTTAAGAAGTTGCCAATGCGTTTAATCGCCTGCTCTAAGTCATCGACTCGAGGCAAGGTAACCACGCGGAAATGGTCAGGATTAGGCCAGTTAAATGCCGTGCCTTGGACAATTAATAACTTTTCTGAAAGCAAAAGATCTAAGGCAAACTTTTCATCGTTGTAGATAGGACAAACCTTAGGATCAATCCGTGGGAAAGCGTAGAGCGCCCCCATCGGTTTTACGCAGCTGACACCAGGGATATCATTCAGTAACTCCCAAGTGCGGTTGCGTTGCTCCAGTAGACGGCCTTGGGGCAGTACCAAGTCATTAATACTCTGATAGCCACCGAGCGCGGTTTGAATGGCATGCTGCGCCGGCACGTTGGCACAGAGGCGCATGTTGGCCAGAATATCCAAGCCCTCAATATAGCTGCGAGCATTATGTTTAGGTCCCGTCACTACCACCCAGCCGGAGCGAAAGCCAGCTACCCGGTAAGACTTAGATAAGCCGTTGAATGTAAGGCAGAGTACATCCGGGGCTAATGAAGCGGTGCTGACGTGCTGTGCTTCGTCATAGAGAATTTTGTCGTAAATCTCATCGGAGAAGATTACGAGGTTATGTTGTCGTGCCAGCTCAACAATTTGCTCAAGCAATTCTTTGGAGTACACCGCACCGGTTGGGTTGTTGGGGTTAATTAAGACAATCCCTTTAGTGTTGGGGGTGATTTTAGCTTTGATATCGGCAATATCCGGAAACCAGCCTGCTTGCTCGTCACACAGGTAATGCACAGGGGTACCGCCAGCTAAACTGGTGGCTGCGGTCCAGAGCGGGTAATCTGGGGCTGGCAGTAAAATCTCATCACCGTTATTTACTAACGCTTGGAGAGTCATCACAATCAGTTCAGAAACACCATTACCGAGATAGATGTCTTCAATTCCAACACTAGGCATGCCTTTTTGTTGGTAGTACTGCATGACTGCTTTGCGAGCGCTGAATAAGCCTTTAGAGTCGCTATACCCTTGAGCGGTAGGTAAGTTGCGAATGACGTCCTGTAAGATTTCTTCCGGGGCCTCAAAGCCAAAAGGAGCGGGGTTGCCGATATTCAGTTTAAGAATACGGTGGCCTTCATCCTCTAAGCGTTTGGCATGTTTAAGCACGGGTCCGCGGATGTCATAACAAACATTAGCGAGCTTATTCGATTTGCTGTACTGCATGATCCTAATATCCGGTTTTAATATAAAGAGGCGCACTCAAGGCGCAAAATGAACCGCAGTCACGGCAGGGCGATTGGGCAGTGTCAGACCACGGAAATAATGAGCTCTATCATACGACCGAAAAATATATTTCGAAAGGGATAGAAGCAGAAGAAAATCAATATAAAAGGAAAATCTCGTGAAAAAAGTAGAAAAGACGTTAGAAAATTGGCGTGAAACTTTATCTGACGAGCAATTTCGTGTGTGTCGCTTAGCAGGAACAGAAAAACCTTTCACTGGGGAGTACTTGCAACCTAAGTCTAGCGGCCGTTACCTTTGTGTGTGCTGTGGGCATCCATTATTTGCCGCGGCTACACAATATGACGCGGGTTGTGGTTGGCCCAGTTATACTGCACCCATTAACCCGCAGGCGGTATGGGAACGTGAGGACTTAAGTCATGGCATGCAGCGGATCGAAGTTTTGTGTCAAGGTTGTGATGCGCATTTAGGTCATGTGTTTCCCGATGGGCCAGCGCCAGGTGGCTTGCGCTATTGCATTAACTCGGTAGCCTTAACCTATCAGCCCTGATTGGGCAGCTTGTATTATCAGTGTAACGGGAGCGACAACCCATGAGTGGACAGTTAGATAGTTTTTTAAAGCAAGCCAAACGTTTGCTCAAGCGGGTAGAGCCTTTATTACCTCCAGAGCGAGTGGCCATTGACTGGCAGTTGTGCAAGGCGGCACGTTGGCAGCAAGTGGGGCGCTTTGGGCAACTAGTGCCGATGGCGGTTAATTTATCGTTGCAACTTGATGACTTACAAGGATTAGAGCAGCAACGCATGGCGCTGCAGCGTAATACCTTACAGTTGTTGCAGGGCTATCCGACTAACCACGCGCTGTTATGGGGCGCGCGTGGCACCGGTAAATCTTCTTTAGTGCGGGCTTTATTGGCGGCTTATGTTGATCAAGGGCTGCGCTTAATTGAAGTTGAACGTGAAGGGTTGGAGCAGTTGCCGCGGATCGTTGAAGGATTGGCTGGTTTGCCTTATAAATTTATTGTGTTTTGTGATGACCTATCTTTTGAGGCGGGCGAGGGGGATTATCGGATCCTCAAAAGTGTATTGGATGGATCCCTTGAGCAGGCGCCTGACAACGTGGTGCTGTACGCTACCTCTAACCGTCGTCATCTGGTGCCAGAGCGTCAGGCTGATAATGCCAATTGGCAACAAGTGGATGGCGAGATTCATCCCAGTGAGGCGGTAGAAGATAAAATTGCTTTATCCGATCGTTTTGGCTTGTGGCTTTCTTTTTATCCCTTTACTCAAGCGCACTACCTTGAGGTGGTGTATCACTGGATTGCGCACTGGGCTGCGCCTACCGGTTTAGTCTGGGAGCGTAGTCAAGCAACCGATTTGGCTGCCATTCAGTGGGCGACCCAGCGTGGCAACCGTAACGGACGCTGCGCCGCACAGTTTGCTAAGTTTTGGGTCGGTCAGCAGTTATTAGATCAGGCGTTAGCCGCGGCGGAGCAAAATCCATAGCTGCGCTTGGTGGAGATGATCGCAGGTGAATGTTGCCTGCGATCAACAGCGGGTTGAGTTAGTGGTTTTACTCGGCAATTCGAACCCTAGCTAAGTTGACTCGATTATCTTTAACTTCTAGGGTTTCAATATAATAAGGCCCAATACGCAGGCAAACAGAGCCATCAGGAATGCTTTCGAGTATTTCAGTGATTAAACCATTGAGAGTTTTCGGGCCGTCGCTAGGCAGTTCCCATTCTAGGGCCTTATTGATTTCGCGAATATAAGCCGCGCCATCAATAATATGGCTGCCGTCGTTTTGACTGCGAATTTCCATCTCATGAGGGTTATCTTGGTGGCTAAAATCACCGACGATCTCTTCCAAAATATCTTCCAAGGTAACAATCCCTTCCACATCGCCGTACTCATCAACCACAATCGCAATGCGGCGTTTATTTTGCTGAAAGTTCAGTAATTGAGTCGAGAGTGGAGTGCTTTCAGGAATAAAGTAAGGTTCGTTACAGGCACTTTGCAAATCGTTGTGAGTCAGCTTATTGAGGGTGAGCAAGCGGGCAATTTGCCGCATATGGATCACCCCAATGATTTGGTTGATATTTTCACGGTACAGCGGAATACGGGTGTGAGTCGTGGTGCGCAGCTGCCAAATAATGGTATCGAGATCGCTGTCTAAATCGATGCCAAAGACCTCATTACGGGGAATCATAATGTCATTCACCGTCACCTTCTCCAGATCAAGAATACCTAGTAGCATATCTTGGCGGTTGCCAGGTAATTCTTGTCCGGCTTCGCGTACCACGCTACGCAGCTCTTCAGTAGATAAGCTATCTGAGCCACGTTGTTTGGGATCAACGCCCATTAAGCGCAATAAACCATTGCTAATGGCGCCAGTCAGCCACACCACGGGAGCGAGGAGTTTCATCAGTAGCTGTAAAATATGGCTGGCAGGATAGGCGATCATTTCTGGACGCAGTGCGGCGAGGGTTTTGGGGGTGATTTCACCAAAAATCAGCACAATAATGGTCAGACCGGCAGTGGCAATCGCCACCCCAGCATCTCCCCATAGATCGACGGCGACAATGGTGGCTATCGAGGCGGCAAGAATATTAACCACGTTATTACCGACCAAAATAGTGCCCAGTAGACGATCGGGTTTGCTCAGTAAATTAGCCGCACGTCGCGCACCTTTGTGGCCTTCACGGCTTAAATGGCGTAGGCGGTAGCGATTGAGGCTGAGAATTCCGGTTTCTGAGCTGGAGAAAAACGCCGAGCAAATAATCAGGAAAATAAGTAGCCCAATGAGGTAGCCAATTGGCAAACTGTCCACTGT
Source organism: Thiopseudomonas sp. SA1F2-1K (assembly GCF_057443035.1). Classification (NCBI taxonomy): domain Bacteria; kingdom Pseudomonadati; phylum Pseudomonadota; class Gammaproteobacteria; order Pseudomonadales; family Pseudomonadaceae; genus Thiopseudomonas; species Thiopseudomonas sp. SA1F2-1K. The sequence goes on from NZ_CM172014.1 coordinate 749,019, forward strand.
AGATAACGCCTCAAATATTTAAAATAAATTCACGTACCAGTTTACTGCCAAAATAGGCCAGCATCAGTAAGCAAAAACCGGCTAGGGTCCAGCGAATCGCGGTATGGCCACGCCAGCCTAATTGATGTCGACCCCACAGTAGTACCGCAAATACCATCCACGCCATCACCGCCAGAGAGGTTTTATGGGCCAGATGCTGGGCAAAAATATCTTCTAAGAACATCCAGCCCGAAGCGAGGGATAAGGATAAAAGAATCCAGCCTGCCCATAAAAAAGCAAAGAGTAGCTTTTCCATGCTCTGCAAGGGAGGAAAGTGCTTAATGAGTTTAGAGACAGGACGTTTGCGCAGTTGCTGCTCTTGAATTAACAGAACGAGCGATTGCAACACGGCAATGGTGATCATGCCGTAGGCTAAGACTGACAGTAAAATGTGGCATAAAATACCAGGCTCTTCATTGATTAACTGTACAGTACCTTGGGGCAGGGCAATGGTGCTTAGTACCAACAGCGCGCTTAAGGCAAATAGGGGTGCTAACAACACCCGAATCGGCATCAACCAACTGCCAATCAAGGTGAGCAGCACCACTGCCGCAGCAATTAAGCTGGCCGCATGGCTAAAGCTAAGCAGCAGCCCTTGCTCGGTTAGCAGTTGCGGCATCAGGCCAGACAAGTGGGCCAGTAGCCCAAGTATACCTAGGCTATTAAAAACAACTGGCCGAATCGCCTGGCTACGCCACAGATTAATCCCGTGATACAGACTGGCAGCTAAGTAAAGGAAAATAGCTGCCCAGTTGAATAGCGAAATGGACATAGCACCTATATCAGTCAACGAAAGAAAGTTAAGTATAAAGCAAGCTACGTGCACGGAAACAGTTATTTACTAGGGAATTTCCTCAAACACGCAGACTTATAGCGCAGTATTCTATATGATGTCAGCTCCGTTAGTTAAGAATAGATTGCAAAGACGAATAACCTTTGACAGTTATAGTCTTCAACAATAGAATACCGCGCCTATGATGAATGGTCCGATTCCTCCTCACGTTGACCCGCGTAAATATGCTGACCGTGAAATTACCCTTAAAGGTGAAATTGCGCTAGCTGAATTTGCCCGTGTCTGCGATTTGCTTAGCAGTGATGCCGGTTCTGTACAGGTAACGCTGGAGTTTCGCCGTGATGAGCAAAAAGTTGCATTATTGCATTTGACGCTTCAATCCACTGTGCAAATGATTTGCCAGCGTTGCTTAGGTGATGCGGCTTTGCCGGTTGAGGCTGAGTGCACCTATGCGATGGTTTGGCCAGGTACTGATGAATCACAGTTACCTAAAGGTTATGATGCACTGGAAGTAGATGAGGAGCCGTTAGCGCTTTATCCTTTAATTGAGGATGAGTTGCTGCTAGCACTACCGATTATTCCGATGCATCCGCTTGAAGATTGTCATCCAGTCGAACTCGACTCATCCATTGTGGGTGAGGAAGTTCAAGAATCTAACCCGTTCAGTATCCTTGCGCAATTAAAAAAGCGCGATCCAAACGTTTAGGAGTTAATCACAATGGCTGTTCAGAAGAACAAAGTATCACGCTCAGCGCGTGACATGCGTCGCTCTCACGATGCATTAACCGAAAAAACTTTAACTGTTGAAAAAGCAACAGGTGAAGTGCGTCTGCGTCACCACGTATCTGCTGATGGCATGTACCGTGGCCGTCAAGTAATTAACAAGGCCGCTGCTGAGTAATTTTGTCAGCCCTTGTTGTTGCTGTTGATGCAATGGGCGGGGACTACGGTCCCCGCTGTACTGTTCCCGCTTGCCTCGATAGCTTAAAAAAAAATCCTGCGTTACATATCCATCTCGTTGGCCAGCAGGAAGCCATCGAACAAGAGCTTCTGCTCTATCCTAAAGCTGATACTTCCCGCTTAACTTTGCATTTTGCAACTGAATCCATCGCTATGGATGCAGTGCCTTCGGCCGTCTTGCGTCATCACGCTGATACCTCCATGGGGGTGGCGCTAGAGCTGGTAAACTCTGGTCGTGCCCAGGCGGTGGTGAGTGCGGGCAATACCGGTGCCTTAATGGGCCTATCTAAGCTGATTTTGAAAATGATTCCGGGTATTGTTCGGCCTGCAATCATGACGGCAATTCCCACTCGTACCGGTAAATCGCATTTGTTAGACCTAGGCGCCAATGTGAACTGTACCGCTGAGCATCTTTACCAATTTGCCTTGTTAGGTGCGCTAACCACTGAGGCTTCTGGTTTACGGCGGCCTAAAGTAGCGCTGTTAAACGTGGGGCGTGAGCAAATTAAAGGCAACTCGCAAGTTAAAGAGGCGCACGAGTTACTTAAGGGTTTAAGTAGTATTAATTACATTGGCTATATTGAAGGCGATGATATCTTTGCTGGAGTGGCGGATGTGGTGGTGTGTGATGGCTTTGTCGGCAACATTTTGCTAAAGGCTACCGAAGGGCTAGCGCAAATGATTGGCGGGCGTATTCGTCAAGAGCTCGGGCGTGGCATTCGGGCTGGCCTGCTGGCCTGGTTGGCAGCGCCAGTATGGCGTGCGTTGCAAAAAGATCTGGCGCCTGAGCGTTATAACGGTGCTGGAATGCTGGGATTAAATGGCATTGTGATTAAAAGTCATGGCGGTGCTAAGCGCGAGGCTTTTCAGTATGCGATTAAAGCTGCGGTGCAGGCAATTGAAGAAGATTTACCAAGTTATTTACAGCAGCACCTGCACCCCTTACTGGAAAAATGTGACGGCGAGAAGGCTGCGTGCATCGAATAGCTAATTGTAGTGACTGCCTAGTCGTGGCAAACTGCGCCGCTGAATTTATTGAGTGAAGGTTTTTATGTCTGCGAATCTTGCATTTGTCTTTCCTGGTCAAGGCTCACAAGCGGTAGGAATGCTGGCTGAAATTGCTCAGCAACATAGCCAAATCCTACACACGTTTGCCGAAGCATCCGACAGCTTAGGTTATGATTTATGGGCGTTGACCCAGGCTGGCCCGGCGGCGAGCTTGAATCAAACCGATAAAACCCAGCCCGCAATTTTAACCGCTTCAGTTGCATTATGGCGTTTATGGCAGGCTAATAGCTCGGTATTGCCAGCTTTTGTTGCAGGTCATAGTTTAGGTGAGTACTCGGCGTTAGTGGCGGCGGGCAGTTTGTCATTGGCAGAGGCCGTCAAGTTAGTTGAGCGTCGTGGCCAGTTAATGCAGCAGGCGGTGCCTGAGGGGACCGGCGGTATGGCGGCTATTTTAGGCTTGGATGATGCCGACGTGCAGGCCGCTTGTGCTGAATCAGCTCAAGGTGAAGTGGTCAGTGCGGTAAACCTTAACGCACCAGGTCAGGTAGTCATTGCAGGTGCAGCAGCAGCAGTAGAGCGGGCGATTGAAGCCTGTAAAGCGCGCGGTGCTAAGCGTGCCATGCCTTTGCCTGTCAGCGTGCCCTCCCATTGCGCATTAATGCAGCCAGCAGCAGAACAATTTGCTGAGTCGTTAGCTGCAGTGCAATGGCAGCAGCCAAGTATTCCGTTAGTACAGAACGTAACAGCTGAAGTGGCTACCGATCTTGCTGCATTAGAGCAGAATTTATTGGCTCAATTATATAGCCCGGTCCGTTGGGTCGAAACCATGGTGTTACTGGATGCTGAAGGGGTTTCCCAGGTGGTTGAGTGTGGTCCAGGCAAAGTGTTGTCGGGACTGAATAAACGCTGCATCAAAGGGGTGAGTACCTTTAACTTAGATACCCCTGAGGCCTTTGCCGCAACGTTAGCTGCATTGGCTTAAGCAATAGGAGAGAAATCATGAGTTTGCAAGGTAAGGTGGCATTAGTTACCGGCGCGAGCCGCGGTATTGGGCAGGCAACTGCATTGGAATTAGGGCGTCAAGGTGCGATTGTCATTGGCACTGCCACCTCAGCTAGCGGTGCGGAAAAAATTACCGCAGTCTTGCAGCAGCAAGGTATTGAGGGAGTCGGTTTGGTGTTGGATGTCTGTCAGCCAGAGTCGGTGGCAGAGGTATTAAAAACCATCCAAGACAGCTATGGTGCACCACAGATTTTAGTGAATAACGCAGGCATTACCCGAGACAATTTAATGCTGCGGATGGGGGAAGAAGATTGGCAGTCAGTTATTGATACTAACCTTAATAGCTTGTTTCGCTTATCCAAAGCCGTGCTACGGGGTATGAGTAAAGCCCGTTGGGGACGGATTATTAATATCAGCTCCGTAGTCGGCTCAATGGGTAATGCCGGGCAAGCTAACTATGCCGCAGCTAAAGCCGGTGTAGAAGGTTTTGGCCGTGCCTTAGCGCGCGAAGTCGGCTCACGTAATATTACTGTTAACGCAGTAGCGCCAGGTTTTATTGATACTGATATGACCCGTGAATTACCAGAAGCGCAGCGTGATGCACTAAAAAGCCAGATTCCACTGGCGCGCTTAGGTGAGGCCCAAGAGATTGCCGATACCGTGGCTTTTTTAGCTTCAGATAAAGCGGCTTATATTACAGGGGCTACAATTCCTGTGAATGGCGGCATGTATATGAGTTAAAATGACTTTTTTGTGACTTGAGGCAGGGTTCTTTAGTCACAGAATGAGTTTTTAAAGTATGATTTTTCTATACGCTTGCTATAGTCGAATCAAATTCATGAAATGATAAGTAAAAATAGGCTTTGGCTTGAAATAGGTGAAGCCCTTTCTATACACTTAGCGGCAGCTAAAGTTGCCTAGTTTCCATTTAGGAGTATTTTGTATGAGCAATATCGAAGAACGCGTTAAAAAAATCGTTGCAGAGCAATTAGGTGTTAAAGCTGAAGAAGTAGTAAACAGTGCTTCTTTCGTTGACGATTTAGGCGCGGACTCTTTAGATACCGTTGAGTTAGTAATGGCGTTAGAAGAAGAGTTCGACACTGAAATTCCAGATGAGCAAGCGGTAAAAATCACTACCGTTCAAGAAGCTATCGACTACGTTAACAACCACGCTTAATTTCTAGCGGCGGTTTTAAACAAGTAAAAAAGCCGTACTGCCTGAATCAGGAGTGCGGTTTTTTTTTGGCAGTTAATATGCAAAAAGGGGTTATCGCCATGTCGCGTAGACGTGTTGTGGTTACCGGGATGGGTATGGTTTCCCCGCTCGGAGCCGATGTTGAATCAAGCTGGAAAGCGGTATTGGCCGGAGAAAGCGGGATTGACGTAATTGAGCATATGGACGTCAGTGCTTTTGCTACTCAATTTGGCGGCACAGTAAAAGATTTTAATATTGAACAATATATGCCGGCTAAAGATGCACGTAAGCTGGATTTGTTTATTCAATATGCATTGGCCGCTAGTTATCAGGCACTAGAACAGTCTGAGCTAGAGGTGAGTGACGCCAATCGTGAGCGTATTGGTGTGACCATTGGTTCGGGCATCGGTGGATTGCCAAATATCGAAAACACTGCCAAAACGCTGTTTGATCAAGGCCCGCGTCGTATTTCACCTTTTTTTGTGCCTGGCTCCATTATTAATATGGCCGCAGGTACTTTATCGATTCGTTTAGGTTTACAAGGCCCTAACTACTCGGTAGCTACTGCTTGTACTACAGGTACGCACTGCATTGGTTTAGCCGCACGTAATATTGCTTATGATGAAGCCGATGTAATGATTGCTGGTGGTGCTGAAATGGCTACCTGTGGTTTAGGCTTAGGTGGTTTCTCTGCGGTTCGAGCACTCTCTACACGTAATGCTGAGCCCACCAAAGCCAGTCGACCTTGGGATGAAGAACGTGATGGCTTTGTGCTTTCCGATGGCGCTGGAATCTTGGTGCTAGAAGAACTAGAGCATGCTAAAGCACGTGGCGCTGAAATTTTTGCTGAAGTGGTGGGTTTTGGTTTAGGTTCCGATGCCTTCCATATGACTGCTCCGCCAGAAGATGGCGCCGGTGCGGCACGATGCATGGCCGCTGCGCTAAAAGACGCTAAAATGCAGCCCGAGGATGTGCAGTATATTAATGCCCATGGTACCTCGACTCCGGCGGGAGACTTGGCGGAAGTGCAGGCGATTAAAACGGTGTTTGGTGAGCATGCCCAGCAGCTTGTGGTGAGCTCGACTAAATCAATGACAGGGCACCTATTAGGCGCTGCAGGTGCGGTTGAAGCGATTTTTAGCATTTTAGCCATTCGCGACCAGATCGCACCGCCCACCATTAACTTGGAAAACCCAAGCGCCGGCTGTGATTTAGACTTTGCGGCAAATCAAGCCAAACCAATGAAAATTGAAAGTGTGCTCAGTAATTCCTTTGGCTTTGGTGGCACTAACGGCTCGCTAATTTTCAAACAATACAAATAATGCGTACTTGGATCAATGGTCAGCCAATCGCCAGTGTGTCGGTGGCTGACCGTGGTCTTGCCTTTGGTGATGGTCTGTTTGAAACCATGCGTGTGGTGCACGGGCGTATTCCTTTACTTGAACAACACCTTGCGCGCTTAAGCCAAAGTTGTCAGCGCTTATCAATACCGCTTGATGTGCCACAACTGTTGTCGGAGCTTGAAGCTTTTATTGCTGAGACGCCTGAAGGCGTGTGTAAGTTAATTTATACCCGTGGCGTAGGGCAGCGGGGCTACGCGACACCTGACCCTGTAGCTGTGCAGCGCATTTTACAGCTGTCGGCCTTGCCGAATTGGCCTGCGACAAACTTTAGCGAAGGCGTATCACTTTTTCCTTGTCAAACGCGTTTGGCGCATCAGCCGCTATTGGCAGGTATGAAGCATCTCAATCGCTTAGAGCAAGTTCTCGCTCGAGCCGAGTGGAGTAGTGCGGAGTTTGCTGAAGGGTTAGTGCTAGATCAGCAGCAGCAAGTGATTGAAGGTGTATTTAGTAATTTATTTTGTGTGCTCGAGGGCAGACTTTGCACCCCAGATTTATCTCAGGCTGGGGTCTTAGGCACTATGCGAGCATGGTTATTGGCACGAGCTCAGCAACTAGGCTATGCACCTGTAGTCAGATCAATTGGGCGCGCTCAATTGAGTAGTGCCTCCGAAGTGTTTATTTGTAATAGCCTATATGGCGTATGGCCGGTTCGCGCCTGTGCGAATGATCGCTGGCCCATAGGCCCCATTACTCAACAGCTACAGCAACAGGTGGCTGAGCTTTATTGTGGAACCTAAGGCGTGTTAAAAAAAATTTTAGTAGCCATGTTGCTGTTAGTCAGTGTCTTGGCTTTAAGCGCTGGGCTGTCGTGGCAATGGTATCAGCAAACCTTGCAACAACCGCTTAAGCTGGAGCAAGCGCAAGTCTTAGTGGCGGAGAGCGGCAGTACGCCTAGCGGCTTGCTGAGCCGTTTAGCTGCCGATGGCATTATTCAAGACAGTTTTTGGCTGCGTTTGCATTGGCGCTATTATCATCCGCAGCAAGCACTGCATGTGGGTGAATACGAGATCACGCCAACGATGACGGCTGCTGACTTGCTGCAAAAGTGGGTCAAGGGTGAGGTGGTGCAATATCGCCTGACGCTGGTTGAAGGCTGGAACATTCAGCAAGTACGCCAAGCCCTAGCCAGTCATCCCGCGCTTAAGCAAACCCTAAGCGCAGTAAGTAATGAGCAACTGATGCAGCAGCTAGGATTACCAGCGCAGCATCCAGAAGGGCGTTTTTTCCCCGATACTTACCAGTTTGTGCGAGGACAAAGTGACCAGGCCTTACTCAAGCAAGCCAATCAAAAACTCGAGCAAGTGCTGCAGCAAGAGTGGCAGCAGCGGGCCGAAAGCTTGCCTTATCAGTCTAAAGAGCAGGCGTTGGTGATGGCCTCGATTATTGAAAAGGAAACCGGCGTTGCCCATGAACGGGCAGAAATTGCCGGAGTGTTTGTCCGCCGCTTAGCGAAAGGGATGCGTTTGCAAACCGATCCCACGGTGATTTATGGCATGGGCGAGCGTTATCAGGGTAAAATTACCCGCGCTGATTTACGTCAGCCTACGCCCTATAACACCTATGTGATTGAGGGGTTACCGCCGACTCCAATTGCTATGGTTGGGCGCGAGGCAATTCATGCAGCATTGCACCCTAAAGCGGGTGATAGCTTGTACTTTGTGGCTAAAGGCGATGGCAGCCATGTATTCTCTCGAACTTTAGCCGAGCATAATCAAGCGGTGCGTCAGTATCAGTTACAACGCCGTGCTGATTATCGCTCGAGCCCAGCCCCTAGCGTTACTCCATCTGAATCGGCTCAAGGAGCCCAGCCATGAGTGGACTATTTATTACTTTAGAAGGCCCAGAAGGGGCGGGTAAAACCACCAATCGCGCCTTTCTAGCCGACTTTCTGCAGCGCCAAGGCTTGCCTGTTACCCTAACTCGTGAACCTGGAGGCACCCCATTAGCCGAAGAAATTCGGCATCTGTTGCTGGCGCCAAGAGACGAGCCAGTAGCCACTGACACCGAGTTATTGCTCATGTTTGCCGGCCGCGCGCAGCATCTTGAGCAGCTGATTAAGCCAGCCTTAGCCCGCGGTGAGGTGGTGCTGTGTGACCGCTTTACCGATGCCAGTTATGCCTATCAGGGCGGTGGGCGCGGGGTGGATCCGCAACGTATCGCAACGCTTGAACAATTTGTGCAAGCCGATTTGCGCCCTGACTTAACCTTACTCTTTGACTTGCCAATTGAAGCGGGTATGGCAAGAGCTAAGGCGCGGGGGCAGTTAGATCGTTTTGAGCAAGAGCAGACGGATTTTTTTAATCGAATTCGTAATACCTACTTAATGCGTGCTGAGCAAGAGCCCGAGCGCTTTGTGATTATTAATGCCGACCAGCCATTGGCTCAGGTGCAAGCCGATTTGCAACAACTATTTCCGCGTATCTTGGAGCAGTTGGGTGGCTAGTCTTTATCCATGGCAGCAACCTATTTGGCAGCAGCTGATAAACAACCCAAAACCAGCCCATGCGTATTTATTGCATGGACCAGAGGGCACGGGTAAATACCAGCTGGCTTTGGCTTTGGCTAAGTATTGGTTATGCCAACAGCCTAAGCAGCAAGCCTGCGGTCAATGCTCAAGTTGCAAGCTAATAGCGGCCGATTCGCATCCCGACTTGCTACAGTTATTGCCAGTTGAAAAAGGTAAAAATATCGTTATCAGCCAAGTACGGGAGCTGGTAGATACCATTATGCAAACCTCGCAACAGGGCGGGCGGCAGGTGGTGATTATTGAACCAGCCGAAGCCATGGGCGTGGCGGCAGCGAATGCTTTGTTAAAAAGCTTAGAAGAGCCAACTAAAGACACCTACTTTATTTTAGTCAGCCATCAGTTGGGCTTTTTGCTGCCGACTATTAAAAGTCGTTGTTTACTACAGCGCTGCCCATTACCTACGGTGGTTGAAAGTCAGCAGTGGTTGCAACATCAGGTGGCTGACCTGACAACTCTGCAAGCCCAGCAGTTATTACAAATTGCTGGATACTCGCCTTTATTAGCGTTGGAGTTAGCCAAGACTGAGGGCTTAGCCCAGCGGTCAACGGTAGTGGAAGGGGTGAAACAGTTATTTAAAGGGCAAGCAACGCCTAGTGATCTAGCCGGAGCTTGGGCTAAAATTCCATTAACCCTGATTTTTGCCTGGTTTGCTGCTTGGGGGCATGAGTTATTTAGTTTTAAAGTTACTCAGCTGCCAGCAGCGCTAAGTTCAACCGATATGGCGGTGGTGCTGGGCTTTTTAGCTAAGCACGCAGAGATCACAGAGATTAATCAAACTCAGCAGTGGGTGCTAGCAGAGCGGCAAAAGGTGCTGCAGCATGTGCCGTTACGGGCTGATTTATTATTAGAAAGTTTATTGATTCGCTGGCAGGCCTTATTGCGCCGCTAGCTAGGCTTGAGTTTCAAGCGAGGAGAAGGATATGGCATTAGGGCCAGGACTAGGTATTTTAAACCTTGCGATCAAAGATCTGGGCGTGCTCTATTCGTCCTATATGTCGTTTATCAAAGAGGGCGGTTTGTTTATTCCCACCACGCGCAAATATGCCATGGGTGATGAGGTGTTTGTTCTACTGTCACTGATGGATGAACCAGAGAAACTGCCAATTACCGGTAAGGTAGTCTGGATTACCCCGCTGGGAGCCCAAGGCAATAAGCAGGCTGGGATTGGTATTCAGCTGGGTGAGAAAGACCTAGCGGTGCGCAAAAAGATTGAAGCCTATTTAGCCGGTGCGCAGAAATCCGATCGCCCCACCTTTACTATTTAATTTAGGACATTGCATGTTTATTGACTCCCATTGCCACTTAGACCGTTTGGACTTAAAAGCCTATGACGGTTGTTTGCCCAGCGCGTTACAGGGTGCGCGAGATAAAGGAGTAAAACACTTTTTGTGTATTGGCATCAGTATGGACAATGCCGCTGCGGTGCGTGAATTAGCGCGTACCTATCCGGATGTGGATTGCTCGGTGGGCGTGCATCCGTTAGATGTGGAAGCTAATAAAGAGCCACAACTGGACTGGTTACTTAAAGAACTAGCACACCCTGAAGTAGTGGCAGTGGGTGAGACTGGGCTGGATTATTACTACCAGCAAGAAACTAAGCAGTTACAGCAAGACTCGTTTCGTTTGCACTTAGAAGCGGCCAAGCAAACCAATAAGCCGGTGATTGTCCATACCCGTGAAGCCCGGGAAGACACCATTGCCTTGCTACGAGAAGCTGCGCTGCCAGAGGCCGGGGTAATGCATTGCTTCACTGAAAACTGGGAAATGGCCAAGCAAGCACTGGATCTAGGCTTTTATATTTCACTGTCTGGCATTGTTACCTTCCGCAATGCCGAGGCTTTACGTGAAGTGGCCCTGCAAGTACCAGCAGATCGCTTATTAATTGAAACTGATTCGCCGTATTTAGCGCCTGTGCCGTTTCGTGGTAAACCCAATTTGCCTGAGTATGTGGTTGAGGTGGGTAAATTTTTGGCTGAATTACGCGGCGTTTCCGTTGAAGCCTTTGCCGAGCAAACCAGCGCTAACTTTAAGTGTTTATTTCCTCAGGCGCGGGTTGCCTAAACCTCGCTCAATTAAAACGCGCTGCCTGATGACTCAGGGAGCGCCTTGTTGATTTACTCTATAGCTAACTAGCGACTAAGTCATCACCGCTTGCCACTGCTTTTTCAGGCGTTTATCTGAGACTGGCATTTGTGTGCCCAGTTGCTGGGCAAACAGTGAGACGCGATACTCTTCTAGCATCCAGCGATACAGCGTAAGTTCTGGGTCATGTTTACCCTCTGCTTGATGTTGTGCGGCACGTTTATTGAGTTGTTCTTGATAACCTTGTAACTCTAAAGTCCAGACTTTATCGCGTTGGGCTTGGCTGCCCACTTTATCTAAACGCTGGGCGATAGCGCTTAGGTAGCGCGGGTATTGTTCTAGCCACTGGTAGGGGGTATTGCGCACAAAGCCAGGATAAATCAACGTTTGTAACTGGTTTTTTATATCCGTTAAGGCAAAGGCAACGCTGAGATCAATCCGGCCTTTCAAGCGCTTTTTTAGCTCATGTTGTTGTTGCAAAATCCTCAAGACTAGTTGGGCTAGCTGTTCTGCTGTGTGGGTCCAGTTGGCTCTATATTGCTCAGTAGCTTGTTGCAGTTGCTCGGCATTACGTGGCAGCTGCTCTAAAGGTGCCAGCAAGCAGCGGTCGACACTGGCCAATAAAATATCTTCAATTAACGCTTCAGTGCGACCAAATTCGCGATACAACAGGGCCAGCTGTGTCTGTTGGGAGAGCTTTTGTCGTAAGTATTTGGCTTGCTCGGGTAATTGCTGTAACAGTAAACGTTGCAAAGCACGGCGATGCTGGTAATCGGCTTCGGCTTGGGTGGAAAAGCGATTTTCTTGTACCTCGCCTTGCTCATCAACTAACGCGGGAAACACAGTTAAACTCATTCCGGCCACTTTTTGTTTAGCCGTTGGCTTGATTGAAAACGCGTGGCCGGAAACCGCTTGCTTAGCTGATTCTGGGCGACGAACTTCTAGCGCTTGTTGACTCACATCGGCAAAGCGGGCTAAGAGTGTGCTTAAACTGCGCTCTTCTCCCAGTAGCTTACCGGCAGCATCAACCACCGCAAGATTGACGCGAAAGTGGCTGTCGAGCTGTTGTTCAGCTGCCAGCCAGTGTTCATCACTGACGCGCACGCCAGTCATGCGCAGCAGTTCATGACCCAAGGCGTGATATAAGTTGCCTTCAGCAAAGGTTAGGCGCTCAACTGCGGCCCCGACAAAATCTGGCACCGGTACAAAGTTTTTGCGAATCGCTTTTGGCAGGTTACGTACTAGCGCAATACAGCGTTGCTCGAGCATGCCAGGCACCAACCAAGGCAAGCGTTCGCTAGGCAATTGAGCAAGTAGCGGCGCCGGCACGGTTAAGGTGACGCCATCTCGCGGGTGGCCAGGCTCAAAATGGTAGCTTAAGGGCAGCTGTAAATGGCCTAGGGTTAATTTATCGGGAAACTGATTGGCAGTGACTTCAGAGGCATCCCGCGCTAAGACATCACTTTCTTGCATTAACAATAATTGTGGTTGCTTAGCGCTTTCGCGGTTGTACCAACGATCAAAACTGGCGGTTTGATAAATATCTTGGGGCACGGTTTGGCTGTAATAGTTAAACAGTACCTCTTCATCGGCCAAAATATCGCGGCGCCGGGCTTTAGCCTCTAACTTGTCTAAACGCTCTAGTAATTCACGGTTAGCCGTTAGGCACTGGGCGCGGCTAAAAATATCGCCCATCACTAGGCCTTCACGGATAAACAGCTCGCGGCTGATGACTGGATCTATCGGGCCGTAATGAATCGGGCGTCTGGGGATAATAATTAAGCCATACAGCGTCACTTGCTCATCAGCGACTACTTGGCCACGGCGTTTTTCCCAATGGGGCTCTAGGTAATTGCGTTTAACTAAGTGTTCGGCTAAAGGTTCTACCCATTCAGGCTCAATTTTAGCCACCATCCGAGCAAATAGCTTACTGGTTTCTACAAGCTCTGCGGCCATGATCCATTTTGGCTTTTTACGCCCAATAACTGATGAGGGATGAATCAAGAAGCGTCGCTGGCGCGCACCTAGATAATCAGTGTCATCGGTTTTTTGTCCGATTTGGCTAAGCAATCCTGAAAGCAAGGCTTTGTGTAGCGCTGCGTACTCAGCAGCACTGTCATTGAAAGGCAGTTTAAGATCCCGGCAAATCAGGGTCAGTTGGCGATGGGCATCGCGCCATTCGCGTAATCTTAGATAATGCAGAAAGTTTTTCCGGCACCAACGGCGTAGCGCATTACTGCCAAGCGCGAGACGTTGCTCTTCAAAGCCACGCCAAATATTAATCAAGGCCGCAAAATCCGAGTCTGGATCTTTCCATTGGGCATGGGCTTGATCTGCGGCTTGTTGGCGGTCAGCCGGGCGCTCGCGTACATCCTGTACCGATAATGCGCTAGTCACAATCAGTACTTCGCGCAAACTATTGTGGTTAGCCCCTTCCAGCAGCATACGGCCTAAACGAGGATCAATCGGTAACTGCGCCAGTTGTCGACCAATCTGGGTCAGCTGGCCTTCTTTGCTAACCGCACTGAGTTCTTGTAATAAGTTAAAGCCATCATTAATCGCCCGACTTTCTGGCGGCTCAATAAAGGGAAATTGCTCAATTGCGCCCAGGCGCAAATTCAGCATCTGTAAAATAACTGCGGCCAAGTTGGTGCGCAAAATTTCTGGGTCAGTAAATTCTGGGCGGGCAAGGTAGTCATCTTCGCTGTAGAGGCGGATACAAATTCCAGGCTCAACCCGACCACAACGGCCTTGGCGCTGGTTAGCTGAAGCTTGGGAAATAGGCTCAACCGGTAAGCGTTGCACTTTAGCGCGGTAACTGTAACGGCTAATCCGTGCAGTGCCGCTATCAATTACATAGCGAATACCAGGCACTGTGAGCGAAGTTTCCGCTACGTTAGTGGCGAGTACAATTTTGCGGGCAGGGCGTGGCTGAAATATTTTTTGTTGTTCGCTCGGTGACAGCCTGGCATATAAAGGCAGAACTTCTGCGTGTTTGAGTTGGGCTTTACGTAAGGCTTCCGCACAGTCACGAATTTCCCGCTCGCCGGGTAGAAACACCAACACATCACCGGGCAACTTGCTCTGGGCACGCTCATGGGCGGCAATTTCGGCTAAGGCCTGCAAAATACCTTGCTCAACACTCAGGTCTTCTTCAACGCTTTCTTCGGGATCATCCGATTCAATCAGTAGCGGGCGATACCAGGTCTCAACCGGATAGGTGCGGCCTGAGACTTCAATAATCGGCGCATCATTAAAGTGTTTAGAAAAACGTTCTAAATCAATGGTGGCCGAGGTAACAATGACCTTAAGATCAGGGCGTTTTGGCAGCAGCTGCTTTAGGTAACCCAAGAGAAAATCAATATTCAAGCTGCGCTCATGGGCTTCATCAATAATCAGCGTGTCATAGCGCGATAAGAAACGATCATTACGGGTTTCGGCCAGCAAAATTCCGTCGGTCATCAGCTTAATCAGTGAGCCATCATGACTATGATCTTCAAAACGTACTTGATAGCCCACTAACTCGCCCAGTGGGGTATGTAATTCTTCGGCAATCCGTGTGGCTACGCTGCGCGCTGCTAAACGTCGAGGCTGAGTATGACCAATTAAACCGCGCGCGCCTAAGCCTAACTCTAAGCAAATTTTAGGCAGTTGGGTGGTTTTACCCGAACCGGTTTCACCGGCAATAATCACCACCTGATGCTGGGCAATCGCCGCCTTGATTTGTTCTTTTTTATCGGCAATCGGCAGTTGCGTGTCGTAGTGCAATGGCGGAATACTGGCTAAGCGTTGGCTAACCTGTAAAGCCGATTGAGTATAACGCTCGAGGATTTTTTCCAGTTTTTGCGCATTAGGCTGCCGATCCAGTTCGCGTAACTGGCGATATAACGGAAAACGATCACGGCAAAGCACCGCATCCAGTTGCTTGATTAACGCTTTAGGAGAAGGACTGTGTGACATCAAACCATCGCAAATAATGAAAAAAAGTATTGTCGCAGATTTAGTGTAAAACTGCTGCTTAGGGCTAATTGCTCTGTATGGCTTTTAATATGTGGGCTGAGGATTCGATTTAAACGCTGAGCGGTATCATTGAAACTGCTAAAAAAGATTGGCGAAACTGCTAACATAGGCCACTTTTATTGCCTTGCTAATTGAATCTATCTTTATGTCGTTACTCAGTCATCAACTTGAGCTGCTTAGTCCAGCCCGTGATATTACCATTGCCAAAGAAGCCATTTTACACGGCGCCGATGCAGTTTACATTGGCGGCCCTAGTTTTGGTGCGCGGCATAGTGCCAGTAACAGTGTCAGCGATATTGCACAATTAGTTGAATTTGCTCACTTATTTCATGCCAAGGTGTTTGTCACCATTAACACCATTTTGCATGACGATGAGCTAGAGCCAGCGCGTGAACTGGTTTATCAACTGTATGATGCAGGGGTTGATGCACTGATTGTGCAGGATATGGGGATTTTAGAAATGGATATCCCGCCCATTGAGTTACATGCCAGCACTCAAACTGATATCCGCACCCTAGATAAAGCAAAGTTCTTATCCCAAGCGGGCTTTTCTCAGTTGGTACTAGCCAGAGAGCTAAACCTGCAAGAAATTAAGCAAATCAGCAGCCAGGTTGACTCGGCGATTGAGTTTTTCATCCATGGCGCCTTGTGTGTGGCCTTTTCTGGGCAGTGTAATATCTCCCATGCTCAAACCGGTCGCAGTGCTAACCGCGGCGATTGCTCCCAAGCCTGTCGTTTGCCCTATACCCTCAAAGACGATCAGGGCCGCGTAGTGGCGTACGACAAGCATTTATTGTCAATGAAAGATAATAATCAAAGCGCTAACTTACGGGATTTAGTGGATGCGGGCGTGCGCTCATTTAAAATTGAAGGGCGCTATAAAGATGTCAGCTATGTAAAAAATATTACCGCTTACTATCGCCAATTATTGGACCAAATATTAGAGGAGCGTACTGATTTAACGCGTTCCTCCAGTGGCTTTGTCGAACACTTTTTTGTGCCTAATCCAGATAAAACCTTCCACCGCGGCAGTACCGATTATTTTGTGCAAGATCGCTTGATTGATATTGGTGCGTTTGATTCGCCCAAGTTTGTCGGTTTGCCAGTGGGTGAAATTCTGAGTGTAGGCAAACAGGATCTGACGGTACAAACCACCGAGCCGCTCAGTAATGGCGATGGTTTAAACGTACTGCATAAGCGTGAGGTGGTCGGTTTTAGGGCTAATACTGCCCAGCCACTGTGTGAGTTTGAACAAGAGGGGCAGCAGTTTTATCAGTACCGCATCGTACCCAATGAAATGCCCCCCGAGCTTAAACAACTGCGTCCACAGCATGTGTTAAATCGCAATATGGACCACAATTGGCAGCAGGCACTGCTGAAACCCTCGGCTGAACGGCGTGTGCTGGTAGATTGGCAGGTGCAACTAACTGAGCAGCAGTTGTTGTTGAGTGCCAGCAGTGAGGAAGGGGTGCTGGCGCAGGCAAGCCTAGCGGGACCTTTTACCTTAGCTAACAATCCACAGCAGGCCGCAGAGCAATTAAAAGATACCTTAACTAAACTAGGTACTACTATCTATCACGCCCAACGAATTGATTACCAAGCACAGCAGCCGTGGTTTGTGCCTAATTCCAAGCTTAAAGCCTTGCGCCGCGAAGTGATTGAGCAGCTAACGGCTAATCGCCTATTGGCACATCCAAAAGGCAGTCGTAAAGCAGTCAGTAATCCGCCTCCGGTGTATCCTGATAGTCATCTTACGTTTTTAGCCAACGTGTATAACGAAAAAGCCCGTGCCTTTTATAAACGTTATGGCGTTGAGCTAATTGATGCTGCTTATGAAGCCCATGAAGAAGCCGGCGAGGTGCCAGTGATGATCACCAAGCACTGTTTGCGCTTCTCGTTTAACTTGTGCCCCAAACAAGCCAAAGGCGTCACTGGTGTACGGACTAAAGTTAAAGATATGCAGTTGATTAATGGCGATGAAGTGCTGACGCTAAAGTTTGATTGTAAGCCGTGTGAAATGCACATTATTGGCAAAATGAAACACCACATTTTGCAGCAGCCACAGCCTGGTAGTAACGCCAGTATGGTGGGTTTTATTACCCCAGATGACTTATTGAAAACCATTAAGCGAAAAAACTAAGGGCTGATGAGTATCAGTTTAATGGGCGCGAATTTATGCTTTGATAGCATAATCGCCCAGCTTAAACAGCGAGTTTTGCTTGTATGAATGTAACGCGGTGTGTATCTTTGATCGTTTTTCGGCTGGCAGTTGCTAGTAACTAACTAGCCAAAAAACTGTTAGTTAATCAACAAGAACTCCGCTGGATGCAGGTGGACAAGCCTTGATGGTGCATTTACAGCGTTGAGTCAGTGACCAAAAATACCGTTTCCGTAGTGATCGAGCTGATTGCTCACTTAGGTTTTGATTTAAATGTTTGTCGTTATATAAAAATATAGGAGCATAAAATGCGGGTTATCTTATTAGGTGCACCGGGTGCAGGAAAGGGAACTCAAGCGGGTTTCATTACAAAGCAGTTCGGTATTCCGCAGATCTCTACCGGAGACATGTTGCGTGCAGCAGTTAAGGCAGAATCAGAGTTAGGCTTACAAGTTAAGCAGGTAATGGAAACTGGTGGTTTGGTTTCTGATGAAATTATCATTGGCTTAATTAAAGAGCGTATTAAGCAAGCAGACTGCGCTAACGGCTTCTTGTTTGATGGCTTTCCTCGTACCATTCCGCAGGCTGAAGCATTGCGTGAGGCCGGCGTTGAAATTGATCATGTGATTGAAATCGCGGTTGATGATGAAGAAATCGTAGGCCGTATTGCCGGTCGTCGTATGCACCCAGCTTCAGGTCGCACCTATCACATTGAGCACAACCCACCGAAAGTGGCAGGCAAAGATGATGAAACCGGTGAAGAGCTGATTCAGCGAGATGACGATAAAGAAGAAACAGTACGTCACCGTTTATCGGTTTATCATTCACAAACTAAGCCATTAATTAAGTTTTACCAAGACTTAGCCCAAGCTGAAGGCAAGCCAAAATATAGTGCTATTGCTGGGGTGGGTAGTGTTGAGTCAATTACCGAAAAAGTGCTCGCTGCATTGTCTTAAGCAACGCGCTGCACAAGGCAAAACCCGTTCCGGCGGGTTTTGCTGTTTTTACAGAAACTGTTTGTAGAAGAAGGGCATCATGACCACTATTTTAGCCATCGATACTGCGACTGAAGCGTGTTCGGTTGCACTCAGTTATCAAGGGCAAGTGTTTCAGCACAGCGAAGTTATTCCTCGTGAGCACGCTCAGCGCCTATTGCCCATGATTGAGCAGGTATTACAAGCGGCCAATTGCCAGCTCAGTGAGGTTGAGGCGATTGCGTTTGGTCGAGGGCCTGGTGCCTTCACTGGTGTCAGAATTGCTGTTGGCATGGTTCAGGGCTTAGCTTTTGCTTTGGCTTGTCCTGTGTTACCGGTGTCGAATCTTGCTGCCTTAGCTCAGCGTGCCTATCGTGAACAGGGCGCTACTGAAGTCGCAGCCGCAATTGATGCGCGAATGAATGAAGTCTATTGGGGCTGTTATCAATTGCAGCAAGGAGAAATGCGCTTAGTTGGAACTGAAGCGGTGCTGGCACCTGAGCAAGTGAGTTTGCCAGCGGCTTTTAATTCTGAAAATTTGTGGGCGATTGGTACCGGCTGGCAAACCTTTGCTGACAGCCTAGCCGTGCAGCCAACACATCTGGCGCAACAGCACTTACCGGATGCACTAGATATTTTACAACTAGCCCAGTTTGCATGGCAGCGAGGCGAGCAGTTAGCGGCAGAGCAAGCCCAGCCGGTGTATTTACGTAACAACATTGCAACACCTAAGCAGGCAAATTAATGCTGTTAGAGAATCCATCGGTCAAAATTGTCGTGCAAGCGCTGCTGCCTGAATTACACCCAGTAGCTAAACAGCTTGCCGAAGAGTTAGCGCTGCCTTTAGTGGCCGTTAATAATGCCCCTAGTGATGCTGAGTTTGCTTTGCAATGGGGGCCACAGGGATTATGGCTGCAAGAGTTAGGTAAGAAGGCACCAGGGCCAGTTCAGGTTGATTTTGTCAGCGGAGCGGCTGCCCATCGTCGACAATTTGGCGGAGGCAGTGGGCAAATGATTGCTAAAGCGGTGGGGATACAAAGTGGTGTGCGGCCGAGTATTTTAGATGCGACGGTGGGTTTAGGCCGTGATGCCTTTGTGTTAGCTTGTCTTGATTGCCCAGTCATCATGATTGAACGCCAGCCAGTGATCGCCGCTTTGTTAGCCGACGGTTTAACCAGAGCGGTACTGAGTCCAGAGGTAGCACCTATTGCTCAGCGTATGCGTTTGCTCACAGGCGATGCAATAAGTCTAATGCAAGACTGGCAAGAGCAAGCACCGCAAGTGATTCATTTAGATCCAATGTTTCCAGAGCGCGATAAAAGCGCGTTAGTGAAAAAAGAAATGCGGGCATTTAAGCCGATTGTCGGCGATGATCAAGATCAGGCGCAGTTACTTGCAGCAGCGCTCGCCTTAGCGAGTCATCGGGTGGTCGTTAAACGCCCACGTAAAGCCCCAGCAATTGATGGCATTGAGCCTAGCTATGTGCTAACGGGTAAATCCAGTCGCTATGATATTTACACTAAGAAATCGCTGAAAGCGACTGATTAGAGTCACTTACTTAGAACGTTATTTATGAAGATTCAACCAGGCATTTATCAGCACTACAAAGGCCCTTTATATCGCGTGATAGGTGCCGCTCGGCATTCTGAAACCGACGAGTGGCTAGTGACTTATCAAACCCTGTATGGTGAGTTTGATTTGTGGGTACGGCCTTTAGCAATGTTTTTAGCAACGGTTACCCTTGACTCTGGGGAACAAGTGGCGCGTTTTAAACTGATACAGCCTTTAGCCCCTTTGTAACCTTTTGTCTCGGTCTGTCAGGGTGCACAGAAACTAGAGTTAAAGGCGTTGAAGGCGCAGAATAGGTACAGGTTACTCGCTTAACACTGAGGCAAAATTGCCAGACAAATAGCAGGTCATTACTTGACCTCAGCTGTGAGCCGCTATATATATCGTGGCAAATTTTATTTAGTGCAGTGGAAAATTGATCACTGCCATGCATATTCAAATTAGGAAACTACCAACCAATGGGTAAATCGCTGGTTATCGTCGAGTCCCCGGCTAAAGCCAAGACCATCAATAAATATTTAGGCAATGACTACATTGTGAAATCCAGTGTGGGTCACATTCGAGACTTGCCAACCAGTGGCTCGGGTGGTGCAAAGAAAGCCAGCACCGCTAAAGAGCTTAAATTAACGCCCCAAGAAAAAGCCCAACGCCAATTAGTAGCGCGTATGGGGGTTGATCCTGAGCATGGTTGGAAGGCCCGCTATGAAATTTTGCCGGGCAAAGAAAAAGTCATTGAAGAGCTGCGCCGTCTGGCTAAAGATGCCGACACCATCTATCTGGCAACGGACTTGGATAGAGAAGGAGAGGCGATTGCTTGGCACTTAAAAGAAGCAATTGGTGGCGATGACACGCGCTATAAGCGCGTGGTATTTAACGAAATCACCAAAAAAGCCATTCAACAAGCTTTTGCTGAACCCGGCGAGTTAAATATTGATCAAGTCAATGCCCAGCAAGCCCGTCGTTTTCTTGATCGAGTAGTAGGGTTTATGGTTTCACCCTTGCTATGGAAGAAAATTGCCCGTGGCTTATCCGCTGGTCGCGTGCAATCAGTTGCCGTTAAATTAGTGGTCGAGCGGGAAAAAGAAATTCGTGCGTTTATTCCAGAAGAGTTTTGGCAAGTACACGCTGAGCTGGCCAATCAGGAAAAAAACCAAGCACGCTTTGAAGTCACCCGTGAGGCAGGTAAAGCATTTCGCCCAGTCAGTGAAGCACAAACCAAGGTAGCGCTAGCAAAGCTTCAAGCGGCTACCTACCAGTTAGTTAAACGCGAAGATAAGCCAACCAGCACTAAGCCGACCGCGCCCTATATCACCTCAACCTTGCAACAAGCGGCCAGTACGCGCTTGGGGTTTGGGGTGAAAAAAACCATGACCCTTGCTCAGCGATTGTATGAAGCGGGGTATATCACCTATATGCGTACCGACTCGACTAACTTGTCGCAAGATGCCATAGAGATGGTGCGCGGCTTTATTGAAAGCGAGTATGGCAAAAAATATTTACCGGCTAAACCCAGTGTTTACAGCAGTAAAGAGGGCGCACAAGAGGCTCACGAAGCGATTCGCCCCTCAGATGTGAGTCGCTTACCTACGCAATTAAGCGGCATGGAGCGTGATGCAGAGCGCCTGTATGAGTTAATTTGGCGTCAATTTGTGGCCTGTCAAATGACCCCAGCAGAGTATCTCTCAAGTAGCTTAACTGTTGAGGCGGCTGAGTTTGAGTTGCGTGCTCGGGGTCGTATTCTGAAATTTGATGGTTTTACTCGGGTGCAGCCACCCCAAGGCAAATCGGCAGAAGATGCTGTATTACCTGATATGCAGCAAGGTGAAGTGCTGAGCTTACAAAAGCTTGATCCAAGCCAGCATTTTACCAAGCCACCGGCGCGTTACTCAGAGGCCAGTTTGGTGCGAGAGTTAGAAAAGCGTGGCATTGGTCGTCCCTCGACCTATGCCGCGATTATTTCAACCATTCAGGATCGTGGCTATGTCACCGTGCAAAACCGCCGTTTTTATGCGGAAAAAATGGGTGATATCGTCACTGAGCGCCTTGGGGAAAGCTTTGCCAACTTAATGGACTATGGTTTTACCGCGCAAATGGAAGAGCAGCTCGATGATGTCGCGCAAGGTCAGTTGCAGTGGAAACGCCTGCTGGATGATTTCTATGGCGACTTTAAGCAAAAGCTTGAGCTGGCCGATAGTAAAGAAGGCGGCATGCGAGAAAATACCCCAACCTTAACGGATATACCATGTAAGGCCTGTGGTCGACCGATGGTGATTCGAACCGCCTCAACGGGTGTATTCTTAGGTTGCTCAGGTTACGCCCTGCCGCCTAAAGAGCGCTGCAAAGAAACCATGAACTTGGTTCCGGGTAATGAAATTGCGGCCGATGATGAAGGCGAGTCTGAATCGTTGCTTTTGCGCCATAAGCGTCGTTGTCAAATTTGTGATACGGCGATGGATGCTTACTTAGTCGATGAAACCCGTAAGCTGCATGTGTGTGGTAATAATCCAGACTGCGAAGGATATGCGGTTGAGCAGGGACAATTCCGGATTAAGGGCTACGAAGGCCCAAGCCTAGAGTGCGATAAGTGCGGCAGTGAAATGCAGCTGAAAACCGGGCGTTTCGGTAAGTTTTTTGGTTGTACTAATAGCGAGTGTAAAAACACCCGTAAACTGCTGCGTAATGGTGAAGCAGCGCCACCGAAGATGGATCCGGTGCCTATGCCTGAACTTAAATGTGAGAAGGTAGATGACACCTACGTCCTGCGTGATGGCGCTTCGGGATTATTTTTAGCCGCCAGTCAGTTTCCAAAAAAACGTGAAACCCGCGCGCCTTTAGTGAAAGAAATTATCCCGTATAAGGATGAAATTGATCCAAAACACCACTATCTAATGAGTGCGCCAACTGAGGATCCAGACGGTTTACCGACCATTATTCGCTATAGCCGCAAAAACAAAGAGCAATACGTACAGTCTGAAGTGGAGGGTAAAGCTACGGGCTGGCGGGCTTTTTATGATGGAAAACAATGGCAGGCCGAAGATAAGCGTAAAAAGTAAACGGCTGCTAAGTGCTAACTGCCTGCAGTGGTTTAACCATCGCGGGCAGTTTTGTTTTATTAAAATAATTTTTTAAGAGTTTAACCTTAATTATGTCGTCATCGTTTTTAGAAATTGTTGAATTATCCGACGGTCGCATTGTGTTGCGCCGCTCTGAAGAAGAACAGCCTTTAGTGACCTTAACCTTTTCCCCAGAAGTTAAGTCGTTTCTGCAAGAGCGTTATATTGATGTAGCCAAAGCCATGTTCCATACCGGTTTACAAAAAGCGGGGGGCTTAGAGGAAAACGAAGTCTGGTTGGACGATGAGGATGAAGATGCCTCCAGTACCATTCACTGACTGTCAGTGCTTAATTTTAGCTGTTGCCTGTTAGGTATTGCATAAATGCATCGGCATAACTCTGCGCTGATTGGTGCCAGCCGCGTGCATCTGCCTGCAGGTAATTGGCCTACGGTGTATGCTTTTTTATGTGAGCATTTTGCCCAAGTATCAGCGGAGCAATGGCTACAGCGTTTTAGCCGGGGGCGGGTGTTAGATCAAGACGCTCAACCCTTAGCGCTCGATACACCTTATCAGCAAGGGCGGCGGGTGTATTATTTTCGCGAAGTAGCGAAAGAAACGCCGGTGCCGTTTCAGGCAGATATTTTGTTTCAGAATGACGATTTATTGGTGGTGGATAAACCTCACTTTTTACCGGTGAGTCCGGTGGGCGTGTACGTTGAAGAAACTCTACAGCGACGGCTAATGAGACAGTTAAATAATCCGCAGCTCACTCCGATTCATCGTCTAGATCGTTTAACCGCAGGTTTAATTTTATTTTCGACTAATTCCGCCACGCGAGATGCCTATCAGCGTTTATTTCGTGAGCAGCAAGTGAAAAAGCGTTATGAAGCCTTGGCTGCCCCATTGCCTGAGCTTAGTTTTCCACGTGTGCATTGCTCTCGTTTAGTTAAGGGCGAGCCGTTCTTTTGCATGCAAGAGGTAGCCGGCGAGGCAAACAGTGAAACGCGCATTGAAGTGGCAGAAAAACAAGCGGATTATTGGCGTTATGCGCTGTATCCGGTTTCAGGTAAAAAGCATCAATTACGAGTGCATTTGGCCAGTTTAGGCGCGCCCATTATTAATGATGATTTTTATCCTCAGGTGTTACCTGAGCAAGTGGATAATTTCAGCGCGCCCTTACAGCTATTAGCTACCGACTTGTGGTTCACAGATCCAGTGACGCAGCAGCCCTTACATTTTAAAACACAGCGTCATTTAGCGCCGTTGGTTAATCTTGCTAACTAAAAACGCTCAGGCGCCATAAGCGACTGAGCGTTTTTATGGACGTTAGGATTACATTTCCCAAACTAAATTAACTGCAGCGTAACGTCCTGGTTGACTAAAGCGTGCACTATTAATATCACCGGTTTGTTGGCTTAGGCCACGCATATCAGCCCAGTGCCAATAGCGTTTATTGGTCAGGTTGTATAAGCCGGCATTGATTTGCAACTGCTCGCTCATTTGCCACCAACCATTTAAGTCTAGTACCCCGTAACCAGCAGTCTTAAACTGAGAAGGTAGTTGTTCGGTATTCACGCGATTTTTTGCAGCGACTAAGGTCCAGTTAAGATCCCCACCAAAGGTGCCATTGGGTTGCTCATAGCCTAAGCCAAATACAGCTTTCAGTGGATCAACACTGTTAAGCGGTTGACCTGATTTTTTATCTTTACCACGAGCATAGGCAAGGCTTGAGCGTGCTAGCCAACCTTCGCTAAAGCCGACCTCGTCTAAGAACAGTTCACCTTTGAGCTCGGCACCGTAAATAGTGACGCGATCTTGGTTGATGTATTGAAACTCGCCAAAGGGATAGCCGGGTTTATTAGAGGGGCGGCTGACTTGCTCAATAAAGTCATCGTAACGGTTATAAAACACAGCTAAGTCTAGATTACCGAGAGCGTAGTTAGCGCGTAATCCCAACTCAAAACTGTCACTGGTTTCGGCTTTTAGGCGGGTGTTGGCCAAGGTGCGGTACATGCCTGGATTTTCAAACTCACCGAAGATTTGTACAGCTTGAGGTGCACGATAGCCTGCGGCGTATTGTCCGTAGAGACTGTGTTGTGGATTGAGTTGATAGGTTACTCCCAGCTTCGGTGACAGCATTGAGTCGGTAAAGGTGCTGGGGTTGGCATCTTGTGCTTGGCTATTTAGATAACGCTTGGTGGCATGGGGCTGCATTTTGTAATAGTCATAACGCAGGCCAGGTAAGAACGTCCACTGACCCCACTGGATTCGATCTTGGGCAAATAAGGCGTATTCACTAGTGGTGGGGTCTGGAAAGTCACTAACCGGAAGCATTGGCTTACTAATACCCGTGCTGAGCAGGGTTTCTTGTCCCAGCCGTGCATCGCGGTTTTTATTGCGCTTGATTTCTAAACCATAGCTGAGCTGGTGCGCAGTGGCGCCCCAAGCGAATTCTGTTTGCGCCAAACTGTTTAGTACCCAGAGTTTTTCTTGGTATTTAGAATCACGACTACGGAAAGAGGCCGCACCCCGTGAAACGCGATCTTCATAGGTTTTTTGCCGGGTATCACTGGTTTGTTGGCTAAGCTGCGTGGTTAAGCGATCCAACCATGGTTGGTCTAACTGCCATTCATGTTGCAGGCTAAAGCGTTCACGCTCGGTGGTATCTTTAGCTTGCTGGGTACGAGTGGCTGCAGTGAGACTGTAGTTAGTTAAGACATTGGTGTTCGTATCTTGCGCAAAGCGATCATAGGTGAATTGTAAACGGTGCTGCTCATTAAGCTGCCAGCCGAGCTTAGCCAGTAAATTATCGCGGGTATATTCTTGCGGATTGCTTTTTCCTCGGGCGTTACCGATGCCGCCAGTTTTACTGTGGCTATCGGTGGCTTGTCCACTGCGTCGCCCAATATGCACTAGGGCATCAAGGTCACCGCTTTGTCCCGCCAGAGTGGCGCTACGTAACCAGCTATCATCGGAGCCGTCATAGCCCGTTTTTAAACGGAAAAAATGGTTTTTGCCATCGGCTAAATAATCCCGTGCGTCTTTACTGACAAAGCTGATCGCACCACCTAAGGCATCACTGCCGTATAAAGAACTGGCTGGCCCGCGAATAATTTCTACTTGCTTGATGGTGTCTAAATCGATGTAGTCGCGCTGGGCACTTAAGAAACCACCAAAAGAAAAACTATCCGCCACACTGACGCCATCCATTTGGGTGAGTACCCGGTTGCCGTCCATGCCACGAATATTAATGCCTGATAAACCAAAGCGACTATTGGTACCGCCGACCGATAACCCGGGTTCATAGCGAATTAAATCTTGAATGTTTTTGATGTTCTGCTGATCAATTTTTTGCTCAGTGTGCACCGACACCACGCTGGGCACCTCGCTGATTTTTTGCTCAGAACGAGTGGCAGAGACAGTAACGGCATTTAAGCGAGTCGCATTTTTAGGCGATTCAGCGTGCACCAGTGAAGGATTTAGACACAGAGCAATCCATAACGGCTGTAAAGCAAAGGCAGAGGATAAACGCATGGACAACAAACTCCTGAAGGGAAGTTAGACGTAAGGCAGATAGTTATTTTGCCCATACACGGTAAACGCTATTGATTGTCAAATGCAAATGGTTCTTAATAGTATTTGTTTTTTGGGGAGTCTGTGTTTAACGATGTTCAAAGCGTTGGCTTATATTTTATTGTCTTGCGCTGTACATGCTTGGTTATGGCTGAGCCTGTCGTTGCCTGCTGTGTCAGCTTCTGCAACGCAGGCAAGAGTGGCCCTCATCGCTTTGCACGTACCCAGCATGCAAGCAGCGCTGACCGTGCAAGAAAGCCAGGCACCAGCAAAACCTGTTAGCCCAGCATCACCTGCAACCGCTAAGGTGCAGTCTAAGGCTGTTGTGAAGCCGGCACCTGCTGCGCCCAAAGCCGCTGAGCCTAAATTAAAGACGCCTGAGCGCCAAGAAAGGGTAAATCATGCAGCAGCACCACGCTCAGTCGCCCAGAGCACGCAGCCGATAACCACTCATCGGGCGGGTAGAGCGCCCACGGCTGCAGCACTGAATAGCGCCGCGGCTGAAACAAGCACGCCGGCCACGCCAATTGAAGTGCTGAGTCAGCAACCAAGATTTAAGCATCAGCCTAAACCGCCGGTCTATCCGGCCTCCGCCAAGCGTAAAAACCAGCAAGGGCAAGTCTTGGTTGAGGTGCGTTTAACTGCCCAAGGGCAACAGCAAGAATTACGGATTATCCAGTCCTCAGGCGTCAGTAGCTTAGATCAGGCGGCACTGAATGCTGTACGGGGTTGGCAGTTTTTACCTGAACTGCGTCAGGGCTTGCCAGTGGCCAGTCGAGTGCAGGTTCCGGTTAATTTCACTTTAAATCATCGGCGTTAAGCCTAGGAGTCACTATGAGCCTTATGCAAACAACACTCGCTACTGTTGCAGCCGAGGAGCAAATGCAAAATTTAACAGGGCCAGAGCTGTATCAAGCTTGGCAACAGCTTAAGCAAACTCATCCAAGATTACGGGCCCGTGATGTGGCCGAGACGCTTGGCGTGACGGAAGCGGAGTTAGTTGCCAGTCGCCTAGGGGTAGATACGGTACGTTTACGGCCACAATGGAAAACCTTGCTGCCCGCCTTAGCTGGTCTTGGCAAAATTATGGCGCTGACTCGCAATCAAGATTGTGTGCATGAGCGTAAAGGCGTGTACCGTGAAACCAGCATTATGCCCAATGAGAAAATGGGTTTAGTGGTGTCCGCAGATATTGATTTGCGTTTATTTCTTAGTGGCTGGAGTTCAGTCTTTGCGATTGCCGAAGCCACCGCGCAGGGCGTACAGCGCAGCATCCAGTTCTTTGATCATCAAGGCGTGGCAGTGCACAAAGTGTTCTTAACTGAGGACAGCGATGTCGTAGCCTGGGAGCGTTTAATCCATGATTTTACTGCGGCAGAGCAAACCGCTGAACTACAGCTTAAGCCTAAGCCGCCAGCAGTGGTTGAGTTGCCCGATACACAAATTGATCAAGACCGCTTGCAGCAAAAATGGTCGGAGCTAAAAGATACCCATCACTTTTATGCGCTACTGCAAAAACATCAGGTCACGCGTACTCAAGCATTACGTTTAGCCGGTTCGCAGTGGGCTGAAGAGTTACCAGTAGAGGCTATCGCACAAGTATTTGAGCGCGCAGCAGAGCAACAAGTACCCATTATGGTCTTTGTCAGTAACCGTCATTGTGTACAAATTCATAGTGGCCCTGTGAGTAATCTGCGTTGGGTGGGTGACTGGTTTAATGTACTGGATCCTGAATTTAACTTGCACCTTAAAGTCAATGCGATCAAACAGTTATGGCGCGTTCGCAAACCCAGTACTGATGGCTTAATCACCAGTTGGGAAGCCTTTGATAGCGCGGGTAACTTAATTGTGCAGTTATTTGGTGCGCGTAAACCAGGTATTCCAGAGCTGGCAAGCTGGCGCGCAATCGCGGAGCAAACGCCCGCGCTGGAGGCGTAGGATGCCGGCTTGGTTTGGTAGCATGGGGCCGCTGGGTTGGCCTTTAGCGCTGTGTTCAGTGTTGGCCTTGGCCTTGGTGCTGGAACGCTTGAGTGTGTTCCTGCGCCTGGTGCCACTGAGTCAAAAAAAGCTGCTGCGCACGGTGGCGGCCTGTCAGGCCTGCTATGCAGAAAACTCAGCAGAAAAAAATGTCCGTAACACAGCCAACATCACCCAAGACTCACCCTGTTCAAAGCGCAGTAGCACCTTAGCTGGCTGGCGCTATGGCGTGGCGTTATTACAGCAGCATCGCCAGTTAATGGCAGAGCAACGAGAAGAAGTGCTTACCTGCTGGCTGCAAGAAGAACGCGGACGTTTAATTAAAAACCTGCGTATTTTGCAGATGATTGGCATGCTCGCTCCGATGCTGGGTTTGTTGGGCACGGTACTGGGCATGGTGACCATGTTTGCCGGTATCGCTGAGCAAAATACTGCCGTAACACCAGCTGTGTTAGCTGATGGGTTGTGGCAAGCATTATATACCACCGTGTGGGGCATGCTCATCGCGATTCCAGCATTAGCTGCAGGGCAAGGCTTTAGTTTATGGGCCGAGCGCTATTTAGAGCGAGTACAAGTACTGCTCAATCGCTGTCAGCTAGCGCTTAGTGGCTTAGCCATTGAATTACCGGGTAAGACCACCGCTGAGTTTGATCCGGGCTTGAACTGGAGTGGGGCATGATTCGTTTACCGCCCAGCATATCGCCAAACAATACGTTACTTCCAGATCTCACCCCGTTGTTAGATGTGATCTTTATCGTCTTGGTGTTTTTCTTATTAACGGCCAATCAGCCACTACTTGAAATGCCGGTTGATTTGCCCGCCACCGAAGAAAGTTTAGCACCAGCAACGGCTGAACAGAGACGGGAGGTGATTATTCTCGATCAGACTGGGCAATGGTATTACCGCAACCGTTTACAGACTGACTTTGCCAGCCTAAAGCAGCAACTGATTGGCGATTCACCGCAGCATCTGGATCTGGCGCTGCATAAACAAGCCCCGTTGGCGGATTTTTTACAGCTGATGGCACTGCTTAACCAATTGCAGATTACTGATACGCAAATCCTGATGGAGACCAAAATACCATGAAGCGCTTTACATTTTTGCTGGCAGGCATTGGCAGCCTATTAGCGATACCCGCTGCCTTAGCCGATGATTCAGTGAGCCGTATTATTAGTGTCGGTGGATCATTGTCGGAGTGGGTGGTAGAGCTAGGAGCTGAAAACCGGTTAGTTGGAGTGGATACCACCAGTAGTCATCCTAAACAGCTAACCCAGTTACCCAGTGTGGGCTATCAACGGCAGCTGGCTGCTGAGGGGGTATTGGCACTTAAACCGCAGCTGGTTTTGGGAACCGAAGAAATGGGGCCACCGCCGGTACTTGAGCAACTTGCAGCGGCCGGGGTCAAGGTGCAAATTTTGCCCAGTGATGCTGATCTATCCGTATTAAATGCCAACCTGCTGCGCTTAGGTGAGCTGTTGCAAGCTAAAGATGCAGCAGATCAAGCCTGGCAACAGTTTGAGCAGCAATTAACACAAGCCACACCTAAAGCAACAGTGAACAAACCCAAGATGCTGATGTTGTTTGGCGCACAACATGGCAGCCCATTAGTAGCAGGTAAAAACACCGTGGCCGATTGGCTAATTGAGCAAGTAGGGGCAGAAAATCTGGCTCAACATAGGGGTTATAAAGCGTTATCCAACGAGGCTTTGCTGGGGCTAAATCCTGAAGTATTAGTGATAGCCGATCGCTCGGCGGAGCAACAGCATGCATTAACCACGATGCTGAGTAGTTTACCGAGTTTGGCCAAAACTCAAGCAGTTCAACACCAGCAGGTAATCAGTATGGACCCAACCTTACTCGTTGGTGGACTGGGGCCGCGTTTACCGGCTGAAGTCGCGCGCTGGTCACAGATTATTTATCCTGCGCTCAGCCAGCAAAATAGTCAGTAAGTTAATTCCCTCCACTCGCACTAGGCGTAAGGTTGAGTTGCACTATGGATAAACAAGCATGATTGGTGAACGAGGAATCTTCATTGGCCTAACTGGGTTATTGCTGATCGTGTTTTTGCTATCACTGGCTTTAGGTCCGGTGAGTTTGGCCTTTGAGCATGTATTAAAAAGTCTTGGTTACTTGCTCGGTATTTATGCTGAAGCCGATGCAGCGCAGCAGCAAGCCAACTTAATTATTGGCCAAATTCGTTTGCCACGTACGTTATTAGGGCTGGCGGTGGGTGCTGTGCTCGCTTTATCGGGGGTGGCAATGCAGGGTTTATTTCGTAATCCTTTAGCCGATCCTGGTTTAATTGGCGTATCCAGTGGCGCGGCCTTAGGTGCGGCGGTAGCAATTGTTGGCACCACCTTAGTTTCGGTAGATATTCCACTGTTATGGCAGCCTTATGTGTTATCCATTTGTGCTTTCACTGGTGGATTGGTGATCACCGCGATGGTGTATCGGTTGGGGCGGCGTGATGGACAAACCCATGTGGCCACCATGTTATTAGCCGGAATTGCGTTGGCTGCTTTGGCGGGTGCATTGATTGGCTTATTCACTTATTTAGCCGATGACGCCACCTTACGTAGTTTAACTTTCTGGAATTTAGGCAGCTTAAATGGAGCGAGTTACGTCAGATTATGGCCGCTGCTCATCATTACAATAGGTGTGGCGTTATGGTTACCACGCAGTGCCAAAGCATTAAATGCCTTACTGTTAGGCGAGTCTGAAGCCAGACACCTAGGGATTAATACTGAACAGCTTAAACGTGAGCTGGTCTTTATCACCGCGCTGGGGGTAGGGGCTGCGGTGGCAGCAGCTGGAATGATTGGCTTTATTGGTTTAGTGGTGCCGCATTTATTGCGCTTAATTGTCGGGCCTGATCATCGCCTATTATTGCCAGCCAGTGCCTTAGCTGGGGCAAGTTTATTATTGCTGGCCGATTTAATTGCGCGTTTGGCTTTAGCGCCCGCTGAGTTACCAATTGGCATAGTGACGGCCTTAATTGGTGCACCCTTCTTTTTATATCTATTACTGCGGAGTCGAATCTGATGCTAAGTGCCAAGCAGCTAGAGGTGAAGCGCGGTAGCAAGACTATTTTGCAGGATATTAATCTGAGCTTAGTTTCAGGGCAGATAACAGGTGTACTGGGTTCTAACGGCGCAGGCAAAAGCACTTTGTTAGCCGCCTTGTGTGGTGAGTTAACACCCACTCAGGGCGAAGTGATGTTTGCAGCTAGCCCATTAGCCGACTGGGATAATCAACAACGGGCGCAGCATTTGGCCGTATTACCGCAAACCTCAACGCTTAATTTTGGCTTTACGGTGCAGCAAGTAGTGGCTATGGGACGTTTGCCCTACACCACAGGGCAAGCAGTTGATCAACAGATTATCGAGCAGGTATTGCACCAAGTGGATGCCACCCATTTAGCTGAGCGTAATTACTTGCAGTTATCAGGTGGGGAGCGGCAGCGGGTGCATTTAGCACGGGTCTTAGCGCAACTAATGCCCGTTGCTGGACGGCAGGTCTTATTGTTGGATGAGCCAACCTCAATGCTTGATCCCTTGCACCAACACAGCACCTTGCAAGCCGTTCGCGCGTTTGCTGAGCAAGGCGGTGCGGTGCTGGTGATCTTGCACGATCTGAACTTAGCTGCTCGTTATTGTGACCAACTGCTGCTACTGGATCAGGGCCAGATAGTCATTCAGGGTTCGCCAGCTGAGGTATTAACTGCCCAGCGAGTGGAGCAAGTGTTTGGTTTAGAGGTGTTGGTACAACCCCATCCTGAACGTGGACATCCAGTGGTGATTAGTCGTTAGAGGTGCTTAATGAAAGGTTTACTGATACTCGGGTTAAGCCTAGTTTTAGTGGCTTGCCAATTAACTACACAGCCTCTATCGGCGCCACCTTTACCCAGCTGGCAGCCAAGTACCGGCGTTACTTCACCCCATAGTGTGGGAGCTATTATAGATCTTGCCAGCGGCGAATTATTAACCGCTGAGGCACTGGTGCAGCAGTTGGCTAAGGTGCCTAGGGTATTAATCGGTGAAAAGCACGATAACCTTGCACAGCATCAAGCGCAGCTATGGTTATTGCAAGCAGTAGCAGCCCAGCGACCAACGGGCAGTGTGGTGCTGGAGATGTTGCACCAGGAGCAACAGCCCTTGGTTACTGCAGTACAACAACGTTTGGCTCAGGGCAAGCAGGTAGCCGACTTAGCCCAGGCGCTTCAGTGGCAAGGCTGGGACTGGCAGCAATATGCCGAATTGATCCGTTACCTCGTCGCACAATCAGCGCCAATTAAGGCGGCTAACTTTTCCCGTGAGCAGCTGCTGGCAATCTATCAACAGCCTCCATTATTGGCAGGTGTGCACTCTAATGCGGCAGAGGTGCAGCAGCAATTACAGCAACAGATAGCGCAAGCGCACTGCCAGCAATTACCGAGCAGTCAGCTGCCTAAGATGTTAGCGGTGCAACAACAGCGTGATCGTTTAATGGCTGAAGTGAGTTTGGCGGCAGCTACCCCGAGCCTTTTACTTGCAGGAAGCTATCACGTACGCAAAGATTTAGGTGTGCCTTTACATTTAAAAGATTTAGCCCCAGCTGCTGCCGAGCCTACTCAACTTAAGGTGCTGATCTTGGTTGAGCAGGGAGCTGCGCCATTGAGCCTACAGCAGGCTGATTACCTATGGATCACACCTGCTGCGCCGGCTCAAGATTACTGCGCGCAGTTAAAGAAAGCGGGCAAGCAGTAGGAAGTGGCAAAAAGTGGCAATTAGTTAAACACGTTTTGGAAAATTTCGTAGATTAAGCCCGTGGCGGCAGCGACCAGCACTACATTATTGCCTACTTGTTGCCACTCATAGCCCTGATAGTGAGGGAGCTGCTGGTATAAGGCTGGTGTAAGCTTTTTGGCGTGCCCTGGAGGTAAGGGCTTACCGCGCGCTAACTGTTTTTGAATACCAGGTGGCAAACTGCTGTAAGGCTGGTGTATGGGTTGCCCTAAGAGTAACTGCAAGATCGCGGCCCGATTCAGCTGCTCAATAGATGCATAGGGCTGATGGTGCTTAGATGGTTTGTGTTTATAACGTTTATGCTGGTGTTTGTATTTATGCTTATCTTTGTGAGCAGCTTTATGCTCATGTTTGTGTGCTTTACCATGGGCGTGAGCATGCCAAGGTGGATCAGCCAAGGCGTGGCTGCTGATGCCTAAGCCACCAATAGCTAGCAATGAGCTGAGTAAGTAGGCAGTAATAGCAGGTTTTTGCATAGTCTATAACCTCATTAATTCGATGAGGTTATAGAGCGATTGAATGCTTAAAAGTTCGAGCGGCTGATTTAGTCCTCTTCGGGTAGGCTAGGTAACGCGCGTAAGCCTTGCTCATAGCGAACTAAATCAAATGGACGGTCTTGTTCCAGCATCGCAGAAATCTCCCAGGCTAACACTTGGGCCATTAGCGTGATAATTTCATCGCGTGGTGTTTCGATCAATGTCAGCTTGTTGTATACCGCCGTAACAAACTCGGGGTTATTGGCGGCCAATTGATTTTCAATACTTTGTTCCAGCTCATTTTCTACAAAGCTGTCTTCATCTTGCTCATCAATGGCAGGGGTGGGGCTATCAGACACGGGGGACTCCTGGGGAGAGGCTGATTCTACTGGCACGCCGCCTTCATCCATTTGACACAATAGGCATTCACCATCGCTCATTTGGCTGGTTTCTACGTAACGTACTCGGCGGCTGCCAGAGTGACGATCAGCAGATACTTGAAAACGGGTGTCTCTAGATTTCTCAGTCATCATGATGCTCCTAGGGCAGAATGCAGTAAGTCAATGGACTGCATTCCGCGTAGAAAGTTAAGTAACAAGCTTGTGGCTTGATTAGTTGCGTTGGCTCAACAGTTCGCGTCCGCGCTGGACAGCTTGGCGTACTTGCGCCGGTGCTGTACCACCAATGTGGTTACGCGCATTCACTGAGCCTTCTAAGGTCAGTACTTCAAATACGTCATCGGTAATTTTATCGCTAAATTGGCGCAACTCATCTAACGACATTTCGGCTAAGTCTTTTTCTTGCTCAACCCCATAACGCACCGCTAAGCCAACAATTTCATGGCAATCACGGAAGGGCAAACCTTTACCCACTAAGTAGTCGGCCAAATCCGTTGCAGTGGAGAAACCACGAATGGCCGCTTCGCGCATAAACTCACGTTTAGGCTTAATCGCAGGCACCATATCGGCAAAGGCACGTAGGCTGTCGCGCAGGGTGTCTGCTGCGTCAAATAGTGGTTCTTTGTCTTCTTGGTTGTCTTTGTTATAGGCCAATGGTTGCCCTTTCATCAAGGTGAGTAAGCCCATTAGCGCACCAAAGACACGGCC
This sequence comes from Thiopseudomonas sp. SA1F2-1K, assembly GCF_057443035.1. Lineage (NCBI taxonomy): Bacteria > Pseudomonadati > Pseudomonadota > Gammaproteobacteria > Pseudomonadales > Pseudomonadaceae > Thiopseudomonas > Thiopseudomonas sp. SA1F2-1K. The sequence continues at coordinate 783,720 of NZ_CM172014.1, forward strand.
TGATTTACCGCGCACTAACTCAGGTACATCGGGGTTTTTCTTTTGCGGCATAATTGAGCTACCGGTGCAGAAGCGATCGGGTAGGTCAATAAAGCGAAACTGCGCTGAAGCCCACATCACCAATTCTTCTGAAAAGCGTGAAAGGTGCATCATCGCAAGGCTTGCTGCTGAGCAAAACTCAATGGCAAAGTCACGATCAGATACGCCATCCAATGAGTTACCCGAGATCGCCTCAAAACCTAACAGCTCGCAAGTAATGGTGCGATCAATCGGGTAGGTGGTGCCGGCTAAGGCCGCGCTGCCTAAGGGCATGCGGTTGGTACGTTTGCGGCAATCAACTAAACGCTCATAATCGCGCGAGAGCATTTCAAACCAGGCCATTAAATGGTGACCAAAAGTGACAGGTTGGGCGGTTTGAAGGTGGGTAAAGCCTGGCATAATAGTATCGGCTTCAGCTTCGGCTAAGCCCAGCAAGCCTTCTTGCAAGCGAGTGATTTCAGCTAAAATCGCGTCAATTTCATCACGTAACCATAGGCGAATATCCGTTGCCACTTGGTCATTACGGCTGCGTCCGGTGTGTAGTTTTTTACCGGTAATGCCAATTCGATCCGTTAGGCGTGCTTCAATGTTCATGTGCACGTCTTCTAAATCAACCCGCCATTCAAATTCGCCGGCTTCAATTTCTTGCAGAATAGCGTGTAGCCCATCAGTAATGGCTTGGCATTCCTCGGCAGTGAGCACGCCGACCTTAGTCAGCATTTTGGCGTGGGCAAGAGAGCCCATAATGTCGTGCTTATACAGGCGCTGATCAAAGTCGACCGATGCGGTAAAGCGGGCTACAAAGGCATCCACGGGCTCACTAAAGCGGCCACCCCACGATTGATTGGTTTTTTCGCTGCTCATAACGGTGCTCTTACTGGGTTTATTAATAACAAAAAAGTGGCCTTATCATAGCAGAAAAGCCTTGGTAATTAATGCTAGGCCTCTTGACATCCACTAGCCCGAGGGTTGCTTGCCATAGGTAAAAGGCAGAAAAAAGGATTTCTGTAAAAACTGCTAGCGCTTAAACGTTAAATACTTTTTTCAGATAGGTAGACAAACCGTCCACGTCGCGGACGATAAAGTGTTCAGAATAGTCAAGAATTCAGCATAGGCTTTTCTGCTTGACTCACTGTAGGTAGCACAATATATAGTGCTTATTTTGTATTGGCATACAATATATAGAGTTATTTTGTTGCTGCTGTAGGCATAAAGTAGAAACCAAATAGCTCAGCTCCTAGACAACATCATCAAGCCTCGGAAAATGCAATACACAAAACCTTGGATAAGTTTTACTGAACAATTGGATCAGCTGATTGCACGTGGGCTAGAAGTTACCGACAAGCCACGCGCACTCGACTATCTGGAACGCATTGGTTACTACCGTCTGAGTGGCTATTGGTATCCGTTCCGTGAGCGTAGCGGTGCTCTGTGTCTACTGGATAATAAAGGCAGAAGTGGCAAAGTTTGTTGTTTGGTACTGGATGAATTTCAAGCGGGTGCCCACTTTCAGCACGCGCTAGACCTTTACGTGTTCGACAAGCAACTGCGACTGTTGGCACTGGATGCGTTAGAGAGAATCGAAATTGCTCTGCGCGTAGATATTTCGCATCTGCTAGGGAAAAAAGATCCGTTCGCCTACTTAAATCCCAACTTATTTCATGCAACATTCAGCACTAAGCTAGATCCAAAAAATGGGCTTACAGCGCACCACTCTTGGCTTAGTAAACATGCACAATTGATTAATCGTTCCAAAGAAGACTTTGTGCGTCACAACAAGCAAAAGTACGGTTTGCCTCTAGCCATCTGGGTGGCCTGTGAGCTTTGGGATTTTGGCAGCCTGTCGACATTATTCAATGGCATGCAAGAGAACGATCAGGATGAAATTGCCACTCGTTACGGGCTCAACAATGGCCGTATCTTTGCAACTTGGCTACGCTGTCTGAACTATCTGAGAAATATTTGTGCCCACCACAGCAGGCTATGGAATCGGAATATAGTGGACCAACCTAAGCTGCCTTCCAGTCAAGAGTTACCTTGGATTGCCTTCTTTGAAGGTAACGAACATGCAAGAGCACGTTGTTTTTTACTGCTTAAGATCACACAGCAGGTCTTGGATGTAGTCAATCCCCGGTCCAGTTGGTCAGTGCGCATGCAGGCACACCTACAAAGCTTTCCCGTAATGCCTGATCTAAACATCAACCACAGAAGTATGGGAGCTCCAGATAAGTGGCAACAAGTCTGGGAAATGCGGGCAATAAAAAACCCCTCAGCAGTTTCACCTGCCTAAGCAGAGTCAACCGAGAGGGGCCGTGTTGGCGTTAAAATTAAGCCATACAGCTGTCCTAGTCAAGAAAAATGTAGTCAACCCAAAAGGCTGCGGAGCCAAAAACTCAACGCAAAGGCCCCGGCCCCAAGGGCAAAAGGGCAGCACGGCAAAACGACCGTGTAATTTTAATCGTGAATTAGCTGCAGCAGAAAAAGAATTTAATAAAATATCTGCAGTGAATTGATCACTACATCTCGCTTGGCGAAGAAGTTAGCCTAAGTACGTTCAATATTTTTAAGTTTTGGTTGTGTGGGGAGCAGGTGTATTCGCCACCCACAAGACCGAGTCTTGTAGCGCATCGTAGGCGGTACGGGTATCTACATCTATCACTAATGTTTAATCTTTGTTTAATGGTTTTTTGCTTAAGATTAGGGTCTGCTCTGCTAACCAGAGTAGACTGCACTTAGATACCTGCAGGGGTATCAAAGTAAATCATCTAGGAGATCGAAACTATGAGTACTGCAAGCTTTTTTATGCCAGTTGTTTCCTTATTTGGAGCGAACGTTCTAAATGAGCTGCCTGATCGAGTGACATCTTTAGGTGGAAAAAAACCGTTAATTGTGACGGATAAAGGAATGACGCAATTAGGTTATACCAAGCAAGTAACTGATTTATTAGATGCTGCTGGTATTAGTTACAGTGTATTTGATGAGACCGTGCCCAACCCAACCGATGAAAACGTCGAGCAGGGCGCAAAGGCGTATCAAGCTAATCAGTGCGATATGCTAATTTCCTTAGGTGGAGGAAGTTCCCACGATTGCTGTAAAGGCGTTGGATTAGTGGTGGCCAATGGTGGGGTTATTGCTGATTATCAAGGCGTGGACGTAGCCCAAAAAAACTTACCGCCCTTTATTGCAATTAATACAACTGCGGGAACCGCCAGTGAAATCACCCGCTTTACGGTAATTACCAATACCTCTAATCATGTCAAAATGGCGATTGTGGATTGGCGCGTGACGCCAGATTTGGCAATTAATGACCCGGCCTTAATGGTCAATATGCCGCCTTCACTCACCGCTGCCACCGGGATGGATGCCTTAACCCATGCGGTAGAAGCTTATGTGTCAACGGGGGCTAATCCAATTACCGATGCTTGTGCATTACAAGCGATGCGTTTAATTGCCGAGTATCTGCGAGTGGCTGTGGCCCGTGGTGATGATTTAGAGGCACGGGACCGCATGGCTTATGCTCAGTATTTGGCAGGCATGGCCTTTAATAATGCTGGGCTTGGACATGTGCATGCGATGTCGCATCAGTTGGGCGGTATGTATAACTTGCCACATGGCGTATGTAATGCGTTGTTATTACCGCATGTCTGTGAAGCTAACTTGATGGCAGCCCAGGCGCGTTATGCGGACATTGCCGAAGCCTTAGGCGAAAACGTGTATGGCCTGCCGTTGCGTGAAGCTGCAGAAATGGCAATTGTAGCGATTCGTTGCTTGTCAGAAGATGTAGGGATTCCTGCAACCCTGAGTGAATTGGGGGTGAAGGAGTCAGATATTGAAGAAATGGTGAAGCACGCGCAATTGGATGTGTGTGCGGTGACTAACCCGCGCAAGTTAAATGATCAAGAGGTGGCCGCGATCTTTAAAGCAGCGATGTAGTAGGCATAAGTCTTTTGCTTACAGCAAGCTCAGTGATGCTTGATAAAAAATCCCCAGGTCAATTAGGCCTGGGGATTTTTTGTTTGCTGAGGATTAATGCTTAAGCTTGTAAGCGCCACGCCCGAACACTGGTGAATAGCAAAATAGCTAAGGTTAGGGGTGCCAGATACCACAGAGTGATCTCCAGTAAAGAATGTGCAGCTGGATTACCTTGGGCATTAAAAATCAAGTAGCAGGTATAGGCGGCGTAATAACCTAAAAACAGTAGGCCTTCCCAGCGACTAATTTTCCAGCCAGTATAAAAAATCGGTAAGCAAGCCGCCGCCACCACAATCATCACCGGGTAATCAAAGGCAATCGCTGCGGGTGAAATGTTAATTGGAATTGGTGAGACCAAACCGGCTAAGCCTAAAACTGCCAGCAGGTTAAACAGGTTACTGCCGACAATATTACCCACCGCCATGTCACGCTCGCCTTTAATCGCGGCGATTAGCGAAGTGGCAAGCTCAGGCAGGGAAGTACCTACGGCAACAATGGTTAAACCAATGACGAGTTCAGACATACCTAAGGCTTTCGCTAGGCTCACCGAGCCATTGACCAGTAAAGTCGAGCCGCCCACTAGCATCACTAGGCCAACAATAATAAAGGCCAGGTGCTTTAACGTAGTGAATTTGCCGCTGCTGCCATCAAGGTACTCGTCATCCACCTCAACCGCTTCGCCCCGTTGTTTTGCCCGAATACTGCTCACGACCAGGTAACCGGTATAGGCCACAATACAGCCGAACAAGATGGCGCCGTCTAAGCGATCGTATTGGCCATCAAAGCCCAAAAACCATGCCAGTAAACTGGCTAAAATCATCAGCGGCACATCCACTATGACCAAACGCTTAGAAACCACTAAAGGGGCAATCACGGCGCACAGCCCAAGAATCAGCAGGACGTTAAACAGGTTGCTGCCCACTACGTTACCAATGGCAATATCGCCTTGGGCATTAAACGCTGATTGGGTACTAACGGCCATTTCTGGGGCGCTGGTGCCAAAGGCTACCACCGTCAGTCCCACAATAAGAGGGGAAATACCAAAGCCGGCCGCCAGGCGCGCTGCGCCACGCACCAGCACTTCGGCGCCGATCACTAATAAGATAAAGCCTGCAATAAGATACAGAGCAATGGTTAAGGACATGGAATCTTCCTAGGGATTAAAGGGGACTTAAGCCTAGCAGAAAATAGTGAATCTGAAGTCAGTGCTCACCAAAAAATTATTGCTGGGGAGACGTGCGGCTGAAGGTGAAGACTCGGCTTCAAGTGGCAAACTCAGAAGCCGAGTGCTATTTGCCGTTACATTAAAAACAAGTAACCCCAAGCTGAGAGAATCACAATACACAGGATATTTAATAAGCCACCGGCTTTGAGCATATCGCTTTGTTTGATCACGCCGGTACCAAACACAATCGCATTCGGTGGAGTCGCTACCGGCAACATAAAGGCACAGGAAGCACCAATACCGATCATCATCACTAGCACTGAAGCTGGCATGCCCATTTTTTCAGCAATGCCAGCAAATACTGGCACTAATAGTGCAGCGGAAGCTGTATTACTGGTGAACTCGGTCAGAATAATAATAAAGGTGGTCACGGCGATAATAATCACCAGTGGGCTGGCGCTGCCAAAAAAGTGCGCTACTTGATCACCCAGTACGGCTGAGGCACCTGAGCTACGTAAAATCGCGCTGAGGGTTAAGCCACCACCAAATAGAAAGAGTACGCCCCAGTCGGTATTGTCGGAGATTTGTCGCCAATTCGAAACGCCAAACACCACCACCGCAATCGCGGCGCAGAGCGCTACAAAGGTGTCGGGGCTGGCAATATTAAAGGTGCTTTTAATCCATGAGCCAGAGATCCAAGCGGCGGCGGTGATCAAGAAAATAGTCATCGCAATCACGCGCGAAGTGGTCCAAGGAATGCTCTCGGTTTTTACTTCGATTTTACGGTTTAGGTTCGGCCGAAAAACTAAAAATAAAGCCAGCATCATGACCGGCATCAGTACTCCCACTAAGGGTAGGCCATAACTCATCCACTGGCTGAAATCTAAATCCAAGGCTTTGGCGGCAATCGCGTTAGGCGGTGAGCCAACTAAAGTACCTAGCCCACCAATACTGGCCGAGTAGGCAATACCTAAGAGAATAAATAAGAAGGTCGAGCGTTCGTTTTTAGCATCGAGGTGACTCATAATCCCCATGGCTAAAGGCAGCATCATGGCAGCGGTGGCGGTATTACTGATCCACATGGATAAGAGCGCTGTCACAGCAAACATAAAGAGTGCGGTAATGCCTAAGTGTGAACCTGACAAAGAAATTAACCAAAAGGCGATTTTCTTATCTAGCTTTTGCACATGTAAGGCAGAGGCAAGGGCAAAGCCACCAAAGAATAAGAAAATAATCGGATCAGCAAAAGCGCTTAAAGCTTGCTTGGTATCCATATCCGGAATGCCCATTAGCACAGCGGTGACAGGAATCAACAGCGCAGTAATGGTCACATGGATCGCTTCAGTGAGCCATAAGATGGCAATCAGTACTAACAGCGCCAGTCCTTTATTGGCTGAATCGTCAAACGGCAGAAAGCGATAAGTCGCCCAAGAGGCAAGCACCGCAAGGGCGCAAATGATTAAACCGCGAACGATTTTATTATCCAACTGCTCTGGTGTATCAGTAGGGTGTAACGGATGTTCCATAACAAGACCTAATTTTATCGTGTGCAAAAAAATCGACATTTTATAGACTTTAGCCGCAGAAGGCGCATAATTTTTTCTAATTGGACAAAATGTAGCAGTCCAGCACGAATTTTTAGCTGGCCTGCGCAGCGCTTCAGCCAAGGACTCTTGGGTGAAACAGAAAAAACATCTGACTTATTAGAATAACTGCGCTATACTTCGCGCCGCTCTAATAAAGAGCCTTCGTTCAGGTTGCATTTCTTCGAAGAGCATCTTCGACTGCTTCGCTTAGCACGTATTACAGTGACTAGCGTCCTTAACGTTTTACCATTTCATTTACCGCGTTTTGCAAACACTCGCCGATAAGCTGCCTGGGTGATTCTTGATGAATCTTTCACGGAGTGCGCAGCCTCGTTTATGGGTTTTTGCGAATGCACACGAGGCATATCCATGACCCAAGAAACCGGCGGTTTTTCCGCACTCGGCATTCATCCTTCTGTTGTTGCAGCTATTACTGCAGTTGGCTACGAAGAACCTTCCCCTATTCAGGCACAATCAATTCCGTTGATTATTGCTGGCCACGATATGATTGGTCAGGCGCAAACCGGTACCGGTAAAACTGCAGCCTTTGCCTTGCCGATTTTATCGAAAATTGATCCTAGCCGCCGCGAACCACAAGTTTTAGTGTTGGCGCCGACCCGTGAGCTAGCGCTGCAGGTAGCTACTGCGTTTGAAAGCTTTTCTAAGCAATTACCTGGCGTCAATGTCGTAGCCATTTATGGTGGAGCACCGATGGGCCCGCAGCTTGGGGCGATTCGTCGTGGCGCACAAATTATTGTGGCAACCCCAGGTCGCTTAGTTGACCACCTTGGACGTAATGACAAATTACTTGGAACCATTAAGCACCTAGTGCTTGATGAGGCCGATGAAATGTTAAAGCTCGGCTTTATGGATGACTTAGAGGTAATCTTTAATGCCATGCCGGCTGAGCGTCAAACGGTATTGTTCTCAGCTACTTTGCCTAGCTCAATTCGTGGCATCGCCGAAAAGCACCTGCGTAATCCGCAACATGTGCAAATTGCCAGCAAAACCCAAACGGTTGCGCGGATCGAGCAAGCCCACTTAATGGTGCATGCGGATCAGAAAATTAATGCCGTGCTGCGTTTGCTAGAAGTTGAAGACTTTGATGCAGTGATTGCCTTCGTACGCACCAAGCAGGCGACTTTAGATTTAGCCTCGGCTTTAGAAGCTAAGGGCCATAAAGTGGCAGCACTTAACGGTGATATTGCGCAAAATCAGCGCGAGCGAGTGATTGACTCGTTAAAAGATGGCCGCTTAAACATTGTAGTCGCCACTGACGTCGCTGCCCGTGGCCTGGATGTGCCGCGTATTACTCACGTATTTAACGTGGATATGCCTTACGATCCAGAGTCCTACGTGCACCGTATTGGCCGTACCGGTCGTGCCGGTCGTGAGGGGCGTGCATTGTTGTTAGTCACGCCGCGTGAGCGTCGTATGCTGCAAGTGATTGAGCGTGTGACCCGTCAGAAAGTAGCCGAAATGACCTTGCCCGATGCAAAAACTGTCTTACAGGCACGTATTCGTCGCCTGCAGCAAGACTTGGCACCGCGTTTAGAGTCAATTAGTGATGAGCAGAACTTCCTGCTGACTCAGCTGACCCAGGATTTAGGTTGTAGCATTGAGCAATTGGCCGGTGCTTTATTAGCTAAAGCCACTGAAGGCCAAGCCTTTACCTTAAAAGGCGTAGAAAAAGAGCAGCCGGTGATTCCAGTGGCTGCCCGTGGTGAGCGCCGTGACCGAGGCGAGCGCGGTGATCGTGGTGATCGTTCAAGCCGTGGTGAGCGCCGCGAGCGTCGTCCACATTTACCAACAGCTGAAGGTCGAGTACGTTGCCGTACTGCTTTAGGTACCCGCGATGGCATTGCTGCGCGTAACCTGTTAGGCGCGATTTTGAATGAAGGTGGGCTGGCCCGTGAAGCGATTGGCCGGATTCAGATTCGTGATACGTTCAGCTTGATTGAGCTGCCAGAAGATGGCCTAGAGCGCATCTTAGGTAAGTTAAAAGACACCCGAGTTGCTGGTAAAGCGCTAAAACTGCGTCGTTACCGCGAAGACTAAACTGTCTTTTGCGAGATAAACAATAGCCGGTCATTTGATCGGCTATTTTTTTATCTAGACTTTAAGCGTTTAGCTTACAAGGCGAGAAAGAGGCGATTTAGCGGCGACTTAACGCAGGCTGGGCAAAGTTTAGACCAGCAAAACCACTGAGCATAAATTGCCGGATATTTTGATGGTCTTGCCCATTGGGGGTGGCCAGTACCTGCTGGTAGTGCTCGCCAAAGGCTTGCAGTGCCTGTTCTTGGCTTAGCTGCTCAAGTAGGGCCAAGGAGAAAATCTTGCAAGAGCCTTGGTTTTCGCCAGCCGCATTATGCAGCGGCCCATTACTAAAGGAGCAGGGGTGATAATGATAATGCTGAGCAATAAAGGCTAAGGTATCGGCAAAGCGGTGGCTAGGCTGCTGCAGTGCCTGAATAAATTGATCAAGTGGTGTTGGCATAGATTGATTAAGAGTTGTTTTTAGCAAAAAAAATAGCTAGTTGTTCAGTGGATTGATATAGATATAGCGCGAGTCAGCGGCGAAAACTCGCCGCTTGCAGTGCCAGTGGTTGTGATTCAGTTATCTTGAGTTAGCGACCTTTTACTGGCTTGCCAGCAACTTCAGCTTGCTCTAAGACGATTTGATACTCTTTACCGTCTTTTTCTACTTGGCGTAAGCTAACTAATAAGTAATCCCAGTCTTTGGCGAACCATAATTGGGTCTCGCGTTTACTTTGGCTAGGATCACGTACTCGCTCAACTTTAATGGCCTCAATGCGACCGGCTTTAGTTTTGACTGATTCGCTGCCAACCACACGAAACTCGTAAGTATCAATATCATCGCCATCCACTACGCGATAACGCATACTTTTCTTGCCCGCTGCCACATCTTCTTGTAGTGCCAGTTGATAGGTGGATTTATCCAGTAAGCCGGGCGTTAGGGGCAGGCTAATGGCTTTGCCTTTTTCTGAACCGGTCACGGTTTTGGCGCTCCAGTCAAATGACTGTTTAATCTTTTTGCTTTTACCTAAACCGCTGCGGCTATATTCATAACTCAATGGCACTAGCTGATTGTTGGTTTGCTTAAGAGTACTGCTTTCTTTTAGGCTAGCCACCATCATTGCAGCCTGAAAGCTTAGTTGCCAAGTGTCCCCAGCTTGCTGACTGAGGGAGCGCTCTGCGGTGCCGCTAAAGGGCAGTTGTTTAAAGTCAGCGGTATAAGAGGCATGGAAGGGCTTAAGTTCAGCAGCCAAGGTGGCGCTGCTTAGTAATGAAAAAGCTAAACCAATCAATAGGCGACGCATAACTTATGCTCCAGTGATTAATAGAATAATTGTTTGCCGCTGCTAGGTAATAGTTGGCCATCTAGGCTGGCGCCTTGGGCGGTAAGCACCAAGCGCTGTTGGGCAAACCATTGCACGGCGAGTGGGTAAATTTGGTGTTCGATTTGATGCACTCGCTGGGCTAATGACTCAGCAGTGTCTTCAGCTTGTACTGTTAAAACACCTTGTATGACTGTTGGCCCACCGTCAAGTTCAGCAGTTACAAAGTGCACACTGCAGCCATGTTCACGGTCTTGGGCGTCTAAGGCGCGCTGGTGAGTATGCAGACCTTTGTATTTCGGCAGAAGTGAAGGGTGAATATTCAGTAAGCGTCCAGCGTAATGCTGAGTAAACTCAGGAGTTAAAATTCGCATAAACCCAGCCAATACCACTAAATCAGGCTGATACTGATCAAGGGTGTCGATCAGCGCCTGATCAAAGCTTAAGCGATCAGCAAAGGCGGTGTGGTTCAGGGTATGGGTGGGAATCTGTGCCTGCTGGGCGCGCTGTAAGCCATAGGCCTCATTGCGATTACTGAGCACAGCGACAATCGAGAACAGATCGGGTTGTTGTTGCGCGGTATCAATCAGGGCCTGCAGATTACTGCCAGACCCTGAGATTAATACCACTACCCGACAAGGTGAGTGAGTGGGCATTAGTGTTTCTTTAGGTTGTTTAAAACAATGCGTGGCGCATCGGCGTCCGCTGGGGTGATTTGACCAATAATCCAAGGCTGCTCGCCTTGACCGCGTAAGTGCTCAAGCGCAGTCTCTGCTTGATCTGCAGCCACACAGATAATCATCCCTACACCACAGTTTAGAACACGGTGCATTTCGGTTTCATCAACGTTGCCTTGGGCTTGTAACCAGTCAAATACTGCAGGGCGCTGCCAGCTGGCAATATCAATGACTGCCTGGGCATTTTCAGGTAGGACCCGTGGAATATTTTCCAGTAAACCACCGCCAGTGATGTGGGAAATAGCATGCACTGCTGCGGTTTCTTTGATTAGTTTAAGGACAGGTTTAACGTAAATCCGCGTAGGCGCCATTAATAGGTCGGCGAGCTTTTCGCCCTCTAGTTCAACCTGATTAATATCTGCTTGGCTGACTTCAATAATTTTACGAATTAAGGAGTAGCCGTTAGAGTGTGGGCCGGATGAAGGCAGGGCAATGATCACATCACCAGCCTGTACTTTGCTGCCATCAATAATGTCAGATTTTTCTACCACACCAACACAAAAGCCAGCCAGATCATAGTCTTCGCCTTGGTACATGCCTGGCATCTCAGCGGTTTCACCACCAACTAGGGCGCAACCTGCTTGCTCGCAGCCCTCGCCAATCCCCGTCACTACCCGCGCAGCAACATCCACATTAAGTTTGCCTGTGGCATAGTAGTCAAGGAAAAATAAGGGCTCCGCACCGCTAACCACGAGGTCATTAACGCACATCGCGACTAAATCGATACCGATGCTGTCATGTTTGCCAAGGTCCATGGCTAGGCGCAGTTTGGTACCCACACCATCAGTGCCTGAAACCAGTACCGGTTGGCGGTAGCCTGCAGGGATTTCGCATAATGCGCCGAAGCCACCTAAGCCACCAAGAACTTCAGGGCGCGAGGTGCGTTTGGAAACGCTTTTAATGCGTTCAACTAAAGCTTCACCTGCGTCGATATCAACGCCGGCATCTTTGTAGCTTATGGAAGGTTGCTTGTTGCTCATGGATAGCCCTTTACAAAACACTGCGGAAAAATGGTGATTTTATCAGGCTTAAGGGCATCGGGCTATCATCAAACCACGGAAGCCGCTAGAGGAGGCAAAATTGCGTGACCGAAGTAACCCCGTTACAGATAACTAAGTACTGTTTTCAACAACCCCCGGTGCTGCCAACAGCGCCGCGGTTACTGATTAAAGTGGTGCAGTCCCAGCCCTTAACACTACGACCGGTCAAGGGCCTAGTGGTGCTTTGGCATGGCTTATTATGTGATGCTGGCTTTTGGTTATCGCGGCGCGGCCGAGGGTTAGCGGCTTATCTTGCTGCGGCAGGTTATCAGGTGTTGATTCCAGAATGGCAACAGCTAGTCGTGAGTGGCGAGCAATTAGTGCAGCGTTATTTGCCAGCGTTTTTATGGCAGCTCGCTGTAAGCCAAACGCCGGTGCATTTAATTGCTCACTCTTTTGGCGGCTTATTAGTGACGCGGGCTCTACAGGCGTTAGCAATATCTGCTCAGGACCCATGGTCAACTCCTGATGCCGCCCCGTTTAACAGTTTGACCCTGTTAGCCGTGCAGGATCAGTACCAGCAACCAGAGTTTTTTGCAGCGGTTAAAGCCAGTATGCAGCAAGGACAGAGCTTAGCTGAAAGTTTGGGGCTATCTGGCATGACTAATCAGAGCCAGCATTTGGCGTATTTTTTAGCTTGTTATCAGGCTAAGTGCCAGCCAGTGTCTGATTTAAGCCCTTGGGTAGCGCAAGGTTTTGCTTATTCAGGGGCTGCAGATTTGAGTGATCCAGTAGCAGCTTGCGCCCAATTTTCCCAGCAAGTATTAGGCAAAAGGCAAAGCTATCAGTGTCTGTCCTTGGAACAAGGCTATCGGCAAGACTATAATCATCACTCGCTATTGATTGGTCGATCGGCGCAACAAGAAATCTGGCCATTGCTGTTGGCCAATCTCAACGCCACCAATTGATGCTTTTTACCTAAACTGGAGACGTTCATGAATATTGTTACCCCTGATCTATGCGATGAGTATCCACACGTACAAGTGGTTGAGCCAATGTTCGCCAATTTTGGTGGCCGTGATGCTTTCGGTGGACAGATTGTGACGGTCAAGTGTCACGAGGATAACTCAGTAGTTAAAGCCCAGGTTGATCAGCCAGGCGCAGGTAAAGTGATGGTGGTTGATGGCGGTGGTTCGCTGCGTCGCGCGTTATTAGGCGATATGTTAGCAGCTAAAGCAGCCAAAAATGGCTGGGCTGGAATCATCATTTATGGCTGTGTGCGTGATGTGGATGTCTTGGCAGAAACCGATTTAGGTATTCAGGCACTGGCTAGCCACCCAATGAAAACCGATAAGCGCGATATTGGTGATTTAAACGTTGAAGTAACCTTTGGTGGCGTCACTTTTAAACCTGGTGAGTACGTCTATGCCGACAATAACGGCATTATTGTATCTCCTACCGAGCTTAAGCTCTAAGTCACCAGTCAATGAGCGCCCCTGAAGTAATGCTGCAAGATAACGCCAAACCTTTATTAAAGGGTTGGGTGTTGAATGGGCAAGGGGGCGCCCGTTCTATTCAGTATCAACAATTAGCAAACCTTGAGCTGCAGGCTGATGAAACGCTGTGGCTGCATTGGGATAAGCAGCAACCAGCCACTGCGGCTTGGCTTAAAGCCAGTCACAGTATCAGTCGATTTGAGCGCCAGTTGCTCCTAGAAAAAACGACTCGGCCGCGTTTTTTGGCGTTAACCGAGCATACCTTGTTGTTGTTTTCCCGCGTGATTCAACCCAAGGCTCGGGCCGATAGCAGTGAGCTCTTTTCAGTTAGGGTGCGTTGTACCGAGCAAGTGGTGTTGTCTTTTGCTCAGCCTGGTGCAGTTTTTGGTGATGGCTTGAAGCAACTATTTAAAGAAAAGTTAGGCCCCAAAACCACAGCTGAACTCTTGCTACTTTTGATACGTGAAGCCACCGAGCAAATCGATCATGCGGTAGAAGCGCTGGCCGAATTTGTCGATCAGCAAGAGCTGCGAGTCGATCAAGAAGAAAAGTATGAGCCTGATCATCAAGAGTTGCTGCAGATTAGACGTAATTCAGCCAATTTGCGTCGTTATTTAGCACCGATGAAAGATCTCTTTGCTGCTTTGGCCAAGGCACAGCCTGCTTGGTTTGACAAAGGCACTCGACCCTATTGGAATGAAATCAGTAACATGCTGATTCGTTGCTTAGAAGAGCTGGATCTGTGCAAAGAGCGAGTAGGCTTTATTTTAGACTCTGAGCGCCGTAAGCGCGAACAGCGTACCGGGCGGGTGATGTATTTATTGGCGGTGGTAACCGCTTTTTTCTTACCCTTAAGTTTTGTCACCGGCTTATTGGGGATTAACGTGGGCGGCATTCCGGGCAGTGATGCAGGCCATGGGTTTTTAATTGCCTGTTTAATTATTGCCGGATTGGCCGCTATTCAGTTTATGATCTTGCGCGTTCTGCGTTGGCTATAAGTGTGACCATTAATGAGGAGTCTAAGCATGCATGAGCAAGATGCCTTTGAGCAAACCTTAGGCGAGCTATTTAAAGAGGGGCAAGGGCCAACCCCTGCGCTCAGTGAACAAAAAAAACTGAAAAAAGTGTTAAAGCGCGCCAACCGGCAGGTGGGTGCTTCGGCATTGTTTAGTTTGTTTGGCCGGGCGTTAGAAGCCTCGGTAATCGCCTTGCACAGTGGCTCGGCGCATATTCGTCCGGTAACCGCCTCGGCTAAAACGACGCGAGGTCAAACCGAGACAGGTACGGATGCCCTTATTAAATCTTTAGAAACAGAGAGTAGTCATGAAGCTTGATTCTTGGACGGCCGGATTAGTGCATGCGATGTCGGCACTATGGGAAAAAATAGTCAATTTTATTCCTAACTTATTGGGCGCTGTGGTGTTAGTGCTCTTAGGCTTTATTGTGGCTAAATTACTAGACACTTTAATTTCTAAGCTATTGGCGAAACTGGGTTTAGATCGCTTAATGGCCGGCACGGGCCTAAATAAGCTGATGGCTAAAGTGGGCGTGCAGTCAGGTGTTTCAGAGCTGATTGGTAAAGTATTTTACTGGTTTGTACTGTTGGTGTTTTTAGTCGCCGCCGCTGAATCCTTAGGTTTAGAACGCATTTCAACCACCTTAGATGTGCTAGCGCTGTATATTCCAAAAATTTTCGCTTCAATGCTGGTGCTGGTGTTCGGGGTATTACTGGCTCAACTGCTAAGCGGTATGGTGCGCGGGGCTGCAGAAGGTGTGGGGCTTGAATACGCCGCAGGACTTGGGCGTGTAGTGCAAGGCTTAGTTATTATTGTTAGTATTTCGGTGGCGATTGGTCAGTTAGATATTAAAACAGAACTACTTAACTATGTTATTGCCATTATTTTATTGACCGTCGGCCTAGGTATTGCCTTAGCGTTAGGGTTAAGCAGTAAAGAAATCGCTAAGCAGATTATTGCTGGTATTTATGTTCGAGAATTATATGAGGTCGGTGAGTGGATTGAGATTAATCAGGTAGAGGGTGAAATAGAACAAATTGGTACCGTTAAAACCGTACTGATAACAGAGCAGGGGCAGCGGGTATCTTTGTCTAATCAATTGCTGTTAGAGCAGCAAGTTAAAAGCCGTTAAGTGCGAACTGGCTTATTCATTCCTATCACTTATTGGTTTTAATTTTGTCGAACATAAAGTCTGTTGCAGTCAGTTATGATCCTGCAGAATTGACGGATGAAGAACTGGTTGAACGCGCTAAAACTGAGCTTTTTCACATTACAAAAGCTTATGAAGCCCTGATGTCTCGCTATCAGGGAACGCTATTTAATGTGTGTGCAAGGTACTTAGGTAATGAGCGTGATGCCGATGATATCTGTCAGGAAATAATGCTCAAAGTCCTGTACGGGCTAAAAAAATTCGAGGGTAAGTCTAAATTTAAAACCTGGCTATATAGCATTACTTATAACGAGTGTATTACTCAGTATCGTAAAGAGCGGCGTAAAAAAAGGCTGATGGATGCGTTAAGTCTTAATATGCCTGAGGATGCTGAAGCTGTAGAGCCAGACTATAAAGAAAAAAATGGGCTAGATCGTTGGTTAGCTTACGTTAACCCTATTGATAAAGAAATTTTAGTGTTAAGATTCGTTGCCGAGCTTGAGTTTCAAGAGATTGCAGATATCATGCGACTCGGTTTAAGCGCGACTAAAATGCGCTACAAAAGGGCAATAGATCGACTTCGAGAGAACTTTTCTGATAGAATTGAGGTCTGATTGATTGCAAGATCACCCGAACAGGATGTTTTTCCTTCCTAAAAAGGGTGTATTCTTACTGTGATACTATTTAATTAATAACCACATATCATAATGGGGACATAACCTATGAAGCTGAAAAACACCTTGGGCGTGGCCATCGCCTCAATTCTCGCGGCGTCTTCCTTGAGTGCATTTGCACAAGGCCAAGGTGCAGTTGAGGTTGATGCTTTTGCGAAGCGTTATTTCACTGACAGCACACGCAACATGGAAAACGGTAACCTAATCGGTGGTTCTGTTGGTTACTTCTTAACTGACGATGTATCTTTAGCACTGTCATACGGTGAGTACCACGACATCCGCTCTAAAGATCGTGAGAGCGATACTCGTGGCCGTAAAAACGTTAAGGGCAACTTAACCTCTTTAGATGCTGCTTATCACTTTGGTGAGCCAGGTGTTGGTTTACGCCCATACGTTTCAGCAGGTGTTGGTCATCAGAGCATTAGTAACCTAGCGCCACGTAGCGGCCGTGACCACACTACTTTCGGTAACATCGGTGCTGGTCTGAAGTACTACTTCACTGAAAACCTCTTTGCTAAAGCAAGCGTTGATGGTCTGTACGGCTTTGATAACCACCAAGGTGAGTGGCAAGCAGGTCTAGGTTTAGGTGCTAACTTCGGTGGCGCGCCTAAAGCAGTTGAAGAAGTAGTAGTTCCTGTTGAGCCAGTAGCGTGCATCGACAGCGACAACGATGGCGTATGTGATGACGTTGACCTCTGCCCAGATACCCCAGAAGGTACTCAGGTAGACGCTAATGGCTGCCCAATCGAGCCAGAAAAAGTACGCGTTGAGTTAGATGTTAAATTTGACTTCGACAAAGACCAAGTTAAGCGTGACAGCTACAGCGATATCCAAAACCTCGCTGACTTCATGAAGCAGTTCCCACAAACTGCAACTACTGTTGAAGGTCACACTGACTCAGTAGGTAGCGAAGCTTACAACCAGAAGTTATCTGAGCGTCGTGCTAACGCAGTACGTAACGTATTAGTTAACGAGTTAGGCGTTGAAGGTAACCGTGTAGATTCAGTAGGTTACGGTGAGAGCCGTCCTGTAGCTGATAACGCTACTCGCGAAGGCCGTGCGATCAACCGCCGCGTTGAAGCTGAAGTAGAAGCTGAAGTTCAGCAGTAATACTTCGCTAAATTTTAGGTGACTAAGATTTAGTACAAAAAGCCCCCTTAATTGGGGGCTTTTTTTTGGGTTTAAATAGGTAGGATAATATGGCAGGCAAGCAGCAGACGCACTCCCAGGCACGTCCATGGTGCTGGTTACAGTGGTGCTTGCGTTTAGTTTTTTGGCCAGTTTTTTTGCTGTTAGCTGTTTTGATTTTAGGTGCTAGCTTGGCTTTAAAGCAGCTATCCCATAGCGGATTATTTATTGACTGGCAGGGCGCTAAGCTAGAGTCTCATGCCTTGACAGTTGAGCAGCTCCGGCTTAATTATCAGGGCAGTCATTTCACTGTGCAGGATTTGCGTCTGGATTGGTTGTATCAAGCTTATCCCTTGCAGCGCCTTTATCTGGGGCGCTTGGCTGGTGAGCTGGTTGGGGGTGAGTGGTTACAGGTCAGCTCTGAATCTGAGCAAGAGTCACTTGGCTGGCAGCAGTGGTTGCAGTATTTACCTAAGCAGCTTGAGCTGCAGCAATTAGATGTCAAGGCGCCCGACTGGCTGCGGGTGCAGGGTCAGGTTTGCTTGGCGGCCAAAGAGGATCTTTATCATCCTTATGGCTTGCAGGTGGAGTTAGCGCTAAGTGAGATTAATCCTCAGCTATTAGCGGCTGTGCCCACAGAATTTAGGCCAACTCAAGCTAAATTACAGATAGTTAAACAGCGTAGTGATGCATCAGCGGTGGCTCAGTCCTTAACTGACTCAGAGTTTAAGTTGAGTGCTGAAGTCAAGGGCGCAACCCAGGCGCAACTTGAGGGAGTAGTCAGTCTAGCTGAGAGTCCGTGGCGCGCCGAGCTCAATCAAGCTCAGTTAAAGGTGCAATTACCGCGCTGGCAGTCGAGTGACCTGAAGTTGCAGCAGCTGGAGTTGCAGGTACAGCCGAGCCTTGTCATAACTGAAAATCAGGGGCAGCTGCGTTTAGCTAAGGGCTCAAAGGCGCTGATGAAGCAGCTGCAAGTTGATGATTTGCAGCTAACGAGTTTGCAGGCCGATCTTTCTCAGCTGCATCTGCAGTGGCAGCTCTCTACTACTGGCAACGCCATTGCGCAGTTAGATAGTCCGCTTAATCTCAATGCTCGGCAAGTGGCTTATCCTGGGCTAAGTAAGCAGGCATGGACGGCGATAGGGCATATCAGTGGTGAGCTGCCCAGCATCATTTTTTCGGCGCAAATTAAAGGTGCTCAAGGGCTGGCCGGTCAATTTAAGGGGCGCTATCAAAATCAGGCATTAACTGGAAACTTTGCTGTAGATGAGGTGTTTTTTCGTGGGGGGAACCCAGTTCAGCGGTTGCTGCCCAGCTACTGGCCTGAGTGGTTGATTATTAATAGTGGTCGACTGGCTGCCTTAGGTGATTTGACCTGGCGCGCAGCGACTGGGCTAACGCTGAATTTCAGTGCTAACGCTGCTGGATTATCTGGTGAGTTTAACCGCAGTGTGCTCAATGGTTTGGCATTTCAGTTAACGGGCCGCTTAGCTAAACAGCAGCTAACGCTTAATGTTGCTGACTTGCAGGTTAAAGATTTGGATCCAGGGGTACCACTGGGGCCAATTCAAGTGCAGCAGCTGAAGGTTGAAGTGCCCTTGGCTAAGGTAGAGGCTACCCATTTAGCTTGGCGGCAAGCTACGGCTGGTTTGTTAAAGGGGCAGGTCAGTGTGGCCCAAGGTGATTTGCGATTTAATCAAACAAGCCGCTTTACTGCTGAAGTTAAAGGGGTTGATATTCAGGAGCTGCTTAGGGTTTATCCGGCGGAAGGCTTGCAAGGAACCGGTATTTTAGATGGTCGCTTACCTTTTTATTTTGATTTAAAGCAGCAGCATTTTGCCGTGGAAGAGGGCTTTATTAAGGCGCGAGCGCCCGGTTACTTGCGTTTTGATAATGATAAAATTAAAGCCATGGGGCAATCGAATCAGGCGATGCGGATTGTGACCGATGCCCTTGAAGATTTTCATTATGATTTATTAAGTGGTCAGGTTAATTACAATGAAACAGGGCGCTTATTGCTTAATTTGCGGTTGGAAGGGCGTAATCCCGATTTAGAAAAGGGGCGGCCGATCCATTTTAATATTAATTTAGAAGAAGATATTCCGGCATTGTTAGCCAGCTTGCAATTAAGTGGTAAAGTGAGCGATACCATTCAGCAGCGTGTACGAGAGCGCTTAGAAAATAGAGCGAGGAAATAATATGAGGCAGCTTCAGCAGCTGGGTCTGCTAGCGGTAGTCCTAACTGGGCTGATGGCCTGCACCCCAACCGTGCAGTTAGCAGTACCCAATGAGCCGATCAATATTAACTTGAATGTTAAAATTGAGCATGAAATCTATATCAAGGTGGATAAGGCGCTCGATAATATTTTAGATGAATCCAGTGGCCTGTTCTAAGGAGGCAGTATGAAACTTAAGCAAATGATGATCGGTGGCTTGCTGGCTTTGACGCTTTCTGGGGCCGCTTGGGCGCTTGATTTAAATGGGGCAATGGGTGCCTTAAGCGCGGCTAAGTCATCCGGTTTGGTTGGTGAACAGCCTAATGGTTATCTAGGAGTGGTTAAAAATAGTGGCGATGCGGCAGAAATTGCCCGCTTAATTAATGCCGCACGTAAAGCAGAGTATCAGCGCCTAGCTAAGCAAAACAGCATTCAGTTGTCTGATGTGGAAAGCATGGCGGGTAAAAAAGCCCTAGAAAAAACTCCCGCAGGGCAGTATATCCAGGTAAATGGGCGCTGGATGACCAAGTAGGCTTTACAAAGCCTGGGCTTTGGCTTAATATCCCGCCCTGTAAATCGGGTGCAACATAGTTTGCTCAGGATTTCGTCGGGGCGTAGCGCAGCCCGGTAGCGCACTTGCATGGGGTGCAAGGGGTCGAGTGTTCGAATCACTCCGTCCCGACCAATAATTTCCCCAAAAAGGCCACTTCAATTAAGTGGCCTTTTTTATTGCGCTGGAAAAAGTAGTTACTGGTAGTCAATTGGCGCTTGCTTGTATTCTGAATAGAGGCAATTTAGCCGCGATCAAATAGTGTCAGAGTGGCTAAAATGGCTGCTAATGAATGTGGCGCTAGCCAAGGCAGGCAGCTGCGGAGTGAGAGCGAGCTAAAAATGCACCAGTAAAGGTGGGGTTTTGGACAAAATGCGCGCTAGGTTGTGGCTTGAAGCTGAACAGGGGCTGACTAAAGCTTAATTAAACGCTCTTAAAAGATCAGCTTAAGAGCGTTTAATTAATAGTTTCTAACAGCTTTGCGCGGGGCCGCCGGCTAGTTGGCAGAGCTCTTCGTTGTTAGTGATTTTAATTTCTTTGCCTTCGGCTTCTATTAGGCCGGCTTGTTGAAAGCGGGTAAAGACGCGGGATACGGTTTCTACTGCTAGGCCAAGGTAATTACCAATTTCGTTGCGTGACATGGCTAAACGAAACTGAGTGGCTGAGTAGCCGCGGGCGCTAAAGCGGGCGGATAAATTCACCAAAAAGGTGGCAATGCGCTCATCGGCGGTTTTTTTCGAGAGCAGCATCATCATTTGCTGATCATCACGAATTTCACGGCTCATAATGCGCATTAGTTGGCGGCGCAGTTGGGGTAGGGTGGCGCTCAGTTCATCGAGACGTTCGAAGGGGATTTCGCAGATTGAGGTGGTTTCTAAGGCAATCGCCGAGGTTGGATAAAGCTCGGTATCCATTCCCGACAGGCCAACAAACTCACTGGGTAAGTGAAAACCGGTGATTTGTTCTTCACCGCAATCAGATACGCTATAGGTTTTTAAGCTGCCTGAACGTACGGCAAATACCGAAGCAAAGGTATCGCCTTGACGGAAGAGGTATTCGCCTTTTTTTAGGGGGCGTCCACGTTTAACGATATCGTCTAGAAGGTCTAGATCTTCCATGTTTAAAGATAGGGGTAAGCACAGCGTCGATAGACTGCAGTCTCGACAATGCGCTTGGTGCACGCTGCGCACACTAGTATTCTCAGACATGTTTTATTCTCGTACAACAAACACAGGCAAGGCGTAGAAGGTCGCGCCACTCACCTTCTCGGAGCAAGAAGCATATAGCATAGGCTTAAAATAGCAATCATGCATTGAACTTTTTATAAAGGGGGAAACTATCCGGTATCGGGAATTATTGGCATTAAATAGACGAATATCTATGAATTGACGCAATCTGTCTTTGCAATGCAATAAACTCAAGGCTAGAATGCTCGCGCTGTAGTCATAAAAGTTGTAACAGGCTGTGAGTGGCTTGATATAAGCTGCTTGTTTGTTACGCTAGACTAACGCTGTCACAGTTCGTGTATAGTGCGTACTGCGACAGGGAAGTAAGGGAGCTCTGATCTAGGAAGAGACAACTTTTTTCCAAAAACTGATCAGAGGAAAAGCGAGGGTTGCTAGTGTGCAAGTGAGTGTATTAGGCCTTCGATTGATTCATATGTGGGCTGAAACCATAAGGCCTGCAAACCACTTAACTTAAAGAGAAGTATTATGCGTAAATCATTCACAGCATTATCTTTAGTTGCAGCGCTTTTTGCAGGCCAAGCGATGGCAGATCAAGCCACCCTAGACGCTTTGCAAGCAGCTGGCGTTGAGTTAACACCTGCACAAGCAGCAGTAATTGCAGACGCAACGGGTGACGAGTTAGTCGCGATCATTGCTGAGTTAGCCGCAGCTAACCCAGAGCAAGCAGCAGCGATTGAAGCAGCAGCTATCCAAGCTTCACCACATTTAGCAGATCAAATCAAAGAAGCTATCCGCGTTGCGTTAGGTGATGCTGGATTAACTCCTACTGGCACAAGTGGTATTACCTTGCCAAGCAACAGCATTCCTAGTGCTGGTGGCAGTGGTGGCGGTGGTAACCCAGCCGGTTCTGTAGCAAGCCCTAATTAATTTTGCTGAGCTTTAGCTGACTAACTTTAGTTAGTCAGCTAGTAGTGGTTATTTACAGTTATCCAAGGAATTTACAATGACTTATAAGCAAAGCAAACTTGCCTTAGTAGTAGCGGCTACTATTGGTTTCAGTGGTACAGCATCCGCATTAGACCCGCAAAGCATTCAAGTAACTGATGGCGTTCAGTTTACGCCAACACTTAGACTGGCAGAGCGTCATGATGACAATATTTATGCCACCAAAAAAAATCGTAAATCCTCCTGGATCACTCAGTTACAGCCATCTTTTACATTGAACTTGGATCAAGCAAAGAGTGCTTATCAGTTACAGTACTCAGCCGAGCGCAATATCTATCATTCAAGCCATAGCGATGACCACACCAATCATCACTTAACAGGTGCAGCAGGCTTTGAATTTAACAGTAAGAATCGTTTAGTGCTTGATGCTGGTTATCACAAAATGGAAGATACAGCATCAGATAATGAATTTTATCGTAATGATAAATGGAACACTAAAAACATTGGTGGGGTGTACACCTTTGGTGCTCGCACAGCACGTACTCAAGTTGATTTTGCAGCTAATTATGAAGAGCTGCGCTATGACAATAATAGTCGGCTAAATGGTGAGCGGATAAACAAAGACAAAGAGCGAGATACCAGCAAGTTTGGTGTCACGGGTTATTATCAGGTTGCTCCTAAAACTAAAGCCTTGTTAGAGGCGCGTTATACCGATTATGACTACAAGAGCAATAACAGTCGTGATAGCGATAACAAAGCATTGCTTGCGGGTGTGACGTGGGAGGCAACAGCTAAAACTACGGGTACGGTGAAGGTAGGTCGTGAGAAAAAGTCTTACGATAAGTCTGTGTACAAGGATAAAAGTATGAACATGTGGGAAGCTGCAGTTGCTTGGGCGCCACGTACTTACTCTACTTTTGATTTTAAACTGCGCCGTGGTTTTGATGAGGGAACTAACTACTACGATGTTGATGATTTAGACATCAATGAGCATGTAAGTAGTAGTATTAAAACCACTGCTTACCATGTAGGTTGGAATCATCGGTGGTTAGATCGTTTATCGACTAAGATGCATTACACTCGTACCGACCGTAAATATCAGCAAATTAGCCGAGATGACAAAATCAATCAGTATGGAATTGGCGTGAACTATGAAATGCGCCGCTGGTTGGATGTTGGTTTAGGCTACACCCACCGTGAAAATGATTCAAATATCTCTTCGCGCGACTATAAGCGTAATATTTACGCGTTAACCTTTAACGCGAGTCTGTAATAGTGCTTAAGTGCACGGTCTTTTCAGGCCGTGCACTTTTTAATGGGTACTGTTGATGTTGTTTTAAGCCGCCGTTTACTATGGTGCTAGCCAATAATAATACATGGCTAATTGGGCTATTTAATTTAGAGACATAGATCATGGCACTACGCTATACCTTTGGACTGTTTTTTACCTTGGTAATGACAATGTTGAGCTTGGTGATTTCTAGCTCAGCTGCACTAGCGCAAAACTTAGGTGAAAACTCGACCTATAAGTTAGCTTCGGGCGATATCATTCGAGTTCATGTGTTTGGTGAGCCAGACCTTAGCTTTGAAGAGATTCGTTTAACTGATGCGGGTACTTTCTCTTATCCGTTTCTGGGTGAAGTACGTGCGCGTGGTAAAACTGCTAACGAGTTAGCAGGCGATCTAACCGCAGCTTTGCAGGGTGACTTTTTAGTCGATCCGCGTGTTTCTATTAGTGTTTTAGAGTACCGCGAGTTTTTTATCAGTGGTGAGGTTAAGCAGCCAGGCGGCTATAAATATCAGCCAGGATTAAACCTGCGTCGGGCGATTGCCTTAGCTGGCGGGTTAACTGAGCGTGCCTCTACTAACCGGATTACCGTGGTGCGTGATAATGAGCCTGGGCGCAAACCGGTTCGGGTGACCCTAGATTCACCGGTTATGCCAGGCGATACGATCAATATTGATCAGGGATTCTTTTAATCCGCTTGCACTGTTGTTCAGGGTTTAGTCATTGGCGGCTAAACCGCTAAGCCATCTTACTAGCTTGAGTTACCTCTTATGGAAAGCAATCAGCAACTTGCTAACCGTCCGCTCGCTGTCGAGCAAGACGATGATGAAATTGATTTATTAAAACTATGGCAAACCATTTGGAATCGTAAATGGAGCATTATCACCTTAACCCTCGTTGTCGCGATGGTCACGGTGCTGATTGTGTTAAGCCTAACGCCTATTTATCGTGCTGCTGCCACGCTGCTGATTGAGCAAAAACAAGCCAAGGTGGTGTCGATTGAGCAAGTCTATGGCTTAGAAGGCAGTGGCAATGAGTACATGCAAACGCAGTTCGAATTGCTAAAATCGCGCTCCTTAGCCGAGCGGGTAGTGCGTGAACTGGGCTTAATCACCCATCCCGAATTTGATCCACGTCAACAAAAAGCACCATTAATTGACGTTAAAGGCTGGTTGAGTAGCGTAAATTTAAACTCCTTAGTACCTGGAGTGTTTCCAGAGGACTTAGAAGAGCAGCCAGAGCTCACTGATGAGCAGATTTTTGAGCGTGTAGTTGCTAACTTTATGGGGCGAGTAACTATTGAGCCGCAAGGTAAAAGTCAGCTAGTTCAGGTGCAAGTAGATATGGCAGATCCGCGTATGGCTGCCCAAGCTGCTAACCGCTTAGCCCAAGGCTTTATTGAAAGCCAGCTAGAGGCCAGCATGGAAATGTCAGCCTCTGCCAGCAGCTGGATGAACAGCCGTTTAGGCGAGCTGCGCAGTAAACTCAAAGAAGCCGAAACCGCGCTGCAAGCGTTCCGCGAAAAAGAAAATCTAGTGGATGTGGGTGGTGTAGCCACCATTAGCGCCGCAGAGTTAGCTGCTACCAGTGATCGCATGGTGGATGCCCGCCGTAATCGTGCCGAAGCTGAAAGCTTGTATCGCCAAGTACAATCGATGAAAAGCGGCGGCTGGCGTAAATTGGCCACAGTATCTGCTGTATTAGGTGATCCCCTGATTCAGCAATTTAAAGTGGATGAAGCCCGCGCCAAAGCCAAAATTGATGAGCTGTCTAAGCGTTACGGTGCCCGTCACCCCACTATGGAAGCGGCCCGTACTGAGTTAGCCGCAGCCGAGGCTAGTTTGCGTGGCCAAGTCGAGCAGGTGGTTGCGGCAATTGAGCGTAACTACCGTTTGGCGGTGGCTAACGAGCAGTCTCTGCGTAGCTCAGTAAACGAAAACAAAGCGCAGATTCAAAATATTTCTCGTAAAGAGTTCCAGCTCAGCGAGTTGCAGCGTGAAGTGGATACCAACCGGGCGCTGTATGACACCTTCTTAACCCGAATTAAAGAAACCACTGCTACCAGCGACTTAGATACCGCTAATGCGCGCGTGGTAGATAAAGCAGTGGTGCCAAAGACACCGGTTAAACCGAAAAAAGCCTTAATTGTGTTACTGGCTACCTTCTTAGCTGGCTTAGTCGGCGTGGGCTTAAGTCTGTTGCTTGAAATGCTTAACAACACCTTTAAATCACCTGAAGATGTTGAGCAAAAGCTGAATCTGCCGGTGCTGGGTTTGTTGCCGCTGATTAAAAAGCATGATCGCAAACAATTAGCTCACTTATTTGCCGCTGATACTAACCATAGTTTCTCTGAGTCGGTACGCAGCATTCGCACCAGTGTGGTGTTGGCTGGTTTAGATCGTGCGCAAAAAATTCTGTTGATAACTTCAACCGTGCCAGGTGAAGGTAAGTCTACGGTATCGGCCAGTATTGCTACGGCTTTAGCTCAAGTAGAAAAAGTACTGTTGATTGATGCCGATATGCGCCGTCCAACGTTGGCAAAAAACTTTGATCTGGCCGTAGGCACCCCTGGGTTGGCGAATCTGATTGCTGGAACTGCCGAGCCTGAGCAAGCGATTCAGCAGATTAATGGGGTTGATATGATCAGCGCCGGTACGGTACCGCCAAACCCATTGGAGCTGCTGTCGAGCGAGCGCTTTGCCCAGCTAATTCAGCAGTTGTCCGAGCACTATGACCGCATTGTAATTGACTCACCGCCAACCCAAGCGGTTAGTGATGCCTTGGTAGTAGGTTCGCTAGCTGATGCGTTGATCTATGTAGTGAAACATGACGACACCGCCATTCCATTGGTACAAAAAGGTGTAGGCCAGTTGCTGCAGCATAATGTGCCGGTGACCGGTGTGGTGTTGAACCAGGTAGACGTTAAAAAAGCTAAAAAACAGGGCTATAGCTATGGTGGTTACTATGACTACTATGGTTACAGCAAGGATAGTAAAAACAGCTAAGGCTGCCTCTCTGTACCTTACAGGTAACTCGCGAGCCGTTAGGGCTCGCGGGTTAGCAGGGAAGCTAACTTAAATTTAGGGTGCCTAAGGCACGTTGCGGGTAAAGCCACGTGATTGATTTACACAGCCATTTGTTACCAGGTATTGATGATGGTGCGCCAGATCTAGCCACTGCTTTGCAGTTGGCTAAGGTTGCATTAGCAGATGGCATTACCCATATGGTCTGTACTCCACATATTCATCCAGGGCGGTATGACAATACCCCACAAACTATTGAGCAAGCATTGGCAGAGCTGCGTGCCGGCTTAGCCGAGCAACAGTTAGCGTTGCAGGTGAGTGCCGCAGCGGAAGTGCGTTTTGGCATGGAGCTTATGCTAGCGGTTAAGCAGCAACAGATTCCTTTTTTAGGGCTATGGCAGCAGCGCCCAGTCTTACTGTTAGAATTTCCCCATGGTGAGTTACCCTTTGGCGCCGAGCGCTTAACCCAATGGTTATTGCAACAGGGTATTCAGCCCATGATTGCCCATCCCGAACGTAATAAAGCGTTACTGCGTGATCCAAGCAAAATCAAACCCTTGGTGCAGCAAGGTTGTTTATTTCAAGTAACAGCGGGCTCTGTAGCGGGGCGGTTTGGCCAGCCTGCCCAAGACCTAGCCGAGCGCTTTTTAAGCGAAGGTTTGGTAACGATTTTAGCCAGTGATGCCCATAACCTAGAGCATCGTCCACCGGTGTTATCTGAAGGTTTAGCCGCCGCTAGTGCACTGCTGGGCGAGGCCGAAGCCTATAAACTGGTGCAGGATAATCCTTGGCAACTGGCGCAGTCTAAGTTTGCCGCCTCTACCGCTACAGGCAGTGCAGGCTAATGGCACTCACTGGCACTTACAGCAAATCGCGTCGCCGCTCATCTGAGTTAAGCCCTAGGCAGCGGCTGTTATTGGCTGGGCTGATAGCCTGTTTAGCCTTGGGCAGTTTGTGGTTGGGCGGGCGTTTGCTGGTCTCGGCCTTTAAGAGCTATCAAGCCAATCGTTTTTTAACCAGTTGGGAGCAGCAACGGCAAATCCCCAGTGAGCAAGCATGGCAGGTGGGCTTAGCCGCGGCCGAGCAGGCTAAGGCTTGGTATCCTGGGGCTAATGGTCAGCTTGAAGAGCAGTTGGGTTATTTTTGGCAGTGGCGCGCCCAGCAGTTAAGCACTCAGCATCAGCAAGTGGCGCAACTTGCCGCCCAGCAGCAAGCCATTAGCCAGTTTCGCCAAGCCACGCAGTTACGCCCCCAGTGGCCGTTTGCTTGGGTGGGTTTGGCTTATGCCAAGTTAGTAGCCAATGAATTAGATGCCGAATTTAGCCATGCGCTTAGTTTGGCCCAAGTCTATGGGCCTGAGCGCAATCCGATTAATGCCCGGGTGGCGGAAATTGGTTTAATTGCTTGGGATCATCTAACCGCTGCTGATCAAGGGTTAGTCTTACGCAGTATGCATAAAACCCATGCCTATGGGCCCAGTAGTCGTAAACGTTTATTTACCTTAGCCAGCGAGTTACAGCGCTTGCCTTGGTTATGTCGCCAGTTAGCTGATCAGCGTGCTCCGTGCCCAGCAGCTAAGGAGCCACAAGCATGAGCCGTACTTCGGGATTACTTGAGCGCAGTTTAGTAGCCGGTGTTTTAGGCTTGCTGCTGTGGTTGCCGTTACCTTGGGGCAGTAACCGTTTGTGGTCGATGGCATTGTTGCTGATTGCCGTGGCTGGCTTAAGCATCGGTTTTGCTTGGGGCCTGTGGCGTGGCCAATGGCGTGCCAGTCGTGCGTTGCTGGCGGCTTTACCTTGGTTTGGGGTGTTGCTGTTAGTGCAGTTATGGGTCGCGTTGCAGTTAAGTTTGGGGTTAACCGCTGATGCAGGGCGCACTGTGTTGTATTTGGGCTTAGGGCTGGCCTATAGCCTGTTGTTTTTGTTGGTGGTTGGTTTATTTGCCGAGCGTAAGCGCTTAAATAGTTTGCTGGCTGTATTAGTGGTCAGTGGCATTGCTCAGGCATTTTATGGTGCTTTTATGGCGCTGTCTGGTATCGAGTGGTCGTTTTTAGGGATCACCCAGGTGAGCAAAGGGGTAGCCACGGGTACCTTTGTTAACCGTAACCATTTTGCCGGTTATTTAGAGTTAACCCTAGGCTGTGGCATTGGTTTGTTAATGGCGCTGCGCAGTAACGAGCGTTTTAGTTGGGCCAATTTTATTGAGTTAATTATGGGGCCGAAGGCGCGCTTGCGTTTAGCCTTGGTGATTATGGTGATTGCCTTGGTGATGAGTCGCTCGCGAGGGGGCAACTCGGCGTTTTTTATTGCGTTGCTGGCGGTGGGTGCTTTGTTTGTGATCCGCACTAAGCAAAACCGTAAGCGTAATATTTTGATTTTGCTCAGTATTATTCTGATCGATACCTTGGTGGTGAGTCAGTATTTTGGCCTTGAGCGGTTAAAAGATCGCATTGTTAGTACCCGTTTAGTGGATCAAGTCGCCACCAATAGCCGCGGTGAGGTGGAGGTTATTCAGCAGGCCAATGAGATTCGAGGCCAGGTGTTTAGTGATGCGCTGCCGTTGGCCCAAGACAAGCTGCTGTTGGGGCAGGGAGCCGGTAGTTTTGAGTCGGTATTTTCCCAGTACAGCAGTGCGGCGGTGCGTTTGCATTTTGATCATTTGCATAATGATTATTTGCAGTTTGTGATTGAGTACGGCGCAGTGGCTACAGGTTTGTTGGCTTTATTTGTGCTGGGTTGTTTGTGGTTTGGGCTGCGGGCGTTGTGGCAGTCGCGCTCAGAGTATCGGGCGGGTTTGGCGTTGGGTGTGTGTATGGGCTTGGTGTCTTTGCTGATTCATAGTTTAAGTGATTTTAATCTGCAAATTCCGGCCAATGCGGCCACCTTTGTGGTGCTCTGTGCTTTGGCGATCTTAGCTAAAGAACATAGCCATAAACAGCGGCATCACGCGGTAATTGATCAGTAACAAGCTGCTTGCGACAGGTTGTTAAGTTTAGGTAAGTAAGGCCAAGGGGCCAGGGGAAAATATGTTGACACTAGCAACCGTTAAGTTAGCCGTGATCGGCTTAGGCTATGTTGGGTTACCACTTGCGGTAGAGTTTGGTAAAAAACGTTCGGTAGTGGGCTTTGATATTAATCAGCCACGAATTGATGCCTTGGTAGCTGGGCATGATGCCACCTTAGAGGTGAGTGACGAAGAGCTGGCCCAAGCTCATTTGCTTAGCTATACCGCTAATTTAGAAGATTTACGTCAGTGCAATGTATTTATTGTAACGGTGCCAACCCCAATTAATGAGCACAAACAGCCAGATTTAACGCCGTTAATTAAAGCCTCGGAAACCATTGGTAAGGTGTTGAAAAAAGGCGATATCGTAATTTACGAATCAACGGTCTATCCAGGTGCCACTGAAGATGATTGCGTGCCGGTATTGGAGCGCGTTTCTGGCCTAACATTTAATCAAGACTTTTACGCCGGCTACAGCCCCGAGCGGATTAACCCAGGCGATAAAGAGCACCGCGTCACCAACATTAAAAAGGTAACTGCCGGTTCTACCCCTGAAGTGGCTGACTTGGTGGATGCGTTGTATAACGAAATTATTACCGTGGGCACCCACAAAGCCAGCAGCATTAAAGTGGCCGAAGCAGCCAAGGTCATTGAAAACACCCAGCGCGATGTGAACATTGCGCTAATTAATGAGCTGGCGATTATCTTTAATAAGTTAGGGATTGATACCGAGGCGGTATTGCAAGCAGCCGGTACTAAATGGAACTTCTTACCGTTTCGTCCA
The DNA here is from genome assembly GCF_057443035.1 of Thiopseudomonas sp. SA1F2-1K. Taxonomy (NCBI): domain Bacteria; kingdom Pseudomonadati; phylum Pseudomonadota; class Gammaproteobacteria; order Pseudomonadales; family Pseudomonadaceae; genus Thiopseudomonas; species Thiopseudomonas sp. SA1F2-1K. The sequence continues at coordinate 814,018 of NZ_CM172014.1, forward strand.
GGCTTAGTTGGCGGCCACTGTATTGGTGTGGATCCCTATTACTTAACCCATAAAGCGCAAAGCATTGGTTATCAGCCCGAAATTATTTTATCGGGCCGTCGTTTAAATGATGGCATGGGTGCCTATGTGGTTGGTCAGTTGGTGAAAGCCATGCTGAAAAAGCGCATCCATGTGCAGGGCGCGCGAATTTTAATCATGGGTTTAACCTTTAAAGAAAACTGCCCAGATTTACGCAATACCCGAGTGGTAGATATTGTTAAAGAGTTAAATGACTACGGCATTCAGGTGGATGTGTTTGACCCTTGGGTAAACCCAGAAGAAGCCCAGCGCGAGTACGGTATTTCGCCAGTAGCTAGCCCAGAGCAGGGTGCCTATGATGCGATGGTGTTAGCCGTAAGCCATGCTGAGTTTAAGCAAATGGGCGCGGCGGCTATTCGTGCCTTAGGTAAGCCTGAGCATATTTTATATGACCTTAAATATTTGCTAGCAGCAGATGAGGCGGATTTACGCCTGTAATTACAGCTAATGCCCCCTTGCTTGGTTGCCTGTGTCTGGGTAACCAAGCGTTGATTCACTGAGTATTGGATAACGACATGACAATTAACGCTTCATCTACTAGCGCTTATGCCCAGTTACAAGTAACGCTTAAGCAGGCACCTAAAACCTGGTTGGTGACTGGGGTAGCGGGTTTTATTGGTTCTAACCTGTTAGAAACCTTGCTTAAGCTCGATCAAACCGTGGTTGGTTTAGATAACTTTGCTACCGGACATCAGCATAATTTAGATGAGGTGCAGGGATTAGTCTCGGCCGAGCAGTGGGCGCGTTTTTCTTTTATTGAAGGGGATATTCGTAATCTAGCCGATTGCCAGCAGGCCTGTGCTGGGGTGGATTATGTGTTGCACCAAGCGGCTTTGGGTTCGGTGCCGCGCTCAATTAATGATCCTATTTTAACCAACAGTGCCAATATCACCGGTTTTTTAAATATGTTGGTGGCCGCGCGCGATGCCAAGGTGCAAAGCTTTACCTATGCCGCCAGTAGTTCAACCTATGGTGATCATCCGGCGTTGCCTAAGGTAGAAGCCAATATTGGTAATCCGTTATCGCCTTATGCGGTCACTAAGTATGTAAATGAGCTGTATGCCGATGTGTTTGCTCGCACTTATGGCTTTAATTGCATTGGGCTGCGTTATTTTAATGTGTTTGGCCAACGGCAAGATCCTAATGGTGCTTATGCGGCGGTGATTCCTAAGTGGACGGCGGCGATGATTCAGGGCGAGCCGGTGCTGATTAACGGTGATGGCGAAACCAGCCGTGATTTTTGTTTTATTGAAAATACTGTGCAGGCTAACTTATTAGCCGCAACTACGGATAATCCTGCAGCTAAAAATCAGGTGTATAACGTGGCGGTGGGCGATCGCACAACATTAAACCAACTGTTTGAAGCCATTCAAATAGCACTAAAAGACAATGGCGTGGATTACAAAGAAACACCGACTTACCGTGAGTTTAGAGCAGGTGATGTGCGCCATTCACAGGCGGATGTGACAAAGATTAGTACGCTGCTGGGCTATAAGCCTGAGTTTGTTATTAAAGACGGGATTGCCCAAGCGATGCCTTGGTATGTCAAGTTTTTAGGTTAATAGCCAAGTCAAATCGATAGCTAAGCCTAAATTAATAATCATAATCATAATCATAATCTGAACTGAAAATGAAAATGAAACTACAAAGCATATTGAGTTCGCGTCTATTTAAGACGCTTGCAGGCACATTTGTTGTGCGTGTATTAAGTGTAGGTGCTACTTTCTTATGCTCTGTTTTATTGGCTAGAACTCTGGGGAGTGAGAACTTTGGAGTGTATTCATATGTGCTTGCTTTAGTAAGCATTTTGGCTATGCCAGCTCAAGCTGGAATGCCAACTTTAGTTTTAAGAGAAACTGCAAAAGCAAAAGCATTAAAAGACTGGGCGCGAATGAAGGGAATCTGGCTGTGGAGTGGCTCTACAATTATCGCGATATCATTATGCATATACATTGCAGCTTTGGTTTTAAAAAACACTTTATTTTTCGATGCTTGGGGTACTAGCACTACTCAGATATTTACCTTAGGGCTTTTAATGTCCCTATTAGTTGCAATGGGTAATGTTCGTGGTGCTGCATTAAGAGGGCTTGGGTTTGTTATCCAAGGGCAGCTACCAGAAGAGCTTGTAAAGCCACTATTGTTTGCTGTTTTAATTTTTATAACTATTATCTTAGATGTTAATATTTTCCCTGCATCTGCGATGGCATTGAACCTAGTTTCTGCAATTATAGCCTTTGTTGTAGGTACTTGGTTAGTATTGAAAGTTAAACCAAAAGAGTTTAAATCAGTAAAAGCAATTACTCATACGCGAACTTGGCTTATAACATTGATGCCACTTGCCATGATGACTGGAATGCAAACTTTAAGCGGACAAATTGATATTTTAATGCTTGGCGCATTAGCTACGGTTAGTGATGTTGGTATATATAAAGTTGTTGTATCTGGTGCTGCGCTAACAGTATTTGGCTTGCAAGTCGTTAGCATAGTTATTTCGCCTAGACTAGTGACTGCTTTCGCAAAAAAAGACCGGTTAGAGATTCAACGACTTGCTTCTATCGGCTCGCTGGTTAGTTTTTTGCTGACTTTACCAGTGGTTTTTATTTTCGGATTTGGTGGCACTGAAATACTTGGATTTATATTTGGAGATGAGTTCTCTGGTGGTCACCAAGCACTATTTATTATAACAATTGGACAAGCAATAAGTGCTTTTTTTGGATCATCCATCTCTATTTTAACTATGTCTGGTAATGAGAAATATGTAATAAAAGGAATGACTATATCGGTTTTTGTAAACGTAGGATTGAATTTGTTTTTGATACCTATGTTAGGACTTAGTGGTGCTGCGTTAAGCACCTCAATATCTATAGTGGTTTGGAATTTATACTTATGGTTTGCAGTTCGGACTCAAGCAGGAGTCGATAGTACATTTATTAAACTTTTTTTGAGAAAGTACCTATGAGTAGAAAGAAAATTATTGTTGCGGGGGAGGTGTTTAGCACTAATCTTGGTGACTACGCTATATTTGATAGTTTAAGTACTATTTTGAAAACTCAGGGTATTGATGTGATACCGCTTGACCTTTCTCTTAGAAAAGGGTGGTCTAGTAGCGCTAAGATAGAACCTCATGATAAAAAAAACTGGAAAAGAATACTTCCAAAACAGATTAAGTATAATTCCTTTTTCCAATATTTAGTTTCTAGAACTTTATGGCATTTGTCTCTTAAAAATAAATCAGAAAAATATTGGGAGAAGCTGATCAGTGAAGCTGATGGCATCATTATAGGGGGAGGGCAACTACTTACTGAAAGCTCGGCTAGTTTTTATTTAAAGCTTGATATTCTTTTAAAAGTTATTCAACAAAATAAAAAGCCATTATCAATAATTGGTTGTGGTGTTGGTAGTAATATCAATAATAATAATTTAGAAATATATAAGAAAGTTCTGACTGAAGCTAAGTATATCTCTCTGCGGGACTATGAGTCATTAAGGAAAGTAAATGCCTATTTTGACTCTGAGTTTAAAATTGATGTCTACCCTGATTTGGCGTTTGCATTAGATAATCATATATCTGTAAGTAATTTTAATAAAAAAAGAGCTGTGTGTGGATTTAACGTTATGCCTCTATCTGTATTTAAAAAACATGCTCCTAGTCTCGGTGATATTAGTGAAATTGATTATCTTGTTTTTTGGAAGAAATTGGCGCGTGGAGCTGTAGATTCTGGGATGCAAGTTGTAATTATGACTAATGGTGCTTTAAGCGATGACAGGCAGGCTCGAGTTGTATACCAAGCACTTAAAGATGATGGGGTCAATGCTTTTTTATTCGACAGACCTAGAGAGCCGGCTGATTTATATCGCCAGATAGAGAAGGTAGATTATTTGGTTGCAATGCGTATGCACGCAGGCATTGTTGGACAAGCTTTCGGACGAAGTGTAGCGACAATCATATGGGATGATAAAATACCTGATGTTTGGGATGTTGTCGGCGGGAAAGAAGCTACTCTTGATTGCAGTATATTAAAAAGTGATCATCCTTGGGATAAAATAAAGTTGTCTTTTAATAAGTCTGCATCTGTTTATAAAGAACGAGCGGAATTGCGTAGAAAAATTAATGATGGCGTGAGTGATTGCTTGAAATCACTCACGTAGTACATAATTTGCTTTATGAACAATTGTTTGTTTTTTTAGATATTTAATTAAAGTGGTTCATCAACTTGCATGCTAAGAACTCTTTTATTGTGAGTGATTTTTTAATGTAGGCGACTCGAATATTTTATTTTATTAAATGTGATGTGATAATTTTAATTTTAGTTATTTGACTTGGATTGTTTATCCGGTGGAGTCTTTTTTGAAAAAAATAGCTATTTATATACCATCAATGCTTGGTGGTGGTGCAGAAAAGGTTATGCTGCTTTTGGCTAACGGGATGGCTGCGCGAGGAATAAAGGTTGATTTAGTTTTAGCAAAGGCTATTGGTCCTTATTTGAAAGAGCTTTCGCCAGCAGTACGTGTTGTAGATCTTGGTGTGAAACGTGCTGCAACAAGCCTCTTTCCTCTAGTAAGGTATTTGCGTAGAGAGCGACCGCAAGCACTGCTTTCAGCGCTTAACCATGCAAACATTATTGCTGCACTAGCTAAAAAATTATCTAACGTAAATTTCCAGCTAGTATGGAGTGTGCATAATGATATTTCTAGAGCGCGCGATGGGTCTGAATTGCTTCGTGGAAGGGCTACGTTGCCATTGCTGCGCCTGCTTTCAGCGAGTGCTGATGGTGTTGTAGCCGTATCTCAAGGTGTTGCTGATGGATTTGTAGACTATGTTGGTCTACCTAAGTCTTCTGTCAGTGTTGTTTATAACCCAGTTGATGCTGAAAAAGTACGCGAGTTAGCGAGTGAATCAACGAATTATTCGTGGCTTCAGTCTGAAGGGGAGCCAGTACTCATAAGTGTCGGTCGGTTGGTGTCACAAAAGGATTTTTCTTGCCTTATAAAAGCGTTTGCAATACTTCGAGAGTCTCGTGAAGCGAGATTGATCATTCTTGGCGAAGGGCCTTTGCGAGGAGATATTGAGCTTGAAGTTAGAGCACTTGGATTGCAGGGGAAAGTTTTTCTTCCTGGGTTTTTGGAAAACCCATTTGGAGTAATGCATCAAGCTGATCTATTCGTACTGTCTTCTGCATCAGAAGGCTTTGGTAATGTGCTTGTTGAAGCTATGGCATGTGGTATCCCAGTCGTATCTACAGATTGTCCCTTTGGGCCTTCTGAAATACTCGAAAAGGGTAAATGGGGAAGTTTAGTACCTGTTGGCGATGCTGAAGCGCTTGCCCATGCAATGTCCTCAGCGTTAGATAGTGTTGAGCACCCTGATGTAAAAACTAGAGCTTCTGATTTTAATATAAATCAAGCTGTAGATGGTTATCTAAAACTAATGTTACTTGATTAGTTGATTTCATATGATGGTTAAAACTATTTTTATATATGAATATAAGTGGTTTTTCTATTTTAATTATATACATCATAAGGGAATTTAAATTAATGAGAGTTGCTCATATTATTATTGGGCTTGGCATTGGCGGTGCAGAGTTAATGCTTAAGCGCTTAGTTGAAGGGCTGAATAGTAAAGATGGTATGCATCACTCAGTTATTTCATTAACTGACCTAGGACCTGTTGGGCAACAATTATTGGATAATGGAATTCATGTCACATCTTTAGGTATGAAAAATGCTTTGAGCTTGCCAGTCACTTTTTTCAAATTACGTCGTGAGTTAAAGAAGCAAAAGCCAGATATTGTACAAACATGGATGTACCATGCTGATTTTTTAGGTGGGTTAGCCGCTAAGTCATTAGGTATTCAGAATATTATTTGGGGTATTCGCACAACTGACGTTACCCAAGGCAGTTCTAGGCTTACAGTTATTTTGCGTAAGTTATGTGCTTGGCTTTCTTATTCGGTACCTAAGGTAATTATTTGTGCGGCTGATGCAGGGCGCAAGGAGCATGAAAAGGTAGGTTATGACTCTAAAAAAATGCGAGTGATTCCTAATGGATTTGATCCAAATTATTTAAAAAGTAGTCCTGATAAAGTAGATAAATTACGAAATGAGAATGGCTTACAAAACAAGCACATTGTGATTGGTTCTGTTGGCCGATTTAATATAGAGAAAAACCAAGAGTTATTTGTTAAAGCGGCTGCTTTGATAGCAGAAAATCATGATAGATTACGCTTTATGATAGTTGGGCGCGATAATAACTTTGAAAATTTAAAGTTAGTTAGCTGGATTAAACAGTATAAATTACAAGATCGCTTTATTTTATTAGGTGAACGTTCGGATGTCCCTATTTGTTTGTCGGCTATGGATATTTTTTGTTTGCATTCAAATACAGAAGGCTTTCCTAATGTATTAGGTGAGGCAATGGCGATGGGTATCCCTTGCGTATCAACAGATGTGGGTGATGCAAGGTTATTATTAAACTCTTATGGTTGGGTTGTGGATAGTAGCGCAGAAGCCATCGCTAACCAAATCAATAAACTTTTACAGCTGGATTTTGATCAGTTAAAAAATATTTCTGAATTAGCTCAGGAGCATCTTTATGAGAATTACTCTATATTAAGTATTCTTGATAATTATAAGGAAATTTATAGGGAGCTGAATTGATTTTTTATTTTTAATTTCTTGCGCGCTAAAATATTTTTAATAGTTAGGGGCATTTTGTAATGTGCGGTCTTATTGGTTTTAATCAGAATGGTTGTAATTCAGCCTCAATTGCTTCTGATATGTGCAAGGTAATTAGTCATCGCGGTCCAGATAGTGCTGGAGTTTGGATTGAGGATGATAGCTCTGTTGTTTTAGGGCATGTAAGGCTATCTATTTTAGAACTTTCTGAAGCCGGGAATCAGCCGATGATTTCCGAATGTGGCCGGTACGTACTTGTTTTAAATGGTGAGATTTATAATCATCAATCCTTACGTAAACAGCTTGCCGAGTCTGGCTTGGTAATAAACTGGCGCGGACATTCTGACACTGAAACTTTACTGGCTTGCTTTGTTGCATGGGGTATCGAAAAAACCTTGCAAGCAACAATAGGTATGTTTGCAATTGCTGTGTGGGATAAGCAAGAGCAAATGTTAACGCTGGCTCGCGACCGCATGGGTGAGAAGCCACTGTACTGGGGTTGGTCTAACGATTTATTGATTTTTGCATCTGAACTTAAATCTATAAAAGCCCATCCTGAGTTTGAGGCAGTCATTGATCGTGATGCGTTGACTTTATTATTACGCCACTGCTATATCCCTGCGCCTTATAGCATTTATAAAGGCATTCAAAAGCTGATGCCCGGCCATATACTGCAAATCCCCTTACAAGGCGACTTGAGCCAATCTAAGGCTGCCGCTTCTAAGCCTTATTGGTCTTTAAATAAGGTGGTTGAGCAGGGCTTGGCTAATCCCTTTGTTGGTAGCCCAGAAGCTGCAGTTGATGCTTTAGAGGAGCAGCTTAAGAAGAGTGTTGCTGATCAAATGCTCGCTGATGTGCCCCTAGGTGCATTTTTGAGTGGTGGGGTAGACAGCTCAACAATTGTTGCTTTAATGCAAGCACAATCTGATATGCCTGTGCGTACATTTACTTTGGGCTTTAATGAGCCTGGCTATAATGAAGCGGAGCATGCAAAGGCAGTTGCTAAGCATCTTGGTACAGCACATACAGAACTTTATGTACAACCAGATGATGCTTTATCTGTCATTCCTAATTTAGCCAACATGTATTGCGAGCCTTTTGCAGATAGCTCGCAGATTCCCACTTTTCTAGTCAGTCAGTTAGCTAAACAACATGTTTCTGTTGCGTTGAGTGGTGATGCAGGTGATGAGCTATTCGGCGGTTATAATCGTTACATTGCAGCTCAAAAAGTTTGGGGGGCTGTACAGAAAATGCCAAGTTTTATACGGCATTTAGCAGCGGGAGGATTACGTTCTTTATCACCAAACAGTTGGGATAAGTTGTTTGAATTTGCCAAACCCATTCTACCTAAAAAGCTTCAGCTATCTATACCTGGTGAAAAAGCTCGTAAACTTTCAGAAGTGTTAACACTGTCTAGCGGAGAAGCTTTTTATAGACAGCTCACAAGTCACTGGACAGACCCAGCTAGCGTTGTGATTAATGGCCAAGAACCCATTACACTTCTCACAGATCCTTCTGCTTGGCCAAAAACTGACTGTTTAGAGCATGCAATGATGGCAATGGATGCTCAGACTTACATGTCCGATGATATTTTGGTTAAGGTTGACCGGGCTGCAATGGCTAGCAGCTTAGAAACCCGCACACCTATGTTGGATCACCGTGTTGTCGAGTTGGCGTGGAAAATGCCTCTTGAATATAAAATCCGTAATGGACAAGGCAAGTGGGTATTAAGACAAGTTTTATATAAATATGTGCCAAAAGATTTAATTGAAAGACCTAAGGCCGGTTTCGGCATTCCGTTAGCAAGTTGGCTGCGCGGGCCTTTACGGGAATGGGCTGAAGCTTTGCTCGATGAAAAACGTTTAAGGCAAGAAGGATATTTTCATCCGGCACCAATTCGAAAGCTATGGCTTGAACATTTAAGTGGAAAGAAAAACTGGCAGTATCATCTTTGGAATATATTGATGTTTCAAGCGTGGTTAGAAAACCAGTAATTTATTCTTAATAAGAAGTGATTTTATGTTTGAAAACAACTGGTCAATAATTAGTGCTTTTATAGTTTTTAGTATTGGTTCTTTAATTTTAACTCAATTAGGCAATGCTTTTAGGTTGACTAAAAAGCGTAGTCTAACTATTTATATATGGCATTCTATTTTTTGCATAATTTATTTGCTCTATGCGAATAAGTTTGGTGCTGATGCGATTGTTTACTATCAAAAAGCCCTAGTAGGGCGATTTGACTTTACTTTTGGAACCGCTGTTGTAGATGGATTGACTAGCTTACTCGTTCATGGTTTAGGTTTTGGAATATTAAGTTGTTTTTTGTTCTTCAATATTTTTGGATCTATAGGGCTGCTTGCTTTTGATGGTTCTTTGCAGCAAGCAGTAAAGAATAAATCTAAGTTTTTAAAACGTTTAGCGACGCTTATAGTTTTTTTGCCTTCAGTTAGCTTTTGGTCTTCCGCAATTGGCAAGGATGCTATTTCATTCTTGGCTATGGGCTTAGCCATGTGGGCTGCTTTGCAGCTAAATAAGCGAGTCTGGTTGATGGTGCTTGCTGTTTTTATCATGCTTACAGTTCGCCCGCATATGGCTGGCATGATAGTTGTTGCCTTGGCTGCTTCGATTATGTTTGACCCTAAAACGAGTCTTGTTAAACGATTTTTACTGGGCTGTATTGCATTAGTGGGAGCCGCAGTGATGGTGCCTTTTGCACTACAGTATGCAGGAGTTTCAGATCCAAGCAGTGCAGAAGCTTTAATGGAATATGTTGAAACTAGGCAATCTTATAATATGGATGGTGGCGGTGGTGTAGATATTGCCAGTATGAGTTTGCCTATGCAGCTGTTTACTTATATGTTTCGACCTATTATTTTTGAGGCACGTTCAATAACCGCTATGGCAGCAGCTCTAGATAACTTAATACTTTTGTATTTGTTTATTATGGGTGGCTATGCGCTTATTAAGAAAAAAGCTAAAAGCTTTACTGAAAACCGAAAGTTTATGTGGGTATATGTTGGCTTAGCATGGTTGGTATTAGCCATGACTACAGCTAACTTAGGTATTGCAGTACGTCAAAAATGGATGTTCGCACCTATATTAATTTTCTTGCTTATTTCTTTGATCGGTAAAGATAAGAACAAGGTACAATTAACGGCTGCATCACACCAGGTAGCGCTACGGCCTAGGATTAAGTGAGATGAAATTTCTTCTTTTGGCAGGCTTTGCTGATTCATTAATTACTTTTCGTAAGCCGCTTATTCAAACTTTACTTGATCAAGGCTTAAGCGTTCATGTCGCTGCTCCTGAGCTATTAGAAAATACTCAAGTGATGGCAGAGCTTAAACAGCTAGGGGTAACTGCGCATAATATTCCTATGCAACGAGCAGGAATGAATCCTTTAGCCGATTTAAAAGCCCTGCTAGCCCTGTGGCAACTCATGCGGAAAGTCAAACCTGACTATGTATTGGGCTATACAGTTAAACCAGTCATTTACGGTAGCCTTGCTGCTTGGTTAGCAGGGGTGCCTAAACGCTTTGCACTTATCACAGGGTTAGGCTTTGCCTTTATTGATCAAGAAGGGCAGCGCAGTAAAGTAAGGGCGATAGTACAGCGCCTGTATCGCATGGCCCTTAGCCGTTGCCATAATGTGTTTTTTCAAAACCCTGATGATCAAGCGTTATTTAAACAGTTAAATATTCTTGCACCTAATGCCAAAAGCACCGTAGTTAACGGATCAGGCGTTGATGTTGCACAATTTAATGTGGTGCCACTGCCTAATACATCGGCACCACGGTTTTTACTAATTGGCCGTTTATTGGGTGATAAAGGCGTTAGAGAATACGTACAAGCAGCCAAACTGATTAAACAGCAATATCCTGAAGCCCAGTTTGATTTGGTCGGTTGGATTGATGCCAACCCTAACACCATTACTCAGCCAGAGCTGGATCAATGGATACAAGCTGGCACCATTAACTTCTTAGGACGGTTAAGCGATGTGCGCCCAGCCATTGAGAATTGCTCGGTTTATGTGTTGCCCTCATACCGTGAAGGCACGCCGCGCACAGTACTTGAGGCTATGGCCATGGGTAGAGCCGTAATAACCACCGATGCACCGGGTTGTCGCGAAACCGTAACCGAGGGTAATAACGGATTTTTAGTGCCAATTAAAGATTGCCATGCGTTAGCTGAAGCGATGCTTAAATTTATTGAAACCCCCGAACTAATCAGCCAAATGGGGCTACGATCGCGTCTATTAGCCGAGCAAAAATACGATGTCCATATTGTTAACCAGCAAATGCTAAAAGGAATGGGATTCTAGTGCTTAAACGTCTCTTTGATATTTTCGCTTCTGCCCTTGGTTTAATTATTCTTAGCCCAGTCATCGCTATTGTGGCGTGGCAGATTAAGAAAAAACTCGGCTCGCCTGTCTTGTTTCGTCAGGTACGCCCAGGCTTAAATGGCAAACCCTTTGAAATGGTTAAATTTCGTACTATGCGTGATGCAGTCGACTCTAATGGTAATCCATTACCTGATTCAGAGCGCATGACGCCTTTTGGCAGTTTTTTACGCTCCAGCAGCCTAGATGAACTGCCAGAGCTATGGAACGTACTTAAAGGCGATATGAGCTTAGTAGGGCCACGGCCATTACTGATGGAATACCTACCACTCTACAACGATGAACAAAAGCGCCGCCATGAAGCTAGACCCGGTGTTACCGGCTGGGCGCAAATCAATGGCCGCAACGCTATTAGCTGGGAAGAAAAGTTTAAACTAGATACCTGGTACGTAGATAATCAAAATCTGTGGCTAGATATTAAAATCATCTTCCTCACTATTAAAAAAGTCTTTATCCGCGATGGGATCAGTGCCGAAGGTGAGGCGACCATGAGCAAGTTTACCGGCACGCCCAAACCAACCTTAGCCATTTTAGGGGCCAGCGGGCACGGCAAAGTGGTAGCAGAAACCGCAGAACTCTTGGGTTACCAGTGTGTTTTTTTTGATGATGCCTATCCAAGCGTGCAAAATAATGAAGGCTGGCCAGTGATTGGCACCACCGAGAACTTATTAGAACAAGCGACAAGTTTTGCAGCAGTCACCGTTGCAATAGGCAATAACCCAATACGTCTTGCAAAAATACAGCAGTTACAAGATGCAGGGGCTAAGTTAGTAACCTTAGTTCACCCTCAGGCTATCGTTAGTAGTTACGCCAACTTGCAACCTGCAAGCGTAGTATTTGCAGGTGCAGTGATTAATCCCTTTGCGCAAATAGGACGTGGCTGCATCATTAATACCGCTGCCAGCATTGATCATGATTGCGTAATTGCCGATGGCGTGCATATCAGCCCAGGTGCGCATCTAGCGGGGAATGTTTCTGTTGGTAAAGAAACGTGGGTGGGAATTGGAGCAGCAGTAAAGCAAGGCATCACTATTGCCGCCAATTGCACAGTAGGAGCAGGGGCAGTAGTGGTAAAAGATGTTGTTAGTGGTGCGACAGTAGTGGGTAATCCTGCTAAGCCTTTAGAGAAAAACTGATTGCTTCTATAGGGCGTGCAAGACCCTTAAAATCCTGCCACGAAACTATCCGCACATTGCGGCCCAAGATGCTGAAACAAGTTCAGCACGACGAGGATGTTTGGGCGGGTAGGGTTTGGGGAGTAAGTGATATTTTCTTGATCTTTTTGCCGTATGTCGCAGATCAAACCAATTAAAGTACTCGTCGTGCCGGATTCAGTCCGGCACCTCAGGACTCAATGCATAGCCGTGAACCCAAATAAATCCAGGCCCTGCCACGAACTTATCCGCACTCTGCGGCCTGAGGTGCTGAAACAAGTTCAGCACGACGAGGGTGTGTGAGTGGGTGGAGTAAGTGATATTTCTTTGATTGTTTTGCCGTATATCGCAGATCAAACCAATTAAAGCACTCGTCGTGCCGGATTTAGTCCGGCACCTCAGGAGCCAATGCACAGCCGTGAACCCAAATACATCCAAGCCCTGCCACGAACACATCCATACATTGCGGCCCAAGATGCTGAAACAAGTTCAGCATGACGGGGGTGTTTGAGCGAGTGGGGTTTGGTGTGTAGGGCGTGCATTTATGCACGTGCGGTTACACCAAAGCCAATCGTGTAATATGGGTAAAAATTATCGTCGTGCCGGACCTGATCCGGCATCTCGGCAACCAAGGCACAACCTACATGGATCCCGGGTCAAGCCCGGGAAGACGGGGTGGGGGGGTAGCGTGGGGTTTTGGTTCAGCGATCGTCATCTTTCCAATCCGTCATCCCCCAATCTGTCGTGCCGGATTTAGTCCGGCACCTCAGGAGCCAAGGCAGGGCCGTAAACCCAACACATCCAAACCTCAAACCCACCCCCATATTCGTCGTGCCGGACTTGATCCGGCATCTCAGGACCCAACGCACGCTATGCATCAAATCAGCATAAGTCTAATCTCACGTCCGGAGTGCAGGGCTAGGTAATGCGCTGCAGCGGGATTAAATCAAGCTATAGACTAAAGTGTTAAAGCTGTAATAGCCAAATAAAATAAAACGAGTAAACTCAGTCTCCATTCATGTAAGCTACGGCTTCGCTCATTTAATTGCCTGTCAAGCATAGGAAGTAACAGTGCTCAATACACCTTTTTCTCCTTGGCCATCCTTCACCGAAGAAGAAGCCAACGCCGTTCGTGATGTTCTACTCTCAAACAAAGTTAACTATTGGACAGGCCAAGAAGGCCGCCTATTTGAGCAAGAATTTGCCCAGTTTGCCGGTACCCAGCATGCCATTGCCCTAGCTAACGGCACCGTAGCTTTAGATGTCGCCTTATTAGCCATGGGGATTGGCGCTGGCGATGAAGTGATTGTTACCTCCCGCACCTTTTTAGCCTCGGCCTCCAGTATTGTTAACACCGGCGCAGTACCGGTATTTGCCGACGTAGACCTAGACAGCCAAAATATCACTCCCGAGAGCATTGCCAAGGTGCTCACCGATAAAACCAAAGCCATTATTTGCGTGCATCTAGCCGGTTGGCCCTGTGAGATGGGCGGCATTATGCAATTAGCTGAACAGCATAAACTTTGGGTGATAGAAGACTGCGCCCAAGCCCATGGAGCTTTATATAACGGCCAACCCGTCGGCTCGATTGGCCATGTAGGCGCTTGGTCATTCTGCCAAGACAAAATTATGACCACCGGTGGCGAAGGTGGCATGGTTACCACCAACGATACCGCGCTGTGGAAAAAAATGTGGTCAATCAAAGACCACGGCAAAAGCTGGGATGCCGTATACGAGCGTGAACACGCACCAGGTTTTAGATGGCTCCACGAAAGCTTTGGCACCAACTGGCGGATGACCGAATTATCCGCGGTGATTGGCCGTTTGCAACTTAAGCAAATGCCACAGTGGCAACAACAGCGTCAAGTAAATGCCCAGCAGATTTGGCACACCGCCAGCCAGCTGAAGGGGCTACGCGTGCCAGAAATTCCGGCGCATATTCGCCACGCCGCTTATAAGTGCTATGTCTTTGTCGAGCCTGAGCAATTAGCCGAAGGCTGGGATCGGGATCGTATTCTAAACGCAATAACTGAGCAGGGCGTACCTTGCTATAGCGGCTCGTGCTCAGAAGTTTACTTAGAAAAAGCCTTTGACAACACCGGCTGGCGTCCAGCTGAGCGTTTAGCCAATGCCAAACAGCTAGGTGAAACCAGTTTGATGTTCTTAGTGCATCCTACCTTAACAGCAGCAGAAATTGATAAAACCTGCCAAGTACTGCAGCAGGTCATGCAACAAGCCAGCGCTTAGTCGCTGCATTCAGCGTCTGCCACTGGGGAGTGACTGGCGCTGGCTTTCTCTAGTTACGTCACGTTAATCAAGGAAATGAAAAGGGGATTACCAGCATGCGGCACTGGCTACTGCATTTAACTAGAAAACAAAAGCGAATCTTACAAGTCCTCACCGATTTGGTGTTATTACTGCTGTCGGTTTGGCTGGCTTTTGTGGTTCGGGTCGGTGCTGGAAGTGCCAATGACTACTTAATGGAAAACCTGTGGTTATTGTGGGCTGCGCCTTTAATTAGCTTTCCTATTTTTACCCGCTTGGGCATGTATCGCGCCGTATTGCGTTATATGGGGCTCGATAGCATTAAAGCTATAACCAAAGCCATTACCTGGTCCGCCATCGTCTTGGCGCTAGTAATTTATCTAAAGGGCGGCAGTGCCGATCATATTCCACGCTCTTATGTATTTAATTACTGGATTATTAACCTGATTTTAATTGGCGGATTACGCATCTTAATTCGCGATTACTTCCGTGGTGAACTGTTAAAAAATACCGCACCTTTTCTATTTCTTCCGCGTAAAAGCAATAAGCAAGCGGTAGTGATTTATGGCGCTGGGGCCTCGGGTAACCAATTGCTGCATGCGCTGCGCTCAGGTAAAACCATGGAGCCAGTGGCCTTTTTAGATGATGACCCTAATATCAGTAACCGCGTAATTGCAGGGCTAAAGGTTTATAAGCCCAAGCATATTCAGCGCATGATCAAAGAAACCGGTGCCACCCAGCTGCTATTGGCCATGCCATCGGCCAGCCGGGCTCGGCGGCGGGAGATTTTAGCTAAACTTGAACCCTATCCTTTGCATGTGCGCACCATTCCCGGGTTTATGGATTTGGTCAGCGGCAAAGTCAAGGTGCAAGACTTACAAGAAGTTGATATTGCCGACTTGCTAGGGCGGGATGCGGTCGAACCCGATGCCGAGTTATTTGCTCGCTGTATTAAACAGCAGGTGGTGATGGTCACCGGAGCGGGGGGCTCGATTGGCTCTGAGCTATGCCGCCAAATTATCAATAGCCAACCTAAAGCACTGATTTTATATGAGCATGCCGAGTACAACCTGTACAGCATTCACCGCGAGCTAGAAAAGTATCTGCACAGCCATCAGCTAGAGATCGAGTTATTACCGATTCTAGGCTCAATCCGTGAGCCTGAGCGAATGCTAGAGGTAATGCAGTACTGGCAGGTGAATACGGTGTACCACGCGGCGGCTTACAAGCATGTGCCGATTGTCGAGTACAACAGTGCCGAAGGCGTAGATAACAACGTGTTTGGCACCCTAAACACCGCCGAGGCAGCGATTTTAGCCGGGGTGGAGAACTTTGTTTTAATCTCCACCGATAAAGCTGTGCGCCCAACCAACATTATGGGCGGCACCAAGCGCTTTGCTGAATTGGTGTTGCAAGCACTCAGCCATGAACCACAGGTCGCATTAAAAAGCTTTGCGCAGCATCCTGCAGCTAGCCCGCGGGTAACCAACAACACCCGCTTTACCATGGTGCGCTTTGGTAATGTGCTGGGCTCGTCGGGCTCGGTGATTCCATTATTTCGCCAACAAATTGCCAACGGTGGCCCAGTAACGGTAACCCATCCCAATATCACCCGTTATTTCATGACCATTCCTGAGGCCGCGCAGTTAGTAATTCAGGCGGGTTCTATGGGGCAAGGCGGCGATGTCTTTGTCTTGGATATGGGCGAGCCGGTGCGAATTGCAGAACTTGCCGAAAAAATGATCAACCTTACCGGTTTAACCGTAAAATCAAAAGCCACCCCCAGTGGCGAAATTGAAATACAGTACACCGGCCTGCGCCCAGGAGAAAAACTCTACGAAGAGTTATTGATTGGCGATAACGTGGTAGAAACTAGCCACCCGATGATTATGTCAGCCAATGAAAGCTATCTGCCCTGGGATCAGTTGCGCGCAGTACTTAATCAACTCGCCGCTGCTAGCCAAACCGGTGACTGTCAACAAATTCGCCAAATACTCTGCGACCACGTCGACGGCTTCAACCCCCAAAGCGAAATCGTCGACCTGATCTACCGCCAAATACAGGTAGGCTAATCTTTATTCCTACATAGATCCCGGGCCAAGCCCGGGACGGCGGAGGGGAGAGGTCGTGTTACTCCAATCTGTCGTGCCGTATATCGCGTACAAGCCAACTAAAAATCCCGTCGTGCCGGATTTAGTCCGGCACCTCAGGAGCCAACGCACGTTATAGCTCAAATCCGCATGGATCCCGGGTCAAGCCCGGGAAGACGGGGAGTGTGGTGTTTATGGCTCAGTAATCGTCATTCTTCCAATCCGCCATACTCTCAATCCGTCGTGCCGGATTCAGTCCGGCATCTCAAGACCCAATGCACAGCCGTGAACCCAAACACATCAAGACTCAAACCCACCCCCAATCTGTCGTGCCGGATTCAGTCCGGCATCTCAGGACCCAATGCACGGCTGCGAACCCAACGCACAGCAAACCCAATTCCCAGTTGCTAAATAAGCCAGTTAATTGAATAAGCTTAAATAAAGGTCCTGCCACTCAGGATTATGTTGATTGATTAAATTAATCTTCCAAGCCCTACGCCAGCGCTTAAGCTGTTTTTCTCTACTAATTGCAGAGTACATATCAACGCAAAGCTCATAATAAACCAGCATGTGTAGATTATATTGCTGACTAAAACTGGGTACTGAGCTTTGCTTGTGTTGCCAAATACGCTGAGTTAAATGACCAAAATGCGTGACAAGCCCCGTACTTCTAGTGCAGGGAAGGATAGCGCTGGGAGGCGTTAGCCTCCCTTAATGCGGTCGGGCTTGTTGCTCAATGTATTGTCTAATCACTGAAATAGGAGCACCACCCACACTTCCCGCGTAGTAGCTGGGACTCCAGAGCGCGTTTTTCATGTATGCAGGTTTAACCAGCTCAGGGTGTAACAGTTTGAGCCTCCGGCTCGACACCCCTTTCAAACTATTCACCAGTTTCGATACCGATACTTTCGGTGGAAAGTTCACCAGCAGGTGAACGTGGTCGGCTTCGTCATTGAATTCCACTAACTCCGTTTCAAAGTCCGTACACACGCTGCGAAAGATACTTTCCAGCGACCTAAGATGATTATCGGCAAACACAGCGCCACGGTACTTCGTAATAAAGACCAAGTGAGCATGAAGATCAAAAACGCAGTGTCAGCCTGTTCTATATGTATTGTTTTTTCTCATAGACCAAATATAATCGAAAGCATGAAGCAGACCAAGACTTTAAAAGTTCGAGTTAAAGATAAGCACCGACCACTGCTAAATAACATGGCGCGGTCGGTGAACTTTGTCTGGAACTATGTGAACGAACTTAGTCACCGCTCAATCAAAGAGCGTGGCGTGTTTTTGTCTGCCTACACTATCCAGAAGTACACGCAGGGTGTGCACAAAGAGCTGGGATTGCATAGTCACACGGTGCAGAAGGTAGGTGCTGAGTACGCTACGCGCCGCAGACAGTTCAAGAAATCACGCCTTAGTTGGCGCAAGTCTGGCGGTGTACGCCGCTCACTGGGCTGGATACCGATCAATACAGGCATGGCCAAATGGAAGAATGGTCAGGTTTATCACAACGGCCACTACTTCAACGTATGGGACAGCTACGGTCTGTCACAGTATACGTTCAAGTCTGCCTCGTTCAACGAGGATGCCCGTGGCCGCTGGTACTTCAATGTGGTGGTTGAAGTTGATGTAGTGATGCCCAAGGGACAAGACTGTATCGGTATTGATCTTGGCTTAACCGACACAGCCACCTGCTCGGACGGCACAAAGCTGGAGGCGGGTCGCTTCTATCGCGGTCTTGAGGAAAAATTAGCCATAGCACAACGGGCTAGAAATAAAACTCAAGTCAAAACCATTCACGCCAAGATTGCTAACCGTAGAAAAGATACGCTGCACAAGTTCAGTCGCACGTTGGTCAACCGCTGCGGTGAAATCTATGTCGGCAATGTCAGTAGTTTAAAACTCGTTAAAACCAAGATGGCCAAGTCAGTGTTGGACGCTGGCTGGGGTCAATTAAAAACAATGCTGAAGTATAAAAGCGATCACGCTGGCATTGTTTTTAAGGAAGTGAACGAGGCATACACCACCCAAACCTGTAGCTGTTGTGGCGCACTGCCCGATAGCAGGCCGAGAGGTATCGCAGGGCTTGGAATAAGAGAATGGATGTGCAGTGCGTGTGGTGTCACGCACAGCGACCGCGATGTAAACGCGGCCAAGAACATTCTCGCGGTCGGGCATGGCCGTCTAGCTGTAGGAATCCCCGCCCTTTAGGTCGGGGAGGATGTCAAGAATCGCTCCAAGTATAGAAGAAGGAAACCATTAGTTGATTATTCCACACACCTTACAAAATCTGCAGAATCTAATGTAGGTGCTGTTTTAAGGTTACCTAAAGGCTCGCCAAAGTATAAAAAGCCTAAAATCTGCTCATCATCTTTGAGCTTTAAATAGCGATGCACAGATGGATGGTAAGCCATATCGCCGGTACGCCACACGGCGCCGATTTGTTGTGCGTGGGCGGCATAGAGCATAGCGTGAGCAGCACAACCTGCAGCCAGTTGTTGCTCTAGCAATGGCACTTTAGGGTGAGCCGTAGGAGAAACCACCACTGCCACCACCCAGGGTGCGCGTAACAACGACTTGGCCGCTTTTTCATACTGCTCAATCGATAGCTCAGGATTATCTGCTTGTAGCCCATCAGCAAAGGCGGTACCTAGATGCTGTCTGGCATCCCCTTCAATACTAAAAAAACGCCAAGGGCGTAACTGGGCATGATCTGGAGCACGCAAAGCGGCTTGAAAAATAATTTCACGTTGTGCCGCACTGGGTGCATTACCGCCTAGGCGCGGAACAGATACGCGATGCAACAAAAGATCAATGACCGTCATGGATACCCTCGTAACTATACTTAAGCTATTAAGGCTGCACTATTAGTTGTTTAATAGCTCTGCCTAATCAGAAACCGCTCCATCATAGCAGCCCCTAGCAAGCGAATGAAAAACATTAATCCATCAACCCCAAATCCGTCGTGCCGGATTCAGTCCGGCATCTCAAGACCCAATGCAGGGCCGTGAACCCAAACACATCAAGACTCAAACCCACCCCCAATCTGTCGTGCCGGATTTAGTCCGGCATCTCAAGACCCAATGCACAGCCGTGAACCCAAACACATCAATACTTAAACCCAACTCCCCAATCCGTCGTGCCGGATTTAGTCCGGCACCTCAGGAGCCAACGCACGCCCGTGAACCCAAACACAGCAAACCCCAAACCCAACTCCCCAATCCGTCGTGCCGGATTTAGTCCGGCATCTCAGGACCCAATGCACGGCCGCGAACCCAAACACAGCAAACCCCAAACCCAACCCCCCAATCCGTCGTGCCGGATTTAGTCCGGCATCTCAAGACCCAACGCATGGCCGCGAACCCAAACACAGCAAACCCCAAACCCAACTCCCCAATCCGTCGTGCCGGATTTAGTCCGGCATCTCAGGACCCAATGCACGGCCGCGAACCCAAGCAACCCAAAGCCCTGCCACGAACCTATCCGTACTCTGCGGCCTGAGATGCTGAAACAAGTTCAGCACGACGAGGATGTTTGAGCGGGTGGGGTTTGGGGAGCAAGTGATATTTCCTTGATTGTTTTGCCGTATATCGCGAATCAAACCAATTAAAGCACTCGTCGTGCCGGATTTAGTCCGGCATCTCAGGAGCCAACGCACGGCCGTGAACCCAAACACATCAATACTTAAACCCACCCCCAATCCGTCGTGCCGGATTTAGTCCGGCATCTCAGGACCCAATGCAGGGCTGTGAAACCAAGCACATCAATACTCAAACCCACCCCCAATCCGTCGTGCCGGACCTGATCCGGCACCTTGGCAACCAACGCACGCTATAGCTCAACCCCACATAGGTCCCGAGTCAAGCCCGGGAAGACGGGGTTGGGAGCACGTCGCATTACCCCCCAAAATCGTCGTGCCGGACCTGATCCGGCACCTTGGCAACTAACGCACGCTATAGCTCAACCCCACATAGATCCCGGGTCAAGCCCGGGAAGACGGGGGGTGAAAGCTCAGCTAATCCTGATCCACATTAAACACCTGCTTTAAATAAGCTAAAAAAGTGTAATCCGTACACAACGTTTTACCTGGGCTGTCGGAGAGTTTGGCCACTGATTGACCATTACAAGTAACCAGTTTAATCACGATCTGGAGCGGCTCTAGGCCCATATCATTGGTTAGATTAGTCCCAATCCCAAAGCTGGTTTGAATACGGTCACGAAAATGCAAATACAGCGCATAGGCTTTTTCTAGCGTTAAGCCATCACTAAAAGTCAGCATTTTAGTAGCGGGATCAATCCGTAAACTCTGGTAGTGTTCAATGGCTTTCTCACCCCATACATAAGGATCACCACTGTCATGGCGCAGACCATCAAAGAGCTTGGCAAAATACAGATCAAAATCAGCCAAAAAAGCATCCATGGTGATCACATCAGTCAGCGCAATCCCTAAATCACCTCGGTATTCTTGCACCCAAGCCTCAAGTGCGGTTTTTTGAAAATCCCGCAACCGCACATTCAACCCCTGAAACGCCTGTAAAAACTCATGGGCCATAGTGCCAATTGGGGTGATGCCTAGCTCTTTGGCCAGCAACACATTACTGGTGCCGCGGATAATACTAGGGGCAGCTTGATGCAAGGTAGTCACCACATGCCGTTGCCAGTCTTTAGAAAAACGACGGCGAGTGCCAAAGTCCGCGACTAAAAATTGGCTTTGCCGTGGATTAGCCGATAAGGCAAGTTGTTGCAGATACTGCGCTTTAGTTTGCAAGCGACGTTCACCTTCAGCCCGCACCTGAGGATTATCTAAACGCTGGAAAAACAACTGATTGACCAAGGCTAAAACAAAGACCTCAAAAAACATCGCCTGAATCAGAGGCCCTTGGATATGAATGTGCAAGCGTTGCTGCTCATCGCTCGATACTTGAATAAAGCGGCGCTTTAGCTGAAATAGCTCAAGGTAGTCGACAAAGTCACTTTTAATAAAACGCAGCGAGCGTAAATAGTTTAGTTCATCAGTGGTGAAGCGTAATTGGCAGAGTAAATCCAGCTGTTGTTCTAGCTCAGCCTTGAGTTCTGCTAAGGGGTATTGCACCGAATCATTATTATGGCAGCGAAACTCATAGCTACCGGTTGCCTGGGGAAACTGATGTAAGACTACTTGCAGCATGGTGAATTTATACAGATCAGTATCTAACAGCGAATGAATTAGGGCAGTCGTGGTCATAGCACACTCAATTTAATCGATACGTGAGGCCAAATTACAGCATGCAGCTAGGGATTTGCCTAGTGGACAAGGGTTGAAGCTGTTGGCCAATGAAAAAAAACAAGGAAAATATGCCTTACTTTGGTAAGCTGCGCGCTTTTATCTTGCGCTTTTGCCTTTAAAGATAAAGAGCCTATCTAATTACTCAGCTAAGGAGCCGTCTGTGGAGTGGTGGACAGCCGTTCAGGCATTAATTATTGGAATTGTTGAAGGATTAACCGAGTTTTTACCTGTTTCCAGTACCGGGCATCAAATTATTGTGGCCGACTTGCTGGGCTTTGGTGGACAGCGGGCTAAAGCCTTTAACATTATTATTCAGTTAGGCGCAATTTTGGCGGTGATGTGGGAATATCGCCGCAAGATTATTCAGGTGGTGGTCGGTTTACCCAGTGAGGCGCCTGCGCAAAAGTTTACCGCCAACTTATTAGTGGCCTTTATTCCAGCAGTGATTATGGGCTTATTATTCGCTGACCTCATTGAGCAGTGGCTGTTTAACCCAATTACCGTAGCCAGTGCGTTAGTGGTGGGTGGCTTGGTCATGCTGTGGGCCGAAAAGCGGCCGCATCAGGTGCGTGCCAAAGAAGTGGATGATATGACCTGGCAGCAAGCTTTAAAAGTTGGCTGCGCCCAATGCTTAGCCTTAGTACCCGGTACCTCGCGCTCAGCTTCGACCATTGTTGGTGGCCTGTTTTTTGGCTTGTCGCGTAAAGCAGCGACTGAGTTCTCATTTTTTCTGGCCATGCCGACCATGGTTGCCGCAACGGTGTATTCGGTGTTTAAACACCGCGAATTGTTTAGCAATGCCAGCGATATCGGTATTTTTGCCATTGGTTTTGTTACCTCCTTTATTTTTGCCATGATTGCGGTACGGGCATTGCTTAAGTTTATTGCTAACAACAGTTATGCAGTGTTTGCTTGGTATCGAATTGGCTTTGGTTTACTGATTTTACTAACTTGGCAAATCGGCGTGATTGATTGGTCAACCGCCTTAGATTAGTCCAATTTATCCAGCACTTAATGTTCGCTGGCTTAGGTTTGTTTATTTTCTTTTTGTTTGACGGATTGGCGGTATATGGCGCAAGCAACCACAATGGAACGCATCTTAGATGCAGCAGAATTACTCTTTGCCGATAAAGGGTTTGAAGAAACCTCATTGCGTACCATAACCAGCAAGGCCAAAGTGAACTTAGCCGCAGTTAACTATCACTTTGGTTCGAAAAAAACTTTAATCCAAGCGGTGTTTAGCCGCTTTTTAGATCCTTTTTGCCAAGGCTTAGGCGCGCAACTGGATGCCTTAACCGAGCAGCAACTAGAACAACTCACCCTTGAGGATTTGCTGGCGCTGTTGGTCAAGCAAATGCTGGCAGTAGAGCCCCGCAGCGGCAATGATTTATCGATCTTTATGCGCTTATTGGGCTTGGCCTTTAGCCAAAGCCAGGGGCATTTACGTCGCTATTTGCAAGTCAACTATCATCAATTGTTTAAGCGCTACACCTTACTCTTAGTTAAGGTGGCGCCGAACTTACCGCCCTTAGAACTGTTCTGGCGGATTCACTTTATGATGGGCAGCGCGGTGTTTAGTATGTCGGGGATTAAAGCCTTGCGCGCCATGGCAGAAAATGATTTTCGGGTACAGGTATCAGTGGAGCAGGTGCTCAATATGATGGTGCCCTTTATGGCAGCAGGCTTGCGTGCTGAAAGTAGTTTGCAAGATCCCCAGTTGAAGCAGGCCCAGGTGGTACGTAACCTAACAGAGGGTACGAGGCGCTGAGTTAAGTTAATGGAAGCCAAGATGCAAAGCTCAATGATTAATCGCTTAGAAATATCTATTACCGAACAGCGCCTGCAAGGGTTTGCTGATGGGCAATTAGTCGCTGAGTACAGAGTATCGACCGCGTTAAATGGCCCCGGTGAGCAAAATGGCTCGGGTTGTACTCCACGGGGGCTACATTATGTGCGGGCTAAAATTGGTGCTGGCTTACCGGAAGGAGCCGTGCTGAAAGGGCGGCGCTGGACCGGCGAAATTTGCACCCCAGAACTTTATGCCGCAGCGCCTGAGCGCGACTGGATTTTGAGCCGTATTTTGTGGCTAAGTGGCTGTGAGCTGGGCAAAAATCGCTTAGGCACGGTGGATACCTTTCGCCGTTATATCTATTTGCACGGCACCCCCGATGCCGAACCGATGGGCGTTCCCCTCAGTCATGGTTGTGTGCGGATGCGTAATACTGACATTATCCAGTTATTTGAACAGCTCGCGGTGGGGTGTCAGGTGTTGATTCGCGAGTAATCGCAAAAAAATTATTACAGTTATCGTCCGCTTAGTGAGCATCTTGAGTACAGCGCTTAAGCGGAAGACTAAGGATTAATCATGCAAGGCTCGATTATTGTTGATGTGGCAGGTACTTGGCTAACTGCTGAAGATCGCCAGTTACTGCGTCAACCCGAAGTGGCGGGAATTATCTTATTTGCCCGTAATATTGAATCACCGGCGCAGGTCCGGGATCTGTGTCGTAGCGTTCGTCAGGTGCGGGCTGATTTACTGATCACCATTGATCAAGAAGGTGGCCGAGTCCAGCGCTTGCGGCGTGATACTGTGGCGTTACCGGCGATGGGGCGTTTGGGTGAGTTAGCCTTTCACTCGCAGACGCCAGTCAATCCAGCACAGGCTGCAGAACAGTTGAAAGCAGTACAGCAACTGGCCACCGCGTGTGGCTGGCTGATGGCCACTGAAGTGCTAAATGCAGGAATTGATTTTAGTTTTGCCCCGGTGCTCGATGTGGATTATGGGCGCAGCCAGGTCATTGGTGCCCGCAGTTTTGCCCATACGCCAGAGCAAGTTACCCCATTAGCGGGGGCCTTTATTCAAGGCATGGCTGAGGCGGGGATGCCAGCGGTGGGTAAACATTTTCCGGGTCATGGTTGGGCCGAAGCTGATTCCCACGTGGCCATTCCCTATGATGAGCGGAGCCTAGAGCAGATTAGTCAAAGTGATTTACAGCCCTTTGCCCAATTAGCACCCCGCTTAGCAGGGGTTATGCCAGCCCATGTGATTTATCCCCAAGTTGATACGCAGCCCGCTGGATTTTCTTCGGTCTGGTTACAACAGGTGCTGCGTCAGCAGTTAGGCTTTACTGGGGTGATTTTTAGCGATGATTTAGGCATGGCCGGTGCACAAGTTGCCGGTGGCGCGGCCGAGCGTGTGGCTGCCGCATTAGGCGCTGGCTGTGATGTCGGGCTGGTATGTAATGATCGCAGCGCGGCAGAACAAGCGTTGAGTTTTCTGCAACAAAATGCCATAGCGCCGTGCAGCAAGTTGGCTGCATTACAAGGGCGTTATGCTTATAATCCGGCCTATCGCCAAGCACCTCGCTGGCAGCAAGCGGTCACTTTATTACGCTCTGCGCAGCTAATTTAGCGCGCTTTTGTAAGGATGAGTCCATGAGTAAGTATGCAATTATTGGTGGCACCGGTTTAACCCAGTTAGAAGGCTTAAAAATTCAGCAAGCGACCTTGGTTGATACCCCCTACGGTGCGCCCTCGGCGGATATCTTGCGTGGCACCTATGCCGGTCGTGAGGTACTGTTCTTAGCTCGCCACGGTCATCCGCATCGCATTCCACCGCA
Organism: Thiopseudomonas sp. SA1F2-1K; assembly: GCF_057443035.1. NCBI lineage: Bacteria > Pseudomonadati > Pseudomonadota > Gammaproteobacteria > Pseudomonadales > Pseudomonadaceae > Thiopseudomonas > Thiopseudomonas sp. SA1F2-1K. The sequence goes on from NZ_CM172014.1 coordinate 839,568, forward strand.
CCAGGTGAATTACCGTGCAAACCTGTGGGCATTACGCTCACTAGGCGCCGATAAAATTGTTGCGATTAATGCGGTGGGTGGCATTACCTCAGAGATGACCACTGGACAGCTATGTGTTCCCGATCAGATTATTGACTACACCTCAGGCCGTGAACATACGCTGTATGCAGGGGATTTGCAGCAGGTAACCCATGTCGATTTTAGTTACCCCTATGATGAAAATCTGCGTCGCTTATTGATTGCTGCAGTAGCTGCCTGTGGTTTTAGTTGCAGTAATCGTGGCGTATACGGCTGCACCCAAGGCCCACGCCTAGAAACCATCGCCGAAATAGCCCGTATGGAGCGCGATGGTTGCGATATCGTTGGTATGACGGGCATGCCTGAAACCGTATTAGCCCGCGAGTTAGGCCTGAGTTATGCCTGCTTATCCTTGGTGGTCAACCCAGCAGCGGGTAAATCTGAAGGCATTATCACCATGTCGCAAATCCAAGAAGCGCTAAACGGTGGCATGAGCAAAGTCAAAACCATCCTCCAGCACTTACTAAAAGCCTAAACTGGCAGCACAAGCGTTGTACCACATATCGCGCACCAACCAACTATAAACCACGTCGTGCCGGACCTGATCCGGCACCTCAACAACCAAAGCACGTTGTAGCTCAAATCTCCATGGATCCCGGGTCAAGCCCGGGAAGACGGGGTTGGGGTAGCGTGGTGTTTATGGCTCAGCAATCGTCATCCTTCCAACCCGCCATACTCTTAATCCGTCGTGCCGGATTTAGTCCGGTATTTCAGGACCTAATGCACGCCCGTGAACCCACGCACATCAAACCCCAACCCCCAATCGTCGTGCCGGACTTGATCCGGCACCTTGGGAATCAACGCACGTTGTAGCTCAACCCCCTATGGATCCCGGGTCAAGCCTGGGAAGACGGGGGTAGCGTGGTGTTTATGGCTCAGCAGTTGTCATTCTTCCAACCCGCCATACTCTCAATCCGTCGTGCCGGATTCAGTCCGGCACCTCAGGAGCCAACGCACGCCCGTGAACCCAGGTAAATCCAAGCCCTGCCACGAATCTATCCATACTTTGCGGCCTGAGATGCTGAAACAAGTTCAGCACGACGGGGATGTCTGGGCGGGTGGGGGTTAGTGCGTAGGGCGTGCATTTATGCACTGAAGCTAAAAGTTACACCAAGCTCAACTCTGTAAAGCAGATTAAAAACCACGTCGTGCCGGACCTGATCCGGCACCTCAGTAACCAACGCACGTTGTAGCTCAAACCACCATGGGTCCCGGGTCAAGCCCGGGAAGACGGGGTAAAGCGTAGGACAGGATGGGTAGAGGGGCGGAATCGCCCCTTGATCACTGCGCTAAATACTTCATGCCTTCTTCAAGGCCTTCAATGGTTAGCGGATACATCTTATCGTCGATTAACTCGCGGGTGAGTTGTGTCGACTGAGTATAGTGCCAAGTATGTTTGGGAAACGGATTCAGCCAAATGAGCTTTTTAAACTTCTCGGTGAAGCGTTGCATCCACACGTAACCCGCTTCTTCGTTCCAGTGCTCAACACTGCCGCCCGCTTGGGTGATTTCGTAAGGGGCCATGGCTGCATCACCGACGAAAATCACCTTATAGTCACTGCCATACTTATGCAACAAATCGAAGGTGGAATAACGCTCGGTGGCGCGGCGGAAGTTATTTTTCCAGACCGACTCATAAATAAAGTTATGAAAATAGAAATAATCCATGTGCTTAAACTCGGTTTTGCACGCAGAAAATAACTCTTCACAGACTTTAACGTGGGCATCCATAGAGCCACCAATATCAAATAACACCAGCAACTTAACGGTATTACGTCGCTCAGGGCGCATTTGGATATTTAACAGACCACCGTCTTTGGCGGTGTGATCAATGGTGCCATGCAGATCAAACTCATCGGCGGCGCCTTGGCGGGCAAACTTACGCAAGCGACGCAGGGCAACTTTAATGTTGCGCGTACCCAGTTCTACCTGATCATCTAGGTTACGGTATTCCCGCTGATCCCAGACTTTGAGCGCTCGGCCTTGGCGTTTGCCGGCATCACCTAGACGAAAGCCCTCAGGGTTATACCCACCAGAGCCAAAGGGGCTGGTGCCACCTGTACCAATCCACTTATTGCCGCCTTGGTGCTTATCTTTTTGCTCTTCTAAGCGCTTTTTAAACTCCTCAATCAGCTTATCTAAGCCGCCTAAGGACTGAATTTGCGCGCGCTCTTCGGGGCTTAGATGACGTTCAAACTCGCGGCGCAGCCATTCATCTGGAATCAACGCCTCAATATGCTGATCAAGGCTTTCAAGACCTTTAAAATAGGCAGCAAATGCCCGGTCAAATTTGTCGTAATGACGCTCGTCTTTGACTAAAATCGCGCGGGATAAGTAGTAAAACTCATCCATATCGGCAAATACCACGTTATGCTTCAGCGCGTTAATTAAGTCTAATAACTCCCGCACGGAAACCGGCACTTTGGCGGCACGCATTTCATTAAATAAGTTCAATAACACCTAAAGGGCCTCGCAAGTCAATGGCTTTGAGCTAAGCGCTAGGCACCCCTTAGCGTTGGGTGCGGCGGCTCATAAAGGCTAAACGTTGCAGCAAGGTCACATCTTGCTCATTTTTTACCAAGGCACCGGCCAGTGGCGGAATGGCTTTGGTGGTATCGCGCTCACGCAGCACATCGGCGGTGATATTGTCGGCCATGAGCAGTTTTAACCAGTCCACCAGTTCGCTAGTTGAAGGTTTTTTCTTTAAGCCAGGCACATTACGGATATCAAAGAACACTTCTAAGGCTTCGTTAACCAATTCTTGGCTAATGCCTGGATAGTGTACGTCGACAATTTTTTGCAAAGTATCGCGATCAGGGAAGGCAATGTAATGGAAGAAGCAGCGACGCAAGAAGGCGTCGGGTAATTCTTTTTCGTTATTCGAAGTGATAATAATAATCGGGCGGTTTTTGGCTTTAATGGTTTCATCGGTCTCGTAGACGTAGAATTCCATTTTATCGATTTCTTGCAGCAGGTCGTTGGGGAACTCGATATCGGCTTTATCGATTTCATCAATCAGCAAAATAACGCGCTTATCGGCTTCAAAGGCTTCCCACAACTTGCCCTTATTGATGTAGTTACGTACATCGTGAACTTTTTCTGAGTTAAGCTGAGAATCGCGTAAACGGCTGACCGCATCGTACTCATAGAGTCCTTGATGGGCCTTGGTGGTGGATTTGATATGCCAAGTAATTAACTCGGTATCAAAGGCTTCGGCTAATTGTTCAGCCAGCATAGTTTTACCGGTTCCTGGCTCACCTTTAACCAGTAACGGGCGCTGCAAAGTAATGGCTGCGTTAACCGCCAGTTTAAGATCTTCGGTTGCCACATAGGATTCTGTGCCAGCAAACTTCATACAAAACCTCATACACATAAAGGCGTTAGAGCGCCAATCAATCAACAGGAAAGCCCAAACTATACGTGGCTTGGGCTAAAAAGTGAACGCGCAGCGCTTTTTAGTCACGCTAATCTACGCTGTAGCCAGACCTGCTTGCTGGGTTTAGTCCAGGTTAGCTTAGTACTGATACAGGACAAGGGATTGGGCCAGATTCCAGTGGGTAAAGATCAGTAAACTGAAGACCATTACCGCCCCGACAATTGACCACTGGCGCTTATCTAAAGCGGCCATCGGTTGCTCCCACTGCATAATGGCTAACCACACAGCGCTGCTTAAGCTAGCTAAAATGGCCCCAGCAATCACATCAGTCGGCCAGTGGGCACCCAAATAAACCCTAGAGATCGCAATTAGGCAAGCCGGCACCGCGGCAATCGCTAGCCAAATTAAACGGCCGCGGGGGATTTGCTCGCGTCCGGCTAAAACCCCCAGTGCTAAACATAAGGCAAAGCCTGCAGCGGTGTGGCCGCTAGGAAAACTAAAGCCAGATAGGGGCTCAATCAGTAACTCGGGGCGGGGGCGGGTGATTAGGTGCTTAAGTAAGGTGTTAAGCACAGTGGCGCTTAAGGTAACCAAGCCCACATATAAAGCAGCGCGATACCGTTTTAACAGCCAGAGGGTGCTGCAAATTAATCCAATTAACGGCACCTGGGTTTGGATATCGGCCAGTTTCGTCAGTTGCACCATGAATCGATCCAGCCCGCTGGAGCGAATCAGTTGTAATGATTGATGCAGATGGAGATCAAACACGGCCAGATAACGCCAGCCAATCACCAATGCCAGTAAGCTCAACAAACAGGCAATCGCAGCTGTAATACTGGCCCAGCGGTGCTGGCGCAGACTGCCATAGCTGGCCAAACCAATTAAACAGCAAACAATAGTTAATACGCTAAGTGCTTCCGGCCAAAAGTGTTCGGGGGTCGGGTGATCTAAGGCGGCTCCCACTAACCAACCAGGCACTGAGTAGGCGATCGCCCAGCCTAGTGCTGCCAGCAAACTGATCGCGATAAACTTAGCTTTAGACATATCCAACATGCCAGCAGTCATTGGCAAAATAGGCCGCAAAGGCCCAATAAAGCGGCCAATCAATAAGCTAACAGCCCCAAAGCGCTCGAAATAAACTTGGGCATGGCTTAGCCATTCAGGATGGGTACGAATTAACGGAAGCTTAGCAATGCTGGTTTTAAAACGCTGGCCAAACCAAAACGACAGGATGTCGCCCAGTAAACCGCCTAGCCAGGCGGCAGCAATCACTTGCCACAGGGGTAGCTGATGAGCGCCGGCGAGCGCGGTGATCGCCATCATCAAGACGACGCCGGGCAGAATAATACCGACTAAAGCCAAGCACTCTAAAAAAGCCACGATAAAAATACTTAAGTGCAGCCAGTGCGGGTTAGCACTTAGCCATGCAGTAAGGGTGTCAAGCATGGGGGGAAACCACCGTATAATCTAAGCCTTCTAGCTGACCACGGCGCAGCGGATTTTGGGTGGCAAAACGTGCAAAGTCGGCATCTACAAAGCGATAAAACAAATGCTCATCTCGTCCTTGAGGGATTCCTAAGCGGCGAGTACGAATAATCTGTGAGGGAAGCAGACCACAATCTTCAACAAAAAGTCGCTGGTAATCAAATGCCTGAGCGTCCCATTCAGGTACGGTTAAGCCTAAGCTCCTACACAGCAAAGTTTGTCCGGCGCATAATCGCTCCTTGGGACGTGGGCCTGCGGCGGGATTGGCCGGTGGATTATTAGCTTGCATTTGTGGCAAGCACAGCGCTTGGGGCGAGGCCTGATCAAAGTAAGGAAAGCCGGACTTAATCAGCACCGCATTGCCAGGGCCTTGGGCGCTAAAGTTGATCGAATCCTTGCCCCGAGCGTAGTACATATAAATAGTGCCACCTGGCATAAACAGCGCTTTGCGTTTTTCGGTGTAACCCAAGGAGGAGTGGCTGCCTTTCTCGGCCAAATAGTAGGCTTCGGTTTCAATGATGCGTGCACTTAACCACAACCCCGATGGATGCTTAAAGCGAATGACACAGCCCAGCAAGTCCTGGGCCAAGCGTTGTGCGTCGCGCTGAAAAAAGCCAGCAGCTAGGGGATAAGCCGTCCAAGGCAAAGCATGTGCAGCGAGGATTTGGGGAAAACGTTGATAGTGCGGACGAGTCAAGATAGAGGAGGCTCCTAGTCAGCGGTGAACCGGTAATAAAGATCAGTTTTATGGGGCATAGACCGAGGATAAACTCTTTTGTGCGTTTCCTGTTGTACATGGCTATAATCCCAGCTCCGATCACCTTGAGATGAGAGTTAATCCATGACTGAGTCCGTTCTCGATTATATGCAGCGTTTAGGTCAAAGTGCACGCTTGGCGTCACGGGTATTAGCCACGGCAGCCACCGCGCAAAAAAATCAGGCGCTCTTAGCCGCTGCCACAGCGTTAGATAAAGCCCGCGAGCAGGTTTTAGCGGCCAATGCCGAAGATATGGCCAAAGGCCGTGAGAACGGATTAGACGAGGCGATGTTAGATCGCTTAATGCTCAATGAGGCGCGCATTGATGAGATGATCGAAGGCTTGCAGCAGGTGGCCAGCTTGCCGGATCCGATTGGTGAAATTCAGGATATGCGCTATGTGCCCTCAGGCATTCAGCTGGGGAAAATGCGGGTTCCGTTAGGGGTGATTGGTATTATTTATGAGTCGCGGCCCAACGTGACCATGGAAGCCGCCAGCCTGTGCTTAAAATCCGGTAATGCCACTATTTTGCGCGGCGGCTCTGAAGCGATTCATTCTAACCAAGCGCTTGCCCAGTGCATTAGCCAAGGCTTAGCCGCTGCCGGGTTACCAGAAACTGCGGTGCAGGTGGTAAAGACCACTGATCGCGCGGCGGTGGGGGCAATGATTACCATGCCTGAATACGTGGATGTGATAGTGCCACGCGGTGGTAAAGGTTTGGTTGAGCGGATTAATCGTGATGCGAAAGTGCCAGTGATTAAGCACCTTGATGGGGTGTGCCATGTTTACATTGATCAGGCGGCAGATGACGCTAAAGCGATTCGAATTGCCGATAACGCCAAAACTCAACGCTACGCGCCTTGCAATGCCATGGAAACCTTATTGGTTCATCCCAGTAAGGTTGATAGCGTGTTACGGCCTTTGGCCGAGCTGTTGCTCAATAAAGGGGTAGAGCTACGGGTGTGCCCAAGAACCATGGCACTGTTAGCTGATCAATATGGGCCGGCCTTAACCGCAGCCAGTGACGAGGATTGGTACGCCGAATACAACGCACCGATTTTAGCGATTAAACTGGTGGATGATTTACAAGCGGCCATTGAGCATATTAACCACTTTGGTTCACACCACACGGATACCATAGTGACGGAAAACTTTACCGATGCGCGCCACTTTTTAACCGCAGTGGATTCCAGCTCGGTGATGATTAACGCCTCTACGCGCTTTGCCGATGGCTTTGAGTATGGGTTAGGCGCAGAGATTGGCATCTCTACCGATAAACTGCATGCCCGTGGTCCGGTTGGCTTGCTGGGGTTAACCAGTGAGAAGTACGTGGTCTTTGGTGATGGACACATTCGTGGCTAAACGCATTGGCTTGCTCGGTGGCACCTTTGATCCGGTGCATATCGGGCATTTGCGTAGTGCGCTTGAGGTGGCCGAAGCCTATAAGCTTGATGAGCTACGTTTGATCCCCAGTGCCCAGCCGCCGCACCGTGAAACGCCGATGGTGAGTGCTGAGCAACGCTTAGCCATGGTGCAATTAGCGGTGGCTAAGGTGCCGGTGTTGACGGTGGATGATCGTGAATTAAAACGAAATAAACCCTCGTGGACCATAGATACCTTGCTATCATTGCGCGCTGAACTGGCAACTGATGATCAACTGCTGTTGCTGTTGGGCTGGGATGCCTTTTGTGGCTTACCCAGCTGGCATCAGTGGCAGTCACTGTTAACCCATTGCCACATTGTGGTGTTGCAGCGGCCAGATGCCGATACTGAAGCACCGCAAGTGCTTAAAGATTTGGTGGCGGCCAAATCGGTGGCTAATGTGAATGCTTTGCAGGGTGCCAGTGGGCAAATAGCCTTTGTCTGGCAAACCCCCTTGGCTATTTCCGCGACCCAGATTCGCCAGCGTTTAGCCGCTGGGCAATCGGCCCAATTTCTGGTGCCCGATGCCGTATTAGACTATATCGATACCCATCGCCTGTATCGGGCGATGACTTAATTTAGAGAAAGAGAATTTATGCAAACTGAGCAACTGGTTGAAATCGTAGTAGACGCCTTAGAAGAGTTAAAAGGTAAAGACATTACGGTAATTAATGTTCGGGGTAAAACCAGTGTGACTGATGTAATGGTAATCGCGAGCGGTGCTTCTAACCGTCAAGTTAAAGCCATGGCTGAGAACGTACTGGAAAAAGTTAAAGCCCAAGGGGTAAAACCTTTAGGTAACGAAGGGTTAAGCGAAGGCGAGTGGGCCTTACTGGATCTGAATGACGTGGTGGTGCATGTCATGCAACCGGCTACCCGTGAGTTTTATGACTTAGAGCGTCTGTGGCAAGGTACGGCTGAAAGTCGCGAGCAACAGGCTGAAGTGAGCCAGTCTTAATGCGGATTCGGCTAATTGCAGTGGGCGGTAAAATGCCGCGCTGGGTAGAAATGGGCTGGCAAGAGTACGTAAAACGCTTGCCCCCAGAAATTACCCTTGAGCTGGTGGAAATTCCACTCTCGACTCGCGGTAAAAATACTGATGTGCAGCGCCTGATTCGTCAAGAAGGTGCGGCTATGCTGGCTAAGGTACAGCCCGGTGAGCGGGTGGTGACCTTGGAAGTAGAAGGCAAACCCTGGAGTACCGAGCAATTAGCCGAGCAATTAGATGCTTGGCGCTTGGATGCACGCACGGTGAACTTAATGGTGGGTGGCCCTGAGGGCTTGGCGCCTGAAGTCTGTGCTAAAAGCGAGCAGCGCTGGTCGTTGTCGCCATTAACGTTGCCCCATCCGCTGGTGCGGGTGTTGTTAGGTGAGCAAATCTATCGAGCATGGACCGTTCTAGCGGGACATCCTTACCACAAATAATCACTAGCCGAAGATGAGTGCTGCATGACGTCTCCGATTCGCTTAAAAGATCATGAGCGAGATGCCAGGTTAATTGGTCAGCGATTAGCCATAGGGGCAGGCTTGGTGGTAGTAGTGCTGGTGATACTGCTGGCGCGGATGTATTACTTGCAGGTCATTCAGTATGAGCATCATTCAACCCTAGCTGAAAATAACCGGATTCATGTGCAGCCCTTGCCACCGGCCCGGGGCTTAATTTACGACCGTAACGGGGTAATTCTGGCTGATAACCGCCCAAGTTTTAGTTTAACGCTGACCCGTGAGCGGGCCGGTGACTGGCCGGCGGTATTAGATACCTTGGTTGAGGTGTTAGAGCTGACGGAAGAAGACCGTGAACTGTTTGAGCGCCGGGTACGCCAAGGGCGGCGCGCTTTTGAGCCGATTCCGATTCTATTTGAGCTAGATGAGCAGCAAATTGCCTTAATTGCGGTTAATCAGTTTCGATTGCCGGGGGTCGAGGTGGATGTCAAGCTGGTGCGAACTTACCCGCAAAAAGAGCATTTTGCCCACTCGGTGGGTTATGTTGGGCGAATTAATGAACGGGACCTCAAGCGCATTGATAATGTGGCCTACAGCGGTACTCACCATATCGGTAAAACCGGCCTTGAGCGTTTTTATGAAGAGCAATTACATGGGCAAGTGGGCTACGAAGAGGTAGAGACCAATGCCCGAGGGCGAGTGCTGCGGGTACTCAATCGAGTCGAGGCGGTTTCTGGCCAAGACTTACATCTAACCCTTGACGTTAAGTTACAAGAAGCCGCCGAGAAAGCCTTAGCTGATCGTCGTGGGGCGATTGTGGTGATTGAGGTTAACACCGGTGAAGTGTTGGCCATGGTCAGTCAGCCAAGCTTTGATCCTAACCCGTTTGTTACTGGCATTGGTTTTAAAGCCTATGCTGAGCTGCGCGATTCGCCAGACCAACCACTGTATAACCGTATTTTACGCGGACTGTATCCGCCAGGCTCGACCATTAAACCGATGATCGCTGCCGCTGCTTTAGATGCGGGGGTGATCACTGGCACCAGTCGGGTGTTTGATCCTGGATTTTATCAGCTGCCCAATAACAGCCATAAATTTCGTAACTGGAACCGCTGGGGCGATGGTTGGGTGAGTTTAGATTTAGCCTTAGCCCGCTCCAATGATACCTATTTTTATGACCTAGCCCACCGTATGGGGGTTGATCGTTTACATGAATACATGACTCGCTTTGGTTTTGGTCGGCGGGTAGCTTTGGATATGTTTGAAGAGACCGGCGGCATTATGCCGTCTCGGGAATGGAAGCGCGCTCGGTTTAAGCAGGTATGGTACCCGGGAGAAACCCTGATTTTAGGCATTGGTCAGGGTTATATGCTGTCGACGCCGTTACAGTTGGCCCAAGCGACGGTATTGATGGCCACCAATGGGGTGTGGCGGCGTCCGCGCTTAGCCCGCTTGATTGGCGATCAACCACCGGTAGATCCCGAGCCAATTGCTGATATTGTGTTTAAAGACGCTAGCAGCTGGACTTTAGCTAAGCGCGGTATGGAATCAGTAGTACATGGTGCGCGGGGGACAGCACGTAAGGTTGGGCAAAATGCTGCCTATCGGATTGCCGGTAAAAGTGGTACTGCCCAGGTAGTAGCGATTAAGCAGGGCGAGCGTTATAACCGTAACAAATTAAATGAGCGTTACCGTGACCATGCGCTATTTGTCGCCTATGCACCCGCTGATCGTCCTGAAATTGCCGTGTCGGTGATGATTGAAAATGGTGAGTCAGGCTCAGGGGTGGCGGGGCCAGTGGCAAAGCAAGTCATGGATGCTTGGCTATTAGATGCTCGGGGGCAATTAAAGGAAGCGTTTCGCCAGCCACGTACTCCAGCTGAGGTGCAGCCATGAATCGTAATTTTGATCGTTACTTACCTGAAGGTGATGTGTTATTGCGTCATCGTAGCTGGTTAGCGCGTTTACACATTGATGGTTGGCTTTTATTGTTATTGCTGATCTTGGTCTGTGCCGGTCTGTTTGTGTTGTATTCAGCTAGCAGTAAAAACACTGACTTATTGGTTAAGCAAGCGGTTTCTTTTGGTTTGGGCATAGCCTTAATGCTGGCTATTGCTCAGTTTGAGCCGCGTTTTTTAGCCCGTTGGAGTTTGCTTGGCTACGGCATTGGCGTGACCTTATTGGGTGTGGTTGAAGTCATGGGGCATAACGCCATGGGGGCTACCCGCTGGATTAATATTCCGGGGGTGATTCGTTTCCAGCCTGCTGAATTAATGAAGCTGGTTATGCCGATCACCATTGCTTGGTACATTTCGCAATATAATTTACCGCCACGTTTTAAACATTTACTGGTTTCATTGGTCTTGATCGCCGTGCCTTTTGCTTTAATTGCTCGGCAACCAGACTTAGGTACAGCACTTTTGATCTCAGCCTCTGGGATTTTTGTGTTGTTTTTAGCCGGTTTGCGCTGGCAGTGGATTGTTTCAGCAATTGCCGCGGTAGTGCCTCTTGCTGTTATCATGTGGCTGTTTTTTTTACGCAGTTATCAGAAGCAGCGGGTACTCACTTTTTTAAATCCTGAGTCGGATCCTTTAGGCAGTGGTTGGAATATTATTCAGTCGAAAGCCGCGATTGGCTCAGGTGGAATTTGGGGTAAAGGTTGGCTGCATGGTACTCAATCACATTTAGATTTTTTACCTGAAAGTCATACCGACTTTATTGTGGCAGTGCTAGGCGAAGAGTTTGGCTTGATAGGGATTGTGTTGTTGTTGGCGGTCTATGGGTTAATTATTTTTCGCGGGTTGCGGATTGCTCAACAGGCACAAACCTTGTTTGGCAAGTTATTGGCCGGTTCTATTACCCTGACGTTCTTTGTTTATGTGTTGGTAAATATTGGTATGGTAAGTGGCTTATTGCCTGTAGTGGGTGTGCCATTACCTTTTATTAGTTACGGTGGTACTTCTATTGTGACGCTCTTAGCTGGCTTTGGCTTGTTAATGGCAGTGCACACTCACCGTAAATGGATTACGTAAACTGATTTAAGGTTTTGTTAATGCAAGGTGTAACGTTTAACATGAAAAAAATTATTTTATCTCTGGCATTAACGTCCGGAGCTGCGTTTGCTGCGGCTTCTGCAAGTGCCGCTGATAACTATGCGGCCGGTAATCCATTAGTGGATGAATTTATTCAGGAGATGGCTGCGGAACATGGCTTTATTCCTGAGTCACTGCACAAAGTATTTGCAGAGGCTAATAAGAAACAAAATATTTTGCATGCTATCTCACGGCCTGCCGAGCGGGTAAAAACCTGGAAAGAATATCGCCCAATCTTTATCACCCAGCAGCGGATTGACCGGGGTTTACAGTTTTGGCAGAAAAATCATGAGGCCTTAGCCCGTGCTGAAGCAGAGTACGGTGTGCCTGCGGAGTATATTGTAGCGATTATTGGGGTTGAAACTATGTACGGTGGTAATACCGGAGGGCACCGAGTGATTGATGCCTTATCGACCTTAAGTTTTGATTATCCGCCCCGGGCACCATTTTTCCGCGGACAGTTAAAAGAGTTTTTACTGCTAACCCGGGAAGAGCAAATTAATCCCTTGGTACCGACCGGTTCCTATGCCGGCGCTATGGGGTTACCGCAGTTTATGCCCGGTAGTTTCCGTGCTTATGCGGTAGACTTTGACCATGACGGTCACATTGATATCTGGACCAATCCAACCGATGCGATCGGCAGTGTTGCCAACTACTTTATCAAGCATAAATGGCAACCCGGTGAAGCAGTGGTGGTGCGGGCTAAAGTCAGTGGTGACAAGGTAGATCAAGGCTTAGGCGAAAAAATTGATGACACTAAAAGTGTCGCTGAACTGGCCAAGCTGGGCTGGCAGCCAGAAAAACCATTGCCTGCAGACTTACAGGTAATGACCTTCAAGTTTGAGGGGGTAAAAGGCACTGAATATTGGATGGGATTACAAAACTTCAATACGATTACCCGCTATAACCGCAGCACCATGTACTCCATGGCGGTGCATGATTTAGCTCAATTAATTAAAAAAGCACGTAAGGATTAATCATCGATGCTTAAACCCGCTTTTCAAGTGCTGGCTTTATCTGCCTTGAGCCTAGCACTCATTAGCTGTAGTACTAAAACCACGCAACAACCAGGGGCCACAACCTCGGGTAAAGCTGCAGGAATTAGCGGTCCTAATAATTTTAAGCGGCCAGGTAATGATGGGGCGCCCTGGTGGGATGTGGATATGTCTAATATCCCTGATGCAGTGCCAATGCCCCATACCGGTAACTTTAAAGCCAGCCCCTATGTGGTTTTTGGCAAGCAGTATGTCCCGATTCAAAATGCTCATAATTATCGCGAAGAGGGAACGGCTTCTTGGTATGGCACTAAGTTCCATGGACAAAATACCGCCAATGGGGAAGTCTATGATTTGTACGGCATGACCGCCGCGCATAAAACCTTGCCCTTACCCAGCTATGTGAAGGTCACTAATTTAGATAATGGTAAGCAGGTTACGTTGCGGGTTAATGACCGCGGCCCCTTTTACTCGGATCGTATTATTGATCTATCCTTTGCTGCAGCTAAGCGATTAGGTTATGCCGAGAAAGGTGTAGCGCGAGTGCGAGTAGAAGGAATTGATCCTGTGGCGTGGTGGGCAGCCCGTGGACAACCGGTGCCGAGCGGGCTTACCGATGCACATTTAGCTAAGGTGCAGGTGCCAGAGCCTGCACCTGGAACGACAGAGGTTTATACTCCGCCAGTGACCCAGCATGCGGGAGCCTTATTGCCGCTACAGGTGTCTGAGTCAGCATTAGAGCGTCCTGGGCATTATTTGCAGATGGGTGCTTTTGCCAATCCTGATGCCGCGCAGTTGCTCCGTGATAAACTGGCGCAACATGTAGAGGTGCCGGTCGAGGTGAGCTCAATTGCCCGCGATAATCAGGTGCTGCATCGTGTGCGCATGGGGCCAGTAAACTCTCGTTTACAGGCTGAACAATTGCAGCAACAATTAGCTGCTGCAGCATTAGGTGCTGGAACCGTAGTAGATATTAATTAATGGTGGAGAATCTTTAGTCCTTGTGCTGTAAGTAGTTAAACAAGGCAAAGGTTAGCAACGGAATAATAACTTCATTTATTGTGAAAAGAGTAAGCATGAAAATAACTCAGTATGTAAAACACTTATTTTTTGCAGCGAGTGTTGTAGTAGCTCCTGCTACCTGGGCAAATACCTCAGCGGTACCGGCTATGCCAGAGCTGGCAGCGAAGTCTTACGTACTGATGGATGCGGTGACTGGGCAGGTGATTGTTGAGCATAATGCCGACGAGCCATTACCACCGGCCAGTTTAACCAAGCTGATGACCTCATATATTGCCACCCAAGAAATTAAAGAGGGCAAATTAGCAGAGTCTGATTTGGTGACGGTCAGTGAAAAAGCCTGGCGGACCGGCGGCTCGCGAATGTTTATTAAAGTGGGCAGCCAAGTCTCGGTTGAGGATTTATTACGCGGAATTATTATTCAGTCCGGTAATGATGCCAGCGTTGCGTTAGCGGAGCATTTAGCCGGTACCGAAGAGGCCTTTGCCGAAGTGATGAACCGTAAAGCCAACAAATTAGGCTTGCGCAATACTCACTTTAAAAATGCCACTGGCTTGCCAGCACCGGATCATTATTCCTCAGCGATGGATATGGCCAAGTTATCACGGGCGATTATTTATGATGATCCTGCCCATTACGCATTGTATGCGGAAAAAGAATTTACCTGGAATGGCATTAAGCAGCCCAACCGTAACCTTTTGCTGTGGCGTGATAGCTCGGTAGATGGCTTAAAAACCGGGCATACCGATGAAGCGGGGTATTGCTTAGTGGCTTCTGCAGTACGCGATGACATGCGTTTAATTGCTTCAGTGTTTGGTACCACTAGCGAAGCCTCGCGCGCCGCTGAAACACAAAAGCTGCTAACCTATGGCTTTCGTTTCTATGAAGGTAAAACCTTTTACCGTAAAGGCACTTCGATGGCCGATGCGCGGGTTTGGAAAGGTCAAACTGATCAGCTGAAAGTGGGCACAGCAACTGATTTGGCGGTAACCTTACCCCGTGGTCAAGCGGAAAAAGTAGTGCTTAACATGAATTTACAGCCTCAATTAGTTGCACCGATTGCTGCTGGTGATGTGGTGGGCACAGTGGATGTCATGTTAGAAGATAAAGTCTTAAAAACAGAGAATGTGATCGCCTTAGAGGCCATTGAAGAAGCGGGTTTCTTTGGTCGTTTATGGGATAGTATTCGTTTGTTTTTTGCTGGTTTATTCAACTAATTAAAGGTAGCTGTACTTAAGCTAAAATACTATGACTGATACTGAACAGGTTGCACCTCCTAAAATTGAATTTCCTTGTGAGCATTATCCGGTAAAAATTATCGGTGATAATCGCCCAGGCTTTCAAACAATTGTGCTTGAGATTGTTGAACGTCACGCTCCTGGTTTTGATATTGAAACCTTAGTTAAGCGTGACAGCAGCAATGGTCGTTACTTATCGATTCAAGTGCATATTACCGCCCACAGCATTGAGCAGCTGCAAAAAATCAATGAAGAGCTACGGGCTACCGGCCTAGTTAAAATGGTGCTATAAATGAATCATTTGGGGGTTCGGCAGTTAGGGCTGGTTGACTATGAAACTGCTTGGCATGCCATGCAGCGTTTCACTGATCAGCGTACCGCCGATACCCTCGATGAGCTGTGGCTGCTTGAGCATCCAGCCGTATTTACCCAAGGACAAGCCGGTAAAGCCGAGCATCTCTTAGCGCCAGGGAATATTCCTGTGGTGCAAGTCGATCGCGGCGGTCAAGTCACTTATCATGGGCCGGGTCAGCTAGTGGCGTATTTTCTGTTGGACGTACGGCGTAAGCAGTTAGGAGTGCGCGATCTGGTGTCACGGATTGAGCAGATTCTGGTTGACTTATTGGCCGCTTATCAGCTTAGCGCCTATGCCAAGCCCGATGCACCTGGGGTGTATATTGATCAAGCCAGTGGGCAGGCGGCTAAAATTGCCTCGTTAGGTCTGCGAATTCGCCGAGGCTGTTCATTTCATGGCTTAGCGCTAAATGTGGATATGGATTTATCGCCTTTTCAGCGGATTAATCCTTGCGGTTATGCGGGCATGCAAATGATTCAGTTAGCCAGCCAAACCACCAGTCCGGTGAGCATGCAGCAGGTACAACAGCAGTTGATTTCGCTTGTTGTAGAACATCTTGAATACTCGAATTATCAGCCGTTAGCGGCGGAGTTATAGCTTTTATGTCCAGTGCAGAAACCAGCAGTCCGAAAAAAGTAGAAGCCGGCGTTAAGCTGCGTGGAGCAGATAAGGTTGCGCGCATTCCAATTAAGGTGATTCCTACCGATGAACTACCGCGGAAACCTGATTGGATTCGGGTGCGGGTGCCAGTATCGCCAGAAATTGACGCAATTAAACAGACTTTGCGCAAACATAAGTTGCATAGCGTCTGCGAAGAAGCTTCCTGCCCGAACTTAGGCGAGTGTTTCTCAGGGGGTACTGCCACCTTTATGATTATGGGTGATATTTGCACCCGTCGTTGTCCGTTTTGTGATGTGGGGCATGGTCGGCCAAAACCCTTGGATGAAAATGAACCGCGTAATTTAGCGGTCGCTATTGCCGAAATGAAGCTCAAGTATGTGGTGATCACCTCAGTTGATCGGGACGACTTGCGTGACGGTGGGGCCCAGCACTTTGCCGACTGTATTCGCGAGATTCGCGCCTTATCGCCAACGATTGAGTTGGAAACTTTGGTGCCGGATTACCGTGGGCGGATGGATATTGCCCTTGAAATTACTGCAGCAACTCCGCCTGATGTATTTAACCATAACTTAGAGACGGTGCCGCGTTTATATAAAGCTGCGCGTCCTGGCTCTGATTATGCCTGGTCACTGAATCTGCTCAAGCGCTTTAAAGAGCTGGTGCCGAATGTGCCCACCAAGTCAGGTTTAATGCTTGGCTTAGGTGAGACCGATGAGGAAGTGATTGAGGTCATGCGTGATATGCGTGCCCATAACATTGACATGTTAACCCTCGGTCAATATTTACAGCCATCGCGTGATCACTTAGCCGTCCAGCGTTTTGTGCATCCCGATACCTTTAAATGGTTTGCAGAAGAGGGACTAAAAATGGGCTTTAAGAACGTTGCTTCTGGGCCTTTAGTACGTTCTTCTTACCATGCTGATGAGCAAGCTAAACAGGTTGAGTGATTTTTAACGAATCACCCATAATGAGGCTAAGGCTAAATATTTTTACTGAGCCTTAGCCTGAGCGTGATTGAAAACTATGAGTGAGTGTTGTGACGACTGAATTAGCCCCTGAGTTAATTGAATTTTTACCTTGCCCAACCCCCAAAGCTTGGATTGAACAGGCTTTGGAGCACCAAGAGTTATTGCTGATTGATCACGCTAACTGCGAGAAAAAAGCGGCCGGCACGGCGATGACTTTAATGTTTCGCTACGCGGAAAAAGAGCAGTTACAGCAAAAGCTATCCCGTTTAGCTCGGGAAGAGTTGCGTCACTTTGAGCAAGTCACCGCGTTGATGAAAAAGCGCGGTATTAAGTATCGCCAGCTGAGTGCTTCCTTGTACGCCCAGCGCCTGCATCAGCATATTCGCAGCCAAGAACCTGAGCGCTTGATTGATACCTTAATTGTTGGTGCTTTTATTGAGGCACGCTCGTGCGAGCGGTTTTATCAGTTAGCGCCGTATTTGGATGAAGAACTAGCCAAATTTTATCGTTCCTTACTGAAAACTGAAATGCGTCATTACCAAGATTATTTAAATATGGCTGAGCTGTATGCCAAAGAGCCCATTGAGCCGCGGATTGCTTTTTTTAAGGAAAAAGAGCAGGAGGCTATTTTAACGCCGGATGAAAAGTTTCGCTTTCACAGTGGAGCGGCGGCTTAGATTAGCAAACTGTTTTAATGGATCGAGTAAAAAGCGCCGTAATTGGCGTTTTTTGCTTTCTAGTTAGCAGATTATTTAGCCCGATTCGCCTTTTGCTGCAATCTCTGCGATAGTGCTGTTACCAGTACTTTAGGAGGCCTTTGAATATGCAGTGTCAATGAGTGCGGTAACTTATCAGCTTAAACAAGATATCATTCAGTTAAATGCGCAGCATTCGCTGACCATTAAATCACTTCTCGATCATCAACAGTTTTACGATCCACAGCAACAAGCGCAACGCTTAGGTATTTGCTCAGCCGCCTGGCCAATTTTTGGACTAGTTTGGCCTTCGAGTATTCAGCTAGCAAAAAAACTATTAAAACGAACCATCGCAGCAGACCAGCGGATTTTAGAAATTGGCTGTGGTTTAGGTATTGCCAGCATGGTCGCCAAACAGCTGGGGCTTAATATCACCGCCAGTGACCGCCACCCCTTAGCGCCAAAGTTCTTACGCAAAAATACCCAGCTTAATAATTTAGCTGAAATCCCTTTCTTGCATGGGCAGTGGGGAGTTAATCAGCCGGCATCTATTTTGGATACCAATGCGCCGTTACTCTCTGGAACTTACGATTACATCTTAGCTAGCGATATTTTGTATGAGCCAGACAATGCATTGCAGGTGGCGCAGTTTATTCAGCGCTATGCGGCGCCAGAGGCGACTATCTGGTTGGTTGATCCTAACCGCGGTTACCATAACCATGTACGCCGTCATTTGGCTGAGTTCGGCTTTCAATTAGCTGAGCAGGTGCGGTTAGAGCATGGGCCAGGTGAAGAGCAGTACCGGGGCCGGTTATTAGTTTTTCAGCGCTAGCAGTGCCTGCAGGCGACGCGGGTTTAGTTGTGCGGCGTTTGATCCTGTAGGTATTCCACTAAGCTGTGAAAGGATTGGCGATTTTCTTCGTTTAAGCCCATCAGAATTTGGTGGGCTTCCAGCACTCTGGCTTTTACCGTGGCCTCAGATAGCGGTTGCGCTGGCAAATCATTTAAGCATTCAGGGCAGGGTTGCTGGGTATGCACCAGATTAAATACCTGATTAAAGCCCATCGAATCAAGTAAGTGGCTAATATCAGGGTTAGTGGAAACAATAGTAGGAAAAATACCCAGTTGCTGTTGCGATAAAATCGACAATTTAGCCAAGAGCCCAAGGGTCGTGCTGTCTAAGCTAATGGCTTCGGTTAAATCCACCAAGATTGAGGTAAAGGGCTGGGTATTTAGCGCTTTATGGATAGCCGTGCTGAGCTCATTACACAGCGTAAGACGCACATCTCCTGAGAACTTCAGAATGAAGGTCGGCATCTGGATCGCGTATTGAATTTTACCTGTATTCATTAAAGCATCCGGCTAATGGTCAATAGAGCCACATCATCGTCAATTACTTCCGAGCGGTCTAGTCTTAGCTGGCTCAGCAGCTCACTCCATTGGCCAGAGGTCTGTTCAACTAGTTCTAGCAGTTGTTGCTCTTTGGCTTGTAAACGTTGGGCATTGAGCAGCTCAAAGACGCCATCGGAAAATAGATGCAGACTAAAGGGCTGACTTAAGTCTAGGCTATTGTCGCTGTATTGAGCATTGGCAAATAAACCAATTGGCTGCCCTTTGCCACTTAAAAAACGAGCCTGACCTTGTTGCATAAACACTGGAGCGGGTAGATGACCGGCCATGCTCCAGGTGAGTTGTTGGCTACGCTGATCAATGCAACCTAAAATTAACGTGGCATGTTTTTCAATACCAATGGTAAGCCACTGCTGATTAATCGCTTGTAGGATACTGGCTGGCGTTAAATGATTTTGGCCGTTAGCAATCGCTTGGCGCATGAGTCCTTGTAACAGCACACTGCCAAGAGCAGATGCTGTACCGTGTCCCGCTACATCCGCCAGATAGAAAAAGTGCCGGTCTTGATCTAAGGCTAAGTAATCCAACGTATCGCCGGATAAATACAGTGCCGGGCGGACTAACGAATGAAAATCATAGGCCTGCCAGCTGAGTTCGGCAGCAGGTAATAAGCTGGCTTGCAGTTGCTGACCTAGGCGCTGGTCAGCCAGTACACGGTGTAGCGTCGCTGATTCAGATAACTCGGTATGAGCTAAGGAGGCGCATGCCTGAATTGGCTGCTGGGGACTTTGCATAAAAAGCCAAATGTAATCGTTATTAAGTAAGAGCTGCAAAAGGTACTCTTATCGGTACTAGGTTTCAACTTTTTAGCTTTTTCTATAGCGAAATGGAATTATTTTTTGGGTGTCCAGTCTGAATAGATAACGGATTTAAGCAGTTTATGGCGTGTTTTATCCTAGGCAACACGTCTTTAACCACAGGATTGTATTCGATCTAAAATCTGTATTTGTTTTACTACTGGAGAACTATCATGAAGAAGCTGATGACCTTAACCACTGCCTCCATTGCTGCACTGGCTTTATCTGCAGGACTGGCTCAAGCACGTGATTTAACTCCTGAAGAAATTAATCAATTAACTGGTGCTGGCACTATTCAGTCGGTTGAGCAGTTAAATCAAGTGGTATTAGAGCAGCATCCTGGTGCTGAAATTTACAAAGCCGAACTTGAGCAAGACGGTAACCGCTATGTGTATGAAGTGGATTTAAAAGATGCGCAAGGTGTGAAGTGGGATTTAGAGCTGGATGCAGCCAATGGCCAAGTGTTAAAAAACAAGCAAGATGACTGAGCCAAAGAGTAGGTGGTGTATTTGACCCCAAGGTTACCTGACCTTTGATACACAGGTTTAATTAAATAGGTGTCACTAAATAGCGAGCTTCGGCTCGCTATTTTTATGGCGCTAAATGGGGGTTGGTTGCAGTTTATCGGCAGCGCTGATCGTCTCAGGGGCAAGTGTGTTAAAATTACCCTAATTTAATTATGTGTCAGTTTAAGCTGCGAGGTAGCAGCTTAGTCAGGCGTCGTTGACGCGGAGAAAACAATGAGTAGTGATTTGCGTGCTGCCCAGCAGCAAGCGTTAGTTAAGCGTTTAGCACGAGTAGAGGGACAAATTCGGGGTATTCAAGCGATGGTCTTGCGCGAAGAAAATTGTGAAGCCATTGCCCAACAATTTAGTGCGGCACGCCGCGCGTTAGACAAAGCCTATCAAGAAATGCTGGCTTGCCTGTTAGAAGAGGCAGTGTTAAATCCTGAACTCGATAAAAGCGACACCTTGCTTGAGGTGCGCAAAATCTTTACCAAGTACACCTAACTGATTTAGGCGACTCAAGCATGCCGATCGATGCCTTACTTTTGGAAGCCTTAGCCATTGGCGGAGTGCTAGGCTTGTTGCTTGGGCTCACTGGAGCCGGTGGCTCGTTGGTAGGGTTGCCTTTATTGCTGAGTTTGCATTTGCCTCTGCGCGATGCAATTGGTGTGAGTTTAGGGGCAGTGGCTTTATCTGCGCTGATTGGTGCGATTCCCCGCTGGCGAGCCGGACAAGTTAAGCTGGTTCCGGTGTTTTTACTGGCCAGTACTGGTTTGCCGGGAAGCTGGCTAGGGCAACAAATAGGCCAGTACATTCCTGAGTTTTGGTTGATTTTAGCCTTTTGTTTACTGGTGTTATGGTCCGCGTGGCGGATGTGGCGTAATGCCAGTTTGAGCGAGCAACGGTCGGTTCCCGAGTTAAAGCCTGCAGCGTTGGTGGTAATCGGTTTATTGGTTGGCGTGTTATCCGGCTTAATGGGGGTAGGCGGCGGCTTTTTAATTGTGCCGGCACTGTTATGGTTTAGCCCTTTATCGATGCTTGCTGCAGCTGCTACCTCGATGGCGGTGATTGCGATTGTTTCGGGGGCTGGCTTTGTTATTTATCTATCCAGTGCTGAGCCTTCTACTACTTTACTGGCAGGATTAGCCTGCGGTGGCATGCTAGGTGTTTTGCTAGGTAATAAGCTGGCAGAGAGGCTCGGTGGTGTCATACTGCAGCGCATTTTTTCGATTATGTTACTGTTGGTCAGTTTGTCGATGGCGCTGCAAAAGTTAATTTTGGTTTAAGTCGTTGCCATTTGGTTGTTTTTTCTTGCGATTACTCAGTGCGTTAGTCAATTGGCACTGGGTCAAAATTTTGGAGTAAGGCTGTGGAACGCGCGTTAAAAACCTTAAAGCAAGTATTTGGGTATGACGCTTTTCGCGGTCAGCAAGCCGCCATTATCGAGCAGGTGGTAACGGGGCATGATGCTTTAGTGCTGATGCCTACCGGTGGTGGCAAATCCTTATGTTATCAGTTGCCGGCATTACTGCGAGAAGGGCTCGCGGTGGTGGTTTCACCGCTAATTGCCTTAATGCAAGATCAGGTCAGCACACTGCTAGAACAAGGGGTACAAGCAGCTGCCTTAAACTCCAGTCAGTCCTATGAAGAGCAAAAGCAGATTGCCGATCAACTACGCTCAGGACAACTCAAATTATTGTATGTGGCGCCAGAGCGTTTATTGCAACCACGGATGCTGGCCTTTTTACAGCGCCTGCAAATTAGTTTATTTGCCATTGACGAGGCGCACTGCGTGTCGCAATGGGGGCATGACTTTCGCCCCGAATATTTACAGCTAAGTCAGCTGGCTACGTGGTTTCCTAAGGTACCGCGAATTGCCTTAACTGCCACCGCCGATGCCCGCACCCAGAATGAAATCGTGCAGCGCTTACATTTAGAGCAAGCCCAGCGCTTTGTTTCAAGCTTTGATCGGCCTAATATTTTTTATCGGATTGTGGTGAAAGATCGTCCACAACAGCAATTGTTAAAATTTTTAGCCAGTCGCAAAGAGGATGCAGGCATTGTTTATTGCATGTCGCGGAAAAAGGTGGAAGAAACAGCGCAATTTTTAACCGATAAAGGCTATTTAGCGCTGCCCTATCATGCTGGGCTGGAGCCCGAAGTGCGCGCCTTGCATCAGCAACGCTTTATCAATGAAGAAGGCTTAATCATGGTGGCGACCATTGCATTTGGCATGGGGATTGATAAGCCGAACGTGCGCTTTGTCGCGCATTTGGACTTGCCTAAATCCCTTGAAGCTTACTACCAAGAAACCGGGCGTGCTGGGCGCGATGGTTTACCAGCGGATGCCTGGATGACCTACGGCTTAAATGATGTATTGTTTTTAAAACGCATGTTGGCGGAGTCTGACAGTGAAGCTAAATATAAGCGGGTTGAGCAGCACAAACTTGATGCCATGCTGGCGCTCTGTGAAGAGGCTCGTTGCCGCCGCCAGGCCTTGCTTAACTATTTTGATGAAGAACTAACTCAGCCGTGTGGCCATTGTGATAACTGCGTTGATCAGGTGCAAACCTGGGATGCAACTGAGGCTGCTCGTTTAGCCTTGTCGGCGATTTATCGTACCGGACAGCGCTATGGTGTCGGCCATGTGACGGATGTGATTGTGGGTAAAGACAATCAACGTATTCGTGAAGTAGGGCATCAGCACTTATCGGTGTATAACGCGGGTGCCAATTTTAAAATGGATGAAACTCAGTGGCGAACCTTGTTCCGTCAGTTAGTTGCCCGCGGCTTAGTTGATGTGGATGTCGAGGGGTATGGCGGCTTGCGTTTAAATGACTCTTGTCGGCCTTTATTGCGTGGTGAGCAAGCACTGGAGTTACGCCTTGATCTAGCGCCAAAGAAAACCTATAACGCCTCAGCCGCTAGCCAGCTGGTAAAAGAGCATGAGCGTGCATTGTGGGAGCAGTTGCGCCAGCTCAGACGGCATTTGGCCCAAGAGCATCAGGTGCCTCCCTATGTAATTTTTCCCGATGCCACGTTATTGGAGATGCTCCGTAGTCACCCCACCAGTTTGGCCGAGTTAGCTGCAGTCAGTGGGGTCGGCGAGCATAAGCTCAAACGTTATGGCAGTGCCTTCCTCGCGGTGTTTACCGCTGCTGAGACAGAATCTGCCGCGCAGCCAGCAGTTAAGCCCAGTGATTTAACCCACGAGCTGGTATGTTTAGCACGGGCAGGGATGTCGCCGGAGCAAATCAGTCAACAGCTGCAGTGCAGCAGTAAAAATGTTTACGCATTAATGGCCAGTGCCTTGGCCGATGGACAGCTGACGTTAGAGCAGGCTATAGATATTTCTAATCCATTAATTGAAGAGATTCAGGATGCTTTTTTAGCTATGGGCGACGAGCAACAAGGGTTACCTAAAGTTAGTGAGCTACAGCCTATGTTTAAAGGGGTTGACCCTGGAATTCTGCACTGTGTGCGGGCAGCCTTACAGCGCGAGCTTATGCAATTTGAGGAGGACTAATAAGCAAAGTTGGTGCTTTGATAGATTTATGCTATAATCGCACCTACGATTGGCTCCCTAAACTTTTTTATGTCTTGTTTAAGCATAGTTCTTCAGTTATCTAACACCTCCCTACAAAATCATCATTTCTATGAAATCGGCTGGCGCGGTGGCCGCTAGCGTACTCTCGTACCTATTGTTTTAACCTGTGTTGTTTAACGCATTTATTATTAACAATTCAGACGCGCTTGTAGATTACAAGACTCTTATTCCATGTGCAGTGGCACCTAAGAGCGGCGTCTAAACGAGGTTCACATGTATTATTGGCTAATGTTATTTCTGGCTGTAGTGGCGGAAGTAATTAGTACAATCGGCATGAAATACGCATCCAACAGCTCGCCAGTCCTAGGTTACCTAGTGATGGCAACCATGATTTCACTTTCGTTTTATGCTTTTTCTCGTGCGGTAATTCGCATTCCTTTAGCCGTGTCCTATGCGATTTGGGAAGGTTTAGGCCTGTTCTTAATTGCCATGGCTGGCATTGTATTCTTTGGTGAATACCTAAATTTAAAAGAAATTGGCGCTATTGGCTTAATGATGGTGGGGCTGATGCTGATCACTTTCGATAGCGCTAACGATGAAGCTGACAACGAACTTAAGCCTTCAGTAGAAGGACCGAAAAAAGGAAAGGTGACCCTATGATTATTCCAGCATCCTTATTAGTAGGATCGGTGACGCTGGACCTACTGGCAAACTATTGCGTAAAGCGTTCGAAAGGCTTTAAGAAAAAAGCCTGGGCTGCGGGCAGTATTGCATTAATTATCTTAGCCTTTGTTTTATTAAGTTTTGTGGTGCGCTACATTCCATTGGGCGTGGCCTATTCGGCTTGGGGTAGCCTAGGTATTTTAGGTACCGTGGCGATTGACCGCTTAGTGTTTAAATCACGCTTAGGAACTAAAGGAATAGTTGGTGTGGGTTTTATTGTGGTAGGTATTATTATTCTACAAGTTTAATCAGCATTGCTTAGCGCAAGGCCAGCCTAATGAGCTGGCCTTTTTTGTTGCTAAATAAAATAGCATTAAAACTCTTTAAGCCCATCTTGATAGTCTTGGTTATAGCCTTTAACCAATTGTACTTTTTCTTCTGCTGATAAGAGTTTACCGGCCATTTGAAAGAAACGATGCTCTTCTTCTTGTAGATGGTGTATACCAGATCGCTCAATTGCTTGGCATACACTAACCAAGTAGGACTTGAGTACTCGGTTGCTTGTAGTTGTTCAATCAATTCATCCATTTCATGGTGTTCAGCAATGGCGTGGCGGCTTAAATCTACTCCTTGGTCATACTTCATTAAGGGTAAATAGAAAAACCGCTCTTCAGCCCGAGCATGGGCTTTAAGCTCACGGACTAACTGTTGAAAGAGACTATCGCGTTCACTGGATTCACCTTGGGTGTTGCTGACTTTAGCGCAGAGTTCGCGCTGGATATCGTGGCTTTCTCGAAGTGCAGTAAAGCTATTCATAGCTCGTCATCTCTCGGTTATAAAGTTATCACTGGCCAGCTTAATTAATTATCAAACTGACCAGGTTAGAGAATAGGACTTGCCACCCGGGCTTCGGTTCGTGAAAACCGCCCAGAGCTTGTTTATTATTAGCGAATACCTAGCAATTTATGGGTTTGTAAGCTCAGCTGCCAGTGCGGCTGGCCCTGTGCTCGTTGGTTTAACCGGCCCAGCAGTTGTAAGGTTTCAAGCAAGGTAAAGGAAGGGGAAGACGTCTTGCTGCTGGATACAGTGATTTGCTCGCAAGGCGATAGATAGTAATGCTTGGCAGGCAAGTGCTGCTCAATAAACTGGCAAAAGTCAAAGACATCACCATCCACTACAATCCGCACCTCATCGGCTTGAGTTAGCATCTGACTATGATATTTCTTGGCGTAAAGCGCTTTAGGGCTAGCACTAATAAAGTCAATTTCACTGGGTACTGGCTGTAAGCCATTGGTTTCTATCGTTAGAAAGTAGCCGCGCTGCTTGAGTTGTTTTAGTAGCAGATCAATCTCTGGTACTACACTAGGTTCGCCGCCGGTAATAATGATATTGGTTGCATTCAAAGCCTCTACTTGCTTAAGAATTTCGCTGAGTGACAGCGTGCTATAGCTAAGATAATCCGTATCACACCAAGGGCAGGCGAGATTGCATTTACCAAAACGGATAAAAATAGCGTCCATCCCGGTGTTATAGCCCTCACCTTGCAGGCTTTGAAAAATTTCGACGATATTAAACTGTGGTTCTGTGGCCAGCTTAATCATCACTGGCCTCCTTGCTTGAGGGGCTGTTGCACTCAGCGTAAGAGCTGGGCGTTTCATAAAGCCGTATACGGCTGATAGGCAGCTTGGTGCTGAGTTGATCAAAGATAAACTGGCTCAGCATTTCGGCCGTGGTCCGCCCTTTAAAAGCAAAGGTTTTCATCTGCCAGCTTTGCAGTAGCTGGGCGATGGTGCTTTCTTTTTCGCTATGTATATCGTAAATAAACGCATGGTCAAGGTGATCGACTATTTGCTGTTTAACTGCTTGCTTGAGGTCGGCAAAATCCAACACCATGCCGGCTTTGGGGCCAGATTTAATCAGTGGGCCTTGCACCTCTACTTCGAGTTGGTAAGTGTGCCCATGCAGGTTTTGGCATTTACCATCATGGCAATCGAGTAAGTGTGCGCTGTCAAAACTAAAGTGCTTTACAATTTTCATCGATTACTCCTTAGCGGTGCTGGCACAGCGCTGGGCGAGGTATTCAGCAAGGCCTTTTTCCCGTAATAAACAGCTAGGGCATTGATGGCAACCGCCTTTCACGCCCTCATAGCAGGTATGGCTGTAGTCTCGAACAAACTCTAGGTGTTGTAGTTGATCGGCCAGTGCCCAGGTTTGCGCTTTAGTGAGCTGCATTAAGGGGGCATGGATTTTAAACGGAAAATCCATGGCGAGTTGCAAGGTGTTTTCCATTGACTGAATAAAGGCTTGGCGGCAATCGGGATAACCACTGGAGTCTGCCTCGCTTACGCCAATAATCAGTTGTTGAATGTCTTGGCTTTTGGCGTAAATTGCGGCGTAGAGTAAGAACAGTGCATTGCGTCCTTCAACCAGCGTATTAGGTGGCGCATCATCGTAGTCTTCAATGGGGGCGCTACTGTCCATCAGCGCATTAGTCGTGACTTGCTGTAGCAGTGAGAGATCTAGCAGAGTCTGCTTAATATTGAAGTGCTGTAAAATTTTGCTGGCACACTCTAATTCAATGGCATGCCGTTGCCCGTAAGTAAAAGTAATGGCTTCTACTTGTGCAGCGCCGTAGTCGTGAATGGCTTGAATTAAGCAAGTGGTTGAGTCTTGACCGCCAGAGAAAATAACTAAGGCTCGTGCCGTATTGCTCTGAGCGTTAGCTGGATTTGAAGGGGGAGTCGCAGAATGCATAAAGAGTCCTTAGTTTTGGTTTGGGGTAAACCCCGCGTGGGATGGGATTACGAACCACGCTAGAAAACAGAGTCAGTTGCAACTAATAGATAGTCGTTTGTATCGCTTAAGATTGGTGATCACTGACTGATAGGGCAGTGATCACCAAAAATATCTTAGTATGAGGCTGTGCTGGCTTTTTGTGGCTTCATGCTAGAAGGCACATTCGGCTGAATCGCGGTAAGCACCGCTTTAAAGCATTTAGCGTTACCCGCTACAATATGCCCACTTTCTAAGTGGCTATGGCCACCCACAAAGTCACTGACTAAACCACCAGCTTCTTGAATTAGTAGGACGCCTGCAGCCATATCCCATTCAGATAGGCCATACTCCCAGAACGCATCAAAGCGGCCAGCAGCCACATAGGCTAAATCTAAGCTGGCTGCACCGGCACGGCGAATACCGGCGGTTTGTCCGGTAAGGTTACGCAGCATGCCAAGATAGTTTTCAAAATGTTCCATCTGCGAGTCGCGGAACGGAAAACCGGTACCTAATAAAGCGCCATCGAGGCTTTTTTGCTTGCTGACTCGAATTCGGCGGCCATTTAATGCGGCACCACGGCCACGGCTAGCGGTAAACTCTTCTTGGCGAACGGGATCAACCACCACCGCGTGCTCTAAACGGCCACGGTACTTACAGGCAATACTTACCGCAAATTGGGGAACGCCACGAATAAAGTTAGTAGTACCATCGAGTGGATCGATAATCCATTGGTAATCAGCACCGGCACCGGTGCCTTGGATACGGGTACCTTCTTCACCAAGAATGGAATGATCAGGGTGAGCTTTGAGTAGGGCTTCAACGATGATTTTTTCGGCAGCGCGATCAACCTCGGTGACATAGTCTTTAGCGTCTTTCTCGCTCACGGAATTAGCATCAAATCGTTCAGTAGCGCGAATAATAAATTCGCCAGCGGCACGCGCAGCGCGCAGCGCGATATTCAGCATAGGCTGCATAGTTAAGTCACCAGAAATTGTCAAAGAACAGGGCGCAAATTCTAGCACGGGATTAGACTTTTGTCTTGCTTAAAACTACCAGTGATTAATCTTGCCAGGCCAAATGGAAAAAGCCCAAGGCTGACGTTATCTTCAGCCTTGGGCTTAATTGCTAATCAAACACAGGTTTTGGTTAGCGGTTTAGGAGTGGATTTAGAGATTAGTATTTTTCACTAAACTCTTTGAGTTCTTTCTCGGCTTGCTCTTTAGTCCAGCCATAACGCTCTTGTAACTTGCCAGCTAAGTACTCGGTATGACCTTCAGCCACATCAAGATCGTCATCGGTTAATTGGCCCCATTTTTTCTGAATATCTCCTTTTAGCTGTTTCCACTTACCTTTAATAATATCTGTGTTCATTGCGACTCACCTTTTATGGATGGTTGTAGTTGCATTAGCTAAATGGAAAGACTAGCTAGCATGCTTGAGTGCTAGCTAGCCCTACAAGAGAGAGCTTATTAATGGCCGGTGACTTTTAGACCATCGGCAGCGACATTAGTGACGCCTTTAATACCTTGGGCGCGCTCAATTGCAAGGTCGCGTTCAGCTGGCGTGTTAACGGTACCACTGAGAGATACCACACCATTGTTGGTTTCTACTTTAATATCAAGACCGCTAATCGCGTGATCGGCTAAGAAAGTTGATTTTACTTTACTGGTAATCCAAGTATCTGAGCTGGCTTCTTTTACTTCAGAAGCGGCGTGACTAACTGAATCTTTAACAGAATTTTCAGCGAAAGCTTGTGACAAAGGTAAGCCAGCCAGTAGGGCGGTAGTCATAGCAACGCAGGCAAATTTGTTAGTGGTTTTCATAATGATTACTCCGTAATTTATTATCAGTCTCACATTGGAACCTAGGCTCAGGTTCTTGCAACGCTCGTAAAATCAGAGTGGATTCACCAAAAAAATGTTCAGCTTTCCTGATAAACGGTCATAGATTGCTGTGGTAGGGATAGCGCAGCGAGGCTTACGCTAAAAGAGCAGAAGGGGAAAGCGGTTAGGGCTGAAAGGCTTGAAAAAAGGATTGTCGCCTAGAGGTTGGTTGGCCTCTAAGCGAGTCAAGGAGGGGCTTAGGCAAGCTTTTTTAATGTTTCAGCTGAAACTAGTTGGGCTGCTGCTTGATCCATGACCAGTAGAAAGTTGGGATGATTTTTTAGGCAAGAGGCTGGCATCGACTCACAAACTGCCGAGTTGAAAAAGTCTAAAACCGTATGTGCTTTATGGGCACCAGTGACTACTAAGACAATCTGTTTGGCTTGCATAATGTCTTGAATGCCCATGGTAATGGCTTGTGTGGGAACTTCATCAAAGTTGTCAAAGAAGCGACCATTATCTAGGCGGGTTTGCTCAGATAATTCGACCACATGGGTTATAGAGTTAAAAGCGGTATGCGGCTCATTAAAACCAATATGGCCATTGGAACCAACCCCTAGTAGCTGCAAGTCTAAACCACCATGGCTACGAATGGCTGCAGTGTAACGTCGGCATTCCTGTTCCAAATCAGTGGCACAGCCATTGGGCAGGTTGATTGAGTCTGGGCACGACGGCAGATGGGCAAATAAATGCTCTTGCATGTAGTGATAGTAACTTTGTGGGTGAGTACGACTTAAGCCAACATACTCATCTAAGTTAAAGGTGGTTAGCTGCTCAAGGGAGGTGTTGTGTTGCTTAATTAGCTCAATTAAATGCGCGTATACCGGCTCCATGGTGCCGCCAGTGGCTAAGCCTAATACGCCCGCAGGACGCTGACTAATAAAATCCTGCAGCAAGTGGGCGGTGAATTGTGCGGCTTGCTCATGGGTGTTAAAAATGCGGTACATATGACTTCCTAATAATAGTGCTCTACCTTGAACAGGGCTGGCTGCAGCCCATAAATAGCCCTGCATTTTATGGGGAGGAGCAGGGCTAAGTAAATAAAATTTTTAATGCCCAGCTAGCTCAGAGTGGGTGGCGTATAAATGGTGGTATGTGGACGCTGTGCCACCCTATATAAACGACTACCTAGTAACAAGCCGGAACATGTGAGACCGATAATTAAACCTTGCCATAAGCCAGCAGGGCCTTGGGCTGGGCCCCAGTAATCAGTTAGACCTAAAATATAACCAATTGGTAAACCGATTCCCCAATAAGCAAATAAGGTAAAAATCATGGTTACTTTATTGTCTTGATAGCCCCGTAAAGCTCCGGCGGCGGTGACCTGAATCGCATCAGGAATTTGATAAATAGCAGCATAAATAATCAAGGAGGCAGCAATTGCTAGTACCTGGGCATCTTGGGTATAGATACCGGCAATCATAAAGCGACCAAAATACATCAAAGAGGCTGAGCCAATAGATAAACTAAAGGCGGTGATAAGTGCGACCTTTGCTGAGAAGCGTGCCCCTGCGCTTGAGTTAGCGCCTAAGGCTTGGCCCACACGCACGGTGGCGGCCATAGCTAAGGAGTAAGGCAGCATAAAGGTAATGGCACTAAAGTTAAGCGCAGTTTGATGGCCTGCAACGGTATACGCGCCTAGATTACCGATTAAAAGGGCGATAATAGAGAAAATACTGGCTTCGGCAAAAATCGCGATACCAATTGGAATACCCCGGAATAACAGGCCTTTAATCCGTTTTTTATTGGGCCAGTCAAAGCGGCCGATCAATTTGCTGCGTTTGTAATAGGGTGCCCAGCGCACCCAAACAATTTGTGCCAGCATCATAAAGGCCATCACAATGCCGGTGGCCACACCACACCCCACGCCACCTAAGGCAGGTAAGCCAAACTTACCATTGATCAAAATGTAGTTTAAGGGAATATTTACTGCTAAACCCAGTAGAGCGATGACCATGCTAGGGCGGGTGCGGCCAAGGCCTTCACTGTAACAACGCAGGACTAAATAAATAGCAACAGCTGGAAAACCACAGGCTACTGCTCGTAGATAGCCCATGGAAAGACTGATTAGCTCAGGGTCTACCTCGCGCCAAACCAAAATAGGCGTGGCATTCCACAGTAAAACACCACATAAACAACCAAGGAATAAGCCCAGCCATAATGCTTGGCGCACCAGCATGCCGATTTTATGCTCGGTACCACCGCCAAAATGGCGGGAAACTTGAGCAGTGGTGGTGAGTAAAATTCCATTCATTAATAAGTACACGGGCACCCAAATTGAGTTGCCGAGCGCTACAGCTGCTAAATCTATTGGACTGACTCGCCCAGCCATTACCGTATCGACAAACCCCATAGCAGTACTGGCTAATTGTGCAATAAAGATGGGAATAGCCAATTTGAGTAAGGCTTTCCATTCGGGGAAAAAAGCTAAGGTAGGGCGGGAAGTACTAGACATGTGTGACTCGATAGTTTTAGCAAAGATAGGGCAAAAGATTGCGCCGCTAGTCTATCTGAAAAAAAGGATAAATTGAGCGTTAAGCGAAGCTTTGGCTGGCTTTTATAGAATTCAAGGTGATGAGAGTGCCCTATCACCTAGGCGAGCTGGTAAACTTAGGCAGTTAATTTGTGGAGTATGCCAATGCCAGACCTGTATCAGCACCGAGCGCGTAAACGCTTTGGTCAAAACTTTTTACATGACCAAGGTGTCATCAACCGAATCTTGCGTGCGATCTATCCTAGTGCTGGACAGCATGTCCTAGAAATTGGGCCAGGCCAAGGAGCACTGACCGATGGCTTGCTCGCCAGTGGCGCTAAGCTAGATGTCATTGAGCTGGATAACGACTTAGTGCCGTTGCTTAAGCTTAAATTTGGACTAAATCCGCAGTTTACTTTGCATCAAGGGGATGCGCTGCGTTTTGATTTTCAGTCATTAGAGCCACAAGCCCACAGCCTGCGAGTAGTGGGGAACTTACCCTATAATATTTCGACGCCGCTGATTTTTCACTTATTGGCCAGCAGCCACTTAATTAAAGACATGCACTTTATGCTGCAAAAAGAAGTGGTCGAGCGCATGGCAGCAGAGCCTGGCAGTAGTCACTGGGGGCGCTTAACCATTATGGTGCAGTACTTTTGTCAGGTGGAACATTTATTTAATGTGGGGCCTGGCGCCTTTAGTCCAGCACCCAAGGTGGACTCAGCCATTGTGCGCTTAACACCTTATGCAGAACCGCCAATTAAAGCTAAAGATCATCGCAGCTTAGAGATAGTGGTGCGCGAAGCCTTTAACCAGCGCCGCAAGACCTTGCGCAATACATTGAAAAAGTTGTTGTCTGAAGAGCAGATTGTAGCGGCAGCGGTAGATCCAACTTTGCGGCCGGAGCAGCTAGACTTGGCAGCATTTGTACGTTTAGCCGATGCCTTAACTGAGGCTCAGCTGGTCAGCTAGTGGTAAGAGGTTGGTCTATTATAAGAAAAGCCGCAGCTGCGGCCCTGATATTGAGGAGAGTGTATGTCGTATAACATTGAAGTTAATGTGAAAACTCGTTATCTCCAGGAGCATTCGCAGCCTGAAGAAGAACGTTATGTGTTTGCTTACGATATAACTATTCGCAATCACGGTACGTTACCGGCGCAGTTATTGAGTCGGCATTGGATCATTACTGATGCTAATGGCAAGGTGCAGGAAGTACGTGGTGAGGGGGTGGTAGGTGAGCAACCGATTATTTTGCCTAATGAGTCCTATCAGTACAGCAGTGGCACCATTATGCCCACTGAAGTCGGCAGTATGCAGGGTAGCTTCAGTATGGTGGCTGAGGATGGGCATCTATTTGAAGCAGTGATTGATCCCTTTGGCATGGCGGTGCCTGGAGTGCTGCACTGATGGCAACTTACGCCGTTGGCGATGTGCAAGGTTGCTTAACTCAATTGCAAGCGGTGCTAGCACAGGTGCAGTTTAATCCTCAGTATGATCAGTTATGGCTGGTGGGGGATTTGGTTAATCGTGGACCTGACTCTTTAGCCACTTTGCGCTTTCTTTATCAAATGCAAGACTCAGTGGTCACCGTTTTAGGTAATCATGATCTGCATTTGCTGGCTGCCTGGCATGATCCAAGTCGGCTGAAACGTAAAGATACCCTATTAGAAGTGTTACAGGCGCCAGATTGCGAGGAGCTGTTAGGGTGGTTAATTCAGCAGCCGCTGATGCATTATGATGCCCAACGCCAACTCACATTAGTGCATGCTGGGGTTGCACCAATGTGGAGTGTCAGCCAAGCACAAAGTTATGCCGAGGAAGTCCATCAGGTGCTGCGCGATCCTACAGTGCGCTCTGAGTTTTTTGCCCAGATGTATGGCAATACACCTGCAGTATGGAGTGAGCATTTGCGGGGAATGGAGCGTTTGCGAGTCATTACTAACTATTTTACTCGTATGCGTTTTTGTAGCTTATCTGGTGAGTTGGACTTTTCTGCTAAAGAAACCCTCGAGCACGCACCAAAGAACTGTGTCCCTTGGTTTAAAGTGCCTGCTCGCGTCATGCAAGGCGAGCAGATTATCTTTGGACACTGGGCTGCTTTAGCAGGGCACTGTGATGAGCCCGGTTTGTACGCGTTAGATACGGGCTGTGTTTGGGGGGGCGCTATGAGTTTAATGAATATTGACAGTCACCAAATTATTCGGCATGCCTGTCCAGCAGCTTTGCCCTTAGAGAATTAAAACATGAGTTTTAAGCATATTGATGTATTACACACTGCCGAACTGCAGCAGCAAGGTGCGGTATTAGTGGATATTCGTGATCCTGAAAGTTTTGCTGTGGCCCATGTGCCGGGAGCGATTCATCTAGACAATTACTCACTGGCTGAGTTTATTGCCCAAGCAGATCTAGATGCGCCCACCATTGTCATCTGCTATCACGGTCACTCCAGTCAAGGAGCTGCTCATTATCTATATCAGCAAGGCTTTGAACAGGTCTATAGCATGGATGGTGGTTTTGAGGCGTGGCGTATGCAATGGCCTGAGCAAGTTGTTCAAGGCAGTTAATTCTAGATAAAGGCGTTCTAAGTCCTGTTTAATTGTTCGACAATCGCTGTTTGTTTTGAATTTTTCTCGGTAAGCCCCTGTTAAATTGAGTGGTGAGGAAAGATTTTATTGAGAATAGCCAGTATTTAGCCTCTATATAGCTTTATTGAATATCAATATCTTTTTAAGTGATTAAATGGAATAATACTGCTGTAGTATAACTATGAGTTATAAGTTTGGCGGTAATGTATAAACAGCCGGCACTTAATAAGCATATTTGATCAAAGGTGGCTCTGTATGAAACTACAGCAATTGCGTTATATCTGGGAAGTCTCAAGAAATGGGCTGAATGTGTCGGCTACGGCCCAGGTGCTAAATACATCGCAACCAGGAATTAGTAAACAGATCCGTTTACTTGAGGATGAGCTAGGGGTTGAGATTTTTGCCCGGAGTGGCAAGCAGCTATCGCGCATCACCGCTGCCGGAGAAAGTATTATTCAAACTGCCGGTGAGATCTTACGCAAATGTGAAAATATTAAACGCGTGGCCCATGATTTTTCCAGTGAAAGCAGTGGTGTGTTATCGATTGCTACCACCCACACCCAAGCGCGCTATGCTTTGCCTTCAGTGATTAAGCGTTTTATCAGCCAGTACCCTGAAGTATCACTGAATATGCAGCAAGGAACACCGCAGCAAATTGCAGAAATGGCGGCCGATGGTACGGTGGACTTTGCCATTGCCACTGAAGGCTTTGAGCAGTTTAATGAGCTGATCATGATGCCTTGCTACCGTTGGAACCGCTGCGTCATCGTAACCCGTGATCATCCTTTGGCTGAGGTGAAAAAACTCACCTTAGAGCATTTGGCTCAGTATCCATTGGTGACCTATGTGTTTGGTTTTACTGGTCGCTCTAAGTTAGACGATGCCTTTGAAAAAGCCGGCTTAACCCCGCGTGTGGTATTTACTGCCGCTGATGCTGATGTGATTAAAACCTATGTGCGCTTAGGTATTGGCGTAGGAATTGTTGCGCGGATGGCAGTGGATGAATTAGAAGACGATGATTTGGTGATTTTGGATGCCAGTGAGCTGTTTGAATCCAGCGTGACTAAAATCGGTTTTCGTCGGGGTACTTTTTTGCGTGGGTATATGCGTGATTTTATTCATCGCTTTGCACCCCATCTGACCGATGAGCAGCAGCAAAAAGTAATGGAGTGCAGTAATCAGCAAGAAATTGATCAGCTATTTAAAGACGTTGAGCTGCCACTGTATTGGACTGAGCGTACTGAATAATACGGATAACTTGCTAGCGAGGGGGACAATTTGTCTCGCTTGCTTTGCTGCATTTGCTGGCGCTTTATGGTAAATACCTACCCCAATTATTTTCTAACGGGTTACTCATCGTTAAACATGCTGTGAAAAGCAATAAAAATACTTAGGAGTGGGTTGTACCATGAATGAATACCGCGAAACGCTTTACCCAACATACGGGCAGTTTTTCAAAGTGGACACTATGCTGCATGAAGTTAAAACTGAGCATCAGCACTTAGTCATTTTTGAAAACCAACAAATGGGACGGGTGATGGCATTAGATGGTGCTATCCAGACCACCGAAGCCGATGAGTTTGTCTATCATGAAATGATGGCCCATCAGCCAATTATGGCCCATGGCTTAGCGCGCCGAGTGCTGATTATTGGTGGTGGCGATGGCGGCATGCTGCGGGAAGTATGTCGTCACGATAGCGTTGACCATGTCACCATGGTGGAGATTGACAATACCGTGGTGGAAATGTGCAAAACCTACCTGCCGAATCACTCTAAGGGCGCTTTTGATGACCCTCGGGTGAATTTAGTGATTGCCGATGGTATGACGTTTTTAGCTAATTGCAGCGAAAAGTTTGATGTCATTATTAGCGATTGCCCAGACCCGATTGGACCTGCTGAAGTGTTGTTTTCGGAAAGCTTCTATCAGGCTTGTCACCGTTGCTTAAGTGATGATGGGATCTTTGTGGCGCAAAATGGCACGCCTTTTTTACAGTTAGACGAAGTCAAGAAAACCGCAAAAAATATCAGCAGTTTATTTGCTGACTGGCATTTTTATCAGGCGGCAGTACCAACCTATATTGGTGGCACCATGACCTTTGCTTGGGCCAGTAAAAACAAAGCAGCACGTAATACCCCAATTGAGACCTTACGTCAGCGTTTCCAGGGCAGTGGTATCGTAACTCGTTACTACAATCCTGAAACTCACCGAGGCGCCTTTGCTTTACCGCAGTATGTGTTAAATGCTATTGGAAAGCCGAGTAACTGCGCCTAATCTAGATTAAGCAATTAAAAAACCCGACCTTAGGTCGGGTCAGACTGCTGACAAACCCCTCGTTCCCATCGAGGGGTTTGTTTTTTATACTGGGCACACATCTGCTGCAGGAGTTGTACAGTGTTACGTGATCGCCCCCAGACCCAGTCCGAACTCGAATTTGTCTGTATTGACGAGCTGGTTCCTTCTGACCATTTACTACGCAAAGTAGATCGTCATATCGATTTCTCGTTTATTCATGATCTGGTCAAAGACTTGTACTGCGCGAACAACGGTCGCCCAGCGCTGGATCCAACCCTACTGTTTAAACTGCTGCTTATAGGCTATTTATTCGGTATTCGTAGTGAACGTCAGTTGATCCGTGAGGTTCAGGTCAATGTAGCCTACCGCTGGTTCCTCGGTTTAAACCTGACCGACAAAGTCCCTGATGCCAGCACCCTTAGTCAGAATCGTCGCCGCCGCTTTAATGACTCGGATATCTACCAGCAAATTTTTGATGAAATCGTCTTGCAGGCGATGCAGCGTAAGTTGGTATCCGGCACGGTACTGTATACCGATTCAACCCACCTGAAAGCCAATGCTAACAAGGGGAAATGGGTCAAAGCACACGCCGTTTCAGAACGGCAAGCCTATATGGATAAGTTGGATCAGGCGATCGAGGAGGATCGTCTAGCCCACGGAAAAAAGCCCTTGCCGCCGCCATCGAGCGAACCTCAGGTGCGGGAAATCAAACAAAGTAAGACCGATCCTGAAAGCGGCTTTATGACTCGGGATAACAAACCCCAAGGCTTTTTTTATCTTGACCATCGTACGGTGGATACCAAAGCCAATATCATTACCGATGTGCATGTCACGGCGGGTAACGTCCACGACGCAGTGCCCTATTTGGCTAGATTGGAACGGCAGACACAGCGTTTTGGCTTTAACGTCCAGTATGTTGGCCTGGATGCAGGCTATCACACCACAGCCATCAGCAAGGGGCTGGAAGATAAAGGGGTAAAAGCGGTGTTTGGCTATCGGCGACCGATCCATCGCCAAGGGTACTTGCGTAAACGTGAGTTTATCTATATCGCCGAAACAGACCAGTATGTGTGCCCACAAGGACAGGCCTTGATTTACAGTACAACTAACCGGGAAGGGTATCGCCACTATGTATCTGATCCGGCTATGTGCCGACAATGCCCGCTGCTGTCACGCTGTACTCAGAACGCCAAACAACAAAAAACCGTCACCCGCCATGTGTGGGAAGACAGCAGAGAACGGCAGGATGCCAACCGGCTGACGCCTTGGGGTAAGACCATCTATCAGAGGCGCAAAGAAACAGTAGAGCGCAGCTTTGCCGATGCCAAAGAGCTGCACCAATACCGCTACGCGCGGTATCGCGGTCGTCACAAAGTGCAGGCGCAATGCCTGATGACTGCCGCGGCACAAAACATCAAGAAAATCGCACTCCTGGCAGGATAGTGCAGCTTTTGTAAACCTCTTGCCCTCATGAGTGCCTGTTTACACGCCTACTTAAGCTCAGATACGCCCAATTCACCTTAAAAAATCTTGGAGCAAAAACTTCCGCTCTTTGAACGCTTGTCCCATTTGAGCGCTTATCCCAAAAGAAAAAGCGTCATTGAAGTGCATAAAACAACAAA
This sequence comes from Thiopseudomonas sp. SA1F2-1K, assembly GCF_057443035.1. NCBI lineage: Bacteria > Pseudomonadati > Pseudomonadota > Gammaproteobacteria > Pseudomonadales > Pseudomonadaceae > Thiopseudomonas > Thiopseudomonas sp. SA1F2-1K. The sequence goes on from NZ_CM172014.1 coordinate 877,667, forward strand.
CCCCACCAAAAAGGCGGGGTTTGTCAGCTACCTGACCCGACCTTAGGTCGGGTTTTTTTGTGCGCTCAAAATGCTTGATTAGAGCTTTTTAATACTGTGCACATCATCTTTATTGACTTGGTTTGGCTTGTCGTCTAGTTGCTTAAATTCATAAAAGCCTGTTTTTTTATCGTAGCGTGGGGTGTCTTTGGTTTGCATCTCAGTACCATCTTTTAGCGTGATGGTTGAAGGGGATGAGCAGGCAGCTAAAGCCAGAAAAGAAGCAGCGAGCACAGCAGTTAAAGAAAGCTTGTTAGTCATAATAATTCCCCTAAATAAACAATAAAAATAAATAAAAAGAGTTATCAATAGATGAAAAAAAACGGCTAAAGTTCATTACTTCAGCCGTTTTTCGTGTTTCATTAGCTACTTTGATTAGCTATTGGAAGTTTCCGTTGTGGGAGAGCCTGAGTCCGTAAACTCTGGCGTAGTGAGCATTTCATCATGTTCCGCCATTTTCCACGGCAGAATTTCAGGTGATAAATGCCTAAAGTGCAGGTATTTCTCTAGCTGATCTAAAATATCAGTAATTAACGCCGCTTCTGGTACGCCATACACATCATAGGATTGTCCGCCGCGACGTAAAAAAACTTCAGCTTGATAGTACAGCTGTTCTTGACTGGTATCCTCAGGCAAGGTGGCATTGGCATAGGCAAACTCTGGTAATGGGTATTCACAGAGTCGTACATCGTAGATGAAATCAAGTTTTTCACCTTTGCTGATCTCAATAAAAGCGCGGTGCGCTTCGGCATCATAGCTCACACTTGAAGGCCAACCTTTTTTATTTAAATCTTCGGAAATTTTTTGCATCGCAGTTAATACCGAGCCTTTAATGTAAGCGTCAACTTGCTGCAGGTTAGGAAAGCTGACAATACTCGACAGGCGGTTTTGCCACGACACGCTGCTGGTAAAGCCTTGCTGAACACTGGGCTTTTGGTGGCTAAGGCTGGTGGTGCGGTGCCCCTCAATGGTCAGTGCTCGCCACAGCCCAATGGCTGAGAGCATCATAATTAAGGTAAAGGGTAAAGCACTGATAACGCTCATGGTTTGCAGTGCTTTGAGTCCTCCTGCTAGCAGTAACACGCTGGCTAATACCCCTTGCATCACCGCCCAAAAGGCTTTCTGGAAGGTAGGGGTATGTAAGGCGCCACCTGAAGCTAAAGAGTCAATTACTAAGGCTGCCGAGTCAGAAGAGGTGACAAAGAAAGTCACAATTAAACACACGGCCAATAGTGAGGTAACTGAGGTGAGTGGCAGATGCTCAAATAATTTAAATAAGGCAATCGCATTATCATTTTGTACCTCGGTGATAAGTGCGGTGTAGCCTTGTTCCATAATTAAGTAGAGCGCGGTGTCGCCAAAAATTGAAAACCATAAAAACGTAACTGTGGTCGGGACGATCAGTACGCCAGCCACAAATTGGCGAATCGTGCGGCCGCGGCTAATTTTTGCAATAAACAGGCCAACAAAAGGCGCCCAAGCAATACTCCAACCAAAGACAAATAAAGTCCAGTTACCGATCCAGTCCGAGCGTGAATAGGCCTGTAAATTGAGGGTGCGCTCAATAATATTGTTTAAGTAGCTACCGGTATTTTGCATCGCTGTTTCTAGGATGAAAATACTTGGGCCAACAACAAAAACAAACACCATTAAGGTAATAGCAATCGCCATATTCAGCATGGATAAGCGTTTAACACCTTTATCCATTCCTGCGAGTACTGATAGCAACGCTAGGCCAGTAATCAGAGCAATAGCAGTAACTTGGAAGGTGGTACTGACCTCAACTGAAGGCCAAAGGTAATTAGCCCCGGCATTAATTTGCGTCACCGAAATGCCTAGGGTGGTAGCCAGCCCCAACAGTGTGCCTAAGATGGCAACGGTATCTACCGTATGGCCGATAGGGCCGTAAATCTTTTTACCAATGAGTGGATACAGGGCCGAGCGCATAGAAAGCGGCAAACCGTGGCGAAAAGAAAAGTAGGCTAAGACTAAACCGACCAACCCATAAATCGCCCACAGATGAAAACCCCAGTGGAAAAAAGCAATTTGCATGGCTTGAGAAGCAGCATCGAGGGTTTCTGCTGCTCCTTCGGGAGGTGAGGCGTAGTGTAAAACCGGTTCGGCAACACCAAAGAATAGCAGTGCTACGCCGTAGCCTGCAGAAAACAGCATGGCAAACCAAGAAAGAAACGGATATTGCGGTTCGGCATGATCAGGGCCTAATTTAATGTTCCCCCAGCTACTAAGGGCCACAATCACGATAAAGATTAAAAAGCTGGCTACGCCCAGCATGTAAAACCAACCAAAGGTTTGGGTGACATAGGCCAAAGCTTCAGAAAAAACTTGGCCGGCGAGTTCAGGATTACTAATGGTGCCTATGACAATTAACAGCAGCACTATCACTGCTGGAGCAAAGACCGGGAGTAAGACTACGGGTTTCCAAGACGATGATTTCGTCATACCAGTTCCTTTATTTTTCAATAAGTTCGCGAGCTATCCTAGCCAAGTTTGGGGCAGAAGTTCAAAACTAATTGGCCTAAGCTTGGCTAACTTAGGATGATTTAACTGGAAAAAGTAAAGCTTAACTCTGGATTGTTACACACAGGGCAGCACAGTGGTAAGGGATTGGAGTCTTTAGCATTAGGCGACAGAGGCAAGCTCTGTGACCACTGACAGCGCTGGCAGTGATAATGAATGTGTGGCTCGGTAGGTGGTATCGAAGCAGTGGGCTGATCTGAGTTCATGGTAGGATCTAATGCAGTAAGTAAGGCATAGATGAACCCATAAACCCTAAAAAGTTTATTTGTATTTAGAACTTGGGCTTAGAGTTCGACTCGCTGCGGATTGAGTTGCAGTTTGCGATAATGCACAAAATTTTGTCGGCACTGCTGTAAGGTGTTGGGCGCTTGATTAACAATTTCGATAATGCGGCTAAAATGGTTAGGCTCTGCATAAGGAATAGGGTGCAGACTAATTAGCAAGCCTTGGTTATTAGGTAAAGAGTGATCACTGGCAATCAGCACCGGTGATTGAGGATTTTCCGTGATTGGATCATGGGGGATAAAGCAGTCACTACGAAAGGTCCAGAGTAACTGGTTAACAGTTTCTGCTTCTGCCTCATCAGCACAGCGGATAATGGTGGGCCAATTAGCACGCCAGGCTTTAACCGCCAAACGACAGGCCGCCCGGAGGCGGTCTGCGTTATCTTGGCTGGGGAGTACGTAAAACTCTACGCGCATTTAGAGGTTATCCAGTACAAACTGAGTCAGTAGTGGGACTGGGCGACCAGATGCGCCTTTGTTAGCACCGCCACTGATCCAAGCCGTACCGGCCACATCGAGGTGTGCCCAAGGATAATTTTTAGTAAAGCGTGACAAGAAGCAGGCTGCAGTAATGGTGCCAGCAAAACGACCACCGATATTGGCAATATCGGCAAAAGGACTGTCTAGTTGCTCTTGGTAGTCATCAAAAAGTGGTAGCTGCCACGCCACATCACCTGCTGTTTTACCTGCCGCTAATACTTGCTGAATCAGCTCTTCATCATTACCTAGTAGGCCACTGGTTTTATCGCCTAAGGCCACCAAGCAAGCGCCAGTAAGTGTGGCAATATCAATCACTGCTTTGGGCTTAAAGCGCTCAACATAGGTTAAGGCATCGCAAAGGACTAATCGGCCTTCGGCATCGGTGTTAAGAATCTCAACGGTCTGACCGCTCATAGTGGTAACGATGTCACCTGGACGAGTTGCGCGACCACTTGGCATATTTTCCGCGCAAGTCATAACCCCAACTAAGTTGATAGGTAACTGTAACTCTAGCACGGCTTTCATAGTGCCTAGTACACTGGCGGCGCCACACATGTCGTATTTCATTTCGTCCATGCCTGCCCCAGGTTTTAGGCTGATACCGCCGGTATCAAAGGTAATGCCTTTGCCTACTAGCGCTAGTGGTTGGCTGTCATCCTTGGCCCCCGTATATTGCATAATAACTAATCGCGGAGGTTGCTCGCTGCCTTTTGCAACGGCTAATAAAGCGCCCATGCCTAAGCTTTCCATCGCTTGTTCATCAAGCACTTCAACACTTAGATTGGCATAGTCTTTGGCCAGTTGTTGGGCTTGTTCAGCAAGGTAACTAGGATGGCAAATATTGCCGGGTAAGTTACCTAAATCTTTGGTGAAGTTCATACCTAAAGCAATGGCTTGGGCGTGGCTGGCTGCTTGCTCTGCAGCCGCAAGGTCAGCTTCTGCTACCACAAACTCTAGCTCATTGAGCTGAGTCGCTGGTTTTTTCTCTGACTTAAACTGATCAAACACATACAACGTATTGTTGGCTTCTTCAGCAATCAAACGTGTGATCTGATAGCAGTCCCGTTGTTTTACTTCCAGCCCATCCACTAGCAAACTGGCTTTGGTAATGTTTAGAGTTTTGGCAGATTTAATCGCTGCGGAAACTAATTTGCGCGTGGCGGCATCTGACAGGGGTGCTTTACCACATCCAACGAGTAGTAAACGCTTGGCGGCAATGCCTTGCACAGCGGGTAGCAGTAAGGTGCTGGCGGCGCTAGCAGTGAAATCACCTTGGTCAATTAAGGTTTGTAGTTGATTGTTCAGCGCTTGATTTAACGCGGCAGCAGAATTACTTAAGGGTTGCTCGCTAAAAATGGGTAAAATTAGTAGCTCGGTACTAACTTGCTGAGCAGGTGAGGTGATTGCGGTGAATTGCATAAATAATCATTCCCAAGACAAAGGCCAGTAGATGGTTATAATACTGGCAATTTTTAATTGTTGATTGGTTTAACCTGAACCAAATTTAGCTGGGTTACTAGTTTGCGCTGCAAAGGCAGCCTTGACAACTGGAGCATACTTTTGATCGTTTTTCGTTACTTATCACGGGAGGTCTTAGTGACCTTAACTGCCGTGAGCGCTGTGTTACTGGTGATCACCATGAGTGGGCGATTTATTCGTTATCTTGCACAGGCTGCCCAAGGTGCATTAGATCCCAGTGTTTTATTGCTGATCATGGCCTACCGTATCCCAGGCTTTCTACAACTAATTCTACCACTTGGATTATTTTTAGGGATTCTTCTTGCCTACGGTCGTTTGTACTTAGAAAGTGAAATGACGGTGTTAACGGCTACAGGTATGAGTCCTCGACGTTTACTTGGCTACACTTTATTTCCAGCAGTGATTGTGGCGTTATTGGTGGCATGGCTTAGTTTCTTTTTAACTCCCCAAGGCATCACTCAAGTGAACCAAATTCTCCATGCGCAAGACAGCCTTACTGAGTTTGATACCTTAGAGGCAGGGCGCTTTCAGGGCATGCGTGACGGTACTCGGGTGACCTACACTGAAGAGTTGGTTGAAGGTAAAAAACAGCTAAAAAATGTATTTATTTCTGAAAAACGTTTATCCAGTAGTGGCAAGCAAACGGATGTGACGGTGTTGGTTGCCAAAACCGGCTGGCAAGAGGTTCAAGATAATGGTGAGCGTTATTTGATTTTGCAAGACGGCTATCGCTATGACGGTGAACCTGGGCAAGCGGATTACCGAGTCATTCAGTACGACACCTATGGTGTGTTATTGCCTAAACCCAGTACCGGAGAAGTGATTACCGAGCGTGAAGCAATGCCCACTCAGCAACTGTTAGGCGCCGAGCAGCCGCGTTTAAAGAACGAGCTACAGTGGCGAACCGCACTGCCGATTTTAGTGTTTGTGGTGACGTTAATTGCGGTGCCGTTGGCTAAAGTGAATCCACGTCAAGGCCGATTTTTAAAGCTGTTGCCCGCTATACTGCTTTATATGCTGTACCTGGGCTTACTGATTTTTACCCGCAGCGCATTGGATAAAGGCACTTTTCCTGCCGCTTTAGGTTTATGGCCGGTGCACATTGTGTTTGCCCTGATTGGCTTGTTATTAAACTATTGGGAGCGCCTGCAATTATTGTGGTTAGCTCGACGTGCAGGAGCTCAGCATGCGTAAGTTAGATCGTTATATTGGCCTGAGTGTATTTAATGCCATTATTGCGGTGTTATTAGTCTTAGTAGGGCTGGCGTTACTATTTGCTTTTATTGATGAACTGAGCGATATCCGTGACGGTTATGGTTTGGGGCAAGTGGCTTCTTATGTGTTTTATACTACGCCACGGCGGTTATATGACATGCTGCCGATGGCTGCACTTATTGGCTGTTTAGTAGGTTTAGGCACCTTAGCCAGTAACAGCGAGCTAACCGTGATGCGCGCGGCAGGAGTTTCACTGCGCCGGATTATCTGGGCGGTGATGAAACCCATGCTGGTAGTGATGCTGGCCGGTATTTTAATCGGTGAATATCTTGCGCCTTGGACTGAAGCTAAGGCGCAAGCCGATCGTTCCTTGGCTCTAGGTGGTAGCACGGCGCAAACTGGTGGCAAGCACGGTATTTGGCATCGTCAGGGTAAAGAATACATCCATATCAACTCAGTGCAGCCAGGCGGCGAGTTAATCGGGGTAACGCGTTATCAGTTTGATGAGCAGCAACATTTGTTAAGCGCAAGTTTTGCCAAGCGCGCCACCTATCAAGGTGATTACTGGCAACTGTTTGAGGTGGCAACCACGGAGTTTGCGCCGCGTAACACTCAAGTTAAACATGCAGCACAGCAGATTTGGGCGGTGGATTTAGAGCCTGAGCTGCTCAGTATTGTAGTGATGAGCCCGGATGCGTTACCGGTGTCTGGATTGTGGGGGTATGCCCATTACTTGGCCGAGCAGGGCTTAAACAGTAGCCGTTACTGGTTGGCGTTTTGGAGTAAAGTGCTGCAACCCTTGGTGACTGCGGCTTTAGTTTTGCTCGCCATTTCCTTTATTTTTGGGCCGCTGCGTTCAGTTACCTTAGGACAACGGGTATTTACTGGGGTATTAGTTGGTTTTGTGTTTAAGATTGTGCAGGACTTATTGGGGCCTTCCAGCTTAGTTTTTGGGTTTTCTCCATTACTCGCTGTATTATTGCCCGCTTCGGTCTGCGCCTTGGTAGGTTTTTACTTACTTAAACGTGCAGGTTAATTTTGCTGTTATTGCCAATAGACACTCAGTCTATTGTTACTGGTTGGAACTGTATCGCTCATGACACCTTTGGAACGCTATGAACAAGATTTGCAACGCCCTGATTTTTTTCGTGATGAGGCTCAAGCCAACGCCGTGCGTCATTTGCAGCGTTTATATGATGATCTAGTTAAGCAACCAAGCAATTCGGGCGGTCTGTTTGGTCGATTGTTCGCTAAAAAACCAGCACCGATTAAAGGTATTTATTTCTGGGGCGGAGTCGGTCGCGGTAAAACCTACTTAGTGGATACTTTTTTTGATGCCTTGCCCTTTGAGCAAAAAATGCGTACTCACTTTCACCGTTTTATGAAGCGCGTGCATGAAGAGTTAACCCAGCTTGAAGGTGAAAAAAACCCTCTGACTATCGTAGCGAAACGTTTTGCAGATGAAGCACGAGTCATTTGTTTTGATGAGTTTTTCGTCTCTGATATTACCGATGCGATGATTTTAGGCGGCTTATTTGAAGAGTTATTTGGCCATGGTGTGACCTTGGTGGCGACTTCAAACATTGTGCCTGATGGTTTATACAAAGATGGATTACAGCGGGCCCGTTTTTTACCCGCTATTGCGCTGATCAAAGAGCATACTGAAGTGGTTAACGTGGATAGCGGCATTGACTATCGCTTACGTGCGTTAGAGCAAGCAGAGTTATTCCATTGGCCACTTTCGCCAGCAGTGGATCAGGCCTTGGAAGCAAGTTTTAAAAGTTTGCTGCACGGCACGGTAAAGGTTGAAGAAAATGTTTCTTTGACGATTGAAAAGCGTGAAATTATTGCTCGCAAAGTAGCGGGTGATGTGGCTTGGTTTGATTTCCGTGCAGTCTGTGATGGGCCCCGTAGTCAAAATGACTACATTGAGCTGGGTAAAATTTTTAGTACGGTAATTTTATCTAATGTCGAGCAGATGGATACCTATCACGAAGATGTGGCGCGCCGTTTTATTAACTTAGTGGATGAGTTTTACGATCGTAACGTTAAGTTAATTATTTCAGCTGAGGTAGCCCTAACAGAGCTGTATAAGGGCAAACGTCTAGCATTTGAGTTTGAGCGCACAGAAAGTCGCTTGCTAGAAATGCAGTCGCAAGAGTTTTTAGAGCGAGAGCACAAACCTTAAGCAAAATAGGCGGACTAAGAGAGGCTAACTTCTGGGAGTTAGCCTTTTTTTTGCCTCGATGTCAGCCGTTGGCTATCGCTTTAGGGCAGCGGCTATTACACTTTAGGACAGGCTTTTTTATTTATTATCAAGTGGATTGGTTAAATGTTTGCAAAGTTTTTAATGCGTTCTGTACTTAGCGCTTGTGCTATGACCTTAAGTTTACCTCTATTGGCTCAGGCCAGCGGATTACCAGCATCGATTGAGCAGGTGCTGACAAAAAATAATTTATCCGGTCAGTCCTTATCATTGGCAGCAATTCCTTTAACTGGTCCAGGGCGTGCTATTTTCTATAATGCCGATACGGCAATTAATCCTGCATCAGCCATGAAGTTAGTGACTACTTATTCTGCTTTAGAGTTATTGGGTCCTGCCTATCAATGGAAAACTGAGTTGGCGAGCGATGGCATACTTAAGGATGGAGTGCTGCAAGGTAACCTCTATGTCAAAGGCGGTGGTGATCCTAAACTCACTATGGAAAAACTTTGGTTACTGCTTAGGGATTTAAAAGCCAATGGGGTCACCACTGTGACCGGTGATTTGGTGTTGGATAATCATTATTTTTCTTTACCGCGATTAGAACCCTTTGATGATGATGGCTCTGATCAAAATAAACCTTTTTTAGTTGAGCCAGACTCGCTGTTGGTTAACTTTAAGGCAATGCGCATTATTGCATTAGGTCAGCAACAGCAAGTTAAAGTCAGTGTTGAGCCACCCATTGATAACCTAACCGTGGTTAATCAAATCAAGCTATTACCCCCAGGTAAGTGCCAAGACCCTGCGCGAGTGTTCTATAAAACTGTGGAAGGTGAAGGTAAAACTGAGCTAGTGATGAGTGGGGAGATAGTCTCTGGTTGCCGGAGCCAAAGTTATGTGGCGCTGCTTGATCATCCGCAATATGTGGCGGGCGTGATTCGTTCTATGTGGCGTGAGTTGGGTGGGTCGATTCAGGGGCGGGATCGGGTAGCACCGGTAGTGGCGAATAGCCATGTGGTAGCTCGTGCCTACTCAGCTGATTTGACGGAAGTGATTCGTGACGTCAACAAATACAGTAATAACACCATGGCCAAACAAGTGTTTTTAAGTATTGGCGCCCAGCACCGCACCGCTTCTGATCGCGATGATGCGGCAGCAGCTAAGCGCATGATTAATCAATTGATGCGCCATAAAAAAATTCCGGCCCAACACCTAACCATTGAAAATGGTTCAGGGCTATCACGTAATGAGCGTGTAAGCGCCCGTGAATTGGCTTATATGCTAAAGGCCGCTTGGGAAAGCCCGTTTTCAGCTGAGTTTATTTCCTCTTTGCCTATTGCCGGAATGGACGGCACTTTGCGTAATCGAATGAAGAACACTGCGGTACGCGGTAAAGCCCATTTAAAAACCGGAACCTTGCGTAATGTGCGGGCTTTAGCCGGTTATGTGCGCGATAAGCAGAATAATCAGTGGGCGTTAGTGGCGATTATTAATGACGATAAACCTTGGAGTGGTGGTGCGGTGATTGATCATGCAGTGGTTCATTTGCATCAAAACCCTTAAAATAGTCTGACTTATCAGTCATAATATGTGCTAATTAAAGAGTATTCAGCGAAATTAGCTACAGTTAGTTATATCGCCTGACAAGTAATTGTCGGACAAAAATTAAAAACTGCCGCAAAAACCGCGGCAGTTTTTTTTATTACAGAATTTATCTACTAAAGGCGTATTCCGACGGTAATTTGGTTGTTGGTCTCTTTTCTAAAGCTTGTTAGCTTGCATGTGCGTTCACACATCTTAGGAGTACAAAAATAATGCGCATTCCATTTTTACGGACAACCCTAGCCATTAGCTTAGCAGCGGCTTCAACCTATACCTTAGCTAACGGTTTAGCGATTAACGAACAAAGCGCAAGTGGCGCAGGTACTGCATACGCAGGTCGTGCCTCTTCAGCCTTAGATGCCAGCACTATCTATGGTAACCCTGCAGGTCTATCCAAATTAAAAGGTACCCAAGTATCGGGTGGTATGGCTGCAGTACATGCCAATGTTGATATTAAACAAACTGGTGGCTTTAACGACGGAAAAAGCCGTAACAAAGGTGACATGGTACCTTTTGCCGCAGTTCCTTTTGGCTATTTTGCCACGGAAATTGACGAGAACTGGGCCTTTGGTTTAGGTGTGTATGTACCCTTTGGTGTAATCAGTGATTATGAGAAAGACTTCGCTGGTCGATTCCATGGTCTATACAGCGAAGTTAAAGTTATCACTGTTCAACCGACGGTTAGCTATAAATTTAATGATCGTATTGCAGTAGGTTTTGGCCCAACTATTAACCGAATTAACGGTGAGTTAACTAGTAATACAGATCAAAGCATGATTGCTCCAGGGCTTCAAGGAAAGTCCAAAGTTAAAGGCGATGATATGGGCTATGGTTATAACCTAGGGGTGATGATCGATTTATCTGATCGTACAACTTGGGGGCTAACCTATCACTCGAAAGTTAAATATAAGTTAGAAGGTGATATTACAGTATCCGGCTTGCATCCATATTTTATTATGGGTGCTCAAGCAGAAGGTTTGACCTTAAAAAATGGCAAGTTTAAAGGTTCGTTAGACTTTACTACGCCTGAGTCGATTGATACTTCAGTTACCCATAAATTGAATGATCAGTGGACAGTGCATGCTGGAGCTACTTGGACTCGTTGGAGTCGTTTAGAGAGCATTGAGCCAGTTTCAAAGTATAATGAAATTAGTACTAGTCAGTCTAAAGAGGTTTTGAAGTGGGCTGATACTTGGTCGTTCTCTGCGGGTGCTGAGTATCAGTTAAACCCTACTGTGGCACTGCGTGCTGGCTTAGCTTGGGATGAATCACCTACAGATAGTGACTACCGTAACGTACGTATTCCAGTAAGTGATCGTATGATCTTTGGTATGGGTGTGGGCTGGAAAGCCACCGATAACCTAACAGTGGATGCGGCTTACGCTTACATTAAAGAGCGTGAAGGTAAAGTTAAGCAGCTGCATGGCGAGCGTTCTGATTATGCAGCCAAATACAAAAACAGCGCCCACGGTTTAACTGCTTCGGCAACCTACCGTTTCTAAGTTAATCCTTAGTTGCTGTAATCAAAGCCGTCACTCTTATGGGTGGCGGCTTTTTGTTTGGGGCTACTAATGCAGCACTTTGCCGCATGTTGAGTCAAGGTGGTTATTGATAGAGTGCAGGCTGAATAATAACTAACCAATTAGGAATTTGATGATGCATAAAGCCTTTATTTTAACTGGCCTATTAGGTGCCTTGCTATCCATTAACCCGCTAGCTGTAGCCCATAATGAGGCTCATCATGGACATGCGCAGCAAGCAGCAGCACAGCTAAAAGACCTAAGTTTTGGTGAGGCTTGGAGTAAAGAGCTACCACCGACGGCACAAAATGGTATTGCCTTTTTTTCAGTGAACAATACTGGAAAAAATGATGACAAATTAATTGCTGCTGCGGCGCCAGTTATTGCCGAAAGTGCAGAAATTCATGCCCACATCCATGAAAATGACTTGATGCGAATGGTCAAGGTAGATGACTTAGAAGTCGCTGCTGGGCAGACAGTGGTATTGGAGCCGTCGGGCTACCACATTATGTTAATGGGCTTAAAGCGTCCGCTGGTAGCGGGCGAACAGTTTCCGTTACAGCTGACGTTTGAGCAGTCGGGTGAGGTGGAGTTAACGGTGACGGTACGTCCGAATGATGCGGTAGAAGCAGAACATCATCACCATCACTAATAGGTAAGTGAAACAACTCAGGCTGCTGCAATGGCAGCCTGATTAGCTGAAGCGGTATTTAATTTTCGCTAACTAAACGAATATTGATGGCATGCATGCCTTTGGGGCCAAGTGTTTGCTCAAAGGTGACCAAAATGCGTGACAAGCCCCGTACTTCTAGTGCGGGGAAGGATAGCACTGGGAGGCGTTAGCCTCCCTTAATGCGGTCGGGCTTGTTGCTCAATGTATTGTCTAATCACTGAAATAGGAGCGCCACCCACACTTCCCGCGTAGTAGCTGGGACTCCAGAGCGCGTTTTTCATGTATGCAAGTTTAACCAGCTCAGGGTGTAACAGTTTGAGCCTCCGGCTCGACACCCCTTTCAAACTATTCACCAGTTTCGATACCGATACTTTCGGTGGAAAGTTCACCAGCAGGTGAACGTGGTCGGCTTCGCCATTGAATTCCACTAACTCCGTTTCAAAGTCCGTACACACGCTGCGAAAGATACTTTCCAGCGACCTAAGATGATTATCGGCAAACACAGCGCCACGGTACTTCGTAATAAAGACCAAGTGAGCATGAAGATCAAAAACGCAGTGTCGACCTGTTCTATATGTATTGTTTTTTCTCATAGACCAAATATAATCGAAAGCATGAAGCAGACCAAGACTTTAAAAGTTCGAGTTAAAGATAAGCACCGACCACTGCTAAATAACATGGCGCGGTCGGTGAACTTTGTCTGGAACTATGTGAACGAACTTAGTCACCGCTCAATCAAAGAGCGTGGCGTGTTTTTGTCTGCCTACACTATCCAGAAGTACACGCAGGGTGTGCACAAAGAGCTGGGATTGCATAGTCACACGGTGCAGAAGGTAGGTGCTGAGTACGCTACGCGCCGCAGACAGTTCAAGAAATCACGCCTTAGTTGGCGCAAGTCTGGCGGTGTACGCCGCTCACTGGGCTGGATACCGATCAATACAGGCATGGCCAAATGGAAGAATGGTCAGGTTTATCACAACGGCCACTACTTCAACGTATGGGACAGCTACGGTCTGTCACAGTATACGTTCAAGTCTGCCTCGTTCAACGAGGATGCCCGTGGCCGCTGGTACTTCAATGTGGTGGTTGAAGTTGATGTAGTGATGCCCAAGGGACAAGACTGTATCGGTATTGATCTTGGCTTAACCGACACAGCCACCTGCTCGGACGGCACAAAGCTGGAGGCGGGTCGCTTCTATCGCGGTCTTGAGGAAAAATTAGCCATAGCACAACGGGCTAGAAATAAAACTCAAGTCAAAACCATTCACGCCAAGATTGCTAACCGTAGAAAAGATACGCTGCACAAGTTCAGTCGCACGTTGGTCAACCGCTGCGGTGAAATCTATGTCGGCAATGTCAGTAGTTTAAAACTCGTTAAAACCAAGATGGCCAAGTCAGTGTTGGACGCTGGCTGGGGTCAATTAAAAACAATGCTGAAGTATAAAAGCGATCACGCTGGCATTGTTTTTAAGGAAGTGAACGAGGCATACACCACCCAAACCTGTAGCTGTTGTGGCGCACTGCCCGATAGCAGGCCGAGAGGTATCGCAGGGCTTGGAATAAGAGAATGGATGTGCAGTGCGTGTGGTGTCACGCACAGCGACCGCGATGTAAACGCGGCCAAGAACATTCTCGCGGTCGGGCATGGCCGTCTAGCTGTAGGAATCCCCGCCCTTTAGGTCGGGGAGGATGTCAATTTTTGTCCAGCTTTTAGCGAGCGATAGCCTTCCATATTAATCGCTGAGTGGTGCGCGAAGATATCTTGCTGGCCACCATCCACTACAATAAAATCATAGCCTTTGGTGTTGTTAAACCATTTAACTGTACCGTGAATCATTACTACTTCCTCTGATTTCTTACTCGCTTGCTAGGGGTAACATAAATTACTTGCATGCTTCATAATGGGCCTAATTTTGCTTAGTCCCCGTAAGTTTTTTATGCACTCGATATTTTTAAAACAGCACTTAACAGCTGTCAATCTGCAGAGTGGTAGCTTGCGAAGCATATCAAATTTTTGTTTTTTTATTTTGGCTAAAAGTGAATTAAATGACACCTTATCTACATAACAGTCAGTGGCAATCCGAGGATTCAGACTCTGGTATAGGTTTAGCGGAAGCACCCGCTAAGCCGCAGCTGAAAGAACCTCCGATGTATCAAGTGGTTTTATTAAATGATGACTACACGCCGATGGATTTTGTGGTAGAGGTGTTAGAGGTGTTTTTTGCCATGAGCCAAGAGCAAGCCTTTGCCGTGATGCAAAAGGTGCACTTTGAAGGCAAAGGAGTGTGCGGCGTTTTTACACGTGATATTGCTGAGACTAAAGCACAGCAAGTCACTGATTGTGCAAGGGATAATGGGCATCCGCTGCTGTGCGAGTTTGAGCCTGTAGCGTAATACAGTATGAATGTTAGGCAAATTATTTAGGTGGTTATGGCATGTTGACTCAAGAATTAGAAAAAGCCCTTAACCTTGCGTTTAAAGAGGCGGCAGACTATCAGCATGAGTATGTCAGTGTTGAGCATTTACTCTTGGCGCTGCTAGAAAGTGTTGAGGTGCAAAAAATCATCGCCGGCTGTGGCGTACATCTAGAGCCGCTTAAGCAAGAAGTTTTGGCATTTATTTTAACCACCCATCAATCTAATGCGTTGTTAATGAATGCTCCTGAGCCAACCCTTGGCTTTCAGCGTGTCTTACAAAGAGCCGTATCCCACGTACATAGTTCTGGTCGTACGGAGGTAACCTGTGGTAATGCGCTGATTGCGATTTATTCTGAGCTCGATAGTCACGCCGTGTATATGTTGGAAAAAGCTGGACTGACGCGTTTAGAGGCAGTGACTTATCTGTCCCATGGTGAGGACTTAGCTGAGCCAGCATTAACTGAAGAGGCACTAGAAGAATCAGAGACTGAGCAAAGCAGTCAGAAAAGTGCGTTAGATAAGTACACACAAAACCTTAATCTGCTAGCTGAGCAAAATAAGATTGATCCGTTAATTGGGCGGGAACAAGAGTTAGAGCGAGTAGCGCAAATTTTAGCTCGGCGGCGGAAAAATAATCCGTTATTAGTGGGTGAGGCCGGAGTGGGTAAAACTGCGATTGCCGAAGGTTTAGCAAAAAATATTGTCGCGGGAAAGGTGCCTGCCATTTTAGCTGATACGGTAGTTTACTCCCTAGATTTAGGCGCTTTGTTAGCCGGTACCAAATACCGTGGTGATTTTGAAAAGCGTCTTAAAAGCTTGCTTGCTGAGCTGGCCAAGCAGCCTGATAGCGTACTGTTTATTGATGAGATTCACACTATTATTGGTGCCGGTGCGGTATCTTCAGGAGCGATGGATGCTTCCAATTTAATTAAGCCTTTGCTCAGCTCTGGACAGTTACGTTGTATGGGCTCGACTACGTTTCAAGAATATCGCGGTATTTTTGAAAAAGATCGGGCATTGGCGCGCCGCTTTCAAAAGGTCGATATTCAAGCACCTTCAGTGCAAGACACCTACTTAATTTTACAAGGTTTAAAAAGTCAGTTTGAGCAGCATCATCAGATCAGCTATAGCGATGAGGCATTACGTACTGCTGCGGAACTAGCCGCGCGTTATATTACTGATCGACACTTACCAGATACCGCGATCGATGTGGTTGATGAAGCGGGCGCTTACGAGCAGTTACAACCCAGTGCACAGCGTAAAACTGAAATTGGGGTGTCGGAAATTGAAGCCGTGATTGCGAAAATTGCGCGTATTCCTGAGCGTCAAGTCAGCGCCAGCGATAAAGAAGTGCTTAAAAATTTAGAGCGTGATTTAAAGCTAACTGTGTTTGGTCAAGAGCCGGCGATTGAAGCCTTAAGTAGTGCAATTAAGCTGTCTCGAGCAGGCTTACGTCAGCCTAATAAGCCGATTGGCTCGTTCTTATTTGCCGGACCTACCGGTGTGGGTAAAACCGAAGTGGCCAAGCAACTCGCCCGTGCGTTAGGCGTAGAGCTGATTCGCTTTGATATGTCGGAGTATATGGAAAAGCATACGGTATCGCGTTTAATTGGTGCACCGCCTGGCTACGTTGGTTTTGATCAGGGCGGATTGTTAACTGAGGCCATTACTCAGCAGCCACACTCTGTGTTGTTATTTGATGAAATTGAAAAGGCCCACCCTGAAGTCTTCAACCTGTTATTACAGGTAATGGATAACGGCACCTTAACCGATAACAACGGGCGTAAAGCAGATTTTCGCAATGTGGTGATTATCTTGACCACCAATGCTGGTGCGACTGTGGCAGCTCGGGCATCGATTGGTTTTACCCAGCAAGATCATGCCAGTGATGCGTTGGGTGAAATTAATAAATTATTTAGCCCAGAGTTTCGGAACCGCTTAGATAATATTATTCAGTTTGGCCGCCTGTCAGAGCAAACCTTAACCAGCATTGTTGATAAACAAATAGCTGAGCTACAAATGCAGCTAGAAGAGAAAAAAGTTTATCTTGAGCTTACTGCTGCAGCTAAAACTTGGCTGGCTAAAGTGGGCTATGACCCGGCCATGGGGGCAAGACCTTTAGCTCGCGTGATCCAAGATAAAATTAAGCGAGTATTGGCTGAGGCGATCTTATTTGGCGAGTTACAGCAGGGTGGTTCGGTAGTGGTTGGCTGCCAGCAGCAAGAGCTTTGCTTTAGCTATCAGCCACTAGCAGCTACTGAGCATAAGCAATCAGTTTAAGGGCTGGAGTACAGTAATGAAGAAAGTAGTGATTGTTTCTGGAACGGTATTTGGTACCTCAGAAGAAGTGGCCTATGCAGCCGAGGAAATGTTACAAGCCCAAGGAATTGATGTTGAGTATAACAACCGTGTGACCTATCAGCAGTTAGCTGCCAGTGAGGCTGAGGTACTATTAGTGGTGACGTCCACCACCGGTATGGGCGAGTTGCCTGGGGCTTTAAACGTCTTGGTGCATGAGTTGCAAGATATGCCACCCCAGTGGGCGATTAAGCAAGGCGCTATTATTGCTTTGGGTGATGCCAGTTATGGTGAAACGTTTTGCGCGGGCGGTGAGCAGGTGCGGGAAATGTTTGCTGAGTTAGGTATTACTGAATTACAGCCGATGCTGAGACTGGATGGCAGCGCGACAGTAACCCCAGAGCTAGATGCTGTGCCTTGGATTGAACAATTGATTAGCCTGCTCCAAGCATGAGTGAAGTGAAGGGAGCTAGACGCGGCAAAAAGTTTTCAGTGGCAACTAAAGCTGTGTCTAAACCACGTACTCGACGACCACATTCGGGTTCTGCCAAAACTAGCGCACCAGTGTTACTTATGCTGAATAAGCCCTTTGATGTTTTAACTCAATTTACCGACGGACAAGGGCGAGCCACTCTCGCAAACTATGTGCAGCGCCAAGATGTGTATCCAGCTGGTCGCCTTGATCGAGACAGTGAAGGCTTGGTGCTGTTAACCAATGATGGGCGCTTACAGGCCAGAATCAGTGAGCCAAAATATCAGGTCAGCAAAACCTATTGGGCGCAAGTCGAGGGGCAAGCCAGCGAAGCTCAGTTGGAGCAGTTGCGGCAGGGAGTGCAGCTTAAAGATGGCGTCACCAAACCGGCTACAGCACGCTTAATAGAAGAGCCCCAAGGGCTATGGCCACGGGTACCACCGGTGCGTTATCGAGCCAGTATTCCTACCAGCTGGATTGAGCTAACAATCAGTGAGGGACGCAACCGACAGGTGCGACGTATGACGGCGGCGGTTGGTTTGCCGACCTTACGTTTGGTGCGGGTACGTATTGGTCCTTGGCACTTAGGCGATTTGCCACAAGGTGCTTGCTGTGAAGTTAATGCTGGCTTATTAGCTAAGCGCTAGCTAATAAGCCAGGGATCGCTGAATGATTATTCAGCAATAAAGTTAGGTACAGTGGCTAACTCAAGGGACAATTTTTCGTTGGGCGCTAATACTTTAGCTTCGCCTTCAACCACGGCTTTGCCTTCTTGGTTAACGACACGGGTTGCGATGCGAACACGGCCTTTAGGTAGCTTCTCTAGAACTTCTAATTCTACCGTCAGGGTATCGCCTAGTTTGACTGGGCGAGTGAAGGTTAATTCTTGACCCAAATAAATCGAGCCAGGCCCTGGTAGTTCGCAAGCAATAGCCGCACTGATTAAAGCACCGCTGAACATGCCGTGAGCAATACGTTCTTTGAACATAGTGGTGGCGGCAAACTCTGCATCTAGGTGTACTGGATTGGCATCTCCTGACACAGCTGCAAACATCAGAATATCTTTTTCCGTTACGGCTTTAGTAAAGGTAGCCTGTTGGCCTACGGTCAGTTCTTCGTAGGGGGTATTGGTGGCAATCGTCATGGGTAACTCCTTAAAAATAGAGGAGTGTACTTCAGTCTGAGAAATACACTATATATCGTTAGTGGTATTACTATATTATTTTGTGACTAATAGCTGAAAGTTACAAGGCCAAAAAAGGCTAAATTGTTGAACGAAAGAATAATAAATTTAGCGTCCTAAGTTTAACCTTTAAGAAACACAAAAACTCGCGATAGTTATGACTAAAGTAAGGTTGCCAATGCTAGTGGGGTGATTTTAAAGCTGTTATCGTTTTTTTAAACAAGCGTTCTAGTCTTTCTGTAACAGCGATCATTGCTACTGATCAGCACAGAAAATTGCTAGTCGTTTTAGTCTTTAGCCATAAAAACTGCCCGGCTAGCAGTAATAAGCATATGATTAGTCAATACATCGTAGGAGCAGGTAGATGATTGAGAGTTTTTGGAAAGATAAATACCCTGAAGGTATTCCTACAGAAATTAATGCAGAAGAGTATCCCAATATCCAAGCGGTGATGCTTGAATCGTGCCGTCGATTTGCCAACAATCCCGCCTTTACTAACTTAGGTAAGCAATTAACCTATGGTGAGTTATATGAGTTATCTGGGCACTTTGCGTCGTGGATTCAAAACCATACCGATTTAAAGCCAGGCGATCGCATTGCTATTTTACTGCCTAACTTACTGCAATACCCGATTGCAGTGTTTGGTGCGATGCGTGCCGGACTGATTGTGGTGAACACTAACCCGCTGTATACCGCCCGTGAAATGGAGCATCAGTTTACTGACTCCGGTGCCACCGCAATTGTGTGTTTAGCCAACATGGCGCACTTGGTTGAGGAAGTCTTACCGAAGACGCAAATTAAGCAAGTAGTGATTACTGAAGTAGGTGATATGTTGTCACCGCTAAAACGCTTCTTAGTCAATAATGTAGTGAAATTCGTGAAGAAAATGGTGCCGGCTTACCATATTGCCAACGCCATTAGTTTCAATGATACGCTGAAAAAAGGCTCAGCTAAAGCGGCGCGTAATGTTGATCCAGACTTAAATGATGTTGCGGTACTGCAATACACTGGCGGTACCACTGGCGTAGCAAAAGGCGCCATGCTGACCCACAAAAACCTGATTGCCAATATGCAGCAAGCTCGGGTGTTAATGGCCAGTAACTTAGAAGAGGGTAAAGAAACGGTGGTGGCTCCTTTACCGCTGTACCACATTTACGCCTTCACACTGCACTGTATGGCGATGATGATTACCGGTAATAACAACTTACTGATCACTAACCCGCGAGATTTACCGAGCATGATTAAAGATCTGAAAAAATTCAGTTTTTCAGGTTTTGTGGGCTTAAATACATTATTTGTGGCGTTGTGCAATAACGAGAAATTCCGTCAGTTAGATTTTTCTCGTTTAAAGCTCACCTTATCGGGTGGTATGGCGCTGCAAATTGCTACGGCTGAGCGCTGGACGGAGTTAACCGGTTCAAAAATTTGTGAAGGATACGGCATGACTGAAACGAGTCCTATTGTTTCGGTAAACCCTATTCAAGCCATTAAGTTAGGTACTATTGGTATTCCTGCACCTTCTACCCTATGTAAAATTATTGACGAAGAAGGGGTTGAATTGCCTCTGGGTGAAGCGGGTGAGCTTTGCGTTAAAGGCCCGCAAGTGATGAAGGGCTACTGGCAGCGCGAAGAAGCAACCAAAGAAGTGCTAAGTGACGATGGCTGGTTAAGAACCGGTGATATTGCGCTGATTCAAGAAGATGGCTATATGCGCATTGTGGATCGTAAAAAGGACATGATTGTAGTGTCAGGCTTTAACGTGTATCCCAATGAGTTAGAAGATGTATTAGCTAAAATTCCAGGCGTCTTACAAAGTGCGGCGATTGGTATTCCTTCAGATAAAACGGGAGAAAAAGTTAAAGTATTTTTAGCTTTAAAACCTGGCGTGACCTTAACTAAAGATGAAGTAGTTAAGCATATGCGTGCTAACTTAACCGGTTATAAGGTAGCGCGTGAAATTGAGTTTAGAGATGAATTACCTACTACAAACGTAGGTAAAATTTTACGCCGTGAGTTGCGGGATGAAGAACTGAAAAAGATTCAAGCCGCTTCTTAAGCATCGCTGCTAATAAAAAAGCTGGGTAGCCATAAGCTCCCAGCTTTTTTTATCGCTAAAATTAAATGAAATTAAGTTTTATTTTTTAGGTCGCGCTCTAATTGCTCAATTCGATCTTGAGGTTTAAGCACTAAGACATCTGTTTGGATGCTATCTAGCACGACCTCTGCGGTATTACCAATCAGAGCACCAGACAAACCCGTGCGTGCCACAGTACCCATGACCGTGAGCACTGCACCTACTTCGTCAGCAGTGCGTGGAATTAAAAGATCAGCCGGACCTTCTTTGAGTGAGACTAAAGCGGGATCCAAGTCAAATAAGCTGACTAAGCTGTCACACAGCCCTTTATAGCGATTTTCAATGGTATCGCGTAGTTGGAAGGTGGGGTCAGCGGCTGACAGCATAGGCGAGGGGTGAGCGGTAAACAGGTGTAGTTTGCCTTTAGTGACTTGGGTTAGCTCTAGCCCCGTAGAGACAATACTGTTCTGTAATTCGCGATGTTCAGGCTCAGTATTACCTAAATCAACCGCGGCTAATACATTGCCATTGGACCAATCATGGGTGGTTTTAACAATTAATACGGGAGCAGGGCAGAAGCGCAGTAGTTTCC
The DNA here is from genome assembly GCF_057443035.1 of Thiopseudomonas sp. SA1F2-1K. Lineage (NCBI taxonomy): Bacteria > Pseudomonadati > Pseudomonadota > Gammaproteobacteria > Pseudomonadales > Pseudomonadaceae > Thiopseudomonas > Thiopseudomonas sp. SA1F2-1K. Next base: position 898,736 of record NZ_CM172014.1, read on the forward strand.
AGTCTTCAGGGGTTAACAGAACTTTTTTCAGTGGGTTTTCGGCATGGTGCTCTTTAATCACTAAGCCGCAGTTAAAAGCTTGTTGGGCTTGAATTACTGTTTCATGGAAGGAGTTATGCCAGCTGGCCTCACCCTTTACGCTAAAGCCCTCATCGCGTAGTTTGGTTATCAGTTGCTGCACAGATTGATGTTGACTGCCGTCTTTATCGCAGGCTAATAAGTAGAGATCAGACTGGGTTACCTGAGCAATATGCTTGGCACGGATCAGGGCCGGCGGTTCTTCATAGGCAGGGTTTAATACAACTAAGATGCTTCGAACTGAACGCATGATGTCTCCTTACGTTATTTAGCCTAAAAAGTTAGGATGTCACAGTGCTTGGTTAGTCGCGCTGCTGAGCATCAATAGAAAGTCAGTTACTTTCTATTGATGGCTGTTGGGTTAACCTAATTTAAGCAAGAGTGCTTAATCAGTGTAGCTTCATTCGTGGATGAGTCCGTTTGCTGATTTTATCGGTAATCATCATTAACCCGGTTCTAAACACACCAAATAGCACCACTTGATGCATACGGTAGAGCGAAATATAAAACATGCGGGCTAACCAGCCCTCAACGTTTACGGTGCGCATCAGGCCGCCCATAATATTACCTACGGCACTGTATTTAGATAGGGATACGAGTGAGCCATAATCTTTGTACAGATAATCGGGTAAAGGTTGCTTATTTAAATGCAGTTTTAAGGCTTTAGTTAAAAAAGCGGCTTGCTGGTGTGCCGATTGAGCTCTAGGTGGTACATTTTTTTCGCTGCCAGCAAATAATGGACAGGCTGCGCAGTCGCCCATGGCAAAAATATTATCGTCTAAAGTGGTTTGTAGAGTATTACGTACCACCAGCTGATTAATTTTATTGGTTTCTAGGCCATCTAATTGGGTTAGAAACTTAGGTGCGCGTACTCCGGCAGCCCAAACTTTTAGCGAGGCTGGAATAAACACATCATTTTTACAGTGCACGCCTTCAGCAGTAATTTCCTCAACCGCTGAAGAGGTTTGTACATTTACGCCTAATTTGAGTAATTGCTGATGTGCTTCGCGGGCGATCTTATCGGAAAGAGCAGGCAGGACTCGGGGGCCTGCTTCAATCAGGTGGATCTTCATGTTTTCTGGGCGAATATTACTTAAGCCATAGGCTGATAGCTGTTGCGCGGCATTACGCAGCTCAGCGGCTAGCTCTACACCGGTGGCGCCAGCGCCGACAATGGCGATATTGACGGTGCTTTCTTCTTCTTTGGCATGGGCTTTTAGGTATTCGCCTAAGAGCTGCTGATGAAAAGATTCTGCATGTTTTGGGCTATCTAAAAAAATCGAGTGTTCAGCGGCGCCTTTCGTGCCAAAGTCATTGGTTAGGCTACCTACTGCAATCACTAAGGTGTCATAGCCTAAGGTTCTAGCCGGTACTAATTCATGGCCGGCCTCATCATAGGTAGCCGCTAGCTCAATGGTTTTCTCGGTACGGTTTAATCCAGTGAGGCGGCCAATTTGAAAGTTAAAGTGATTCCATTTGGCTTGAGCCACATAGTTTAGCTCGTTGTCTGTGCTAAGTGAGCCGGTAGCCACTTCATGCAGTAGGGGCTTCCAGATGTGGGTTAAGTTGGGGTCAACTAAGGTAATACGTGCTTTTTTTTGTTTGCCTAGACTTCGGCCTAAGCGAGTCGCTAGCTCTAAACCGCCAGCGCCTCCTCCCACAACTACGATACGATGTAGCATTTAGATCAACCTTGTTTTAAAAGTAAAAAATTTTTAAAACTATAGCTGCTCAACACAAAAAAAGAGAGTCCAAAATGCCTTGAACTCTCTTTTTTCTTAACACCTAACTAAAATTAGCTAGATTAGCGCAATAAATTATTGCTCTGCTTTCTCTTTAGCCGACTCAAATGCATTTTTGGTTGCATCTTTAGCTTCTTGTAGCTTAGCTGCGGCATCCGTTTTTTCTGCATTTAAACTTTCTTTGGCGGCATCAAGTTTATCTTTGGCCGATTGCTCAAGGGCCTCAGTTTTTTCATTGGCAGCTGCTTTTGCATCTAAGGCTTTTTCTTTAGCAGCTTCCTGGGTTGCTTCTAATTTAGCTTCTGCTGCATCTTTTTCAGCGTCAATTTTGTTTTCTACTTTATCTTTAGCATTGTCTAGGGCTTTTTCAGTGCCTTCTTTGGCAGCTTCTAGCTTAGCGGCTGCAGCTTCTTCGGTTTTTTCTGCTGCTTCTTTAGTGGCCTCTTGCGCATCTTCGGCTGCTTGATCTTCTGCTTTTTCTTTAAGCTTGTCAGTGGCTTCTTGGCTGTCGTCTAGCGCGTCTTTGGCTGCATCTTGTGCGTCTTCTAGCTTATCAGCCATTGCTTCTTTGGTTTCTTCAGCTTTTTGGCTGATGGCACTGGAGGTTTCATTGGCTGCTTGCTTAACTGAAGTGGCTGCATCGGATAAGGAGTCTTTAGCTGCTTGTTGTTTATCTTCTGCAGAGTCACAGGCCGCTAAGCCCAAAGAAGCAGCAATAATGAATGAGCTAAGTAATGTTTTTTTCATGATGTTTCCTTAACGTATGAGGTATTACAATGGCAGAAAAGTATTGGTTATAGCACTAACAAAGCCATAAGAGCTGTTGATAGCGCTAAAAGTTCCCTGTAATGCTTAGCCAGACTCAGCAAATCCTAGCGCTTGGCGCGAGGAATCAGGGAAATTGGTTAGCAATAACAAGATCACCCTGCCACTCACCAAAGTCACCAGGCAAGTCTAAAAATAATCGACCTTTAAGAATCTCTTGATCGCTATCGATCACTTTTAGCCCTAGGGTGTAGCCCTCAGTAAATAGCTGTTGACTGCCTTGCCCTCTGCTAGAGCTAGCTTGTGAGATCTGTACTGTTGTGCCAGGCATTTTATCGGTGGGCAAAATATTGAGTTCTAGATTTTTTAAGGTTTGAACCGGTAAATGAATTTTTATCATCTGTGGTGGTTGCTTAGAGATATTACGTACTAAATACAGGTTATTGTCCTGCCAAAATGCATGAATTTTAGCGTTGCTGTAGGTGGGCAGGATTTTTTGTTTAGCTTGCTGTAACTCGCCACTGATCAAGTTTGATAACTCAAAAAAAGAGCTGTGGAGGGTAGCACTTGGGTGTTGTTCAAGCTGTTTGGCTAAAGCAAGACTAGTGCCGCACGCTAATGCAAGTACGCCACTTAAGGCGATCAGCAGTAACTTTTTATCTTGAGCTGAGCGAGTGCTGAAAAAGAATGGGCTGAACAGCGGTAATAGGCATAAAAAGCCTTTAGCAGTGTCTTTTTTCAGCATATGGTAGGTAAGCGCTAAATAGCTCACTGCTAACAAAATGAAGCCTAAGTAAATGATTACTGTCTCCACAACAACTTCCTTGAATGTTTAATGCTATGAACTAGCGCTGAGAGTTTAGCGCTTAATTGTTGGTTTATTCAAGTTGGCTGGGTTTAGCAATCAAACTTTAGTTTTAAATTGCTGTTGGAAAATAGCTAAATCTTCGGGGTAGGTGATTTTGTAGTTGTCGCTGCGGCCTTCGATTAAGCGAACGCTTAAGCCTGCCGCTTCAATTGCCGAAGACTCATCGGTAATGTTGAGGTCTTGTTGCAAAGCACGCTCGAGGGCGTTAAGTAAGGTGCCTAAGCGAAACATTTGTGGAGTTAGGGCATGCCAAATAACACTGCGATCAATGGTTTGCTCAATACTTGCAGGCGCTTGCGAGTTAGGCTGTTGACGTTTGAGTGTATCTTTGGCGCGGTAAGCTAAAATGCCACCAGCAGCCTCTGCTTGAGCAACTTCATGCAGTAATTTAAAGAGGTCATTTTGTGCCAAGTTAGGGCGAGCGGCGTCGTGTACCAGTACCCAGTCATCGGCTAGGGCGCCATGGCTCTGCAGCGTTTTTAGAGCAAGAAGGACGGTGTCGGCTCGTTCTTTGCCGCCTAAGCAGTTAATTACTTTAGGGTGTTGCGCTAGCGCCAAAGTTGGCCAATAGCTATCTTCGGCGGAGGTAGCAATTACGGCGCCGAGTAAGTTAGGTAAAGTTAAAAAGCAGTCTGCTGTGTGTTCTAAAATTGTTTGCCTAGCTACTGTAAGGTATTGCTTGGGGAGTGAGGCGCCCATTCGGCTTCCTACGCCTGCAGCAGGAATAATTAACCAAAAATTAGGGAGTGCGGTCATGGCAGAATTAAGTAGAGGGTTTCATCGTCTTTAATCATGCCTAGTTCTTGACGGGCTCTTTCTTCGACGGTTTCTAGGCCTTTTTTCAGTTCAATGATTTCAGCTTCTAGCACCAAGTTACGCTCGAGCAGGGTTTCATTTTCTGCTCGCTGTTCGGCAATTTGCTCAGATAAACGTGCTACCGCCTTAATCCCATCATCGCTGTTCCACAGTTGATATTGTAAAAAAATGGCGATCGCAACCAGGACAATAAAGATAGATAAGTAGGGGCGCTTAATCATGGTGACTAGGGTTCACATTAAGAGAAAAGAATCCCGAGCGACTGTAGCTGAGTCCGCTCGGGATTGCGAATAAATCAGATGAATTTATTCTAACTTAGCGGGTAAATTCAGCGCGACCTTTGTAAGGCGCTTTACCAGCTAACTGCTCTTCAATACGTAGCAATTGGTTGTATTTAGCTACACGATCAGAGCGGCAGAGAGAACCTGTTTTGATTTGGCCTGCAGCTGTACCAACAGCTAAATCAGCAATGGTGCTGTCTTCAGTTTCGCCGCTGCGGTGTGAAATAACTGCGGTATAACCTGCAGCTTTTGCCATTTGAATAGCCTCTAAGGTTTCTGTTAACGAGCCAATTTGGTTGAACTTAATCAGAATTGAGTTGGCGGTGCCGGTCTCAATGCCTTGCTTTAGAATCTTAGTATTGGTTACGAACAGGTCATCACCCACCAGCTGAACCTTGTCACCGATTTTATCAGTCAGAGCTTTCCAGCCATCCCAGTCGGACTCATCCATACCATCTTCAATCGAGATAATTGGGAAACGCTCAGTGAGGCCTGCGAGATAGTCTGCAAAGCCTGTGGCATCAAACTGCTTGCCTTCACCTGCTAAATTGTACTGGCCATCTTTGTAGAACTCAGTTGCGGCACAATCAAGGGCGAGGGTAACGTCTTCACCTAGGGTGTAACCGGCATTAGCTACTGCTTCAGCAATAGCGCCAAGCGCGGCTTCGTTGGACTCAAGGTTTGGCGCAAAGCCACCCTCATCACCGACTGCGGTGTTAAGGCCACGACCTTGTAATACTGCGCGTAAATGATGGAAAATTTCAGCACCCATGCGTAAAGCATCGGCAAAAGTTTTAGCGCCGACTGGCTGAATCATGAACTCTTGAATGTCCACGTTGTTGTCAGCATGCTCGCCGCCATTGATGATGTTCATCATCGGAACGGGCATTGAATATACACCAGGGGTGCCATTTAACTCGGCAATGTGTGCGTATAACGGCATGCCTTTAGCTTGTGCTGCTGCTTTAGCTGCGGCTAAAGACACTGCGAGAATAGCATTGGCCCCTAAGTTGGCTTTGTTTTCTGTGCCATCTAGGTCAAGCATGATTTGGTCAAGATTTTTTTGCTCAGTCGCATCTTTACCTAAGAGGGCGTCACGGATTGGGCCGTTAACATTGGCGACGGCTTTTAATACACCTTTACCGAGGTAGCGTGCTTTGTCGCCATCGCGTAGCTCTAATGCTTCACGCGAACCAGTCGAAGCACCTGAAGGTGCACAGGCACTGCCAATGATGCCATTGTCTAAAATAACATCCGCTTCAACGGTTGGGTTGCCGCGTGAATCAAGGACTTCGCGACCTTTAATGTCGACAATTTTTGCCATGGGGTTGGACTCTCCGTAATAAACAAACTGTTGCTCGCCCTCAGCCGCTGGCGAGCAAAGTGGGGGCATTAAGCCGTTTCAATCGGTGAAAAACTTTTAATCAAATCATCTAGCTGTTTGAGCTGAGTTAAAAAAGGCTCGAGCTTATCTAGACGTAGTGCACAAGGGCCATCACACAGGGCTTGCTCAGGGTTAGGGTGGGCTTCTAAAAAAAGCCCCGCCAATCCTTGACTCATGCCAGCTTTGGCTAAGTCCGTGACTTGCGCGCGGCGACCGCCTGCGGAATCACTGCGTCCGCCTGGCATTTGCAACGAGTGGGTCACGTCAAAGAACACTGGGTAGTTGAACTGCTTCATGATGCCAAAGCCCAGCATATCAACCACTAAGTTGTTATAGCCAAAGGCCGAGCCACGCTCGCATAAAATCAGTTGCTCGTTACCGGCTTCCTCGCACTTAGTGAGGATGTGTTTCATTTCATGGGGGGCTAAAAACTGTGCTTTTTTGATATTGATCACTGCATCAGTTTTCGCCATTGCCACGACTAAATCAGTTTGGCGTGATAAAAACGCCGGTAACTGAATAATGTCACACACCTCGGCTACCGGTGCTGCTTGGTAGGGCTCATGCACGTCAGTTAATACTGGAACGTTGAAGGTGTCTTTGATTTCTTGAAAAATCTTTAATCCTTCATCAAGGCCAGGACCACGAAATGAATGAATGGACGAGCGATTGGCTTTATCAAAGCTTGCCTTGAACACATAGGGAATACCTAAGCGTTCAGTCACTCGTACATATTCTTCACAGGCTTGCATGGCTAAGTCCCGTGACTCAAGTACGTTAATGCCACCAAACAAGACAAAGGGCTTGTCGTTAGCGATTTCAATATCTGCGACACGGATTACTTTTTGCGTCATGCTTTAAGTGCCTTTTGTTTAACTGCAGCCTTAACGAACTGACGGAACAGTGGGTGGCCGTCACGTGGGGTTGAAGTAAATTCAGGGTGGAATTGGCAGGCCACAAACCAAGGATGATCAGGGGCTTCAACTGCTTCAACTAAAGCGCCGTCTTCTGAACGACCAGAGACAATCAGTCCTGCTGCTTCTAGTTGTGGCAGAAGCGTATTGTTCACCTCATAACGGTGACGGTGACGCTCTTCAATTAGATCAGCACCATAGCTGCTGTGTACTTTGGTGCCTGGCATCAGCTGGCACTTTTGTGCACCTAAACGCATAGAGGCACCCAGGTCGGCGGCTTCGTCGCGCTGCTCTTTGCTGCCTGAAGCATCTTGCCATTCAGAAATTAGGCCCACCACTGGATGGCTCGAGTCTTTATCAAATTCTGTGGAGTTAGCATCGCTCCAGCCTAAAACGTTACGCGCAAACTCAATCACCGCCACCTGCATACCTAAGCAAATGCCAAGGTAAGGGATTTTATTTTCACGGGCATATTGCACGGCTTTAATTTTACCTTCGACCCCGCGCAAGCCAAAGCCACCAGGCACTAAGATGCCGTCCACATCTTTCAGTGCAGCTAAGCCTTTAGTTTCAATTTCTTCTGAATCAATGTAGCGCAGGTTAACCTTGGTACGGTTTTCAATTCCCGCATGGCTCATCGCTTCAATAAGCGACTTATAGGCATCGAGCAGTTCCATGTACTTACCGACCATGGCGATGGTGACTTCTTCGGTAGGGTTAAGCTTGGCATCAATTACCCGGTCCCACTCAGATAAATCAGCGGGCTTGCACTCTAAACCAAAGCGCTCCATAACAAAGTCGTCTACGCCTTGGCTATGTAATACGCCTGGGATTTTATAGATGGTATCGACATCGGGCAGACTGATGACTGCGCGCTCTTCGACGTTGGTGAACAGTGCAATTTTACGGCGAGAGTCGACGTCAATTGAACGGTCTGAACGGCAGACAAGCACGTCAGGTTGTAAGCCAATTGAGCGCAGCTCTTTAACTGAGTGCTGTGTAGGCTTGGTTTTGGTTTCGCCGGCAGTAGCAATATAAGGTACTAAAGTTAAATGCATGAGCATGGCGCGTTTGGCGCCTACTTCTACGCGTAGCTGACGGATGGCCTCTAAGAAGGGTTGCGACTCAATATCACCCACAGTGCCACCAATTTCGACCATTGCGATGTCTGCATCGCCAGCACCTTTAATGATTCGGCGCTTAATTTCATTGGTGATATGAGGAATTACCTGAATGGTAGCCCCTAAATAATCGCCACGACGTTCGCGACGAATCACGTCTTCGTACACACGGCCAGTGGTGAAGTTGTTATTTTGGGTCATGGTAGTACGAACAAAGCGCTCGTAGTGGCCCAAGTCTAAATCCGTTTCTGCGCCGTCATGGGTCACAAATACTTCACCATGCTGAAAAGGGCTCATGGTGCCGGGGTCGACGTTAATGTAAGGGTCAAGCTTTAGTAAAGTGACTTTTAACCCTCGTGCTTCCAAAATTGCAGCTAAGGATGCGGAAGCGATGCCTTTTCCTAATGAAGAAACAACACCGCCCGTGACGAAGATATAACGCGTCATATAAGTACCTGGATTTAGCGTGTAGGTGGAATGTCCACCAAGGAAAGCGATAGTGGCTAACCAGTATCGCTTTTAGAAAAAAGCAGACACCAAGCCAGCACGAGACGGGAGAGTAGTCTACGCGAAAGGCTGCCTTGACTCAAACCTAGCGTTCTAAAAAAAGCGTTTATTTTTCTATCGCTGGGATTGGGGCTAAAAAAGCGATTGATTGGCAATAGTATTCAGTGAAAAAACTAATCCGCTAGCTAACGCCTTGAATTACTAAAGATTAATCCCCATAACTGAGCTATCTAAAACCTATCGGTCGTAACTAGCGGAGTTTAAACAATGAGTGTTGAAACCCTTGGCTTTCAAACTGAAGTCAAACAATTACTGCATCTGATGATTCATTCTTTGTATTCCAACAAAGAAATTTTTGTGCGTGAACTCATTTCTAACGCTTCAGATGCGGTCGATAAATTGCGCTTTGAAGCCTTGGCTAAGCCAGAGTTATTAGCGGAAGATCCGGAGCTAAAAATTCGCGTTAGCTTTGATGAAGAGGCTAAGACGTTAACCATTGAAGATAATGGCATTGGGATGAATCGCGAAGAGGTGATCGCACACCTTGGTACCATCGCCAAATCAGGTACTGCAGATTTTTTAAAGAGTTTAACCGGCGATCAGAAAAAAGATTCGCAATTAATTGGTCAGTTTGGGGTGGGCTTCTATTCGGCCTTTATCGTAGCGAAGCAGGTGGATGTGTATACCCGTCGTGCCGGTGAAAGTGCTGAGCAAGGTGTGCTTTGGAGTTCTAAAGGTGAGGGTGAGTTTGATCTGTCGCCGATAACTAAAGAAAGCCGCGGCACTAAAATTGTTCTGCATTTAAAAGACGATGAAACTGAGTTTGCCGATGGCTGGCGCTTGCGCAACATTATTACTAAGTACTCCGATCATGTGGCGTTACCGATTGAATTGCCAAAACAAGTCAGTGCTGAAGAGGAGCAGGCAAGTGAAGAGTGGGAAGTGGTCAACCGCGCTAGTGCGCTTTGGACTCGCTCACGCTCTGAAGTGAAAGACGAAGAGTATCAAGAGTTTTATAAACATGTAGCCCATGACTTTGAAGACCCATTAACTTGGAGTCATAACAAGGTTGAGGGCAAGCTTGAATATACTTCATTGTTATACATTCCTAAGCGTGCGCCATTTGATTTGTATCACCGCGAGGCACCTAAAGGCTTAAAGTTGTACGTGCAGCGGGTATTTATTATGGATCAGGCAGAAGAGTTTTTGCCGCTGTATCTGCGCTTTGTCAAAGGAATTGTCGATTCTAACGATTTATCTTTAAACGTCTCCCGTGAAATCCTGCAAAAAGATCCAGTGATCGATAGCATGAAAACCGCTCTGACTAAGCGAGTGCTGGATATGCTGGAGAAAATGGCAAAGAATCAACCGGAAGATTATCAGACGTTCTGGAAGGCCTTTGGTCAAGTGTTAAAAGAAGGCCCTGCCGAAGACTTTGCTAACAAAGAAAAAGTAGCCGGTTTACTGCGCTTTGCTTCAACCCATAATGGCAATGCCGAGCAGAATGTTAGTCTTGCAAGTTACCTAGAGCGGATGCAGGAAGGTCAAGATAAGATTTATTTCTTAACCGGTGAAAGCTACGATCAGGTAAAAAATAGCCCGCACCTTGAGGTTTTCCGTAAAAAAGGTATTGAGGTGCTGTTGCTTACTGACCGTATTGATGAGTGGCTGATGAGCTATCTCACCGAGTTTGAGGGTAAAGCTTTAGTTGACGTAGCACGCGGTGATTTAGATTTAGGCGCCCTTGATTCAGAAGAGGACAAAAAAGCGCAAGAAGCGGTCGCTAAAGAAAAAGAGGGCTTAATTGAGCGCTTGACTGAAGTTTTGAAAGAACAGGTCGCAGAGGTGCGGGTGTCCCATCGCCTAACTGAGTCTCCGGCTATTTTAGCTATTGGCGAGCAAGATCTCGGCTTGCAGATGCGCCAAATCTTAGAAGCCAGTGGTCAGGCGGTGCCTGAGTCTAAGCCGATTTTTGAAATCAACCCAACGCATCCCTTGGTCGCCAAGCTGGATGCCGAAGCGAATCAGCAGCGCTTTGCTGACTTAGCCCTAGTCTTGTTTGATCAGGCGGCATTAGCCGCGGGTGATCATCTCAAGGATCCGGCGGCTTATGTTCAGCGCTTGAATAAATTGCTGCTTGAGTTGTCTGCTTAAGGTGGAGTCTGTAGCGCACAAAGCCTGAGGGATTATCCTCAGGCTTTTTTGTTTTGGCTAAGTCAGTTCACTTAGCTGGTGTAAGAGTAGGAGTGTGTACGCGGTGAGGCAACTGTTTCGAGCGCCCAAAATTTTAGCCGAAGTTGAGGATGAGCACGGTTTGATTCGTGTGGTTGAACGGGGGTTGTATCGTTTTTTAGAGTTTGGCCAAACCCAAGCTGAGCAAAGCCGTGTACTGACTGCCGATCCGGCTTGGTTAGAGTATGACTATGCGCGGGCCATGCTGTTAGCTGCGCTACTGCATCCGCAGCCTGAGAGCGCATTGTTTTTAGGTTTAGGGGCTGGGACCGTCACCCATGCTTGCTTAAAGGCTTTACCTGATCTATTTGATGTTGAAGTGATTGAGCTACGCGCCGAGGTGCTGCGTTTAGCTGAACAGTATTTGGGGTTTCCCCAGGATGAGCGGTTAACGATCCGCATTGGTGATGCCCATCGGCTGTTATCCAGTGCGGAGCGGAGCGACTTGATCTTTGTTGATTTGTATCTAGAAGAAGGTCCTGATCAAGGGCATTTGCAGTGGGGCTTTTTACGGCATTGTTATGATTTACTGGAGCCAGGTGGTTGGTTGATTATTAATCAGTGGGCAACCTGGGAAGGTAAGCCCTTAGGTGCACCTATTTTACGCGGGGTGTTTGGGCGAAATTACTGGGAAATTCCTGTAACCGATGGCAATGTGATTGTCTTAGTGCCGCAGCATGATAGTGCCCAGTTAGATCTTGCGACGCTGCGCAACCGAGCCATGCAAGTGACAGCTCAGTTAGGTTTTGATCTGCGTTATTTAATCAATAAAATTCGCCCAGCCAGTTAATAGTACAGTTAACGCACAGTGGAAGAATTATGTTGATGGCTGGTTTTTTGTGCTGGCTTGTTCGGCATTTGTTTGACCTTAGAGCGTAGCGATAAGGGCAGCAGAACCATCCCTGAAATCAGCAATCCAGCAGAGATATAACCTAAAATGCCAGCAATTAAAGAGTAAGAGGTTTCCCCTAGGGCTTCGCGGTTAATAATGGCGCTTAGCCAATCGTAATAAATTTGTCCAGAAAGGCAGCCAACGCCTAAAAAAATAAGTAATACACCTAAATACATTATTTTCATTTTGTTAGCCTAAAATCCCCTATTAAGGGTGGTCAATCCATGATGATGAGTAGTAAAGAGCAATGGCTAGGGTTACTAATATTGTCCTTAACTAAGTAATTCGGTCACTTTATGGGTTAATCGCTGGGCTCTAGGGTCCATTAATACATAAGGGCCTAGGCTGTTGGTGACGAAGGCAAAGGCCACATTTTTTGCCGCATTCGCGCAACCCAGTGTACCACCCGCACCGGGGTGACCGAAAGAATTTGCAAATAAATTAAAGCGAGCAGTGGCAGGCTGTGTTTGATCAAGCAGGACGCCTAAGCCAAAACGGGTAGCTAAGCCTAAAGTTCGATCTAGCCCCACACTGTGTTGGTGACACATGTTTGCAAGACTTGCAGGCTCTAGCAGCTGGCCACTAAGTAACGCGTGATAAAAGCTGGCTAAAGCACGTGCGGTGCCATGAATGTTAGCCGCAGGTTGCTGCATGGTACGCCATTGCGGGGTATTGGTTTGATTAAGCATCCCTGGCGGATTATTAAACGCTAAGTGGGTCAAGCTTTGAGGCTGTTGTAGGCGTGTCATGAGTTGTTGGGCAGCATTATCCCCAACCGTTTTTAAGCGACTAACATCGCTAACCCTTGTTAGCTGTTCAGCAGTCAAGCCAAGATATAAATCTAATGCTAAAGGCTGGCAAAGAGACTGCTGAATAAACTCGCCTGGCATTAAGCCTGTTACTTGTCGAACCAGCTCGCCCGTTAGCCAGCCAAAAGTCATCGGAGCATAGCCATGGTGAGTAGCGCTGGGTGTCCACCATGGCGCTTGAGCAGCTACTGCTTGGGTCATGCATGGCCAGTCGTACAGTGCTTGAGCGGTTAGTGGACGAGAGATTGCCGGTATGGCAGCTTGATGGTTAAGCAGCTGGGCAACGGTAATTTGCTCTTTACCGGCTTGGGCAAAAGCCGGCCAGTAGTCTGCAACTGGGCGCTCTAACGCCAGTTTTCCTTGCTCGACCAGTAATAAAATCGCGGCACTGATAATGGGCTTACCAGCAGAAAATAAGTTAACTAAGGTGTTCTCTTGCCAAGGCTGAGTGCGAGCGCGATCGCTATAACCGGCCCACAAATCCACTACCACCTCGCCTTCATGCATCACGCAGAGTGCTGCGCCCCGTTGCTCTGGGCTATTAAATAATTGAGCAAACTCTGTAGCCAGTGAGCTAAAAGCTGGGGTGTAGGTGCCATTTAATTGGTCAAGTGCAAGCATGGTTTAGTAATCAATTTGGCGTTTAAAGGGCGGTAGCGAGTTTAATATGGCTTTACCATAACGCTGAGTTACTACTCGGCGATCGAGTAAGGTGACCGAGCCTTTATCTTGCTCGTTACGCAATAAGCGGCCACACGCTTGCACTAACTTTAGCGAGGCATCGGGCACCGCAATTTCCATAAAGGGGTTGCCACCACGGGCTTCAATCCATTCTGCTAAGGCAGCTTCTACTGGATCATCGGGAACCGTGAAGGGAATTTTGGCGATGACGACGTGCTCGCAATAAGCGCCCGGTAAGTCTACTCCTTCAGCAAAACTGGCTAACCCGAAAAGAGTCGATTTTTTTCCTTGATCAATTCGGGCTTTATGTTGGGTGAGGGTTTCTTGGCGGGATAGGTGACCTTGCACCAATACCCGTTGACGCCAATCAGTTTCTAAACCATCAAACACATCTTGCATCTGCCGCCTAGAAGAAAACAGCACCAAGCTGCCTTGCGCCTGCTCAAGAATAGAGGGTAGTTCACGAATAATGGCGGCGGTATGGGCTTCGGCTTGGCGTGGATCAGCCTTCAGGTCAGGCACATGTAAAACACCAGCTTGCTCGTAGGAAAAAGGACTAGGTGCTATGGCAGTGACAGTGGATTTAGGTAAGCCCGCGCGCATACTAAAGCGGGTAAAGTTACCGAGCGCAGTTAAGGTGGCGGAAGTAACAATCGCGCCATAGGCTTGATTCCATAGGGACTGCCTTAAAGTCTGGGCCGCTAAAATAGGGCTGGCATTGACTTCAATATCCATACTGCCGCGCTCTGGCACTGACAACCAGCGTGCATTCGGCGGCTCATCGGCGGCATCTTCGGCAGTAAAGGTGGCCCACAATGAAAAATTAGCTTCAGCCCGTGCCAGTAAGCTACCAAATAAGGGATACCATTCTTCTGCTTGCGCGGCGGTGATGCCTAAGCTGGTGTCTTCATCCATTACTTTTTTTAGTAACTCGGTGACAGAAGAAAGTTGGGTTACTAGCTGGGAGAATCCTTGTTTTAGCTGGCTGCCGAGCTCAAGTAATGGCTCAGGGATAATGCCGCCAATAAAACGATAGCGGGGAGCCTCGTAACTTTCCTGTTGGGCTCCCCAGTCAAAAGCAGCGACCTCTTCACAAGCATTAAACATAAATTGTTGTAATGGCCGTAACTCTTTAGCGCTGACGGTGGCTTGCTCTAGCAAACGGCCTAAATCACCAGGTATGGGGTTTTGTGCAAGCAGGCGGGTGAGGTTCTTGTCCACCTGATTTAGCCAGTCAGCCGTGCTTTTTAGGCGCGTTTGGTAAGCGAAGTGATTAATGGCTTTATCTGGCAGATGATGGCCTTCATCAAAAATATACAGGGTGTTTTTAGGTGCCGGTAAGACCGCGCCGCCGCCCAGTGCTAAATCGGCCAGCACCATGTCATGGTTAGTGACAATCACATCGGCTTTGGTCATGCCTTCACGGGCTTTGTAAAACACACATTGCTCAAAGTTAGGGCAATGTCGGCCGGTGCATTGGCTGTGGTCAGTGGTAACTTGTGACCATTGCTGATCCTCTAAGGTGGTAGGCCAGCTATCCCGGTCACCATCCCAACGTCCACTGGCTAAGCGCTCCATCATTTTTGAAAGTAACTCAAGGTTTTCTTGATTAACTTCAATTCGAAAACCTTCATCGGCAAATAGTTCTGCTGTGGTGCCTTGGGCATGACCTTCTTGTAATAAGATATCAAGCTTAGAGAGGCATAGGTAACGGCCACGCCCTTTGGCCAGGGCAAAACTAAACTGTAGCCCGCTGTTTTTAATCAGGTCGGGTAAGTCTTTATGGATAATTTGCTCTTGTAGCGCCACAGTTGCTGTGGCTAGTACTAGATTTTTCTGCGCGCGCTTAGCAATAGGAATGGCAGCTAGGCTATAGGCTACCGTTTTACCGGTACCGGTGCCTGCTTCAATGGCAATAATGGCCGGTTCACCCTCACGCACACCTTCTTCATCAACCTCAATTGCGCCGACGGCTTTGGCTACTTCGGCAATCATCAGTCGTTGGCCACAGCGAGGCTTAAGCGCTTTTTGCTCTAAAAAGCGACTGTAAGCAGACTGAATAGTGTGTTTTAGCTCGTTGTCTAGCATGGGGTAAGGCAAATCCTAGTGCTGCACTAGCGCTGAAATATAGGGCTAGCTGTATGTATAATCAGTTTGTGGGCAGTGTATAATAATTGGCATTGTTTAAGAAGTGATACAGCTAAAGGTAAATCTTTGATGAAGAGCGCTTTATGTGTGTGCGGCAGTGGACAGGCGGCGCAACAATGTTGTCTGCCTTTACATCAAGGGCAGTGGGCTGAGACGCCAGAGCAGTTAATGCGTTCGCGCTATGCTGCGTTTGTTGAACAACAGATTGATTATTTGGTGAATACTACTCATCCAGCACAACAGCACGGATTAGATTTGCCTGCCATTTGGCAGTGGAGTCAGAGGAGCCAATGGCAAGGGCTAGAGGTATTACATTGGGATTATTTAAATCCTGAGCAAACCTTAGCTACGGTTACTTTTATTGCGCGCTGGGCTGAGTCCGGTTTAGTTCAGCAACATAAAGAGTGCTCTATGTTTATTCGCCGCGCTGATCAGCGTTGGTATTTTTTAGATCCAACGGTGCAGGTGAAAGCTGGGCGTAATGAGCCGTGTCCATGCCTGAGCGGTAAAAAGTTTAAGCAGTGTTGTTTAAGAGAGCTAGCATTACTTAGCTGCTCATGATTCAGAGTTCGGTTTTAGTGTTAATGTCGAGTTGCTAGATACCGCTAAGTCTACAATGCTTTTATTGGTGCGTATTTCGTCTAACGGTGTGCCAAGTGGGCTAACTGAAAGATGGTTTAGCTGAAGATTAGTAATTGCTGGGCGTTGCGAGGTTAGTGTAGGGATGTCACCGCCTGGCTCAGCGAGAGTAAGCGTGTGGCTTGCTCCAGTAGATGAAGTGGCAGGAGGTGAAATGGCTTGTGTAGGTAATTTCTCATCGATCTCTACTAGAGCACCAGCTCGATAGAGAATCGCTTGGTATTTTTCAGCTTCTGCGTGAGATAGGTTAGAGCGAATAACGATTTTACGTCCGGTAAACAACATCATCACGCGCTGTGCATCCAAATTAAATATTTTAGCTAAATTGCTTTGTACCTGTTCGATCGGCATGTTATTGACTAGCTGCCCTGAAAAAGTGACTTGGTAATTTTTCATACAATATTCCTGATTGGTCTCTTGCTAGTGCCTTTACTTTATACCCTGCTAGATATAGCAATAGGAGTTGGTTAAACCAAGGTTAATATAAAACCTTGATGAAATGTGCTTCATAAAATTTAAAGGGTATACTGCAGCTACTTTATTTATCTGTTAGACATATTGGCTATGTATTCTCTTGCTCGCAATCTTCTTTTTAAACTGGCTCCAGAAACCGCTCACGAACTTTCCATTGATTTAATTGGTGCTGCTGGCCGTTTAGGTGTTTCTGGAGCGCTATGTAAAGCACCTCAGTCATTACCAGTAAATGTCATGGGGATTCAATTTCCGAATCCAGTGGGATTAGCCGCTGGCCTTGATAAAAATGGTGAGGCCATTTTAGGGTTTTCACAGATGGGCTTTGGCTTTATTGAGGTGGGTACCGTAACGCCGCGTCCACAGCCTGGTAATCCCAAACCGCGTTTATTTAGAATCCCAGAGAAGCAGGCGATTATTAACCGTATGGGCTTTAATAATCATGGCGTAGATTACTTACTACAGCGTGTGCAGGCTGCTAATTATCAAGGCGTACTAGGGATTAACATTGGTAAAAATATTGATACCCCTGTTGAGCGTGCTGAAGAAGATTATTTGATTTGCTTAGAGAAAGTGTACAACCACGCCAGTTATGTAACGGTCAATGTGAGCTCGCCTAACACACCCGGTTTACGCAGCTTACAGTTTGGTGAGTCATTGATTAACTTATTGGAAGCCTTGCGCCGTAAACAAGAAGACTTAACGGCTGAATGGGGCAAGCGGGTGCCGTTAGCGATTAAAATTGCGCCTGATATGACCGATGAAGAAGTGTGTCAGGTTGCTAAAATACTGCGTGAAACAGGAATGGATGCAGTAATTGCTAGCAACACCACACTGGATAAAACAGAGGTAGAACACTTGGCATTTGGTAATGAAGCCGGTGGCTTATCCGGTGCGCCTGTGCGCCATAAGAGTACTCATGTAGTCAGTGTGTTAGCTGAAGAGCTTAAGGGCGAGCTGCCGATTATTGCTGTAGGTGGAATTACTGAAGGGCAGCATGCCGCAGAAAAAATTGCGGCTGGCGCCAGTTTGGTACAAATTTATACAGGTTTTATGTATCAGGGGCCGCGCTTAATTCGTGAGGCTATTGATCATATTGCGCAGCTTCCTCGTTAACTTACTATCTTGTTACTCCTAGCGCATACTTTGCGCTAGGAGTAACGTAAATTCCCCGTAAAGTTTCTGACATCCTGAAATTAGCCTGCTATCTTGCACACTCCCAAGGAATGTGACGGTTAATCATGTCTGCTTTATCAACTTCTACAGTTAAAAAATCTCGCGTTAAAACTTTTTTAGTATGGCTGATGTTGCTAGTGCTTATAGCTACTGGCGTATGGTGGTTTTGGTTTAAGCCAGACGCTGAAGTGACAGCTAAGCCCGAAGGGGCAATGATCGGTAGCCCACGACGCGGTGGCAGCTTTATGGGCGCAGCGGTTCCTGTACACTTAGCTGAGGTGCTGCAGTCTGAATTTATTGTTAAGCAGCAAGCGCTAGGTACAGTCACTGCGTGGCAGCAGGCCGAAGTTACCAGCCAGGTTAGTGGTCCGTTGCAGGCGGTTCACTTTAAAGAAGGTGATTGGGTTGAGCAGGGCGTAGTGCTGGCGCAGATTGACCCCAGACCATTTCAAGCCGCGCTCGATCAGGCCCAAGGCAGTTTACAAGAAATGCAGGCACAGCTTAAAAATGCCGAGCAAGAACTTAAGCGCTATCAAGGGCTATTTAAGGATGACTCTATTGCGCGCCAGACCTATGAAAACCAACAGTCCCAAGTCAACCAATTGCGTGCCAGCGTAGTCAGTCGTCAAGCTCAGGTTAAAACAGCCCAGCTAAATTTAGACTATGCAAAAATCACAGCGCCTATCAGCGGCTATTTAGGATTACGCCAAGTCGATACGGGTAACCATTTAACTGCAGGTAGTACAGTATTGGTCAGCATCACTCAGATGAATCCGATTGCGGTGAACTTTACTATTCCAGAGCAGCAATTAAATGAGGTGTGGCAGGCGTATACCCAACAGCAAAAGCTCATGGTGGAAGCTTGGAGTCGTGATGAAACATTACTGTTGGCCGAAGGTACACTGCAAAGTATTGATAACCAAGTTGATAGCAGTACCGGTAGCGTACGATTAAAAGCTGCCTTTGATAATCAGCAACAAACCTTATTTCCTAATCAGTTCGTGAACGTTCGTCTGCATACTAAAGCCTTAGCAGATGCACTATTAATGCCAGCCGATGCGATTCAATTTGGTGTGCAGGGTACCTTTGCTTGGGTAGTGGATGATGAGTTAACAGTAAGTATTCGACCTATCACTGTAGGGCCTAGCGATGGGGTAAATACTGTGGTGCTCTCGGGGTTAGCCGCGGGAGAAAAAGTGGTAGTAGAAGGAGTGGACCGTTTGCGTACTGGCAGCAAAGTTGAGCCCGTACAGCCACCGGCCAATGAGAGCGAGGAGCCCGCTGAAAAATCAATTCAGACCCTTAAGCACACCGAACTCAATAGTGGCGAATCACGTACAGAGCCGCAGGGTCAGTAAGCAATGAATCTGTCACGGATTTTTATTCTGCGTCCAGTTGCTACCACACTGTTGATGGTAGCGATATTTTTGACCGGTATTTTGGCGTATCGCTTACTGCCAGTGGCAGCTTTGCCCCAGGTGGATTATCCCACGATTCGGGTGATGACCTTATATCCAGGGGCCAGCCCTCAGGTTATGACCAGTGCCGTGACGGCACCTTTGGAGCGTCAGTTTGGGCAAATGCCAGGCTTAGAGCAGATGTCATCTACTAGCTCGGGTGGTGCTTCGGTAATTAGCTTGCGCTTCAGTTTGGAAGTTGATTTAGAGATTGCTGAGCAAGAAGTGCAGGCAGCGATTAACGCCGCGACCAATTTATTACCTAATGATTTACCCGCGCCGCCGGTTTATAACAAGGTTAATCCGGCCGATAGCCCAGTTTTAACCTTAGCCATTAGTTCTGACAGTATTCCGCTGCCTGAAGTGAATGATCTGGTAGATACCCGCATGGCGCAAAAAATTGCCCAGATTAACGGCGTAGGCTTGGTCAGTTTGGGCGGTGGCCAGCGGCCAGCAGTACGAATTCAAGCCAATAGTCAGGCGTTAGCTGCAGCTAACCTAACGCTGGCAGATATTCGCAGTGTAATCACGCGGGCAAACGTCAATCAGCCCAAAGGCAGCATTGATGGCCCATCGCGTATTACCCAAATCGATGCCAATGATCAGCTGCGCTCAGTTACAGAATATGAAAACTTAATTCTGACCTATAACGAGGGCAATGCCCTGCGTTTAGGCGATGTTGCCACTATTGTGGATGGTGCAGAGAATCAACGGCTTGCCGCTTGGGCTAATAAACAGCAGGCCGTGTTATTAAACATTCAGCGCCAGCCTGGAGCGAATGTGATTGAAGTGGTGCAGCGGGTTGAGCAGTTACTGCCACAGATTATTAGTAGCTTGCCAGCCGGGGTGGAGGTGAGTGTGTTAACAGACCGCACCCAAACCATTCGTGCCGCGGTGGATGATGTGCAATTTGAAATGTTGCTGGCAATTGCCTTGGTGGTGCTAGTGACGTTTCTATTTTTACGCCGATTTGCAGCTACGTTAATTCCTTCGGTCGCCGTGCCGTTGTCTTTAATTGGCACCTTTGGCGTCATGTATCTCGCCGGATTTTCCTTAAATAACCTCACCTTAATGGCATTAACCATTGCTACCGGCTTTGTGGTGGATGATGCCATTGTGATGTTAGAAAACATTACTCGGCACCTAGAAAATGGTGAGCCACCCTTACAAGCAGCCCTCAAGGGGGCTAAGCAAATTGGTTTCACGCTTATTTCGTTAACTTTTTCTTTGATTGCGGTGTTGATTCCTCTGCTGTTTATGGCAGATGTAGTGGGGCGTTTATTTAGAGAGTTTGCCATTACTTTGGCGGTGGCGATTCTTATTTCACTGGTTATTTCCTTAACCCTCACCCCGATGATGTGCGCCAAACTGTTAAAGCCCAAAGCAGTGACAGATACGCCTGAGCGTGATTGGTTAAGCCGCACTATTGAACATTACAGCCATAGTTTGACTTGGGTATTGCGTCATCAAGGCTTAACGTTATGGGTGGCAGTGGCAACTTTTGCTCTGACCGCCTTGCTGTGGCTTGTGGTACCTAAAGGTTTTTTCCCCGAGCAAGATACTGGGGTGATCCAAGGGATTTCAGAGGCGCCACAGAGTATTTCCTTTGCCGCGATGAGTGAGCGCCAGCAACGTTTAACTCAGGTGTTGTTGCAAGATGAAGCGGTGGCCAGTGTCTCTTCACAAATTGGTATTGATGGAGATAACCCAACCCTTAATACCGGGCGCATGCTGATTAATTTAAAACCTTTTGCCGAGCGTAGTGTAAGCGCCAATCAAGTGATTGAGCGCCTGCGTCCAGAGTTGGCTAAGGTCGTCGGCATTGAGTTATTTTTACAGCCAGTACAAGACCTAAGTATTGAGGATCGAGTGAGTCGTACTCGCTATCAATTTAGTTTGGAGTCGGCAGATCCTCAGCTATTAGAAAGTTGGGCGCCACAACTGATAGAACAGCTGGCGGCCAGTGAGTTATTGCAAGACGTCACCAGTGACTTACAAGCTCAAGGTCTAGAGCTGTACTTGCAACTTGATCGCGATATGGCCGGGCGTTTGGGTGTGACTGTCGCCAGTATCACCGATGCGCTTTATGATGCCTTTGGCCAGCGGCAGATTTCCACGATTTTTACGCAAACCAGTCAGTACCGTGTGGTACTAGAAAGCCAGATCAATGCGCAGCAGATTGAGCAGGCACTAGAGCAAGTGCATGTAAAGAGTAGTCAAGGTGTGGCAGTTAGCTTGCAGCAGCTGATGAAAGTTGAGCAACGAGCGGCTCCTTTATTGGTTAATCACATCGGTCAATTTCCGGCGGTGACGGTTTCTTTTAACCTGGCGCCTGGAGTGTCCTTGGGTGAAGCGGTCAACCTAATTGAGCAAACCGAACAGGCCTTAGCGATGCCCGCAGCCATTCAGAGCCAGTTTCAAGGGGCTGCGGCAGCCTTTAGAGCGTCACTGTCAAGCACGTTATGGCTGATTTTGGCCGCGGTCGTGACCATGTATTTGGTACTTGGTGTGTTGTATGAAAGCTACATTCATCCGATTACGATCCTCTCAACTTTACCCTCCGCAGCGATTGGTGCCTTATTGGCGCTGTTACTAACTGGTACTGATCTGAGCTTGATTGCCATTATTGGCATCATATTATTGATTGGGATCGTGAAGAAAAACGCGATCATGATGATTGACTTTGCTTTGGACGCTGAGCGTAATCAGCAAGTGCCGGCAGAACAGGCCATTTTTCAAGCGGCATTGTTACGTTTTCGCCCCATTTTAATGACTACCTTAGCTGCACTCTTTGCCGCATTACCGCTGATGTTTGCCAGCGGTTCAGGCGCAGAGTTGCGCCAGCCCTTAGGGATTGTGATGGTGGGCGGGTTATTGTTAAGTCAGCTACTGACCTTGTACACCACGCCCGTGATTTATCTGTTTTTTGAGCGTATTAGTCAGCGCTGGCAGCAACGTTCTGCATCCAAAGTGTCTGGAGCGTTGCAGTGAGTTTGTCCGCTCCCTTTATCGTGCGCCCAGTCGCGACTTTATTGTTGACGTTGGCAATAGTGTTGCTGGGTATATTGGGCTTTCGTTTGCTGCCAGTGTCGCCCTTACCGGATATGGATTTCCCTGTCATTACCGTGCAAGCCAGCTTGCCGGGGGCTAGCCCGCAGGTTATGGCAGCGACTGTGGCGACACCACTGGAGCGCTCATTAGGCAGCATTGCTGGGATTGAGCAAATGACCAGTCGCAGTGGCCAAGGTAGTACGCGGGTGATTGTGCAATTTGAACTGGGGCGTGATATTAATGCAGCAGCGCGGGAAGTACAGGCAGCGATTAATGCTGCCCGCGAACTGTTGCCAAGTGGGATGCGTAGTATGCCAACCTACCGTAAAGTCAATCCGACCCAAGCTCCCATCATGGTGCTGGCGCTGACCAGTGAAGTGCTCGAGAAAGGGCAGTTGTATGATCTAGCCTCCACTGTGGTGGCGCAAAAGCTTTCTCAAGTGCAAGGCGTAGGCGACGTGCAAATTGGTGGTAGCTCGCTGCCCGCGGTACGGGTTGAGTTACAGCCTAGGCGTTTAGAGCATTACGGTATTGCGCTGGATGAAGTACGACAAACGATTAATGCGGCCAGTGTGCGTAAACCCAAAGGGCAGCTAGAACAAGGTAGCCAGCACTGGCAAATACAAGCCAATGATCAATTACACACGGCAGAAAGTTTTGCCCCGTTAATTATTCGCTACCATGATGGCGCAGCACTACGCTTATCGGACGTTGCTAAGGTCTATGACAGCGTTGAAAATCGCTATAACAGTGGCTTTTTTAACCATGAAGATGCGGTATTGCTAGTCATTAATCGCCAATCCAATGCCAATATTATTGCCACCATTGAGGCAATCCAGAAGGAGTTACCAAGCTTACAAGCTGTGTTGCCCGCCAGTGCAAATTTGCAGGTAGCCATGGATCGCTCATCGGTGATTCGCGCTACCTTACATGAGGCAGAGCAAACGTTGTTGTTAGCGACTGGCTTGGTGATGTTAGTGGTTTGGCTATTTTTAGGGCATTGGCGTTCAGCACTGATTCCAGCTTTTGCTGTACCTGTTTCGCTGATAGGTAGTTTTGCGGTGATGTATCTGCTGGATTTCTCATTAAACAACCTGTCATTGATGGCGTTAATTATTGCGACCGGCTTAGTGGTCGATGACGCGATTGTGGTCTTAGAAAACATCGCACGTCATATCAAGCTTGGGCTGAGCCCGTTACAAGCAGCGCTTAAAGGCTCTAAAGAAGTTGGCTTTACGTTATTGTCGATGAACCTGTCGCTGGTGGTGGTGTTTGTTTCAATTCTCTTTATGGGCGGCATCATCGAGCGCTTATTTCGCGAGTTTTCGATTACTTTAACCGTGGCAATTTTAATCTCGCTGTTGGTATCGCTAACACTGACGCCAATGCTTTGTGCAAAATGGCTGAGTAGCGATACGGTAACAGAGAGTGAGCAAACAATTAGCCAAAGTCGCTGGCAGCAGCGTAACCAGCAGTTTCAAGCATGGGTATTAGCAGGGTATGAACGGGGCTTAAACTGGTCGCTACGGCATCGAAAAACTATGTTGTTAGGCGTAATCTTTACCATTGCCGCTAATATCGCGCTGTTTGTCAGCGTGCCGAAAACTTTTATGCCACAACAAGACACTGGGCAGTTAATGGGCATGATTCGCAGTGATGACGGACTGTCGTATCACACCATGCAGCCCAAGATGGAAGCCTATCGCCAAGCTTTACTGAAAGACCCAGATGTGGCTAGTGTGGCCGGCTTTATTGGTGGTGGCAGTAATGCATTTTTGATTGTGCGATTAAAACCGATTACCGAACGGAGTTTAGGAGCGCAAGCGATTGTTAATCGATTACGTACGCAAATGCCACAAATTGCAGGCTCACGTTTATTTTTATGGCCAGAGCAAGATATGAATATTGGTGGACGCGAAGGTGGCAGTTCGCAGTATGAATACGCGCTGTTAGCCAGTGATTTAGCTGACTTGCGGGAATGGCATCCCAAAGTGCGCGATGCTTTTAAGAAACTACCAGAACTGACTGACATTGATAGCCGTGAAGGGCGTGGCGCCCAGCAAATCACACTAGCAGTAGACCGTGAGCAGGCAGCCCGTTTAGGTGTAGATATGGCGATGGTGACTGCATTGCTAAATAACGCCTTTAGCCAACGTCAGGTGGCAACCATTTACGAAACGCTTAATCAGTACAGCGTGGTGATGGAACTCGGACCAGAGTTTGTCGGCTCGCCTGAGGCGCTGCATCAACTCAAAATGGTTACGGCAGATGGCAAACAAGTGCCGCTATCGGCATTTACTCGCTGGCAAAATACCTTAGAAAATGAGCGAGTGATGCATGAAGGACAGTTTGCGGTAGAGAGTATTAACTTTGCTTTAGCTGAAGGGGTAAGCCTTGATCAAGCTGCTCGGGCGATTGAGCAAGCGATGGCGGAAATTGCCTTGCCGACCGAAGTACAAGGCAAAATGGGCGGTACCGCAGGTGCCTTTCAAAGTACGCAAAGTAATCAAGGCTGGATGATTTTATTGGCCTTGGTCATTGTGTATTTAGTACTCGGAGTTTTATATGAGAGTTATGTGCATCCCTTGACGATTTTATCTACCTTGCCTTCAGCGGGTGTCGGTGCGCTATTAGCTATTCAGCTGACAGGCGGAGAATTTAGCTTGATCTCATTGCTGGGCTTATTCTTGCTAATTGGGATTGTTAAAAAGAATGCGATTTTAATGATCGACTTTGCCTTGCAACTTCAGCGAGAGCAGGGCATGCCAGCAATCGAGGCTATTCATGCCGCCTGTTTACAGCGTTTTCGGCCGATTATGATGACCACCATGGCGGCTATTTTAGGTGCCTTACCCTTATTGTTGAGTTCAGCGGAAGGTAGCGAAATGCGCCAGCCCTTAGGCTTAGCTATTGTTGGTGGCTTGGTGCTGAGTCAAATGTTGACCTTGTTTAGTACACCGGTGGTGTATTTGTTTTTTGAGCGCTTTAATCGTCAGCGTTCGCGTTTAGTCGTTAATAAGGATTCTGCTCCATGTCCCCGCTCTTAACTTGTCAGTCAGTTGTTGTAAAGCCACTTACTTTCGCTGTGTTATTAGCTATGTCGGGTTGTACCTTAGGGCCAAGTTATGAGCGCCCAGAAGTTAATACGGGAGTAGCCTATCAAGCGTTAAATGGTTGGCAGGTAGCCGGACAAGTGCCAGCAGTAGCCGAAAATTGGTGGCTGTTGTATCAGGCGCCAGAGTTAAATCAGCTGATGCAGCAGCTGGATCAGCAAAATTTGAGCTTACAGGCAGCGGAAGCTGCTTGGCGTGAAGCTAGAGCATTAGTGGGGGGCAGTCGCGCGCAGTTATATCCCAGTGTCGATGGTCGTGTGAATGCCAGTCGTAGCTCACGCAATGAAGCAATCAGTGAGTCAAAAGAAGTCGCCTTAGGCTTAAGTTGGCAGTTAGATTTATGGGGTAAAATCCGCCGCCAAGTAGAAGCCAGTACGGCCAACTTGCAAGCCAGTGCTGCTGACTGGGCTGCAATTAAGCTTAGTTTGCGTACTGAGTTGGCACAAAACTATTTGAACCTGCATATTACTGATCAGCAGCTGGGGTTGTATCAGCAAACTTTAGATAGTTACCGTCGAGCATTAGCTATGACGGAAAAACGTTATCAAGCCGGCTTGGTGACGAAGGCCGATGTCAGCCAAGCGTTAACTCAGTTAAACAATGCCAAGGCGCAGCAGCTAGAGCTTAGCTGGCAGCGTAATCGCTATCAAAATGCGATCGCCCGCTTAGTGGGGTTACCACCGAGTGCCGTGCAGCTGGAACCACAGTTTCATAGATTAGCCGTGCCGGAAGTCCCCAAAGAGTTACCGGCTAACTTATTGCAACGGCGTCCTGATATTGCAGTGGCTGAAGCTCGGGTTAAGGCTGCTAATGCGGAGATAGGGGTAGCCCAAGCTGCTTACTTTCCTGACCTAACGTTATCAGCTAGTTTGGGCTATCAGAGTGAGTCTTTAGCTCACTGGATAAGTACCCCAAATCGTGTGTGGTCACTGGGGCCTGCGTTTGCTATGGCCTTGTTTGATGCCGGAGCGCGTAAAGCTAAAGTAGAGCAAGCAGAGGCGCGCTATGATCAAGTGGTGGCTAATTACCGTTTAGCGGTATTGAATGCCTTGGTAGAAGTCGAGGATTTACTGGGACAAATTAATATGTTGCGTGCATCGTTGGTGGTACAGCGTGAGGCCCATGCTGCCGCGAAAGAGACGTTGCGAATTAATACCAATCAATACAATGCAGGTTTAGTGGATTATTTGTCGGTAAGTACAGCGCAAACGGCATTGCTTAATAGCGAGCGAAATTTGCTTAGTAATGAGGCCAATTATCTTACAGCGCTGGCGCAGTTAATGTCGGCGCTTGGCGGCGGTTGGCAGACAGTAAATCAATAGCCAACGGTTAGAACGTAATAATCGAGAAACAACTCTTAAGGAAAGTGTATGGCTACTTTAATTCAGGTGACTTTTCCATTTAACGGACCTTTTGGTCAAGCGATGACCGATGCTATGCAGGGCTTAGCACAAAGCATCAGCCAAGAACCGGGCTTAATTTGGAAGTTGTGGACAGAAAATGCAGCGCAACACGAAGCGGGTGGAATTTACCTATTTGATACACAAGAAAACGCCAAAAACTATGCCAACATGCATCGCGAAAGACTTTCAGCAAGTGGCGTACAAGATATTGAGGTTAAATATTTTTCAGTGAATCAGCCATTAAGTGAAATCACTCTCGCTAGTTTTTTAAAGCAGAGCGAGCCATAAATCTGTAATAAAGTTTGATCAAGCAAGGCTTTTGTACTATCAACCTTTGGTTAATAGACATAAATCAATAAAAAACTCGATATTAGGAGTGTGTAGGGCAGTTGATGAATTATTGATAGGATAATGGCTCATACATTTTTGTTCTGAATTTTATCAAGATGAACCGATTAAATATGCAACATGCGTTTGTAATAAATAAAAATTCTTTGCCGGCATAGCGGAGTCTTAGGTTGCTGTGAGAGGCATGAACAATAACAAAACGATTCAGTCACTCAAATTTATGGAGAAAGTATAAATGGATAATAAGCCACTGTTCAGTCCTATCTGGTCAATGCAAACACCGTTTGCGGTTGATTTTAGTCTTCAACAGCTTAAAAACTGGATTTCAACTAATACTTGGTTCAAACAGGACGATGTAAGCGAGTGGTTTAATCTTGATTCTGATGTACGAAATCAAATGCAAATGGACTATCAGCGCGAATGGTCTGCTATTGGTTTGCAATTGATGATGCAGCAGCCGTTTACTTTTACCGATCGCCGTTTCTCAAGTGACTATTGGCAAAAACCTTTATTTGGCTCCATTGCGGCTTACTATTTACTGAATTCAAAATTTCTTATGCGCTTAATTGAAGCCATGCCTATTTCAGTGGAAAAGTCTCGCCGCCGCTTAGAGTATTTAGTTGAGCAAGCCATTGCTGCGACTGCGCCCAGTAATTTTTTAGCCAGTAATCCAGATGCACTTCATAAAGCGGTCGAAACCGGTGGTGCCAGCTTATTAAGTGGCATGATGCATCTGATGAGTGATATGCAAGAAGGCAAGATGCGCCAATGTGATGCTGGTGACTTTAAAATTGGCGAAACGGTAGCTGCAACCGAAGGTAATGTGGTGTATGAGAATGATTTATTCCAACTTATCCATTACCAGCCTAAAACAGCTAAGCAATTCAAGCGGCCCATGTTAATTGCACCGCCTGCAATTAATAAATATTACATTTTAGACTTAACTGAAAAAAAATCTGTGGTACGTCATTTACTTGAACAAGGGCACAGTGTGTTCTTAATGTCGTGGCGTAATTTCGATATGGATACGGCGCATATTACTTGGGATGACATGGTGCAAGATGGCATTATTAATGCCATTGGCATTGTTCGAGCACTAACTAAAGAAACAACCCTTAACTGTGTCGGTTTCTGTATTGGTGGCACCTTGCTCTCATCTGCATTAGCTGTATTAGCAGCGCGTGGGGATACTGACTTTGCTAGCTTAACGCTGTTAACTACGTTCTTAGATTATGTCGATACTGGCCCGATTGATGTATTTGTTGATGAGGAAATGGTGCAGTACCGTGAGCGAACCATTGGTGGGCAGCAAGGGGGCTATCCTGGGTTGTTCCGTGGCGAGGATATGGGTAATACCTTCTCTTTGTTGCGTCCCAATGAGTTGTGGTGGAACTACAACGTCGATAAGTACTTGAAAGGCGAAAAACCTAGAACCTTGGATTTATTATTTTGGAATAACGACAGTACCAATTTACCAGGGCCGATGTATTGCTGGTATTTACGCCATACTTATTTGCAGAATGACTTAAAGTCAGGAACCTTATCCTGCTGTGGTGAAGCCTTGGATTTAGCTGCGATTAAGACGCCGGCTTTTATTTTAGGTACCAAAGAGGATCACATTGTTCCTTGGCGCAGTGCTTATGCAAGCCGTCAAGTGCTAGGCGGAGAGACGCACTTTATCTTGGGGGCTTCTGGACATATTGCCGGCGTGATTAATCCGCCTGCAGATAATAAGCGCTCTTATTGGGTGAATGAGGCCCCAGTTGAATCGCCAGAACAGTGGTTTGAAGGGGCAACAGAGCATCCAGGCAGCTGGTGGACTGAGTGGTATGCATGGTTAGCTAAGCACAGTGGGACACAGGTTGCAGCACGCAAGGCGGTAGGTAGTAGTACTTATCCGGTGATTGAGCCAGCGCCTGGGCGTTATGTAAAAGGTTAGTTGTTGCTACGTAGCGGATTTGATGAATCATTAAGCCCTCAATTCATATTGGATTGAGGGCTTTTTATTACATACTAGTTTGCTAGTTTGTTCAGTTAGAGAGCAGGTCGGTAACGACGAGCTAAACCTATTAAGAAACTGCGTAGTAATTGATCGCCGCAACTGCGGTAGTTACTATGTTCTGGGTTACGAAACAGTGCACTTAGCTCATGTTTTGAGAGTTCGAAATCGACTGAGGCGAGTATTTCCAGCATCTCGGCCTCTTGCAAAGAAAAAGCAATGCGTAGTTTTTTCAGGATTTGGTTGTTCGTGAGGCGCAGGTTAGCAGGGGCCATGGATTGCGGGCTAGGTCCCCGTTTTTCGATAATCAAACTGTCTAATACGTTGTGTAAGGTGGCATCTGTGCAACGCTTAAAAGAGCCTTGTTCTTCATTGGCTAAATAGCTTTTAAGTTCTTCAAGACTTAATTCAGGTTGTTTAAGATGAATTAGTGCTAAAAAATCAGGATCGGATAAGTTGAGCGTATAGCGTAGGCTACGCAGTACATCATTATTAATCATAAAATACCTTAAGGGGAAAGAGGTTTGGCTTTAGTCTCGGTAAAATACATGGACTAAATGATAGCCAAACTTAGTTTTGATAGGCCCGTGAACAACACCTGTGGGCTTTTTGAAAATTACTTGATCAATGGCTGGCACCATTTGTTTGGGGCGAACTTCTGCTAGGTCACCGCCACGTTTAGCTGAAGCACAGAGTGAAAATTTTTTGGCTAGTTGATCAAAAGCAGCACCTTTAGCTAAGCGCTGTTTAAGGTTCTCTGCTTCTGCTTGGGTTTTGACTAAAATATGGCGTGCCATTGCAGTAGCCATTGCATACTCCGCTAAAAATAATGAGTTTACTTGATTTCTACTCTAGGCGGGAGGTTGAGGTTAGCTATGGTAAGCTGTAGGTAACAGGGTAGGAGGTATAATGTCACAGGTAAATTGGCAGATATTTACAGAGCGAGACGCTTGTTCAAAGGCATTAGCCCAGGCACTAGCTAAGCAGTTACAAGCGCCAGGGCTAGTTTTCTTACCCGGCGGCTCAACCCCAAAATTGATGTTAACGCAGTTAGCTCAGCAACTAGCCGTTGATTGGGCGCAGGTAGTGGTGAGTGCCACTGATGAGCGCTGGGTAGCGGCAGATGCCGAGAGTAGTAACTTTGCTTTATTATCCCAAGCACTTCCTGCCGCGCAGCATCTGGATCCACGGCAGCAGCAAAGCACGCCAGAGCAGGCTGTGGTTTGCTGGCAGCGGGCTATTTCGCAGCAATTGCCGAGTCGCGCTACGGTTTTGGGCATGGGTGAAGATGGGCACTTTGCTTCTTTATTTCCTGGTATGCCTAATTTGGATTTGGCGCTTAATAGTCAATTGCCAGTAGCAGGGGTAGTGGCAGCGGCACCTAGTGAACCTAAAGTGCGTTTAAGTTTAAATTTAACTGCTTACTATCAAACTAACTGGTTGGCTGTGTTGATTTTTGGTGAGTCTAAAAAAGCCATTCTTGAGCAGGCACTTGCTGGCAATCAGCAGTTACCCATTAGCCATTTTATTCAGCAGAGTCCATTACCTATCACTATTTATTGGGCGCCTTAGCGAGGACTACCGTGATACATCCGCAACTAGAAGCTGTGACTGAGCAGATCCAGCAGCGCTCATTGACCAGACGTGCCGCTTATCTAGAAAAAATTCGCCAAGCCGCTGAGCGTCCGCGTCAGCAAGGATTAAGTTGTTCTAATTTAGCCCATGTCATGGCGGCAGAATCTGAGCAAGAGCGATTGATTATGCGCAGTGGTGGAGCATCGCATATTGCCATCATCTCAAGCTATAACGATATGCTGTCAGCCCATGTTCCCCTAGCCGATTACCCTGAGATTTTAAAAAAAACCTTATTGCAGCGTGGTGCAACCGCGCAGTTTGCCGCTGGTGTGCCGGCGATGTGCGATGGCGTAACCCAAGGCACTGCGGCTATGCAACTGTCTTTATTTTCGCGGGACTTAATTGCCCAGGCAACCGCTATTGGCCTTAGTCATGGGGTGTTTGATGGGGCTTTATACTTAGGGGTTTGCGACAAGATAGTGCCAGGTTTGCTGATTGGTGCTTTGCACTTTGGTCACCTACCTGCGGTATTTGTCCCTGCAGGGCCCATGCATTCTGGTTTGTCGAATCCAGAAAAAGCCGCTATTCGTGAGCGTTATGCTCGCGGTGAGGTCAGTCGTGATGAGTTACTCACTGCCGAGTTAGCGGCTTATCATGAGGCAGGCACCTGCACCTTTTACGGCACAGCTAATACAAATCAGATGCTAATGGAGGCCATGGGGCTGCATGTGCCGGGATCTGCCTTTGTGCATCCACAGACCTTATTACGCACTAAGCTAACTGAGCAAGCAGCACTAACGCTGCTGGAACTCACCAAACAAGGCGAACGCTACCTGCCAGTGGGGCTGCAAATCAACGCTAAAGCCTTGGTCAATGGCATGGTAGCGTTATTAGCCACCAGTGGCTCGACCAACCATGGCTTGCACTTACCGGCGATTGCACGGGCAGCAGGCTATGAGCTGCGCTGGGAGGACTTTGCCCAGTTAGCCCAAGTCGTGCCGCAATTGGCTAAGGTGTATCCCAATGGCGCAGCAGATGTGAATCAGTTTCATGCCGCAGGCGGTGTTGCTTGGGTACTTCGTGAGTTGTTACATGAGGGATTGTTACATGCCGATGTGCAAACCGCGTCAGCGCAAGGAATAAGTGCTTACACCCAAGAGGCGTATTTAAATAAAGAGCAATTAGCTTGGCGCGATTTGCCAGATACATCGCCTGCTGAAAATATTGTTCGCGTCTTCACTGAGCCTTTTGCGCAGCACAGTGGTTGGCATCTATTGCAGGGTAACTTAGGGCGAGCGATGGTGAAAAGCTCTGCAGTGAAGCCTGAGTTTTGGTCAATTAAAGCGCCAGCTAAAGTATTTGCTAGCGAACAGGCTGCCGCTGAAGCCTATCAAGCCGGTACCTTGACTGGAGACTTTGTGATGGTGGTACGTTTTCAAGGACCGCGGGCGAATGGCATGCCAGAGCTGCACTCATTAATGCCTTTGCTAGCTAACTTACAGCAGCGTGGTCAGCGAGTGGCGTTGGTGACTGATGGTCGTTTGTCGGGAGCATCCGGCAAAGTGCTAACTGCATTACATGTAACCCCAGAAGCTGCAACCGAAAAAAGTGTGCTGAGTCTGATCCAAAATGATGATTTAATACACCTAGATGTAGAGGCTAACGTATTACAGCTTGAGGTAACGGCAGAGGAGCTAGCGTGTCGTCAACCTGCCAAGCAGCCTACGGATGAACCCTTTGGTTATGGACTAGAACTTTTTAAAGCGCAGCGCCAGTTGGCTAGCCCAGCCGATCAAGGTGCCAGCTTTCTGACTGAGGAATAAGCCATGAAAATGACGATGGAAGATGTACTCAGAAAAGCATATCCGGT
Source organism: Thiopseudomonas sp. SA1F2-1K (assembly GCF_057443035.1). Taxonomy (NCBI): domain Bacteria; kingdom Pseudomonadati; phylum Pseudomonadota; class Gammaproteobacteria; order Pseudomonadales; family Pseudomonadaceae; genus Thiopseudomonas; species Thiopseudomonas sp. SA1F2-1K. The sequence continues at coordinate 931,076 of NZ_CM172014.1, forward strand.
ATTGCCAGTGTTGGTCATTGATGATGTCGCACGGGCGGTTGACTTAGCTAAAGCCTTGTATGCTGGTGGCATTAAGGTATTAGAAGTTACGTTACGTACGCCCAATGCGTTGCAGGCGTTAACTCAAATGCGCCAGCAATTACCAGAAATGATTATTGGTGCGGGCACAGTAATTCATGCTGAGCAATTTCAGCAATCGATTGATGCCGGGGCGCAGTTTGCGGTTAGTCCAGGCTTTAGTCGCGGCTTAGTAGAGGAGGCGGCTAAGCATCCTGATTTGCCCTACTTGCCGGCAGTGATGACGCCGTCAGAGGTATTGCAGGCTTTAGAATATGGTTATCGCTCATTAAAGCTATTTCCCGCGAATGGCGGGGCTAGTGTGCGGATGCTGAATAGTTTTAAAGGACCTTTTACTGGTATTAGTTTTTGTCCCACGGGCGGCATTACGCGGGATAACTTATTAAGTTTTTTAAGTTTACCTAATGTGGTTTGTTGTGGCGGTACCTGGATCGCTCCAGCCAGCTTAGTTAATGCCGGGGCCTGGGATCAAATCACTGAGCTGGCGCGTGAAGCCTGCCAGTTAGCCGGAAGCTTAGAGTGATGTCCATTGAGTGGGATTGGCCAGCCCCCTTTACGGTGCCACTAACCGTGACTGATGAGGCGATTGATGAGTTGGGACATGTCAATAATGCCGTGTATGTGCGTTGGATGGAGCGTTGTGCTTGGCAGCATTCACAGGCTTTAGGCTTAGGTTTGGCAGAGTATCAGGCGCTTGATCGGGCGATGGCAGTATTGCGGCATGAAATTGATTATCTAGCCAGTGCTTATCTGGGAGATGAGCTGCTTATGGCGACTTGGATTGTGCAATCTGATCAGCGTTTACGTATGGATCGGCATTTCCAGCTAGTCAGAGTCAAGGATGCCAGCGTATTATTGCGCGCCAAAACCACTTTCGTCTGTATTGAGTTGTCAACGGGGCGACCTAAACGGATGCCTGCGAGTTTTATCCAGGGGTATGGTCAAGCACTGATAGTGCCAGCCTAGTCATTAGTCAGTTATCGAGCAAAAAGAGTAAAACCTAGCGTGCAAATTGCTTTAGCGCCCATGGAAGGGTTAGTAGACGATATTTTGCGTGATATTTTAACGCAAGTTGGTGGTATCGATTGGTGTGTCAGTGAGTTTGTGCGGGTCACTGATCGTATTTTGCCGCGTAAAAGTTTTTTGCGTTTAGCACCTGAGTTGCTTACTCAAGCAAAAACTCCGGTGGGCACCTCAATGCGTTTACAGCTATTGGGCTCTGACCCTAGTTGTTTGGCCGATAATGCCGCTTATGCCTTCAAGTTAGGCGCGCCAGTGGTTGACTTTAACTTTGGTTGTCCGGCCAAAACTGTAAATAAATCGCGAGGGGGCGCTGTCTTGCTGGAAGAGCCCGAATTGCTGTTTCAAATTATGCAAGAGGTTCGCGCCACTGTGCCAGTTGGGGCTAAAATCACTGCAAAAATGCGCTTAGGCTTACAGGATAAGAGTAAGGCGCTTGATTGTGCCCGCGCTTTGGCTGAGGGTGGAGCGCAACAGTTAGTCGTGCATGCGAGAACCAAGGCTGAGGGCTATAAACCGCCCGCCCATTGGGAGTGGGTTGCGCAGGTAAAACAGGTGGTTGACTGTCCGGTATATGCTAATGGTGATATTTGGAGTGTCGAGGATTGGCATCGCTGCCGCGCCGTTAGTGGCGTAGATGATGTGATGATTGGTCGTGGCTTGGTTTGGCAGCCCGATTTAGCAGCACAAATTTTAGCGGTCAAGGAAGGGCGTAGCTTTACTCCTTACACTTGGCGCGAGGTAGCACCTTTAGTAGCTGAGTTTTGGCGACAAGCACGGATTAAAATTAAGCCACAATTTGCCCCCGGTCGTTTAAAGCAATGGCTTGCCCTGTTAGGTAACCGCTACCCGGAAGCACGGCAATTATTTAACCAGTTACGAACGGAAAAAGATTGCACGGTGATTGATCAGTTGTTACTGCAAACAGTCGCCCAATAGCTAAAACAAAACAGCCGAACTTAAAGTTCGGCTGTTTTGATTAAATAGACGGCTGATTAGCGGGCGCGGTAGGTGATGCGGCCTTTGCTTAAATCATACGGCGTTAGCTCAACGCGCACTTTGTCACCGGTTAAAATACGGATATAGTTTTTACGCATTTTTCCTGAGATATGTGCAGTAACCACGTGACCATTTTCTAGCTCTACACGAAACATAGTGTTAGGCAAGGTGTCAACAATGGTGCCTTCCATCTCAAAGCTGTCTTCTTTAGACATCCAATAAAACCCTCGATAATACTAAAAGTAAGCCTCAGTACTGAATTGTCGTCGAGGCGAAAGCGGAGCATATTTTAAGCTAAATCAATCAAAAAAGCCAGATAACTCGCTGAGCTATTTCAAAAAGCGCAAGTTAACGTGGTTATTTGGGGGCAAATGCATGCCACTGCTCATTAAAATATAGCTCAAAGGGGGCGTAACCGGTTTTGTAGTCCATCTTAGGATGTTCGGCAATCCAAAAACCTAAATAGACGTAAGGTTTTTGCTGTTGCTGCGCAAGTTCAATTTGCTTAAGTACGGATAAGCTGCCTAGGCTCAGATGGGCTAGATCTGGATCAAAAAAGGTGTATACCGCCGATAAAGAGTTCGCTAAAAAATCAGTCACCGCCACGGCAAGCAACTGGTTTGAGTGTTTATCACGCAGTTCAACCAATTGGGTTGAGCCAGCATGCTGGATTAGAAAACTATGATAGCTTTGGCGTGAAGGTGGAAACATATCACCATCTGCGTGACGCTGCTCTAAATAGCGATAGTACAGGGCGTAATGTTCCTCAAGAAATTCCGGTTGGCGAATCTGAGTGAGCACATGGCGATTGCGATTGAGTAGCTTGCGTTGGGTGCGTGAGGGTTTGAACTGCTGCACTGGCACCCGTAGCGAAACACAGCGTTCGCAATTTTGGCAGTGGGGCCGATAAAAATACTGCCCATTACGTCGAAATCCGGCAGCACCCAGCTGCTCTTGTAGGTCAAGACTAAGCTCGGTGTCGGGATGAACCAGTAAGTTGGATGCCTTTCGGTCATCAAAGTAGCCGCAGGATTCATTGTCCAGTAGCACTACTGGAATGTGCTCAAGGGAGTTAATCATTGTGCTTATCCAGTACCAGCGAAAGCGAGCGGGGTGTCCAGTCCATGCGACAGGGGCGATCAGCAAACTGATTTAAAAAATCGGCAAATGCCGTGCGGCTGATGGGTTCTGCCCCGAAACTGGCCAAGTGTTCAGTGTGAACTTGGCAGTCAATTAAAGCAAACTGCTGGGCTTTAAGCTCACTCACTAAGGTGGCAAAGCCTACTTTCGAGGCATTATTGACCCGACTAAACATAGATTCACCAAAAAACACTTGGCCTAAAGCAACGCCATATAAGCCGCCGACTAGTTCTTGTGCTTGCCATACTTCAACCGAGTGGGCGATTCCTGCGTGATGCAGTTGTTGGTAGGCCGTTTGCATGGCTTGAGTAATCCAAGTGCCATGGGCATCGCGGGGAGCGGCGCAGCCGGTTATGACCTCAGCAAAGGCTTGATTTAAGGTGACGCTAAACTGCGCTTTACGGAATGTTTTACGCAGGCTTTTGCTTAGGTGAAAACGCTCTGGAAATAAGACCGTCCGCGGATTAGGCGACCACCATAGGATAGGCTGACCTGGACTAAACCACGGAAAGCATCCATGTCGATAGGCGGCAGTGAGGCGCTCCACTGATAGGTCACCGCCTCCGGCGAGTAATCCGTCGGGTTGCTTGAGAGCCGTGCTTAGAGGTGGAAAGTCGCAGTTATCAGGGCTAAGCCAAGGCAGCATGCTAGATCCTTTAAGTAAAAGTGCCAACAAAATAAGTTCCACCATAGAGCAAAATATTTACTTTGGAAACTTGCTTAATCGGGCATGAAATTTTCACTGTAAATCCGTACAATGCATGCTTTTACTGTGGTTGTTATTTTACTGGTAGCGAGTCAGGTATTCCTTTGAAAAAGTTGAGTAAGCAAAAGAGTAGTGAGCGTCAGCCAATCTCTTGGCATGAACAGGTTCAGGTCCGGATGAAAGAAGGGCTGGTGTTGCTGCTGGTGGTGCTCAGTGTATTTTTTTGGATGGTGTTAATTAGTTTTAATCCTAAAGACCCGAGTTTTAGTCAAGCCAGTATGGATGCAGTCCCAGTGCAAAACTGGGGAGGGCGCTTAGGGGCTTGGGTGGCGGATATTTTATTTAGCGCTGTGGGCTACTTTGCTTGGGTGTTTCCAATTTTACTGGTGATTAAAACCATTCAAGTATTTTTACGCCGTTATCAGCCAATTGAGCTGGACAGCAAAGTGTTAGTAATACGCAGTGTGGGCTTTATTCTGTTGATGGTGTCTGGCGCTGGTTTGGCTTATATCTTTCAGCTTAAGCCAGCAGATCAGTTGACCAACTACAATATTATTGGCGAAACCCTAGGCGGTATAGCGGTATCTTTGCTTAATAGCCAAGGTGCTAGCTTATTACTATTTGCTGCTTTTTTAATTGGATTTACTACCTTTACCAATCTGTCCTGGTTCAATTTAATGGATAAAATCGGCAAGTATGCACTGGTCTTATGGGAGCGTTTGGTCAGTAACTTTCAGGATCGCCAACAACGCCGTGCCGAATTAGCCGAGCAAGCCGCTGAGGAGATGCTTGAGGAAGAAGATGAGTTAGACGCTCAGCCAGTGGCCTCGCTCAAACAGCGTAAAGAGCCCGAGTTAACCTCATTTTCCGCCACGGTTGATACAGCGGATACAACCTCAGGCTTTGATCAGCAACCTGCAATCGCCTTTGAGAATGTGAGCTCCTTAGCCTCTATTCGTGATCAGTTAGTCCGTGAGCCCGTAGCACCAGTCAGTGGGCCAAAAATTCACCGAGTAGCACCTGCAGCACGTCCTGCGCCTGTTTCTGAGCCAGCTATGCACGTGGCCCCCGTCGTTGCTATTGACGAACCAGAAGATAAAACCGAAGTATCTGTTTCCACTCGCTTTATTCGCCGTCCAGCCAGCGAGCGTACTGAGCCTACGCTTTCTTCGCTAACCCTAGAAGAAGACTATTTAGTGACAGAAGAGGATGCGTTCGACGTAGCCCCTTTAACTGAGCTAGATACCGCAATCGATCAGCCGGCTCCAGCGTCAGCGCCAGAAGTTGCTAGCGCAGCGCCTAGTGCCGCCAGTCAAACGGCGTCTGAGAGCCTAGCCGATATGAGCGTGCCAAGCATTAGCCGCAGTTATCAAACCGAGCAACCTAATCAGTTTGCGCAGTGGCAACCGAGCACTAGTCCTAATTTAGTTACAGCTCAAACTTTTGCAGCAGCTCAGCCAGTGTCACCTGCAGCGCCTGAGTCTGCGGTATCTCAGCCTACTATTGGTCCTGCAACGCCAGCTATGTATCACCCAGAGCCGGTAGCGAGTGCACCTATTACCCCGATGACCACCGTTGATCGCGGTCTAGTGGGCACCTTGCCGCCCCTGAGTTTATTGGATACGCCTTCAGCTAAAGCGATTAGCTACAGTGAGCAAGAGCTCATGGAGATGTCCCATACGCTAGAAACCAAGCTCAAAGAGTTTGGCGTTCAGGTTACTGTCGAGTCAGTGCATCCGGGGCCTGTAGTGACACGCTTTGAGATTGAGCTAGCGCCTGGAATTAAAGTTAGTAGGATTACCAACTTAGCCAAAGACTTAGCCCGCTCCATGGCTATGATCAGTGTGCGAGTGGTTGAGGTGATTCCAGGTAAAACCACGGTTGGGATTGAAGTGCCCAATGAAAACCGCCAGATCGTGCGCTTAGTTGAGGTAATTGATACCCCAGAGTTTGAAGATAAGCAGTCGGCAGTGTCATTAGGCTTGGGGCATGATATTAGTGGTCAGCCGGTAACTGCTGATCTTGCGAAAATGCCACACTTATTGGTGGCAGGTACTACCGGATCAGGTAAGTCGGTAGGGGTTAACGCGATGATTCTCTCGATTTTATTTAAATCGACTCCAGAGGACGCGCGCTTGATCATGATTGACCCCAAAATGCTAGAGCTCTCAATTTATGAAGGGATTCCGCATTTATTATGTCCGGTAGTGACGGATATGAAAGAGGCTGCCAATGCACTGCGTTGGTGTGTGGCTGAGATGGAGCGCCGCTATAAGTTAATGGCAGCGATGGGGGTTAGAAACCTAGCGGGCTTTAATGAGAAAATCCGCCAAGCCGAGATGGCTGGGCAGCCTTTAGCGGATCCGACTTATCGCAAACAAAGCCCAGATGATTTGCCGCCAACCTTAACTAAGCTGCCAACCATTGTGGTGGTGGTTGATGAGTTTGCCGACATGATTATGATCGTTGGCAAAAAAGTTGAAGAGCTAATTGCACGTATTGCACAAAAAGCACGGGCAGCAGGAATCCATTTAATTTTAGCGACCCAACGTCCTTCGGTGGATGTGATTACTGGCCTAATTAAAGCCAATATTCCCACCCGTATGGCCTTCCAAGTCTCTAGTAAAATTGACTCGCGGACTATTTTAGATCAGGGCGGAGCAGAACAACTGCTAGGCCACGGCGATATGCTGTACCTACCTTCAGGTACTAGTGTGCCGACTCGGGTGCATGGTGCCTTTGTTTCTGATGAGGAAGTGCATCGTGTGGTAGATGCTTGGAAACAACGAGGTGCGCCTGATTATATTGAAGAGATTCTCGTCGGTGAGGAAGAGTCAGAGGCAACCATGGCCACCGATGGTGAAGAGGATGATCCACTGTTTGATGAGGCTGTATATTTTGTGACAGAGTCGCGCCGGGCTTCTATATCAGCGGTACAACGTAAGCTACGTGTTGGTTACAACCGTGCTGCACGGATGATTGAGGCAATGGAAGCAGCGGGGATTGTTTCAGAAGCGGCACATAATGGCTCGCGTGAGGTCATAGCTCCGCCGCCAGTTAAAGACTAGTAGGCAGTGATCGTTATTGAAGAAGGGATAAGTATGTTTAAGCGTATTTTTTTAGCAGTAAAAACTGTCGCCATTGCTGGTGCTGCTTGTTTAGCATTAATGACAACACCGCTGTATGCTGATCAAGCTGCATCAGTAAAGCGTTTGAGTGAGCTGTTGGGTAAGGCTGAGACTTTAGAAGGCCGCTTTTCTCAGATGACCTTAGACAGTGCAGGTTCTTATATGCAAGAAACCAATGGCAGCATGGTGCTTAAGCGGCCAGGACTGTTTTATTGGCATACTGATGCACCAATGGAGCAGGAACTGATTTCTAATGGGAAAAAGATCTGGCTGTATGACCCTGACTTAATGCAGGTTACAGTCCAAGCAATGGATCAGCGCCTTACCCACACTCCAGCGCTATTGCTGTCGGGTGATTTGAGTAAAATTACCGAGAGTTTTTCTGTGTCGCACCAAGAGGGTGGCAGTGTGGTTGATTTTACTTTAAAGCCATTGGATCCTGAAACCTTATTTGAAACTTTGCGCTTATCTTTTCGCAATGGATTAATTAATGACATGCAGTTAGTCGATGGTTTGGGGCAACGAACGAATATTTTATTTTCAGCGGTCAAAATGAATCAGCCAGTGGACGCTAAACGATTTGAGTTTGTGATTCCTAAAGGCGTGGATGTGATTGAAGAGTAAAGGCTTCATCGATCAAGTTAGGTAATTATTGAGGGCAGAGTGGATCTTTTTACGCAGACTAATCCGGTACAACCCCTAGCTTCGCGCTTACGCGCCGCGAACTTAGATGAATATGTGGGGCAGCAGCATATTTTGGCCCGGGGTAAGCCATTGCGTGAAGCGATTGAGCAAGGTGCACTGCACTCGATGATTTTTTGGGGGCCGCCTGGCGTGGGTAAAACCACGCTGGCACGGTTACTGGCTCAAGTTACCGATGCTCATTTTGAAACGATTTCTGCAGTGCTATCTGGGGTAAAAGAAATTCGCGAAGTGGTGCAGATTGCAAAACAACAAGCGGCCCAAGGTCGGCCGACTATTTTGTTTGTTGATGAAGTGCATCGTTTTAACAAAAGCCAGCAAGATGCTTTTTTGCCCTATGTTGAAGATGGCACCTTTATTTTTATCGGCGCTACGACTGAAAACCCTTCGTTTGAACTGAATAATGCGCTGTTATCCCGAGCGCGCGTGTATGTTTTACAGCGCTTAGATGAGCAGGCGCTGGCGGAATTAATGCAGCGTGCTTTAACTGAAGAGAAGGGGTTAGCTGCAAGACAACTCAGCGTGACCGACGAAGCGCAGAGCTTGTTAATCCAAGCTGCCGATGGTGATGGTCGGCGCTTATTGAATTTATTAGAAAATGCTGCTGATTTAGTTGAAGATCAGGGCGAAATAAATAGCGCCCTATTAGAGGGTGTGTTGGCTGATAGCTTTCGGCGGTTTGATAAAGGCGGCGAAGCGTTTTACGATCAAATTTCTGCGTTGCATAAATCGGTGCGTGGCTCCAATCCGGATGCTGCCCTGTACTGGTTTACACGCATGCTCGATGGCGGCTGTGATCCCTTATATATTGCCCGCCGCGTCGTTCGTATGGCCAGTGAAGACATTGGTAATGCTGATCCTCGGGCATTGGGATTATGTTTAGATGCCTGGCATGTACAAGAACGTTTGGGTAGTCCGGAAGGCGAGTTGGCTGTTGCTCAGGCTATTACTTATTTGGCCTGTGCCCCTAAAAGTAACGCGGTGTATATGGCTTATAAAGCAGCACGTCGAGATGCAGAGCAGTATGGCTCGCTGGATGTGCCCTTACATCTACGTAATGCACCAACAAAGCTCATGAAAAACTTAGGGTATGGTGCAGCTTATCGTTATGCCCATGATGAGCCAGAGGCTTATGCGGCCGGTGAAGATTATTTTCCAGAAAGCATGACGCCGACTCAGTATTATCAGCCAGTACCAAGGGGATTAGAGCTAAAGATAGGTGCTAAACTGCAGCATTTACAGCAACTTGATCAGCTAAGCCCAACTAAACGTCGGATAGATTAATGCCTGGAGTCAGTTTGCTGCTGGTGGTGATGCTGGGAGGTGCCATTGGCAGTTTATTACGTTTTATTGTGAGTTATGGTTTTACAATAAATAACCAACCGGCTTACTTGGCAACCTTGGCGGTAAATTTAGTCGGCAGTTTTGCCATAGGTTGTTGCTATGCCTGGTTTAGTTCGAGGGCCGGGGTAAGTGAGGCGACACGTGTGTTGCTGATGACAGGGTTATTAGGCGGTCTTACTACATTTTCTAGTTTTACTTTAGAGTCACTGAGGCTGTTAGAAAATGCACAGTGGAGTGGCGCTTTATTTTATATACTGGGTAGCCTGCTAGGGGGCTTAGTTGCTGCTTGGTTAGGTGTATTTTTGATTAGAACAATAGGTTAATGGATAAATAAATGCTTGATTCTAGATGGGTTCGTACGCAACCAGAAGAAGTGGCACAGCGTTTAGCCGCGCGCGGTTATCAGCTTGATGTAGCAACAGTCACTGCCCTTGAGGAGCAGCGCAAGGCAGTGCAAACACGTACCGAAGAGTTACAAGCCGAGCGTAATAGTCGTTCCAAATCTATTGGTCAGGCCAAGGCGCGAGGTGAAGATATAGCGCCACTACTGGCTAGTGTTGAGCAATTAGGCAGCGAGCTAGAGCAGGGGAAACGAGAGTTAGAAGCCATTCAGTCACAGCTCGACAACTTACTGCTGAGCATGCCTAACGTACCGCATGAGTCGGTACCCGTCGGCGCAGATGAAAATGACAACCTTGAAGTGCGCCGTTGGGGAACGCCTAAGACGTTTGAGTTCGCAATTAAAGACCATGTCGAGTTAGGCGAGCAGTTAGGTGGCTTAAACTTTGAGGCAGCCGCTAAGTTGTCGGGAGCACGCTTTTCAGTAATGCGTGGCGGCATTGCCCGTCTGCACCGTGCTTTAGCACAGTTTATGCTGGACTTGCACACCTCTGAGCATGGCTATCAAGAAGCCTATACGCCTTATTTAGTGCTAGGTACTGCACTGCAAGGCACTGGGCAGTTGCCTAAATTTGAAGAAGATCTATTTCGTTTAGATCGTGAAGAGCAGGCGCCACTTTATTTGATTCCTACCGCTGAAGTTTCGCTAACTAACTTAGTGGCTGGCGAAATTTTAGAGGCTGACCAGTTACCATTGAAATTAGTGGCTCATTCGCCCTGTTTTCGCAGTGAGGCAGGTGCTTCAGGACGTGATACCCGTGGGATGATTCGTCAGCATCAATTTGACAAGGTGGAAATGGTGCAAATTGTTGAGCCGAGCACTTCATTTGCCGCCTTAGAAAGCTTAACGGCTAACGCTGAGCGGGTACTGCAGTTGTTAGAGCTGCCTTATCGCGTGATGACGCTATGTACTGGCGATATGGGTTTTGGTGCCACTAAAACCTACGATATTGAGGTGTGGGTGCCTAGCCAAGATAAATACCGTGAGATTTCCTCTTGCTCTAACTGTGGTGATTTCCAGGCGCGGCGTATGCAAGCACGTTTTCGTAACCCTGAAACGGGTAAGCCTGAGTTAGTGCATACTTTAAACGGCTCTGGTTTGGCTGTGGGTCGAGCGTTGGTGGCAGTGATTGAAAACTATCAGCAAGCGGATGGCAGTATTCAGGTGCCTGAAGTGTTAAAACCTTATATGGGCGGCTTAGAGGTTATTACTAAGGCTTAAGCTAATAAGCTAAGGGATAACTAACACAGGCGCCAATTAGGCGCCTGTGTTCATTGAGGGGAATTAAAATTTATACCCGCTGTTTAGCCGCCACGATGTTGATTGCTGTTGGCAGCGATGCGCTGATTGCTTGGGCAGTTAAGGTAGGTTGAATTGGCTAGCCACTCTTGATCGGGATACCAAGAGAAAACAAATTGTCCGTGTTTTAGTTGGTCGATGACTTGGTTGGCAATCTCAGGGCGTACAGCAGGGCAACCTTGACTGCGACCAATGCGGCCTTGGCTTTGAATCCAGTCTGGATTGACGTAATCCGCTCCGTGGATCACGATTGCCCGCTCACGGGCGCGATCATTAAAGCCAGACTCTAGGCCATCTAAACGTAACGAATAACCATTGCGACCGGTATAGCTTTCTGCGGTGCGAAATAAGCCAAGGCTAGATTGGTGGCTTCCTTCGGTGTTGGAAAAGCTCGAGGCTAGATTGTCGCCAGATTTCATGCCATGGGAGACTAAATCTTGTAGCACGAGCGTTTTAGCTTTTAGATCAAAAATCCATAGCCGCTGTTGAGTCGAGGGTAAGGAAAAATCAATCACTGCCAGGCGTTCAGCTGGTTTGCTGTGGGGAGTGTTGCTAAGGGCACACTTCATAGCGCTTACCGCATGGGATAAGACTTTTTTATTAAGGTCGGGGGCTTGCTTGCTCAGTTGCAGCGTGAGGGTGTCGTGGGGGGTGGCAGTGGCAAAGGCTGATAGTAATAAGCCGCCAATGAGGGAGGTGACTTTCCCTAAAGAAAATAAAGAGCGCGCCATTTTGCAGGAAACCTCGAGTCAAAATAGTTGTTTAATAAAATACACAGGTTTTAAAAGATGACTTTTATGCACTAGTGATTAAAATAAGTGCCGATCAAGCTTTGTTAAAGTCATAGGTAAGCGCCTTTAACTTAAACACAGTTTAGCTAATGAACGGATGGTAGCAGCTCACAGACGAGGAGAAAAACTGTTGTTGACCCGAATGATGATAGTGGCCGCAGGGATGAGTAGCTTGATAGTCGGCTTAAGTATGGCCGCCGAGCTTGAAGATGGACAAAAAACTGAGCTAAAACCAGTGCTTAGCCGTTTGTCTGAAGTTTGTGGGGCCGATTTAGCGCAGCTTTCCAGTAATGATTTGAAACAATTGAGTCGGTTTTATACTGAATTTAATTTTGCTCCGCAATGGACTAGCGCTGAGCAGCGCGAACAATTACAGGCTCAAATCCAACAATTGCGCTTTGATGGGTTAAACCCGAAGCAGTATCCCTTAGCTGCAAATAATAACGCTTTCGATGCTGAATCCTGTACAGATATTCAATTGAGCCATAGTTACTTAAGCGCGTTACAGGCACTGCGACAAGGGGTGTTAGACCCGCAGCAAGTGGAGCCTTATTGGTTCGATAAAAACACCCAAGGATTTAATTGGCAGGCAGATACAGTAGCGTTGGCCGCTCAATATATTGCACAACCTGAGCAGGCATTTAGCGCTGTGCGTCCTAAACTAGCCACTTATCAGCAGTTGCGTAACGCGTTGCAGCAACGCTTAGAAAGAGGGCAGCAATCTTGGGTTGAGGTGCCCGCTGGAGCTAAGTCACTGAAACCCAATGCCCGTGATGATGAGCGTACGCCAATTTTGCGAGCGCGCTTAACTGAACTGAATTATTTGCCCGAAGTGTCTGCAGTAGACATTCTGCCCAGTGCTGCTGGTTTAGCTGAAACTACGGCCGTTGCTGAGTCGGCATTGACTGCAGAGCATTTAGTGGCGAACCAAGCTGCAGCGATAGCTGAAGAGTTGCATGGCCTATCAGCGCCAATAGTTGAGCCAGAAAATATTTACGATGCTGAGTTAGTTGAGGCGGTAAAAGCCTTTCAGCGCGATCATCGCTTGGCGGATGATGGCATTGTTGGGCCGGCTACCTTAAAGCAGATTAATATTTCACCTGAGCAGCGAAATCGACAAATTGCCATTAACTTGGAGCGTATGCGTTGGGTAAATAATTTAATGGAGCCCACACTTTTATTAACTGATATTGCTGGGGCGCAATTAAATTATTTTTATCAGGGTGAGCATGTGTGGCAGAGCCGTGGTCAGGTAGGTTCTGCTGCACGTAAAACACCGCTAATGAAGTCGCGGATCACTCATCTCACGTTGAACCCTACTTGGACTGTGCCGCCAACGATTTATCGCCGCGATAAGTTGCCGGCTATTCAGCGCGATATTGGCTACCTAGCGCGGAGTCGGATGACGGTGCTGGATATGCAGGGCAATCGTTTAGATCCTTATGAGATTGATTGGTCAAATCCTGGCCCGATTATGTTGCGGCAGGCTGCAGGACCCCGTAATGCCTTAGGCCAGGTCGCGATACGCTTTCCCAATCCGTTTATGGTGTACTTGCATGATACCCCTAGTCAGGCGCTGTTTGATCGAGCTAACCGTTCGGTCAGTTCCGGCTGTGTGCGGGTAGAAAATATCCAGCATTTAATTGATTGGTTGTTTAAAGATGCTGGCAGTGCTTTGCAAAATAAAGTTAAGCAGGTGCAGCAAAGTGGTCGTACACAGAATGTATCCTTGGCTCAGCCGATTCCGGTATTGCTGGCTTATTGGACGGCAGCTGTAGAGGAAGATGGGCGCTTACAGTTTAGAAGTGATATCTATAATTATGACTCAGACTTAATTGACGCGTGGCGTAAAGCAGTTGGGCTGTAGCCTGATTAAGGTTTAGTAACTTAGGTAAGATCTGTTATACTTGCCGTCTGTTTGATAATTAAAGGTCGCTGTTGCGGCCTTTAATCATTTTATGACTTATTATTTTCCAGTGACTCCGATTAATCTAAAAAAGTTTTGCCTTGTATCGCAAGTGATAGATAAATCGCTCTTACTGGCTCATCCCAACCCATGTGACCTTTGGTAGGGGTCACCACTAGGAGAGGAGGCGCCATGCCGGTTATTACCCTTCCTGACGGAAGTCAGCGTTCTTTTGATCAACCCGTTTCTGTTGCTGAAGTTGCCCAATCAATTGGTGCAGGTTTAGCCAAGGCAACCATCGCCGGTAAAGTGAACGGTCGTTTGGTCGATGCTTGTGATCTGATTACAGAAGATGCCAGTTTGCAAATCATCACGGCAAAAGACGAAGAGGGCGTGGAAATTATTCGCCACTCCTGTGCCCACTTAGTAGGGCATGCGGTTAAACAGCTGTTTCCGCAAGCGAAAATGGTGATTGGGCCGGTGATTGACGAAGGCTTTTATTACGATATTGCCATTGAGCGTCCTTTTACTCCTGAGGATATGGCTGCGATTGAGAAGCGCATGCAAGAGCTGATTAATCAAGATTATGACGTCATTAAAAAAATGACTCCGCGTGCTGAAGTAATTGAGCTATTTAAAGCGCGCGGTGAAGATTATAAATTACGTTTAATTGAAGACATGCCAGACGAAACGCAAATGGGCTTGTACTTTCACCAAGAATACGTGGATATGTGCCGTGGTCCTCACGTGCCTAATACTCGTTTTCTAAAGGCTTTTAAGCTGACTCGTTTCTCGGGTGCTTACTGGCGTGGCGACTCTAAAAATGAGCAATTACAACGTATTTACGGTACGGCGTGGGCGGACAAAAAGCAGCTTAATGCCTATATTCAGCGAATTGAAGAAGCCGAGAAGCGCGATCACCGTAAGCTGGGTAAACGTTTAGATCTGTTCCATACCCAAGAAGAAGCACCAGGTATGGTATTTTGGCATCCTAATGGCTGGACGATTTATCAGGTACTTGAGCAGTATATGCGTAAAGTCCAGCGTGATAATGGCTATCTAGAGATTAAAACTCCGCAAATTGTGGATCGAGTACTCTGGGAAAAGTCAGGTCACTGGACCAACTATGCTGACAACATGTTTGTCACTGAGTCAGAGTCACGTGATTACGCGATTAAACCGATGAACTGTCCGTGTCACGTGCAGGTGTATAATCAAGGTCTAAAAAGCTACCGTGAGTTGCCGCTACGTCTAGCTGAGTTTGGGTCTTGCCACCGCAATGAGCCATCGGGTGCATTGCACGGCATTATGCGGGTGCGTGGCTTTACTCAAGATGATGCGCATATTTTCTGTACCGAAGATCAAATGCAGGCCGAATCTGCAGCCTTTATCGAGTTAACTCGCAAGGTATATCAAGACTTTGGCTTTACTGATTTAGAGTTAAAGCTCTCTACGCGTCCAGAACAGCGAGTAGGTTCTGATGAGCAGTGGGACAAAGCCGAGGCAGCTTTGGCGGCGGCATTAGAGGCTGCGGGTCTGGAGTACGAGTTACAGCCAGGTGAAGGTGCATTTTACGGTCCAAAAATTGAGTTTTCATTGCGCGACTGTTTAGGCCGTGTTTGGCAGTGCGGAACTTTACAGCTGGATTTCAATCTACCCGTACGTTTAGATGCTGAATATGTCAGTGAAACAAACGATCGTAAGCATCCGGTGATGTTACACCGAGCTATTTTAGGTTCGTTTGAGCGTTTTATTGGTATTTTGATTGAGCATTACGAAGGTGCTTTCCCAGCTTGGTTGGCCCCAACTCAAGCGGTCATTATGACAATTACCGATAAACAAGCTGAATTTGCCAAGAATTTTGAAAAAAAACTGAACGAAAGTGGATTTAGAGCCAAGACTGACTTGAGAAATGAGAAGATCGGCTTTAAAATCCGCGAGCACACTTTGTTGAAGGTTCCTTATCTGTTGGTAGTAGGTGATAAGGAAGTGGAAACACAAACGGTCGCAGTTCGCTCTCGTGATGGAAAAGATTTAGGATCCATGACGGTGGAGCAATTTAAACAGCAATTAGAAACTGCGATTTCCCGGCGCGGACGCCAAGATTTGGAGTGATTATTATCAAGCGAGATATGAGACAAGACAGACGAAGTGCCCCTAAGGCCCCTATTAACGAAAACATCACCGCACGTGAAGTGCGTTTGATTGGCGCAGATGGTGAGCAAGTCGGGATCGTCTCGATTGATGAAGCCCTGCAACTTGCCGAAGAGGCAAGATTGGATCTGGTAGAGATTTCTGCGGATGCTAACCCTCCAGTATGTCGTGTCATGGATTATGGCAAACATCTGTTTGAGAAGAAAAAGCAGCAAGCACAGGCTCGTAAGAACCAGAAACAAGTGCAGGTAAAAGAAATTAAGTTTCGTCCAGGGACGGATTCAGGGGATTATCAGGTAAAACTACGCAACCTGATACGTTTCCTAGAAGACGGGGATAAGGCCAAGGTATCGTTACGATTCCGTGGTCGTGAGATGGCTCACCAGGAGCTGGGCATGGAGCTGTTAAAGCAGGTTGAAAATGACCTTGCAGACTACGGCACCGTTGAACAGTTCCCGAAGATGGAAGGACGTCAACTCATCATGGTCATCGCCCCGAAAAAGAAAAAGTAACCCCCTAGGGCACTGGCAGGCCTTAAGGTTATGCGTAATCACTGAATGCGGAGTATTCAAACATGCCAAAGATGAAAACAAAGAGCGGTGCTAAAAAACGTTTCAAGGCTACCGCCAACGGCTTCAAGCACAAGCACGCTTTCAAGAGTCACATCTTGACTAAAATGACTACTAAACGTAAGCGTCAGTTACGCGGTACATCCTTGATGCACCCGTCTGAAGTTCAACGTGTAGAGCGCATGTTGCGCGTTCGTTAATTTAAGTCTAGATAAATAAAGGTAATAGTTTATGGCTCGTGTAAAACGTGGCGTTCAGGCTCGTCGCCGTCACAAGAAAATTCTGAAACTTGCTAAAGGTTACTACGGTGCACGCTCACGCGTATTCCGCGTTGCCAAGCAAGCGGTAATCAAAGCAGGTCAATACGCCTACCGCGACCGCCGTCAGAAAAAACGTCAGTTCCGTGCATTATGGATTGCTCGTATTAACGCCGGTGCGCGTGTAAATGGTCTGTCTTACAGCCGTTTCATTGCTGGCCTGAAAAAAGCATCCATCGAGATCGACCGTAAGGTACTCGCGGATCTAGCGGTAAATGAAAAAGCGGCGTTTGCTGCCATCGTTGAGAAAGCTAAAGCTGCTCTAGCTTAATTTCGAACGTTGCAACAAGCGTTAAAAAAATAAGGGAAGGGCTCAGGCTCTTCCCTTATTTCGTATATAATCAAACACTTATCTTAATCAGTTAATGTCAGAGCGTCTTGCAAAAGTGCGACTGCCAAAGCAAGCGGTCTTTTAGCAGGCAGTTTTGCAAGACACTTTGGAGGTTTAAATGGAAAATCTCGATGCGCTCGTCGCACAAGCCATTGCAGCAGTAAATAATAGTCAAGACACTCAAGCTGTTGAACAGCTACGGGTGCAGTATTTAGGTAAAAAGGGTGAAATCACCCAGTTAATGAAGCAGTTAGGTGGTCTTTCAGCTGAGGAGCGGCCTAAAGCGGGCGCTTTAATTAACGAAGCTAAAGAGCAAGTTCAGTCAGCGCTAAATCAGCGTAAAGCATTATTAGAAGATGCCGCACTTGAAGCTCAGTTAGCAGCAGAAACTATTGATGTCACCCTGCCAGGGCGCGGTCAGCAAAGTGGTGGATTGCACCCAGTAACGCGTACTATGGAGCGTATTGAGAAGTTCTTTAGTCAAATTGGGTATGGTGTGGCAGAAGGCCCGGAAGTGGAAGATGACTATCATAACTTTGAGGCGCTGAATATCCCCGACCATCACCCGGCACGGGCGATGCACGATACTTTTTATTTTGATGCACATATGCTGCTGCGTACCCATACCTCACCCGTACAAGTGCGCACGATGGAGCAACAACAACCCCCGATTCGTATTGTTTGCCCAGGCCGTGTCTATCGCTGTGACTCGGATATCACTCACTCACCGATGTTTCATCAGGTAGAAGGCCTGCTGATTGATAAAAACATTAGCTTTGCTGACCTGAAAGGCACCATTGAAGAATTTTTACGGGTGTTTTTTGAAAAAGATTTAGGCGTACGCTTTCGCCCATCCTTTTTCCCGTTCACTGAGCCTTCGGCAGAAGTGGACATGGAATGTGTGATGTGTAATGGCGATGGCTGCCGCGTGTGTAAGCAAACCGGTTGGTTAGAAGTTATGGGCTGCGGCATGGTGCACCCGAATGTGCTGCGTATGTCGGGAATTGATCCTGAACAGTTCCAAGGCTTTGCCTTTGGTATGGGCGTTGAGCGTTTAGCTATGTTGCGTTATGGCGTGAATGACTTACGTCTGTTCTTTGAAAATGACCTGCGCTTTTTAGCGCAATTTCGTTAAGTTTTAGATCATTCTTAGGAGCAGAACAGTATGAAATTCAGTGAAAGTTGGTTACGCAGTCTAGTTAATCCAGCCGTTTCTCGTGATGAGTTGGTGGCGCGCCTATCGATGGCGGGCCTTGAAGTTGACGCAGTCGAGCCGGTGGCTGGGGCGTTTTCTGGGGTGGTCGTAGGGGAGATTATGGCTGCTGAGCAGCACCCGGATGCCGATAAGTTACGGGTTTGCCAGGTGTCTGATGGTCAAGAAACATTTCAGGTAGTCTGTGGTGCGCCCAATGCCCGGGTAGGGATTAAAATTCCTTTTGCAAAAATTGGCGCAGTATTACCAGGCGGCTTTAAAATCAAAAAAGCTAAGCTGCGTGGCGTTGAGTCGTTTGGCATGTTGTGCTCAGCCAGTGAGTTGCAAATTAGCGAAGAAAATGACGGCATTTACGAGCTTGATTTAACATTGCCTACGGGGCAGTGTTTGCGTGAGGCGTTAAACTTAGATGACGCCATGATTGAAGTGGATTTAACCCCTAACCGTGGTGACTGTCTGTCTTTAACCGGTTTAGCACGTGAAGTGTCGGCGCTGTATGGCGTACCAGCCAATTTACCAAGTGCCAGTGCTGTTAACGCAACACATCAAGACACGTTACCGGTTGAGGTGTTAGCTACTGAAGCCTGTCCACGTTATCTAGGACGCGTGATTAAGAATGTCGATTTAACTCAGCCATCTCCTGAGTGGTTAGTTGAGCGCTTGCGTCGCAGCGATGTGCGCAGTATTGATCCGGCAGTTGATGTTACTAACTATGTCATGCTTGAAATGGGGCAGCCATTACACGCCTTTGACTTAGCTAAAATCCAAGGCGGTATTCAGGTTCGCTACGCTAACGAGGCAGAAAAAATTACCTTGCTCGATGGTCAAGAAGTTACGCTTAATGCGCAAACGTTAGTCATTGCCGATCATCAGCAAGCACTAGCAATTGCCGGTGTGATGGGCGGTGAAGAGAGCGGAGTACAGGTTGAGACAACGCGTGATCTATTCTTAGAAAGTGCTTTTTTTGATCAAATTAAGATTGCCGGGAAAGCCCGCTCCTACGGACTTCATACCGATGCTTCACATCGCTATGAGCGTGGGGTTGATTTCAATTTACCGCGTCAAGCGCTGGAGCGCGCG
The DNA here is from genome assembly GCF_057443035.1 of Thiopseudomonas sp. SA1F2-1K. NCBI lineage: Bacteria > Pseudomonadati > Pseudomonadota > Gammaproteobacteria > Pseudomonadales > Pseudomonadaceae > Thiopseudomonas > Thiopseudomonas sp. SA1F2-1K. The sequence goes on from NZ_CM172014.1 coordinate 950,253, forward strand.
ACGGAATTACTGCTAGCAATTGTCGGTGGTGAGGCAGGTCCTATCACTGAAGCGCTTGCAGCTGAACAGTTACCTAAGCGTGAGCCAATTACCTTACGTGCCGAACGTATTGCACAAATGTTTGAGCTAGAGTTAGCTGACGCCAAGATAGAGCGTTTGCTCACAGCGTTAGGTTTAACTTTAACTGCGCAAGCGCCAGGCGTGTGGCAGGTAGAGGTGCCAAGTCACCGTTTTGATTTAACGATTGAGGCGGATCTAATCGAGGAAGTCGGTCGCTTATACGGTTATGACCGTTTACCGGTGAACTATCCGCAAGCACGTTTAGCGCCACAGCCGCAGCCAGAAGATCAAATGAGCCTGCCGGTGTTGCGCCGCTTATTGGTAGCTCGCGGTTATCAAGAGGCCATTACTTACAGCTTTATTGATCCTAAAGTATTTGCGCTCTTTCATCCCGATGAGCCTGCATTAGAATTGGCTAACCCAATTTCCAGCGATTTGTCGTCAATGCGTGCCTCGTTACTTCCGGGTTTATTGAAAGCGGTTGGACATAACTTAAATCGTCAGCAAAACCGTGTGCGTTTATTTGAAAGTGGCTTGCGTTTTGTTGGTCAGCTAGACAGCTTAAAACAAGAGCGTATGTTAGCGGGTGTGATTACTGGATTACGCTTACCAGAAGCTTGGGCGCATAACCGTGAGATGGTGGATTTTTATGACCTTAAAGCTGATGTGGAAGCTATTTTAGGTTCAGCGGGGGCTTTGGATCAGTTTAACTTCGTTCCTTGTCAACAACACGGCTTCCATCCGGGGCAATGCGCGCGGGTAGAGCGTGCTGGACAGGTGGTAGGCTACATGGGAGCTCTGCATCCAAGCCTAGCCAAAGCGCTGGATTTAGATCAGCCGGTATTTATGTTTGAGTTGTTGTTAGAAGGAATTCAGCAAGGCCGATTACCTGCGTTTCAGGAATTATCACGCTTTCCTGAAGTACGCCGAGATCTGGCGTTAGTGGTGGCAGCTGAAGTGCCTGCGGCCGAAATCGAGCAAGCCATTCGCAGCGCTGCCGGTGAGTGGCTCACCCAGTTACGCTTATTTGATGTCTACCAAGGTAAAGGAATTGAGCCTGACAGCAAAAGCTTGGCGCTTGGCTTGACCTGGCAGCATCCATCCCGCACTCTAACTGACGAGGAAGTCAGTAATTCCACCGATAGTGTCTTGGCGTTACTGGCGGATAAGTTCAAGGCTTCATTAAGGAAGTAAAAGTAATGAGTGCATTAACTAAAGCAGAAATGGCCGAGTTTCTTCACCTAGAACTTGGCCTGAGTAAAAAAGACGCAAAAAATCTAGTAGATAGTTTTTTTGAGGAAATACGCCTTGCTTTAGAAAATAATGAACCGGTCAAATTGTCAGGTTTTGGAAATTTTGAGTTGCGTGACAAGCGCGAGAGGCCTGGACGTAATCCTAAGACGGGCGAAGAAGTTGAAATTTCTGCCCGTCGAGTGGTGACCTTTAAGCCGGGTCAAAAATTACGTGATCGAGTCGATGATTATGCTAGAGAGCTCAGTGAGCACTGAACAAACGACTGGGTTAAACCTTCCCGATAAACGCTATTTTACGATTGCCCAAGTTAGTCAACTGACTGGGGTTGAGCCCCATATCTTGCGACAATGGGAGCAAGCTTTTGCTGAGTTATTGCCAGTCAAACGTCGGGGAAAACGTCGGTACTATATTCGGCAGAATATTTTTATTGTGCAGCAGATTAGTCAGTTACTTAACAATCAAGGCTTAACGATTGCTGAGGCTAAACGCTTTTTATTGCACGGTGAAACATCAGTGTTAGCTAATGCCGCGGATGATCTGGCAGCGCCGGCAGCTGTGCCTAAACTAGAGCAGCAAGTACTGGCTGAAATTCGTCAAGAGCTTAGCGAACTCTTAGTGTTACTGCAGCAACCTTTAACGGATAACTCGTGATGAAATTTACCCTGATGGTGACCGGTTCCGCGCAGTCAGCAGGCTCGCGCCGCGCGCTTAAGTTTGCCCAAGCCTTACTTGAGGCAGGTCATGAACTGACACGGGTGTTTTTTTATCAGCAAGGGGTGGCCAATGCTTCGTTGCAGTTAGTCATACCACAAGACGAAGCCAATACCGCCGCGCAGTGGCAAGCGCTGGTACAGCAATATCAACTCGATGCAGTGGTGTGTATTGCTGCTGGGTTGCGGCGGGGGGTACTGGATCAAGCGGAAGCACAGCGCTATCAGATCATGAGTCATAATTTAGCGCCAGGCTTTGAGTTATCAGGCCTTGGGCAGCTGCATGAAGCTCTGCAAAGCAGTGATCGCTTGTTAAGTTTTGGAGAGTATTGAAGTGCAGAAAAAACTATTACTGATAGCTAAATCTGCGCCTTGGTCGAGTTTAAATGCCCGAGAACTACTCGATCTTGCTTTATCTGGCGGTGCCTTTGAATTGCCGATTAGCCTGTTATTTATGGGGGATGGGGTACTGCAACCCTTAGCCCAGCAGCAGCCAACAGTGCTGGAGCAAAAAAATCTATCAGCTAATTTGCAAGCCTTACCTTTATTTGAGATTGATGCTGTGTATGTTTCTGCTGACTGTTTAGCTAAGCGTGGGCAGCTAGAGACAGAGCGGGTGATTGTGGCAACTGTGGTAGATACTCAGCAAATCAGTCAATTATTGGCTAACCATGATCAGGTGATAGTGCTATGAATCAGAATTTGCCAGCAACCTTACATGTGGTGGCTACTTCACCTTATAGTCAGCAAGAGTTAGCCCTGTGTTTGATGGCTTATGCCGTAACTGATCAGCTGTTGTTAGTGGGGGATGCGGTCTACGGCCTAGTGCAGCTAAGTGGGGCTTTAAGCCAAATTGCACACGCCGGTCAACTCTATGTATTGGAAGAAGATTTGCAGGCGCGCAATATCCATTTGCCGGCCGGAGTGAAAGCCATTAACTATGTAGGCTTTGTGGAGTTAAGTATTCAGGCGCAGCGAGTGTGTGCATGGTGAATGGAACACTCACTGTCGCTGGACGGGTGATTGCTTTGGATCAAGATTTTTATTTAGCCAAGCTTGACGATTGGTCGCCCGAGGTGGCTGAGCACTTGGCCGCGTTAGAAGGTATTCAGCTACAGGCGGCTCATTGGGAAATCATCCAAGCGGTACAGCAGTTTTATCAGACTTTTGATTTGTCTCCTGCTAATCGTGCCTTAGTGAAGTATATTGCGCAGCAATTAGGTAAAGAAAAAGGCAATAGCTTATATTTAAATAGCTTATTTAATGGGCAGCCAGCCAAAATAGTATCGCGTTTAGCTGGTTTGCCTAAGCCTGCCAACTGTTTTTAAGTGCATTAGCGGTGCGAAGGCTAAGCTAAGAGCACGAGATAGGAGCGAGTGATGTCGTTTGATTTTGATCTATTTGTGATTGGTGCAGGTTCAGGTGGCGTACGTGCTGCCCGTTTTGCCGCAGGTTTTGGGGCTAAGGTTGCCGTGGCTGAAAGCCGTTACCTAGGAGGAACCTGTGTTAACGTTGGTTGCGTGCCCAAAAAGTTGATGGTGTATGCCGCGCAAATGCCAGAAGAGCAGGCACTAGCGGCAAGTTTTGGTTGGCAAGCTGGGGTGAGTGAGTTTTCTTGGCCGACCCTGATTGAAAATAAAAACCGAGAAATTGAGCGGCTCAATGGTATTTATCGTAACTTGCTGGTCAATTCTGGCGTTGAACTCATTGAAGGCCATGCTGCAATCAGTGGACCCAATGCGGTTACAGTCAATGGCATAACCTACACCGCGGAGCGTATTTTAATTGCCGTGGGCGGCTGGCCTTTTGTGCCAGAGTTTCCAGGCAATGAGCACGTGATTAGCTCAAACGAAGTGTTCTATTTGCCCGAACAGCCTAAGCGGGTACTAGTGGTTGGCGGCGGTTATATTGCGGTTGAGTTTGCCTCGGTATTTCACGGGGTTGGCAGCGACACAACGTTAGTCTATCGAGGCGAGCAGTTTTTACGGGGCTTTGATCAGGATGTACGTAATCATCTTGAGCATACCTTGGGTGAAAAAGGGCTAACACTGAAATTTAATACGGACATTCAAGAAATTACTAAGCAAACTGACGGTAGTTTATTAGTGACCTTTAACGATGGCAGTCAAAGCGAAACAGACTGCGTGTTTTACGCGACCGGACGCCGTCCGATGCTGGATAATCTAGGGATTGAGCAGCTAGGTATTAAGCTGACGGATAAGGGCTATATTGAGGTTGATGAATATTATCAAACCTCAGTGCCTAGTATCTTAGCAATTGGTGATGTGATTGGCCGAGTGCAATTAACTCCAGTGGCTTTAGCAGAAGGGATGGCAGTAGCCCGGCGTTTATTTAAGCCTGAACTTTATAAAGCTGTTGATTATCAGCTGATTCCTACTGCGGTATTTAGTCTGCCTAATATCGCCACGGTCGGCCTAACCGAGGAGCAGGCTAGGGCGCAAGGCTTGGATCTGGCTATTTATGAAAGTAAGTTTAGACCTATGAAGGCTAGCTTATCGGACAGCCAAGAGCGTATTTTAATGAAACTGATTGTCGATCGTGCCACAGATAAAGTACTGGGATGCCATATGGTAGGGCCGGATGCTGGTGAACTGATTCAAGGCATTGCGATTGCGCTAAAAGCTGGCGCTACTAAGCAGGTGTTTGATGACACCATTGGTATTCACCCCAGTGCGGCTGAAGAGTTTGTGACCATGCGCACTGAGAAGTCACCGAGTTAATGTAGGCTTCATTAATATAAAAATGCCGTCATTGACTGACGGCATTTTTGTTTGCGGCACATTTTAAGTTAGAGGGTAATTTTAGTACCCAGTAACATTAAAAAGCCGGCTAACCAGGTAGGGTGGGCAGGCCAAGCCGGTGCGGTAACCAAGTTGCCTTCTAAGTGAGCATGGCTTGCATCAAGCTCGACGTACTCGCCACCTGCTAGCAATACATCGGGCTTACAGGCTGGGTAAGCGCTGCACTCACGGCCTTCTAATACACCGGCTGCAGCGAGCAGTTGTGGCCCATGACATACAGCGGCAATAGGCTTTTTCTTGCTGCCAAAGTGCTCAACGATAGTAAGCACTTGCTCATTTAAGCGTAGGTACTCTGGTGAGCGGCCGCCAGGAACGATCAGTGCATCATAGTCTTCTGCTTTAACATCAGCGAAATCGAAGTTAAGAATAAAATTATGGCCCGGTTTTTCACTGTAGGTCTGGTCACCTTCAAAGTCGTGAATAGCGGTGCGCACAAAGTCGCCAGCTTTTTTTTCAGGGCAGACCGCATGCACGGTATGACCAACCATTTGCAATGCCTGAAAAGGAACCATAACTTCGTAATCTTCGACGTAATCACCTACGAGCATTAAAATTTTCTTTGCTGCCATGATAAATTTCCTTTAAGTAATGAACCGTAACACTTAGGCATAGTACGCTAAGAATATGGTGGTTAGGTTAAAAAGTAAGAAAAATGCATTATTTTACAAATAATGGTTGACAGCCGTATTTAAATTAAGCATAATGCGCGCCATCGAAACGAAGGCTACATAGCTCAGTTGGTTAGAGCGCAGCATTCATAATGCTGATGTCCCAGGTTCAAGTCCCGGTGTAGCCACCATATTCAGTTTGATTGAATCATCAGTCAAACAACATTAAGCCCCTTAATTGGGGTTTTTTTGTGTCTAAAATTTATCTTCAGCCTGACTCTATCGGCTAGCGCGATCAGCGAGTGTGGCTACCTGCTGCGCCGCCAATTCTTAAATCTACTCGAGCAGAGCGCGGTTGTTGCAGTAAGGGCGGTTTAAGAGAGCATTTAAAACGAAATGAAAATGCTTTCGTTTATATTTAAGTTGTTGATTTATAAAGAAAAATATGTTTTTTGTGGTGATTTAATCTATAGTCTTAAGTGAAATTAGTTGATGAGATAATGCCGTGAAAAAGAGCATAAGTCTGATTGTAGTGATATGTGTAGGGCTATTTGTATGGTCGCTCACAGGGCTAGAAGTCAATAACAGTATTTGGTTTTGGCGTAAGCAGCTTATTTACTTAAGTGGTTTTATTGCTTTTGTGCTGATGAGCTTGGTCATGCTGCTGGCGATTCGGCCGCGTTGGCTAGAGGCCCGTTTTAATGGTTTAGATAAACTGTATCGCTTGCATAAATTGGCGGGTATTTGGGCGATTGTTTTTTCTTTGCTGCACTATGGGTTAAAACTGAGTAAGCCCTTACTAAAGCTAGTGTTTGCAGCTGAAGTGAAGACAGGAGTAGGGGCAAAAGCGGTGGCGTGGTTCGATGGTTACCGCGGTATTGCTAAAGACCTTGGCGAGTGGACGGCCTGGTTCTTAGCCGGCATGCTAGTCATTACCTTGTGGCAGCGCTTTCCTTACCATGTGTGGCGGTATGCACATAAACTTATGGCCGCGGCGTATTTAATTTTGCTGTTTCATGCGGTGGTACTGATGCCAGCCCATTGGTGGGCGATGCCGGCGAGTTGGTTAATTGTAGTGGTAGGAGTAATCGGTGCCTGCTGCGCGGCTGTTTCGCTATTAGGCAAAATTGGTACAGTTCAGCAATACACTGGCCAAATTCAGCAGTTGCGTCAGCTGCCGAGCCAGGTATTAGAAGTAGTATGTGCTTTGCCTCAAAGTTGGCAACATCAGCCAGGGCAGTTTGCTTTTGTTAAGTTTGCGGCACTGCCTGAAGCGCATCCCTTTACGCTGAGTAATGCTGCAACCACAGCGGGTGTAGCACGCTTTTCAATCAAAGTGTTAGGGGATTACAGCGCCCGTTTGTCGGCCTTGTTAAAGGTCGGGCAGAAGGTGCAAGTAGAAGGACCTTATGGTTGTTTTACTCCGCGTCTTGGTGATGAGCAGCCGCAATTATGGATAGCCGGTGGAATTGGGATTACACCTTTTGTTGCCTGGTTAGAAGCCTTGCAAGCGCAACCTGAAACAGCGCCACAAGCAACGTTGTATTACTGCGTGGCTTGTCGCGAACAGGCGCCTTATCTAGAACATTTAGAACACTTGGCGAGTCAGCTGCCAAGCATTCAGTTACGGGTGCATACCAGTGATACTCAAGGCCGGTTAACTGCAGACACTATCTTGCAGGGTAGTGCACTGGATACACCGATTTGGTTCTGTGGCCCAGAGCCTTTTGCGCGCTCGATCCAGCAAGAAATGCAGCGCCAAGGCCGCAGTCTTGACTGCTTACACTTAGAGTATTTTAAAATGCGTTAAGCAAATGGCCACGCCCAGTACGGGCGTGGCTAGGCGGTTAGTCACAGGATTGTTGGCTGAACTCGGCAGTTGATTGCAGGAAGGCTTGATTCAGTGTGGCAATATTTTGTGAGTTATAAACGCGGCCTTGCGTGGCTTCGGCAACACAGTTTGATAAGCCGTGGCCACTCAGGTCGACAATATTGACTTGTAATCTTGGTTTTTGCTGAGCTAAGCGCTTAGCTACCGCGCAGATATTCTCGCCACAGCCATCCTCCCCATCGACGAACATTACGATCATGGCATCTTTGTTGACTCCATCGACCTTCGCTGCTGCTGCTCGCAAGCTGGCGGCTAAAGGGGTGCCGTCGTAGGCAGTTAAACTGGCTACGCGTTGTTTTAGCTGGCGTCTTTGGCTGGGACCGTAGAGCCCATGATCGACAGGTTGTGGGCAGCCATTAAAGGTAATCAGTCGCGTGAGAATATCTGGATCTAGGTGGTCCAGCATTTGGCTATAGGCCTGTTTCGCTACGCTCTCACGGGTGGGCTCGCGTAATAAGTGTAAGCGCTTGGGATGACGATTACTGTCCTCGTAGAGCAAGCCTGATTGATTAATCCATTGCTCTTCTTGGGCGCTGGTTTGAATATTTAAACGCATAGAACCAGAGGTATCTAACACCGTGACAAAGTCGGGTGGTTCGACACTTTTGGATTTGCTGCAGGCATAATGTTCAACTCGACCGCTTTTGACCGGCTTGCTCGGTTTTTTTACCGCTGGAGCTGGCTGAGCGGGTTGGGTTGGCGTTGCGGGTGTTTTGGCTACCGGTGCTTGGGCTTGCGCCTGAACGGGTGGTTGTTCCTTAGTTTCAGGTAAAGTTAGCGCTGGCGGTGCAGGGTCGATGGCTACGCGCGGCTCTTCTTCTACCGAGGGGGCAGATGTTGGCGTAAGATCAGCCTCTTTGGGAGGTGTGGTGTCCAGCAGAGGTGGAGTAGGAATCACTGCAGGATGGGGTGAGGTTAACCCGTATCGCCAGAACCCATACAATAGCAGAGCGAGTAACAGCAATAACAACAGCAGCCAGGGCCAGTATTTTTTATTAGCTGACTTGGGGCTTGCTGGAGTGGAAGCTGGGACGGCTGCGATTCTGTTGTTAGTTCGCAGTGATGATGGCGTTGCTGCGGTAGCGCTAGGCAGGTTTGGCCAGTCAATAAATACCGGTTGTTCATTGATGCTAAATAAATTAGCACTAGTGGGGGCTTTAAGCAGCTGTTGCAGTAGCCTAGCAGCGGCAGGTTGGTCAGTGGTTAACTGCTCGATAATCAAGCGTAACGCTTGTTGGCTTTGCTCAACTTTGTGCAGTAAAGCGGTTTGTTGCTCCTCAGTTAGCTGAGCATAGGCTAGGGGTTGCCCGGTTAATTCAGACCACCATTCGAGCGCACCTTGAGGGCTGGCTTGAGCACTGGCAAACAGATTAACTACCCTAGGTGGACAGTGCTGCTGCAGTGCCGCCAATTGCGCTTGGGCCGAGGCCGAAAAATCAGTATAGGGCTGATCTGTACGAACAATGCGTTGCATAAAGCAGACTCAGGTAAACAAAAAAGAGCGATAACTATACGTGGATAGTTATCGCTTAAGCAGTTTTTCTTAATAGCCTAGGCTTAATTGTAAGCGACTAACTTGGCGTTGCAGTTCAGCCAGTTCTTTACGTTTTGCTGCCACTACTGCGGGATCGTTATTATTAGCTTGCTGCTGAGTGCGTTTAATTTGTGCCTCTAAGTTAGCTAGCTGCTGCTGTGCATCAGCTTTATTGGCGTGCTTAGTTTTAAGTTGGCTTAGTAATGTATTGAGCGACTGCTGTAGTTGCGCTTGTTGCTGTAGTTGCGTCTTTAAATCAGCTTTCACGGCTTGTTGCTGGGCTTCGATTTCAGCATAAATTTGATGGAACAATTGGTTTTCTGCACGGGCATCTAACAGTTGTTGCTCATTATCTTTCACTTGCTGACGGTAAGCACCGCCGGTATCACAGCGAAGTTTTTCCCACATGCTGGGGTCAGCTTTGGTGGAGTCGCAATGGCTAAGGCTTTGCGGATTATTTGCGCAACCTACTAGCATTAAGCTGAGACTGATGCAGGTTAGCCAAGCGGTGTGTTTTAAATTAATCATTCTGATCACCCAATTTTAATCGCTGAACGCTGACGATAGAGACCATCAACTTCGTTTTGTAAGGCGGCAACCTTTTGATTCATTTGTGCAATTTCACGCTCCATAGCCACCACGTTATTTCCCGCGCCATCATTACGCTCTTGTTGCGCAACTTTGCTGTATTCTTGCGCTTTGTTTTTCATGTTGGCTAAATCTTTGCGCAGTACGGCAATGTTGCTATCGATACTGGCCAGTTCGTTGCGTGCTTGGGCTTGGTTAAGTTTGTTATTGGCTATATCGCGATTAATTTGCGCCAGCGTTAGCTTGTCATCATTAATCACTCGTTTTGCTACTTCGGTGCGTTGCGCAACACGCTGGGTGTCTTGGCGCACATCTTGGGTCATGGCCTGTAAGCGTTGGGTGCTATTGGCGTATTGGCCGCGGCGATTATCTAAGTAGTAGTTGGCGCCCATAGCTACCCCACAGGAGGCAATCCCTGCAGCCACTGCACAGGCCGCTTTGTTACCACTATTAGAGGCGAGGCAAGCCAGGACCCCGACTCCAGCGCCTACCGCACAGGCTTGATAGCCGGATTTACTGAAAAAGGTGGCGCTATCGGACTTAGTTAAGCGACTATCTGCGGCCGTTCCGGCCATTTGGCTGCCAGTTGTTTCGCAACCGGCTAATAGCAGGCTACTGGCGAGGGCGAAGCTTAATAAGCTGGTTTTGTTGAGTGCTGTCCTTGAAGGTAATAATGAGACTAAGCGCATAACAATCATCCTGTTTGAGTTATAAAGATTTGATTGATTTACAGCTATTCAGCCATAACTCTTGAGTGATATTTTTTGACTTAAAGTAGTCTTGTTGGTTTTTCCAGTGAGTTTCGAGAAAGGGTTTTAGCTCAACTAGCTTGGGGTTGCGTTGAATGAGCTCAGCCATAACTGGGTATTCCTTGCGGATGGCTTCTTCGCCATATAATTTAGCCGAGTCAATCAAACTGCTGGCGTAATAATTGCTGACACCCTGTAAGCGACTTTGCTGATCCTCTAAGCGCTCTTTACGCATATCACAGGTACTATCAGGCGTTTCAATTTCACAGTTGGTTTTGTAGTTTTCGCTGATGAAATCAAAGTGTTGGCCATCATCAAGCAGTTTGGTGCATAAAAAAGCCCCAAGATTAAGACTGGCACGAATTGCTTGACTACGACTTTCTTCTTGTAGCTGATTACTGGCGCGTAACTGATTTTCTAGCTCTTTGAGCTGCTCTTTAAGCTTTTCGTCTTCGACACTGGCTGATAACTGAGTCAGTGCTTGGGTTGCTTGTTGGCTGCCATCTTGTTCATTGCCTGAGCCAAGTTTTTTCCAGTTACGCTCAATTTCTTGTACGCGCTCACGGGAAGTCATTGAAGGGGCAGATAAGACGAAGCGAAATCCTGTTGTTTTAGTCGTGCGTTCACCCTCTTCATTGTAGAAGTTTTCTTCCATGCGGAGGGAGCTGCGAATATCATCTATTGCACTTAAGAAGTTACCGCCACGGATGGTATAGCCGCCGGCCTGGCCATGTTCACGATTGAGTTTGTTTAAGCGAAACGACTCAAACATCATTTCCGAGGCGTTGCCAAGCATGTCATGCAGCCCTAGGGGGTTTGGCTTAAGAAGTCCAGCTAACTGTAAGTTGCCATTGGCAGACTGTGCCCCTGCGTACCATTCGTAGTTATTAAGCCCGTCTGGCATAGGGTAGCGGGTCTCTTGATATTCAGCGCTAGTGACTTCAATGCCGCCGCGGGCAGCAAACTCCCATTCTGCTTCAGTGGGTAAGCGCACGAAACCAAAGACGTTGTCTTCCTGTGGTAACTGATCTTTGGCTTCTTTACGTAGCCAAAGATTGTACTGATTAGCAGCGTTCATTGCCTGCATCCAGCTTTTATTTACGGCAGGTAAACGAAGCTTATTAGAGCTGCTAACACATTCACTGTCAGTCAGTGCTTTATATTGCAGTTCGGTCACTTCATACTTGGACATCAAGTAATAGCGCGCATTACCTTTAGCTTCAGTAAAAGTACCGGCGATATAATCGTCGCGTGCGTTTTCTAAGAAGCCAAAGTCATCACGCTGTTGGCCTAGTTGGATGGGTAAGTCGGCCAGCGGGTTAATATTTGGCGTATAAACTTTGCGAAACACCATGGAACCGCCGCATGGCATCGGTAAAATAACATCGTCAGCGGCTGGCGCGGGGTTAAAGTGTTTTTCCGCCCATTGGCCATCAGCTTGAGCCAGCGCGCTGTAAAGGACAGCGGTGAGTAGGGTTAAGTTAAATGCAGGTTTATAGTTCACGTAAACTCTCCGCCGGTTGAATCCGTACTGCGCGTAAGGCTCCGATCATGGAGACAAATAGCGCGATGATAATGGTTAATGCTAGAGCGATTAGCCCGTGGGCTAGGGTGATCTTGGCAGCAAACTGGTTGGTGGTTTGATGGCTGGTTAATAATTGATTAAATAACTGGCTCCCTATGGCATACATGGCTAAGCCTGCTAAGTAGGCCAATAGAGTAATCAGTAATGCTTGCAGCATCACATACAGCGCAACGGCAGTATGGTTAAAGCCAAGTAAGCGCAGTACCGCTAAGTCTTTGCGTTTACGGTCAATGTTGGCTAAAAATGCGCCAATTAATGAGGCAATACAGCCGATTAAAGCGGTTAAGGCAATCACTGCAAAAATTAAACTCAATACCTGATTAATGGCTTTCACTGATTCAATTTCTGCGAGGCGACTATTGCTTTCAATATGTTGCTCAAGCAGCCAGTCACTTAAGGGCGCGACGCTATCAATATGGCTGGCATACATGCGCACTTTAGAAAAGCTAACTGGGCGTTGACTTAACGGTGCTCCAGTGTCGAGGCCAAACTCAGGTAGGTGAAAACCATCACGAAACTGTTCCAGCTTAATCAGTAGCGGCAAGCTGACAAAAGCAGCGGGGCGGCTGAAACGACTGGCCGGTAAGATCTCAACCACTTCTAGAAGCAGTTCGGCGCGCTCATTTTTATTATTTAATTTGCGTAGAGCCCGTAGCTGAATGTGGTCACCTACTTGGGCGGCAAGTTTTTGCGCAGCAGTATGGCTCAAAATAGCTTGTGTGTTTGAGAGTGCGCTCAGTGGTGTGGCCAATAAGGGATCCTGGGCTGCGGTCGGGATAATCTCAGCATGCTCAACAAAGTGGCGGCTATCCATGCGTAAATCAGCTTGGGTATTTAAAGAGCGCGTTTGCCCAATGGCAAAGCCAATATCCGAGCGGGCTTTGAGTTGCTCAATCCAATCGAGTGAGTACTCACCACTCGATAGCATTTTAACTTCTAGATTACGCGGATCGCTCAACAGCTCGTTTTGGAGTTGATTAATGACCCCATGTTTTAAGCCAAATAATAGCAACAGTGGGGCGATGACCGCGACTAAAGAGGCAGCAATACAAAAGGAGACTTTACGATCGTGCCAAAGGTCTTGACTGGCTAATCCCAAGAGGAGCGCCATGCGTTTAATCAGCGAGTTCAAAGCGACTGACTCCTGGTTGGCTGATGGCGTGTAATATTGGCAATTTAAACTCGCGCACTAAACTCCAGTCGTGGGAGACAATCAGTGCGCTTAATTGCAGCTGTTCAACCAACTCTAATAATAAATTAAACAGTCGGCGGGCATTGTGTGGGTCAAGCGCTGCAGTCGGCTCATCGGCCAGCAGTAATTGCGGGTGGTGCGCGAGCGCACGGACACAGGCGACCCGTTGCCGTTCACCAATTGATAAGGCACTTGGCAGTTTGCTCAGTAAATGGCCAAGGCTTAACACTTCAATGGCGCGCTCCACCGCTTGGCTATGGGGGGCTTGAGATAATAAGCGCCGGGGTAGATAAATGTTATCCCGCACAGATAAAAACGGCAGTAAACCACCGTTTTGCAGGACAAAGCCTAGCTGGCGCGCCCGGGTTTCGGCCAAAGCGTTATGGTCTTGGCGTTGATACAATTCGGCAATATTTAGCCGCGGCTGACCGAGGCTAAACTCGCTTAATTGCTGTGGCTCTAGCAGTAGGCCGATGGATTCGAGCAGGGTACTTTTACCACAGCCGCTTTCACCGGTGATGGCGATGATTTGCCCCGCTTTTAACTCAAGCTGAGGCAGTTGGACGCGGTGTTGCTGAATCCCTTCACCGCGTACCACTTCGAGTCCTTTAATTGACAGCATTAAGGCATCATCTCCAGCGGCACTGGGTAGACGTCTTCACGCGAGTCAGCCTCAGGCGATAACTTAACCCAGCGATCGGCATCTTGGTTATAGCGGCGATAGTGGTTGAGTTTAGTGCCCAGTGTCCGGACAAATTTTTCCTGGGCTAAACCGTCCATGCTTTTCCAAGTATCTTCATCAAGGTTCAGCACTTCACTTTGGTAAGGCAAGTCTTCTAAGTACTCTGCCATTAAGCCTAGTTCAGCGAGCTTTACATTGTCTTTTTGGTTAAGCTGGTTAGGGTCAGCACCCATCGTGGCTGCCACCGAGCGTAACTGCTCGAACATTTCATTGGGCGAAATAATCCCTTCATTAGCGATAGTTAAAATTTCTTTCATGGTGTCACTTAAATCGCTCAGTTGCGATTTAGTTAGCAGCACTCGCACATCGGTGGTGGGAATATTTTGCTGCACCAGATCACGGTCACTAATCCAGGCTTCAAACACAGGAGGCGCTGAGGTGCCGGTTTTTTGCCCCAAGTAGGCCAGCTGCATGGCATGGCCAATCAGTTTGGCATCGGCTAATAGCTTATCTTCTTCAGCTGAAGACTGTGCGTGGCTTGCGCTACCTACAGAATCTTCACCGGTGTAAGCGGCTTTAACTTGGTTGGTAATAGCGCTGGCCAAGGCATCGACTTTTTTCCCAAACTCGTTAACATCGCCAGCATTGACCGGATAGTAAAGCGAGGTATTGGTGGGCGTGTAGGTCGAGAGTGCTTGATATTGCGCTTCTGCGCGGGCGTGATCTTTTACCCCGGCCGGAGTTTTTAGGTGCAGGGTGTAGATTGCTACTCCAGGTTTGCTGGCTTCAATTCGGACTTGATCGGGGTTGAGTCCGGTGGAGCTGAGAGGGTCATCACCCTCCATGCCGCTGGCGTCAGTTATCAAAACAATGTAGCGTGCCCCAAACTGATTCCAGTCAATTTGATCCAGCGCATGCATCACCCCAGCTAACGGGTCTTCATACCAGTAAGCGGTAGAAACGGTGGCTTGTTTTAAGTCTTTGATTTTATTTAAAAAATCTTTACCGTCGGTCACCTCGTTGGGGTCAGCATACATGCGGCTGAGGTATTCAAGTTTCGGCCGATCTTTTAAGCTACTGCGAAAGGAGACTAAGCCAAACTTAACTTGCTCACCTAAGTTTTCTTGCTCAACCCGTTGATAAATATCCTGTACCGCTTGGCGTGTACGCTCAATGTAGGGCTGCATAGAAATGGTCGAGTCGATAACAAACACCACCGCCGCGCTGAACTCTTTCAGTTGGCTGGTGGTGTGAGTCGCTGAGCTTTCTTGCTCATCTTTACTAACTGAGGCGACATTTAATATCCGCGTGCGAAAGCCTTCTTCGGTCATTACTTCTTCACCGCTTAAGATGGGCAGTAAGTAGAAGTTGTCTTTTAGGTCAATAAAGAACTCAGGTTCCTGGGCCAAGATTCCCTCAGCGCTGTTCTTACTTGCGAGGGCTTGGCGTAAAGGGGCTACTTCGGCATCGGGCTGGCCAGAGTCTAAGATGTGCTCGAGGGTTTCACGGTCTTTAAAAAATAGCAGGCGATCACGGTTGGCAGGGTTAGTAAACGCCAGCGTTAACTGCATTTTCCAATCCACGGTGCAGCTTGCCGGTAACCAACCCACGGTTTTACCAAAACTATCGGGTCCAACTTTGAGCCACTCGTTACCTGCGGCTTGTTCGCGCTGATAAACATAAAAACGGCTAAACGCCGGTTGCGCAGTGCCTGAGGTTTCGCCAGCGTTACTGGCTAAAGTACAGCCAGGATTGGTCAGTACT
This sequence comes from Thiopseudomonas sp. SA1F2-1K, assembly GCF_057443035.1. Lineage (NCBI taxonomy): Bacteria > Pseudomonadati > Pseudomonadota > Gammaproteobacteria > Pseudomonadales > Pseudomonadaceae > Thiopseudomonas > Thiopseudomonas sp. SA1F2-1K. Next base: position 965,692 of record NZ_CM172014.1, read on the forward strand.
CGTTGATAAAGGTTTTTTTTACCTTCTTGCAACAACGGTTTATCAGCGGCGACGACAGGCGCTGCCATGAGGGAACTCAGGGTTAAGCCTAAAGCCAGCGTAAGGGGGGGTAAGTTCATGGTTCTAGTTCCTCTAAACGTTGTTGCGCTTCGCTATTGCTTTCATCATGACTGAGCACAGTGCTGTACCAGTAGGCTGCTGTTTCAGCATCTGCCGCATGAAAGCACTCATTAGCTTGATAGTACTTGGGGTCATATTCCTTCGCGTAGGCTAAAGCGATAGCCACATCACCCGATTGCGCGCGGTTGGCGTACAAGCGCTGGGCAATCCCACAATGATTATTGGCTTTAGCTTGTTGAATCACGCTTAAGATCGCTTGGCTATCAGTGGTGTCTTTTAAGCAGGCTTGGATAAAAGCCAACTCATTGTCGCTTTGCATATTATCAAGTGCGCAGGGTGAAACCTTTGTTGGGCTGGCTGGGGCCTCTGCTGTTTGTTCAGCTTGTGGGGCAGCTGCTGCTGGCAAGAGGCCGGATTTCTGAGTAAGCCACCAGGCTGCGCCAGCAAGGGCCGCTAAAATCAGCACGATCAATAGCACAATTAAGGCAATAGCAGGGCGCTTAGATTTAGCTGCAGGATTAGCCGCAGCTGATGAGCGAGGTTCAGCTGCAGCAGTTGCAGAGACGTCCACCTCCGCAGCCACATGGGGCAGCTCAGGCTCAGTTTCCGCCATGCGTTCTACCGTTTCTGCTTCAGCTACGGGTTCAGGTTCTGGCGTAGCAGCCACTTCAGGCGTGCTGAGCGTGCTCGAGCTATCGATATTTTGTTGGCTACCAAGTGCGCTAGAGGGCAATAAATCAGGGGCAACAACCAGACGCCCGCGATCCATTTCGCCCATTGAGTTCTTCGCTTTCACCATAAAGCTGGCGTTTACGTTTTCCAGTAACGGATCTACTAAATCCTGACCAATGTTGGCACTGTATAGCCCTTCGGCGACCGTGCTTAACTCTGGCAGCTCAAACCAATATTCATTCGTGCTCCAGCTACCGGAGTTACCATGTAAATAGCCTTCATCGGTATTGCGTTGAATGCTAATACTTAAGTTATCAGGACTTTTATCTTTCCAGCGTTTGATGATCAGCTGGGCCTGGCCTGGGATATTGCCTTGGGCTAAAGGCTTAAGTTCGATAGAAATTGCCATAGTTAGGAAACCTTAATGCAGTTAATCACAAAGCCAAGTGCGCTATTTTGCTCTGGTGTAATTTCGCGCCCTTCAGTATGGCCTGCGTTATTAATGGTGATGTCAGCGATACTGAACAGCCAGTCATTGATGTATTCATAGCCTGGTTTTTCTTGTTCAATAACTTGCTCAGGTAAGTTGGGTAAGTCCGCCGGGCCTTGTGTGTCATAAAAATCAAAGACATTACCGGGAAGATTAAGCATGCGTTTAGCGCGCTGTTCACTGCTGAGATCTAAGTTGCCTAGCCAGGCAGTATAATCTTGAAAAATCATTTGCGTGTTTAGCAGCTGCTTATTAACGGTTTGCTCACGACGTAAGCCCGTCTTAGCATGGGCTAATAATGCTTGAGCAATTTTTTCTTCAAGCTTGTAGCGGTAGCTGGCGCTAATGATTTCATCCGCGAGGGCACTGATGACGCGTGGATCTAGCGTTAATAGTTTGGCTAGTTCGGTGCGTTCAGAGAGGGAGCGTAGGTGCGAGACCCACAAACTGAAAGCGGCCTTGGCAAAGCGTGACTCGTGACTATTTAAGTTAGTGTTAATAACGGGCTGAGCCGGGGCGGCAGGGGTTGGATCAGTGCTAAACAAGTCGACATAATCATCATCGTTAGAATTAAACAAATCAATGATTTCAGTTTCTTCAGATGTTTCTTCTACTGAGTCATTTTGCTCATATACGCCACTGAGATACAGATTACGCAGCTGCTCATCAGGAACTTTCAAGTAATGGAGAAGCTCACCAATAATTGCTGGATGGCCTTGTTTTTTTGAGGCACTGTTATTGCGCAGGTGAGAATACAGCATGCTGGCAATTTTACGTTTTTCACTTAAAGCCTCTTCGCCACCGGCTTGGTACCAGCGCTCAAGGTCTTGCAGTAAGCTGGTTTGGCATTGCTCTAATTGCTGTTTGATGCGATCAAGCTTGAAATCAAGGTTGGCGATTTCATTAAAGCTATGGCTAAAACGGCTAATTCCCCCATCATTCAGGGTTAGCATTGCATCCCATGCAGCTTGTGGAGTTGCCACGTGTTGTAGAACGGCAGATGTAGCGCTAAAGGTCTGCCCCAGTTGGCTTAACTTATCTTGGGTTTGGCCAAGTAAAGCGATTTCATGGTTTTCCGCATCTAGCTCAATAAAGGGGGTTTGTAAGCGTGGTTTGCGGACTAAAAAGGTGTTGTTAAAGGGCTGATTGGGCGCCCATTCCTTCATCCAGTTGAGGTTGCCAAAGCGTTCCATCATGGTCAGCTTGAGCATGTTTTCACAATGCTCAGGGTACTGCTCAGGTTTAAGGTTCAAGGCTTGGGCAATAAATCCGTCCATCATGGTGAGCGCCCAAATGAGGCCGCAACGATTGGCACGCTGCTCTGGGGTTGCTCCTTGGGTATTGTTGATCCATTGACTAATCACTGGGCCAACGGTGACGACTTCACTTTGTTTGAATGAGCTGGTGCACATCACTAAGGCATTCATTTCTTGCAGTGTGGTGTAGCGCTCAAACAGGTAAGCTACTTTTCCACGTAAGAGTAGCTTGGACACAGGGCTAGAATCATCGCCTTCAGACTCTAATGCATCCTCAATCTTAAGCAGCTTTTGGCGGGTGCGATACCCTGGAAAATCTAAAAGATCAACCTGCTCAACAATTTTATCCTTCGGCGGATTAGCTAAAGGAAAGACCACCTCGGTGGTTAAGGCCGTTAGCTGCGCAGTTAAAATCGTAGTGGGTGTGCCTAATTCGCCTGTTGCAGTCAGGGGGCGTACCTGTAATGGCAGATCGCGCGCGGTCATTAATAGGCTCAGCGTATCTACGTTCATGATGCTATTGGTTTGTACCCAAGCGTCGCCACGAGGCTGCACAATAGCACTAATAGGCGCATAGATAACTTTAGCTAAGTCCAGTTGATGCAGGGCGATAGCTAACTGGATATAGGTGTCTGTGAGTAGCTTTTGTTGGCCCCATAAAATCGAAAACACCTGGGCTCGCTCAGCAATACTTAGATAGGGTGCCAGGCGAATGAGGCTGGGCCAGTAGTGCATATCTAATTTGCTAGTGGAGCTACGGTAATTAAGCCGCAGGTAATCAGCCAGCGCGACTGTATCTTCAGCAGTAATACCAGGCACGGTTTGACTCAGTGTACGCTCAATGTAGGGGGCTAGTGTTTGCTGAATTAGCGTCTCACTAATTTCAAACTCTACCGCTTCTTGATCAAAATCTTCAAACCAAGCGTTGGCTAAAATAATGGCAATCTCAATTTCATTAAATAACCGAAGTTGTAATGGGTACTGGCTATCTAATAGGGGTTGCTGTTGGTAGGTAAAGCGTGTGACTAAGCCCGTGGCTTCTTTACCGCTGCCAATCGGGTTGAAGTGGTCGATAAAGTTTAAGCGTTGTTGATTGCCAATATCAGTTTCTAATTGGCCTTGGTTATCCGCCGCTAAGGCTGAAATTAAATAGGATTTTCCTGCCTGGGATAAACCAAAGAAACCCACTGTCATTGGAGTGGCCGATACGCGCTTTAAACTATTGGCGAGATTGCGTGCACGGTACAGCTTTAAATTAAACGCATCTGCTTCATTATTGATTTTCGGTGCGCTATCACGTACCTCAGCGATCCACTCTAGCGCTTTGCCAGCGCCTTGGTAAATACTTTCCCAGGCCGAAATTAAGTGCTGTTGTTTAGGGCTTACATTGTTGCTATTCATTTATTTACACTTCCGCTGTCTAGCCAATAGTTAGTGTCTGTACTGAGCATGGTGTTAAGTTCCAAGCGCAAGTCCCGTGGTGAAAAGTCGCCAAAGTTAGCTAACACTTTTTGAATTTCCAGCTCATCACTAGGAATGCCTGATTTTTTACTGGCTTTAGAATCGATCACCTTAAAGTAAACCTGTAATACAGGAATCCCATCGGCATTCTCTTGTTGCTTGTTATATTTTCTGATGCCACTGGCGGTGAAATTAAGGGTGTATAACGGTGAAGCGCTCCAGCGGGCAATTGGTAGTTGACGGTAGCCCAGTCTCACAGGCCCCCGGAACTCGAGTGGTGGAACATCGATGTCTTCGCCTTGGTTGACGGTGGGGAGTTGCATTTTGCTGTCGACTGTTTGGATGTTGTGAAATAACACATCACCTTCACTGATGTAATTGGCGTTATCAATGACGCCAAAATAACGAATCGTGGAGTAGGGCTTTAAGTCGATGGAGCGGAAATAGAAGTTTTGGATATTATGATTCGCCGCCAGTAAGCACAGCATCGCGCCAACTGATGCGGTGGTTTTGGGGTCATTAATCATGCCGTTCTGATGGAAGGGGTACCACCCCCCCGTATGATAATTTTGCATGGCTAAAATGCGCCCAGGATGCACGGGCATATGTCGCCGAATAAAAGACTGGATACCTGGCAGCATCGAGGGACGACCAGTTAATAACAAAATATCGCAAGGGTACTGGCGTGCTACCTCACATAGGGCAGCTAGTGCCGGCATAATTGAAATAGCACCTGAAATAAACTGCTCATTGAGCTTGGCTAAATCAATATCAATATTAATTGCATGCAAATCAAAATGTATGTCTGTGCGCTGCAGCGTGTTTCTTAGTTTGCTCACAACGTACTCTTGAATTGAAGCGCTGGCTGTAGCGCCATTCATTAATTCTTGATAGGTATAGCTACCGCGCTCTACTTGCTGCTCAGGATCGTATTGCTCGTACTTCTTTAAGATGCTGAGGGCAATCGGATAAAACACTTGTACTGTGAGCTGCTGGCGGTACACCTCATCTTGCGCAGTTTGTGACTCTTCACCATAGAGCGCTGAAGCGACTGAGCGAGTTTGCTGATCAGTTAATCCTAGGTTTTTTAGTGCATGCTTAAAACTTGGCAACACAACTTCTTGAATTACATCTAACACAATGTCATCGCCAGCCACTTTGAAGCTATCGCGAAAACGTTGTTTGGGCACAATGTGCACATTACTGCCGGTACTATTGCCGCCCGCGCGATCAAGTCGGTAATCGGTAATCACCAGATCAGAGGTACCGCCACCGATATCAATGGTGGCAATAGTGACTTTTTCTTCTTGCGCTGCTTGCTTTTTATCTGGACGGGTAATCGCCTTAAAAAATTCTTCTGGATGGCCGCCAAAGTGCACATTAATTTCTGTGTAAAGGTAAACCAGCTGGCAGCAAGAGGCTTCGTCCCATTCTACGCTGGTTTTAGGGAGTTGCACGCTGGGAGCTATGTACTCAGGGTGAGTGTCATCAAAGGGCGAGGCATCACCTTGATGCCAACCGAGAGCTTTCCACACCAAGGCAATGGCTTGATTGAGTCGCTCTTCTAAAATAGCGCGCTCGGCCTGTGCCATACCCGGTGGAACGGTCAGGGTGATGCTATTTAAGCGGCGTGGTGTTTCTGTTAACCCTTGGCTGGTCCGTTGGCTGGCGCTATTAATTTGACCCAGCGCTTGGGTCAGAACCTCTGACAGCATAAAGGTCATTAATGAGCGGCGCGAATAGTGTGGCGTAAAAACGGGCAGACGTTCATCATCTTCATAGCTGTCTTTCAGCGGTACATATAGCGCTTCACCAAGATCATCAATGTAGTGTAATAAGGGGGCTGCGGTGGCATGGGGTTCAAGACCGTCTACTCGATTACTGCTATTGAAGCGCCAGCCGCTTTCATAGTGGTTGGCATCCCAGAGATAGCGTTTAGGGCTAGAAATACCGGTGTAACCTTGGGTACCGCTGCGTTGACTGGCTAAGCGATTAGCCTCACTGCCGACGCGGGCAATGGTCGGCCAAAGAAATGCATTATTGCGGCCACTTTTAATCGCAAAGTTTTCCTTACCAAAATTAGCTTGGGAAAATTCAATTCGGCTTTCAAAGGGATGGTTGTAGACGCGCTCGGGATGAGACAAATCACGTAACTGCAAAATGTAGTTGTGTTTTAGTCCAGAATCTACTTGCTCGCGCTGTTCAATCAAGATGCCGCAAGTGCGCGAGTTACCAATATCTAGCACTAAGTCCACAGGAATAGCTTTTGTCAGATCTTGTTGGCGGTTACCAATAATGATGATATCGGGGACCTGTACTTTATGCGTCTGTAACGCATTAGGTTTAATACTATTTTGTGTGATTAAACTGAGCAAGTTGAGGTAATGAGCTTGAGGTTCGAAACACTCGAGCGCTTCCTTAAGGTCGTCAATATCTTTATTCAAAGAGTTTTCTTTAAAGATATTTTCTAGCCAACTATTGACCCATTCTTGAGCTAAAAACCAGTTCGTTTGATCAGCGCCTACCGCCAGCTTAAAAGCGACACCCGCCGAGACATCCTCAGGACTGGGCGCCAAATAAGCACTGTGCTTATTGGACAGCATTAGCTGGGTATCAAAAGCTAAGGTCACGCGATAATTATTACCTTCTAAGTCAGGCTGACTAAGCTTGATAAAGCGAATACGTGCCCAGTTAGCTGGGCCTTGATCGAAGCGGTAGGGTGCAATAAAACGCAGAAAGGGTAAGGGCAGCCAGTGTCCATTAAATAGCTCTAAACTAGCTGCTAGCGGCACTTCAAATTCAGGTGTGCGCTTAACAAAGTTTTCAATGCTGTTTTCAAGGCCTTTATCGTAGAAGTTAATCTCCGCATCTGGATGGTAAGAAAGTCGTGCGAGCGTGTGGTGAGTGACTTTAGCAAACTCACCGCTTGGCTCTTTTTTAGGGTCTAGTGCAAAGCCAAAGTCTAAAAACTGAATGCCAGTGTTACTAATAAGTGTTGTTTTATTGTTTTCAAATAAAGTTAATTCAGGAAGCATTGTTTATCAGTCCGTAGTTATTGAGCGTTGCGCATAGAGATGGGAAAACGTGCTGTACCATAGCTGCCGGTACAGTCCGCTACTGAAGTGGCGCCTGATGCGCAGGTAATGCTTGGCATATCAAAGCTATTTCCGTCAGGGCAACGCGCTTGGCCTTGGCTATTAATCGCAAGCTGTCCATTGCTCATTTCGGCGTTAACATTGCCGGTGCAGCGAGCGCCGTCAGCACGTTGCACCGTGACCTGACCTTGCCCGTTGGTAAAGGCGTACTCCAAGCGTAAAGGTTTGCCTGTGGTTTTATCTTGAATGCCAGCACCTGCTTTCCATTTACCGTTTAAAAAGTCAGCGGGCCCATTTTTAGCCGATGTTGGAATGTGTAATGGCTCGCCTAAGCGGGGTGATTCTGCCATTGCTGGATTAGTTTCATCGAGTGTGGGAGGAGTAAAATCGGGTGCGTTCTCTGTTACCGGCTCGGTAGGAGGTTCTGCGGCGTTGAGTGGTGGCTCTTGCGTCGCTGCAATGGCTTCTTCTCCCGCGCTTGGCTCAGCTATTTCCGCGTCTGGAGTGCTAGGTGCTGGTAGCTCAGGCTCAGGTACAAGTGCTGGCACGGGTGGTTGCTCGCTTAACGGATTATTTTCTACAGCGTTAGGGGCTGTAGAAGATGGGCTTGCAGCATTGAGTTGCGGTGCATTAAGACGGGGTAAATCAATGCTGGAGGCAGTGAGCGCAGGCGTGCTCCAGTTACGGGTAAGGTCCGGCATACCCAGCTGAGCCGCCAGATTCGGGCTGCAATAGCGCAGTCCAAATAGTAGCCATAACGCCAGCAATAACAGTAGCAAAGGTAATAACCACCACCAGCGTCGCCACCACGGTTTTTGTATAGTAGGAACTGGCGCAATGACAGGTTGTGTCTTGGGGGGCATTATTTCTCGAGCAAGTGTGCTAGTAGGAGGGCTGACAGGCTTCGCAGCTGGCTGAACTGTTTTGGGCTGACTGGGAAACAGTGGAAGTAAAGGGTCAGTGGGTAGTAGTGCATTAGGTAAAGTAAAACCCCAAAAGGTAAGCACCGGGTAACCATTGACCAGATAAACATAGTCGGGGCTAGGCGTGTAAAGCACCTTGCTGAGTAGTTTGGCGAAAACCTGTAAATCAATCGAGCCCGAAAGACTTGGTGGCTGTTGGCTAAGGCGTTGCTCGGTTTCTTGGATAAAGTGATTAAGTTTGGCTTCAAAGGCACGTAGATGCTGTCTAGCCTGATCTTGTTCTTCATCACTAGCCGCATTCCAAGCAATCACCGGGCCGGGGAAAGAGCTGTACCAATCAATGGTATCGGCTAATTGATCGGCTTGGGGAATAGCTAAAAAGTCAGCGTATGTCAGGGATGGGGCAGGGTGTTGCGGATTATCTAAGGTGGAGATGTTACTTAGCTTACGTTTAATCGACTCACGTAGCTGTTGCGCCATTTTAAATACAGGCTGGCCAACTTCACCGAGAGGACTGTAGTCACCACTTCTTCCTGAACGTAATAGTGGACCGGTTAATCCACTAAACGATGAATGCGTCATCGGCCTGCTCCCAAGCATTAATTTAACTGTATCGATTATGTTGCAACGGATAATAAAGCATTTATATAAGAATTGGAAAAGTGCTAAGTATAAGGGGCTAATAAATAAATCCAAGTCAGGAGCATTTGCGTGGCGCTTAATTATCAGTTAATAGCAGTTTTTGATTGCTGGCATTGACTTGAGTAGCGCTTGCTTTGCGACAAAGAGTCGCAAGGAGGCTGGATTTAAAACTGCTATTCTAATTAAAAGACGACTGCCTAATCGTCGCGCACTCTAATAGCCCCAGCCTAATCAACTGGGGCTATTGAGTTTTAGCTAAAAAATTTATTTGAGTCGAATTCGATTGTGGTAAAGATAGCCTACCTGGCCTGTAGGAGTGCAGATCTGCCACCAGTTGCCTTTTTGTTGAAAGGTATAGAAGTGCTCTTGTTCAAAGAGTTTCTCAATTACCTGACTTTAGGCATTAGGTTGAGCGCGAATATTGCTATAACCGTCTTGATCTTGGATCACTGCCGGCTGCTTAAACTTAGGATTGTTACAGGCGTTGGTTGGCGCTTGAGTGGGTGCCAGTGACAGCGCTAAGCGTGTCATCTCATTAACCTGCAGTGCTTGCTGTGCCAGTAAGTCATAATTTTGTTGGTTGACGCGGGCATAGGCTCCTGTCACAACTAAGTGTAAGGAATCATCACAGGCGAGCTCGCTTTCCCAGAGTGCATGCTCATAGCGGTCAGCATTCGACTCATTAAAAGCCTCAATTGTGAGAGTAAAGGTTTCCACTATCTGCTGGTGCGGATTAATTGCCTGCAGCTTAAGCTGTACTTGTTCAATCGGGATGGCCAGCCCGCCGCCACCGTCTAGAGTAAAGTGTGCAGCACACATACCTTGACCGGCCCAGACAGTATCTGTGTGCCACAAGTTGATTGGTGTGAGTGATTGAGCGTTTGCCGTTCCACATGAGACCAATAGTGCTGTGGTAATCCCAATGAGTGTAGTTGATAAGCGTTGCATACCCAGATCCTTCTTTGTCGATAGTGATTAATAGATCTCAATAGTTAAACTAAGGAGGCGACAAAGCGTGATGCTAAACAACGAGTACAGCTTGATCTATATCATTCATTAGGTGGAGATTGTTCGTGAGTCTGGTGGGGTAGAAAAACGGTTGAGTCGGGTGGTGAGTCAACCGTTATTTAGAGTTAGGTAAGTTCTTCGGTATCAAATGTTGGTTTAAAATCATCAAAGTCTAGATTCTGCTGCAAAAGTAATTCTTTGAGTTTATTTAAGGCTAGCTTTTCTAGTTGGCGAGTGCGCTCTCTGGTTAAACCAATTTGTTGGCCTAGCTTTTCAAGTGTAGGGCGCTCATCGGAATGAAAGCGTTGCTCAATAATAAAGCGTTCGCGCTCAGGTAGTTGTGCCAATATGTGTTGCATGAACTTATTAAAGTGCTCTGCATCAACAATTGCGCAGGGTTTATAGTGTTTATCTACAGCAAGAGTATTGATCAGATTCAAAGGACCCTGTAAATGATTCTGTGTAACTGCCAAGGTTAAATATAATCTTTTAAGCGGTCTTCAAACTCAATCATAAATCGATTCAATGCCGGTTTCCAATCTCTGATCGGCATGGTCCACTTCTTGGACGCATTTTGGATTGCCAAATAGATGACTTTCTTAGCCGAGTCATCGGTTGGGAACAATTTACGTTTTTTGATGGCTTTGCGGATCACGCTATTCAGCGATTCAATGGCGTTGGTGGTGTAAATCACCTTTCTGATATCAGCAGGATAATTGAACAGGGTATTGAGGTTATGCCAGTGCGTCCGCCATGACTTGCTGATTTGTGGGTACTTGTCGTCCCAGTGCTCAGCAAATTGGTTCAGGGCGAGCAAGGCTTCTTCTTCGGTGACTGATTGGTATATTTGCTTTAACTCGGCGGTGACGGCCTTGTAGTCCTTCCAGGGCACATATTTGACTGAGTTGCGTACCATGTGAACGATACAAAGCTGAATTTGAGTCTCAGGGAAGACCGCATTAATGGCATCAGGGAAGCCTTTTAGCCCGTCAACACAGGCAATTAATATATCTTTTACGCCCCGATTTTGAAGCTCAGTGAGCACATTAAGCCAGAACTTAGCGCCTTCATTTTCAGACAGCCATAAGCCTAATAGCTCTTTTTGGCCTTCCATATTCACGCCTAGAGCAAGATAAACGGCTTTGTTGATAACATGCTTATCTTGGCGGATTTTAACCACAATGCAGTCCAGATAAACGATGGGGTAAACCGCATCCAGTGGCCGTGACTGCCACTCAACTACCTGATCAATAACGGCATCAGTGACTTTAGATATGAGGCTTGCAGACACATCTGCGCCGTACATTTCTTTGAAGGTATCGACAATTTCTCGTGTCGTCATGCCTTGGGCATAGAGAAAAAGGATTTTATCATCCATCGAGGTAAAGCGAGTTTGGTGCTTTTTCACCAGCTGCGGTTCAAAATCACCTTGTCGGTCACGTGGCGTATCCAGCTCAAACTGGCCGTCTTCAGTGCGCACGGTTTTGCGCGTGACACCGTTGCGGCTGTTTTCTGAGCTGGACTGCTCGTGCTTGCGATAGCCTAAATGTTCATCAAGCTCAACGCTAAGCGCTGCTTCAACCATCACTTTGGTGAGCATGGCTCGCATGTCTGTCAGGTCTTTTTCAGTTTTAATACCTTTTGCCGCTTCGCGTGCAAAGGCTTCGAGGTCTTTTTTGTTCATCGTCTGTTTATCCTTCCCGTTAGGGGTCAATGATAAACAGTTACACAGATTTAATTACAGTCTCGATTCAAAGTGCCACTTTCGTTGTATTCTTGATTTAGTGATAGTACTTCTTGGTGCAGGCTGAGTAAGTGAACGATGTAAGCAGCTGGTCTGTTTAAGTGCAAGCCTAATAAGTCAATGGTGCTGGCTTTTAGCGATTCACCTGTATGATGTTTATGTAAGTAAACGAGAGCTTTTTTGAGTTCCTTGGCTACATCAATGGGAAGTCGAACAGTCTTGTTTTGATATATCAAATAAGACTCGATGTAATGTTTGATCCACCAGCTAGCGTAGGTTGAAAAGCGAAAGCCTTTTTTAGGGTCAAATTTATCAAGTGCGTGAATTAATCCCAGATTACCTTCAGCAGTTAGTTCTGCTAAAGGTAGGCTGGGGTGTTTATAGCGTTTAGCAATATTGATTACTAGGCGTAAATTACTTTCAATCATAATTTTCCGCCCCTCTTTATCGCCATTTTTAGCGCGTGTTGCGTAGTCTGCTTCTTGTTCTTTGCTAAGAAGAGGAATATGGCTAAGATCTTTTAAATAAAGTTGAAATAAGTCTGGTTGATATTGAGATTCATTCTCTAAGATATTTTTTATTGTTTTTTTATCACTTGCCATTGTCGTGCCCTCGATGAGGTAATGAAAAGTGTAGGTAAGTGCTACACTGAACAGTGGAGACATAGTTATTTTAAGCGCATGGAAAGCTACCTATGATTTAGTGGATAATTAGCAGGAAGCAAATAACTTTATAAAATAATAATTTATACTACGTTACTTATGATTTTTTTTAGAAAAATTATCATTATTTTATAGTGGTAGGTGGGTGTGGTTCTGAAGAGTTTAGCGGCTCTTCGCATTTGAGGGTGTAGCTGGTTTCTAAACCCTCCGGATTTCAGCAGGCACCTGGCGATGTAGTTGGTTAAATTTCTAAAGCCCAAAGCAGTGCCTCGCAAGTGTTCTAGCCGACCATTGATAGCTTCTGTAGGTCCGTTGCTGGTTCCTGGTCGGTCGAAGTAGGCCAGGATGCTATCCGCGTATTTTTTCAGCGTTTTTCCCAAGCCTTTCACCTCGATGAGCGCTTTGGGCAAGTCACTGGCTGTAATGATATTTATGACCTCTTCCATGAGTTTTTTACCACGCCTTCGATCCGGCTCGTTGTAGGCGCTGACCACCCGTTGGTACATGTTCCAAGTGCAATCCACTTCGAGGTGGTGCTCATCTGCAAACAGCTGGAACAGTTGCTTTTTGTTGGCGTCAGACAGGTAGCTGATCCGGGTCAGCAGCGTTCGACGGCTTTTGTAGAGCGGGTCGTTTTTACGCCCTCTACGGCCTAGGACGTCTTGTTGCACACGCCGGCGGCATTCATCCAGCATGTTGCTTGCCCAGCGCACCACATGAAAGGGATCCAGCACGGTTTGGGCTTGGGGCAAGGCTTCTTGTGCCGCAGATTTAAACCCCGTAAAACCGTCCATGGCAATGCTTTCAATCTGGTCACGCCAAGCCTTGGGACGATTGTTCAGCCACTGTTTAAAGGCTTGTTTGGAGCGGCCTTCCAGCACATCGAGCAAGCGGGCCGGCCCAGTTTTGTTACGCACGGGCGTAAGGTCAACCACGATGGTGACGTACTTGTCACCCCAGCGTGTATGCCGCCAGACATGCTCATCCACGCCGAGCACGGTCACACCGTCAAAACGTGTCGAGTCATTAAAAAGCAGGCGCCGTCCTTCGTTGATAATGGCGTTATTGGCGGTGTGCCAGGCAACGTCAAGATGACTCGCAACACGGGATACCGACAAGTCATCCAGCACGATGGCAGCCAATGCCCAGCGTATCGCTCCATGGGAAAGCTTTGCGCGTGGCGGCGCAGCACTGCTGGTATCTTCGTGCCAGAAGCAGCCGCAAATACAACGCCAACGCCGAATACGCAGCAACAATGTAGTTGGCCGTTGCCCGTAAGGTGTGTGAGCAAGATACCTATCGACCGTGCCGCGTGAAACGCCAGCAGCACCGCACTTGGGGCACGGCTCAGGTGCTTTGGTGAAACGGCATTCGATGACGGCGCGTTCTGCACAAAGATGTTGTCCAGTGGCAGTCAGGCCGAGGATATTTAGTTGGCAAAAGCTGGAAAGGTCTGGGCTGGAAAAGGTAAGATTGCTCATGTCGGGGGCTTGGTTTTTGTTGGTGTAGGAGCTTACATTTTCCAAGTTCCCCGGCACCTTTTCCAGCCGGTCAGATTTTTTCCACACCCTCAAATGCGAAGAGCCGGTTATCCAAGAAAGAGAACTGTCATGGCTGACTAAGCGGCAAATTCATGAGTTGTTAGTGGCTATTGATGACTGTGACAATCCGCATGTTAAGCCAATTACCTTGCTATGCTTGTCTACTGGAGCGCGTTGGTCAGAAGCCGAGTCCTTAAAAGCTCGTTCTTTGCGAGGCAATGTCGTGACTTTTTCAGGTACTAAAAGTGGACGTGTGCGGTCTGTGCCTATTGCGCAAGATCTAGTAAGCCTAGTGCAGGCGCATTGGAAACAGTATGGCTATTTTACTAGCTCGCTTTCTGCATTTAGACGTGCACTTGGAAGAACTACAATTGAGTTACCCAGAGGCCAAGCATCACATGCTTTAAGGCACACTTTTGCCAGTCATTTTATGCAAAATGGTGGGAATATCTTAACGCTGCAAAAGATTTTAGGGCATTCAAGTTTAGCTATGACGATGCGTTACGCGCATCTAGCACCTGAGCATTTGCAGGATGCGATAAGCTTTAATCCGTTAAATGATTTCGACACTTTATCGACAGTTGGGCAGCCTAAAAAACAAAACCCCTGATATTCACTAGGAAAATCAAGGGTTTAGGCGTTGCAATTTGGTGGAGCCGGGGGGATTTGAACCCCCGTCCGCCAGCACTCTGCTATCGGTTCTACATGCTTAGCCTTGTCTATTAAGTTAACCCTAGGCGACCCGACGGGCAGGGTGCTTTGGGCGAGTTGTGTAATATTTAGCTGCTTGGTCCACAACATACCGCACAGCGATTCTGTTCTATCTGACAATCACTTCGAGTTTACAGACATCCTCTGATGATTGCTGGCGCCGAAGCATCCAGAAGGGAAGGGCTAAGGCCGCTTACGCAGCGAGAGCGTATTCCCCATAAGTTTCGTCATTGGCAACTATAAAAGTTACAACAGTGGATTTACGAGTTCTGTTACCAACTCGGCATGCCCCTCAAGTTTTGTATCCGGCGTCGAATCCTAATCGGCCCCAGTCTTACAAGACTATTAGGTGAAGCTGATGATACAGGAACCATTTGTAAAAGTCGAATTCTATTTGATTTCATGATTAATTCATAGGATGCTGCTAAAAGCAAGGCAAGGCTTGAAATAGTAAAATAAGCCCATAAATAGTAGGTATTCCTGGTGAGCTTTTAGGAACGATTGAGCAAGCTCACCTTATTTTCAAATTTGAGGCAGATTATGCGTATAGATCGTTTTACCAGTCAGTTACAAATGGCTTTGGCGGATGCACAATCCTTAGCTGTAGGTAAGGATAACCCGGCAATTGAACCGGTTCATTTATTTAAAGCACTGTTGGATCAGCAAGGTGGGTCGGTTCGGCCCTTGTTGATGCAAGTGGGCTTTAATATGCAAAAGTTGACCAGTGACTTAAATCAGTTACTTGAGCAACTGCCGCAGATTCAACAACCCACCGGCGATGTCAACCTTTCGCAAGATACCGCTCGCTTGTTGAATCAAGCCGATCGATTGTCACAGCAAAAAAATGACCAGTATATTTCCAGTGAATGGGTGCTGCTAGCAGCGATGGATAGCAACACAGCATTAGGTAAAGTGCTGTTAGAGCAAGGAGTCACAGCAAAAGCGCTAGAAAATGCGATTAGTAATTTGCGCGGTGGTGAAACCGTGAATGATCCTAATGCTGAAGAGTCGCGTCAAGCGCTGGATAAG
This sequence comes from Thiopseudomonas sp. SA1F2-1K, assembly GCF_057443035.1. NCBI lineage: Bacteria > Pseudomonadati > Pseudomonadota > Gammaproteobacteria > Pseudomonadales > Pseudomonadaceae > Thiopseudomonas > Thiopseudomonas sp. SA1F2-1K. The sequence goes on from NZ_CM172014.1 coordinate 981,046, forward strand.
TACACCATCGACCTTACCCAGCGTGCTGAAGAAGGTAAGTTGGATCCTGTGATTGGTCGTGACGATGAAATTCGTCGAACCATCCAAGTGCTGCAACGTCGTACAAAAAATAACCCTGTGTTAATTGGTGAGCCAGGGGTTGGTAAGACGGCGATTGCTGAAGGATTGGCGCAGCGCATCGTCAATGGTGAGGTGCCCGATGGTTTAAAAGGTAAGCGCTTATTATCGCTAGATATGGGCGCGTTGATTGCCGGAGCAAAGTTTCGTGGTGAATTTGAAGAGCGCCTGAAAGGCTTGCTTAATGAAGTGGCTAAGCAAGAAGGCCAAATCATCTTATTTATTGATGAGCTGCATACCATGGTCGGGGCGGGTAAAGCTGACGGCGCGATGGATGCCGGTAATATGCTAAAGCCTGCCTTAGCGCGTGGTGAACTGCACTGTGTGGGAGCTACCACGCTTGATGAATATCGTCAGTACATTGAAAAAGATGCTGCTTTAGAGCGCCGTTTCCAGAAAGTATTAGTGGATGAGCCGAGCGAAGAAGACACTATTGCGATTTTGCGTGGCTTAAAAGAGCGCTATGAAGTGCACCATAAAGTAGAAATTACTGACAGTGCAATTATTGCGGCGGCTAAGTTATCGTCACGCTACATCACCGATCGTCAGTTGCCAGATAAGGCTATTGACTTAATTGATGAGGCCGCCAGCCGTATTCGGATGGAAATTGACTCTAAGCCTGAGGCGCTAGATAAACTGGATCGTCGCTTGATTCAGTTAAAAATTGAGCGAGAAGCACTGAAAAAAGAAACCGATGAGGCGACTAAAAAACGTTTAGCTAAATTAGAGCAAGAAATCACAGAGTTGGAACGTGAGTACGCCGACTTAGAGCAGATTTGGAAGGCTGAAAAAGCTGAAGTACAAGGATCTGCCCAGATCAAGCAAAAAATTGAACAGGCACGTCAAGACTATGAAATTGCAAGGCGTAGTGGTGACTTAGCGAAGATGTCTGAGTTGCAGTACGGTGTTATTCCAAAGTTAGAGCGCGATTTAGCTGAGGTGGATGAGCATAGTAAAACGGAAAATCAGTTGCTACGTAACAAAGTAACTGAAGAAGAGATAGCGGATGTAGTATCCAAATGGACTGGAATTCCTGTTTCGAAAATGATGGAAGGCGAGCGTGAAAAGCTACTGCAAATGGAGTCTTTATTGCATCAGCGCGTTATCGGCCAAGATGAGGCCGTAACGGCCGTAGCTAATGCCGTACGCCGTTCTCGTGCTGGCTTGTCTGACCCTGATCGCCCTAGTGGTTCATTTTTATTCTTAGGTCCAACAGGGGTGGGTAAAACTGAACTCTGTAAAGCTTTGGCAGAGTTTTTGTTTGATACCGAAGATGCCATGGTGCGCATTGATATGTCGGAGTTTATGGAGAAGCACTCGGTGGCCCGTTTAATTGGTGCGCCTCCTGGTTATGTAGGCTATGAAGAGGGTGGTTATTTAACCGAAGCTGTACGTCGTAAGCCTTACTCGGTAGTACTCATGGATGAAGTGGAAAAAGCGCATCCGGATGTGTTTAACGTGCTGCTACAAGTGTTGGAGGACGGGCGCTTAACCGATAGTCAGGGGCGTACGGTTGATTTTAGAAATACCGTGATTGTAATGACCTCTAACCTTGGTTCTATGCAAATTCAAGAGTTAGTCGGAGACAAAGAGGCACAGCGTGCTGCGGTAATGGATGCGGTGGGTACGCATTTCCGTCCTGAGTTTATTAACCGGATTGATGAGTTGGTGATCTTTGAGCCTTTAGCTAAAGAACAAATTGCCGGTATTGCAGAAATTCAGTTGGGTCGGTTACGTCAGCGTTTAGCTGAGCGTGAACTACACTTGCAGTTAGGCCAGGATGCATTAGATAAGTTAGTAGCGGTTGGTTACGATCCTTTATATGGCGCACGCCCACTAAAACGCGCGATTCAACGCTGGATCGAAAACCCATTAGCGCAAGCGATTTTAACTGGAGCATTTGCGCCGGGCAGTACTATCCATGCACAAGTGAAGCAGGATGAGATTGTTTTTAGTTAAGGCATACTAATCTAACCCGCCTTAAATGAGGTTGACCTTGTTTAGGGCGGGTTAGATTCTGGCGCAATTAAACTAAATTTAGTAGTTGTTGAGGTGGTTGATAGTTATGTTGATTAACTAGATCTATACCGCAGTTTAAGTTTTCTATCCAGTTTAAAAACTGCTCAATTATTATTTTGCCTTTAAAAAAACGGCCGTGTTGCGGCACGATCATTTCTACATCTAATTGCCGGACCATATTGGCCCATAGTCGGGTTACCTGCTTACTGACCATATAACGCTGGTGAAAACCGAGCATACTAGGAATATGTTCGGCAAAAGACTCAACAGCAGATCCATCATCTAATAAGGAAGCTCCCATATCTCCTGAAAATAAAATTTTACTGGTAGGGTCAAACAGCTGCAGATTACCTACTGAGTGTAAAAAGTGAGCGGGTAATGCACTAAGAGTGGTATTACCAAAATTAAACTGAGCCCCAGAATCAGGTACAGAGATGACTCTTTCGCTGGTTTTAATACCATGATTTTGGGTTAAGAATGCTGCCGATAAGTGCGGCAAAAAGCGCGCCCACAGCTTGGAAGTGATCACTTTAGCAGGGGTGTGCAGTAACCATTTATCCAGGGCAGCAATAATATCTGGATCTTGGTGCGAGGCAAAAATATAGGTTAGGCTGCGTGACGAAATGTAGCGAGATATTTCGATATTTAACGGGGTAAAGGTTAGATCCCCGCCGGGATCCAGTAAAATTGATTGGCCGCTATTAGTAATTAAAAACTGGTTGGACTGAACACCATCTCCAGTGACCAAATCATCAAACATTAAGCATTGATGGGTACCATCATCAAAGAGAACGACGGGATCGCGACGCATGACAACCTCTGAACTGTATTTTACTGGCGGCTAGTATGCTTTTTTCAGAAAAATACAGGCTGATACATATCAACAGATCAACAGAAGAGTTGTGATCAGGATCACATTTAGTTAGCAGCGCTGCAAAGCATTGGCTAGGCAGCGCGATTGTTTGGTTATGGTTTGGTGGCGGCAAAGTGTTGCTGCACAAAGGCTACGCGCTGCTCGACACTTTCGGTTTTATCTTGGCGTTTAAGCTCAGCAAGATGATGCTCTACAGCATGTGTGCGCGTAGTTAAGCCAGCATTATTAGCGATTTGAATATTTAGCCCAGGACGGGCGTTAATTTCTAAAATTAACGGGCCTTGTTCTTGGTCAAGCACCATATCTACACCAATGTAGCCAAGCCCACACAGCTCGTAGCAACTAGCAGCTAAGTGAATGAAGCCTTGCCAGTCCGGAAGCTGCACCCCAGCCACGGGATGTGTGGTGTCAGGATGCTTATTGATTTTGTTGTTAAGCCAGGTGCCTTCTAGGGTTTTGCCCGTGGCTAAGTCAACACCAACACCGATCGCTCCTTGGTGCAAGTTAGCTTTACCGCCTGATTGGCGGGTAGGTAAGCGTAGCATGGCCATAACAGGGTAGCCCATCAGGACAATGATGCGAATATCGGGCACCCCTTCATAGCTAATGCTTTTAAAAATGGGGTCGGGTTTGACGCGATATTCAATCAGCGCCCGGTCACGAGCGCCTCCTAGTGAGTATAGGCCAGTTAAAATACTGGAGATCTGATACTCAATTTCTTCGCGACTCATGATTTTGCCCGAGACGGTGCGATAACGCCCTTCAAAACGGTCAGCAATCACAATGATGCCGTCACCGCCGGCTCCTTGAGCCGGCTTAATGACAAAGTCTTCATGGCCATCAATAATTTTGCTAAGTTGGACGATCTCTTTTTCAGTTGAGATCACACCATACATTTCTGGGACCTTAACACCATTTTCTAGAGCGCGTTGCTTGGTGAGGATCTTATCGTCAACGATCGGATACAGACTACGTTTGTTGTACTTTAAAACATAATCGGCATTGCGGCGGTTAATCCCCATGATTCCCAGTTTACTGAGCTCGCGCCAAGTTTTTATTAGACCAAACATAACGGCTTAATCCTTTAAAAATGCTTTGAAGCGAAACAGTTCAGTTAAGCGATAACCACGGTAACGGCCCATGGCTAACATAAAGCCGACCATTACTAGCAGAACACCAGGGAAAGTGAAGATAAAGTAGGTCAACTGCGGAATCGACATTAGGTAATGCGCAAGTGTGGCAGCCACTAAAGTACCGATTGCAACTTTAAACGCATGGCCACCACCACGCTCTTCCCATGTAATTGAGAGGCGCTCAATAGTCATGGTTAAAATCACCATGGGGAATAACGCTACGGATAGTCCGCGCTCTAGACCTAGCTTATGGCTAAGCAGGCTAATAAAGGCGATTAACACCACCACAAAAGTTAGCACTACCGACAAGCGTGGCAGCATTTGTAATTTGAGGTGTTCTAGGTAGGAGCGTAAAGACAGACCGAGTGTAGTAATAATGGTGAATAGCAAGATCCCAAAACCCAGCTGAGTTTCACGAAAGGCTAGTGCAATCAGAACCGGAGTAAAGGTGCCTAAGGTTTGTAAGCCACCGAGGTTGCGTAGAATTAAGATCACCAAAACGCCAATCGGAATCATGATCATGATTTGGTAGGTTTGCTGGGTTTTTAACGGCAAGCCATACAGCGAGTAATCTAAAAAGTCAGCGTCAGTACTTTCACCCGCTAGCTTAGCTAAACGCATAGCATTCATTTCGCTGTTATTGAGGGTGAAGCTCACTTGCGGTTTGCTGCCGCCTTCGAGTGATAATAACGGTGCGTCTCCAGTCCACCAAATGATTCGGTCGCTAGGTAAGCCTTGCTCGCCAGTCTGTGGGTTAAAGTACAGCCAGTTTTTACCATTAAAGCTACGTAGCCATAACTCGGGTGATTGTTCGGTATTGGCCACTAGGCGCAGAGTGTGCAGACGCTCCATAGGCACGTGGGCAATGGAGAGAATAAGATCAATAACTTCTGCTTTACGCTCGCTAGACGTATTGCCGCCAAGCAGTAATTTGACGTTATCGTCATTAGTATTGTTAACCCGCTTAATGGCTTCACTAATAAAGGTTTCTACGTCTGCAGAGTGTTGACGAATCGGTGCTAAAAGGGCTTCGGCAGCAATTTTTTCTGGGCCATCAATTACCGTTGACTCGCGATAAATTGGGCCTTTCGCTTTAGTTTGTTCACCACTGTAGCGCTTGGTCATAACTAAGCGGTAATACAGTGTTTGTTTGCCGCTGGCACGACGTGCCGACCAAGTTAGGCGGCGATTTCCTTCAGCCTGATTGACGCTCACTCCATAATTATGCGAGATAAAGCTTTCGTTGAGGCTGACATAGTCTTGATTCAGTGGCGGAATAAACATCTGCAGTTTAACTGGTTCGCGAGCGTGGGCTTGAAACTCTACACGCGCGTCAATATTCCATAAGTCATCGGTTTCATCTTCAGTGACAGGAATATTGAGAACAAAAATTTGATAACAAGTCACCAGTACACCCAAGGTAACCAACAAGGTGATTAAAACTTTGAGGTGCATATTTAAAGAACGCATAGAATTACTCGGCCGATGATTGGGAAGAGGGGTTACACGCAGGCTCGCCTGCTACGTAGTTTTCACTGACGTCAACCAGTGCGCCAAACTGAGTGAGGGCGTTAGAGCCGATCAGTAAAGGAAACTTGAAGGCACTGCGGTCAGTGAGATTGACTTCAATGGTGTGACGTTGGTTGCCCAAACATACCGGTAAATGCACGACCGGGCGGCGGGTATAGGTTTCTTCGTCACCTTCTTCATCGTAATCACCCGAGCGACGTTTAATTTTACTGGTGCGCACTAATGGCAATTCTATTTTATTGTCGTGAGCTTCATCGATCGCAAGGTAAAACTCTACCCACGATTCGCCATCACGTTTAAATCGACGAATATCGCGGGCGCTTAAGGAGGCCGTTTGTGCTCCAGTATCGAGCTTAGCTTCTATCTTTAAATCAATAGCGCTAATACTTACTTTTTCATATAAGCCATAAATGGTTTTGGTGTTTAGTTTCGTTTTAGGCGCTTGTTCCATAGGAGTACTTTCGGCCTGTGCCATGAAGGGCAGGCAAGCCAAACCAAGTAAAAGTATACGAGAGTATTTATTCATAACATCAATCTTGACTATAAAACCAAACAGCATGCAATAGGGGGTAAGTACATTTTTTTGCTAAAGCGTTCATCTTTTTTTGGAAATCGCGCCATTCTACTGCGCACCACATAAAATAACCATGTGCAGACTAGGGAGAGTGTTGATTATTCTCAAGCAGCATCAGTAGTTACTGCATACGCTGATAGAAACTGCCTAATACTGACACCATTAATAGCAATACCGCTAAGGCGATAAATGCAGCCGTTAGGCTGCTAAGCTGGGCTACTCCGCCAAGTAATGCAGGACCTGCTAGTACTCCGGCATAACCAATAGTAGTGGCTGCCGCTACGGCTAAATGGGTTGGCATGAGCTGTTGTTGGCTGAGTGAAGAAATCAACACGGGTGAGATATTGGCGCAGCCAAGTCCACAGATACCATAGCCTATCAGAGCAAGAGTCCAGTGTGGCGCGAGGATACTGAGGCCAATTCCTAAGGCAGCGATTAGGCCACCAAGCACCACGGTTTTTACTACGCCAAAATAGGCAACAATCTGACTGCCCACAAAGCGTCCTAGCATCACCATCAAAGAAAAACTGGCATACCCAAGGCCTGCTTGGCTGCTTAGCATCTCTTTTTGTTTGATTAAAAACAGTGCGCTCCAGTCCAGTACCGCGCCCTCTGCCAAGTAAACGATAAAGCACATGCCGCCAATCAGCGCGACTAAAGGGGTTGGCTTCATAAAAGAGCTGCCACTGGCTTTGGTTTTGTCACTCAAAAAGCCTGGATACCCAAGCGTAACTGCAATCAAGAGCACAGCCATCATAAGTAATAAACTATATTCAATGGCTAAGCCTGCCATTAAACATAGGGTTAAGAGCAGGGCGCCACTGATAGTGCCTAAACTAAAAATACCATGTAGGTTAGGCAAAATTGAGCGTTTAAGGCCTTGCTCGACCACTAACCCCTGAATATTCAGCACTACATCTAATAAGCCAAGACTGCCACCAAATAAAAACAGTGCCAGCCCAAGCCAGTAAAGTGAGTGGGTGTAGTTCATTAAAAACAGCGCAATGAGCAATATTAAGGTGCTGCCAATAATGCAGCCGCGTATGCCAACACGTGAAGAGAAGAGTGCAGTCATTGGCATAAACAGGAGTGAGCCGATACCAATGCAAAGCAGCATTAAGCCAAATACCCCATCACTCATTGGAATTCGTGCACGTACATAGGGGACTAAGGGCACCCATAGCGCTAAGCCAAAGCCTGCAATAAAAAAGCCAAGACGTGAGGCTTGCACATTGCGCGAAGTAATAGCAGTGGCGGAGCTAGAATTTGGCATACAATTGAGAAAGGTTATAGTTAAAAAGTAAAATGCCGCTAATTACTTAGCGGCATGGATGTGTAAACAGCAAAGACTAATCACTGGCTTTAGTTTTTAGTCCATAACTCTCATCGAGTGCGCCAATGTCTTGCTCGCCTTTAGGTGCATAGTCTTTAGGTGGTTGAGCACTAGCAGTTAAGGTGCTAGTGCCGATACGTTCTTTCTTAGGTTCGTTATCTTGTAGGCGAGCGAGGAGTTTTTGACGTGCTACCTCATCTAGGGTTAAGCGTTCAGCACCCATTGCCAGGTGCTCTTGCACATCTTGATAGTTTTGATTCAAGGTGTTCATCAGCGAAGCGGTGGTGTTGATATGGGTGGCCACATCTTCTTGGTATTGACTAAAGCGTAGCTGTAAGTCATCTAGTTGTTGCTGAGTTTGCGCGGGCGTCGACTGGCGGGCTTTAGCGATAATTAGCCCGATAATTAATCCCACAATAAAGGTTGCGCTTGGCAGCAGCCAAATTGGCATTAAGAATTCTGAATTGCCCACAAGATTTCCTCTCTTGATCTGACCTCGGTACAGGGATGCCGCTCTAAAATAGCCTAAATGACTGATTTGCGCGCCATTCAAGGGAAATTATTTCAGCGGCTGCTTAGAGTTTGTTACCCTAGCGAGTGTACTAAAGAAGCTAAACGTTAGACTAGTACTTATTTAGTTGCCTGTTAGCCCCTGTATAAATCTGGCTAGCAGAGGCTAGGGCTGAGGAGATAAGCATTGAGTAACACAGAAATAGCTGTTTCAATTGCAGGTCCAGTGGGGACGCTAGAAGGGCGCTATTTGGATCAAGGGGCCCAAGGGGTTGTTTTGATTGCTCACCCTAATCCGGTCAAGGGCGGAACCATGCAAAATAAAGTGATCACCACTTTACAGCGGGTTGCCCGAGATGCGGGCCTAACCACACTGCGTTTTAATTATCGTGGCGTGGGTCAAAGTCAGGGGCAGCATGATATGGCGCAAGGTGAAGTGGATGATGCTCTTGCGGCGCTAGAATGGCTGCAAGCTAAATATCCTGTTGCGCCGGTGTACCTATTAGGCTTTTCCTTCGGTGGCTTTGTGGTGGCAGCTTTAGCTGAGCGATTAGCTGCGCAAGGTATTTCACCTCATCAGCTGTATATGGTTGCACCAGCGGTATCAAGGGTAGAGCCTGAAGCGCTAGCCGCGCTATCAACCCAGCTCACGGTTATTCAACCAATGGCCGATGAAGTGATCGAGCCTGAGTTAGTGCTTCAGTGGACACAGCAGTTATCTATTCCTCATGAGTTGATTCAGGTGGCCGGCTGCAGTCATTTTTTTCACGGGCAATTAACGGTATTAAAGCAATTAGTCGCAGAGCGACTTTAATGGGAAGAACGAGACAACATGACTAAACGAATTTTAACCGGTATTACAACAACCGGTACGCCGCATTTGGGAAATTACGCAGGTGCTTTACGTCCTGCAATTATGGCTAGCCGCCAAACCGATGCTGAGTCTTTTTATTTTTTAGCAGATTTTCACGCATTGATTAAATGTGATGATCCTGCACGAATTCAAAAATCTCGTTTAGAAATCGCTGCAACTTGGCTAGCTGCCGGTTTAGATGTTGAGCGCTCGACCTTTTATCGTCAGTCAGACATTCCGGAAATTCCTGAGTTGTCATGGATTTTAACGTGCATTTCTGCCAAGGGCTTGCTCAACCGAGCCCATGCTTATAAGGCAGCAGTGGATCAAAATCTCGAGCAGCAAGAAGACCCTGATGCAGGGATTAGCATGGGTTTGTTTAGTTATCCGGTGCTCATGGCAGCTGACATTTTAATGTTTAATGCGCATCAGGTTCCGGTGGGCCGAGATCAAATCCAGCACGTGGAAATGGCGCGCGATATTGGTCAGCGTTTTAACCACCTATTTGGCAAGGGTCAAGACGTGTTTACCTTACCTGAAGCTCTGATTGAAGAAGATGTGGCAACGTTGCCGGGGCTAGATGGGCGTAAAATGTCCAAAAGCTACGATAATACGATCCCGTTATTTTGCAGCGAAAAACAGTTAAAAGACTTGGTATCGAAAATTGTCACAGACTCTAAATTGCCAGGAGAAGCAAAAGATCCTGACGATTCGCACCTGTTTACTTTGTATAAAGCGTTCGCAAGTCATGAGCAAGCACAGCAGTTGGCTGATGACTTGAGGCATGGGTTGGCTTGGGGTGAAGCCAAACAGCAACTGTTTAACTTACTCAACCAGCAACTGGCAGAGCCTCGTGAGCGGTACCATGAGTTAATGAGTAAGCCGCAGGCGCTGGAAGATATTATGCAAATGGGGGCGGCGAAAGCACGTAAAATCTCGGTGCCATTCTTAGCAGAAATACGTGAAGCGGTAGGTTTGCGCTCATTTAATCAGAGTCTGCAAGTGGCGGTTAGCGGGGCTAAGAAAAAAGCCAAAGCAGCAAAAGTTGTGAGCTTTAAAGATGAGCAAGGCTTTCGCTTTCGCTTGGTGGATGCTGAAGGACAAACCTTACTGCTCTCTAAGGGATTTAATGACGGGAAAACGGCAGGGTTAGTCAGCAAAGAAGTTCAGTCAGGCGCGGCGCTAGATTTACGCACCGATGCAGGCATTGTTAGCTTATGGTTTGCAGGTGAGGCAGTAGCTGAAACTGAAGCCTTAGCAGGTGGCGAGCAAGCTAATCAACGCATGGCGCAGATTCAAGCGGCTTTGCAGCCTGAAGAAGCTTAATTGGCAGTGATTGAGGTTAAGGGGAAAGGTTAAACTTTCCCCTTAATAAAACGTTAATGTATTGCGCTGATTAAGAGCCGATTTGTTTCTCACGAATTTCCGCTAAGGTTTTGCAGTCAATGCACAGGGTAGCGGTAGGGCGCGCTTCTAAACGGCGGACACCAATCTCAACGCCACAAGCTTCACACCAGCCGTAATCGTTGTCTTCAATGATTTGCAAGGTTTCATCAATTTTCTTGATTAACTTGCGTTCACGGTCACGGGTGCGTAATTCGAGGCTAAATTCTTCTTCTTGACTGGCGCGGTCTGCAGGGTCAGGAAAGTTAGCCGCTTCATCCTTCATGTAGCTCACGGTGCGATCTACTTCTTCCATGAGCTCTTTTTTCCAGTTAAGGAGAATTGAGGTGAAGTGAGCACGCATGTTATCGCTCATGTACTCTTCGTCTTTGCCTTCCTGATAAGGTACAAATGCGCGGACTAAGTCGGTGCTTTGAGTTTTTGCTTTACTTGGCATACTGACGGCCTCTTTAGAACTTTGTAAATCCAATTTTCTAGATAGGTGATTGGCTTAACGAGTATTTTTGACGCTAAATCCACTCAAAAAATCTTACCTAGCGCTTACAAGCGGGCGAACTTACCAGAACCGCTCGCTAAGCGCTACTATTAAACGCAAGTATTCGGTAAATGCGCGTAAGAGGGGTAAAACTAAAGGCAGTGTTAGAGTGGTCTGTTCGTTAATAGTTTCTTTTTCTGTAAGATAAGTGGTTTAAATTCAGTACGTTAGTGGGAAGTAAGCACCAAGCAAATGATTAAATCAAATAAGGCAAATCGCTATGGATTATGTGGACTGCTGTTGTTGTTATTAGCAGGCTGCGCCCAGCCAACTCACGCTCCTCGAGCCACCCTGTATGATTGCTGGGATGCCAGTGCCCAAGAGTTAAGCGCATGCAGCGATGCGACATGTCGTAGTCAAAGCGTAGGCAATGCTAAAAGCTGTGCGGCTAAAGCCCAGCCTGATTCAGCATTTTGTGCTCAGGTACCAGCAACCGTTGCGCTGCAGCAAGAAGTCTTAGCGCTCAGCTGTAAGTCTTATTTAGATGCCTTTAGCGAGTGCCAGCAAGCGCTGCGGCATATTGCCAGCGCCTGTTCACGTTAATTGGCAGGCTAAAGTGTGCGGGCGCTGAAGCTGTCGCACTGAGTCAGTTGTCCGCTAGTAAAACCTTGCTTAAACCAGCGTACCCGTTGGGCTGAAGTGCCGTGGGTAAACGAATCGGGAGTCACTTGCCCAGTTGCTTGATGCTGCAGGCGATCATCGCCAATAGCATTGGCTGCGTTTAAGGCGTCCTCTAAATCGCCGGGTTCAAGCCACGCATGGCGCTGTTGGGCATGGTGAGCCCAAACGCCGGCTAAACAGTCGGCTTGTAATTCTTGGCGAACCAGTAAGCCATTGGCGCCTTCTACTCGCTGTCCACTGCGCCGCGCTTGGTTGACCTGCGCGGTTACCCCCAATAGTGTTTGCACATGGTGTCCCACCTCGTGTGCAATGACATAGGCTTGGGCAAACTCTCCGGCTGCTTGAAAGCGAGTTTGCATTTCTTTAAAAAAGCTAAGATCCAAATAAACTTGCTGATCGGCAGGGCAGTAAAAAGGACCTACGGCCGAATCAGCAAAGCCACAGGCTGAGCGGATGCCGTGATTAAAGAGAATTAGTTTAGGTTCTTGATAGGTTTTGCCTAGCTGCTTAAATAATGTCTGCCAAGTGTCTTCAGTGTCACCAAGAATTGACTCAACAAAATGCACCTCTTGCGATTGTGTTGCGCTAGGAGTCGAAGGCCTGCTGTTACTGCTGACACCACCTTGCTGTAGCACTTGTCCAGCAAGGCTGCCTAGGATCTGTAGCGGATCTTGCCCACTCATAAGGCCTAATACTACGACAATGGCGATTCCGCCTAGGGTTAAGCCTTTGCCGCCAACTGTCGTGCGGCCACGGTTATCTACCACGTTATGGCTTCGACGACCTTTGTTCCAGCGCATAGTGATTACCTCTTGTTTAAGTCGCCTGAGCGGGATTGTGCTGCTTGCTAGGCGTATAGAAAATAAAATCTTGGCGAGGTTCGCCAGTAGGGCCAGTTAAATTACTGAGAAAATCCCTGTGATCAGTTAAAGTAATCTTACTAAAGTCTAGTCAAAAGGTGTGTGTTGTGAGTGATGCCTTAACCGAAAGCACTGAGTTGGATCGTCAGTCGTTACGTCGAATTTTATCCGCTATTTTGGCGCCAGAAAAAAAACGGCTAGGCTTAGCGTTACTGTTGGCTATGTTGAATGTGGCGTTATTTATTCTGCAAAGTGCGATTTTAGCGCATTTAATCGGTACGGCATTAACTAATTGGAATGCTCCAGAGGCGACTGGGTTAGGCATTAATTTATTCAATTATTTGCCTTGGCTATTACTGTGTTTAGTATTGCGCCCATTACTGCACTATGGTCGTGAACATTTAAGTCAGACGGCTAGTCATCGAGCGCGGCTTCAGGTGCGCAAGCAGTTGCTTAATACTTTGGCCAGTTTAGGGCCAGAGCGCCAGCAATTGGGTGCTGATGGGGCTTTAAGTGCCAAGCTGTTGGAGCAAGTGGATGCGCTGGATGGTTATATTAGTCGCTATTATGTACAGCTGTATTTGGTTCTACTGACCCCGATGTTACTGCTAGTCGCCACTGCGTATTACAGTTGGCTAGCGGCTGCTTTATTATTACTCACCGCACCTTTAGTGCCGCTATTTATGATTTTAGTCGGCGGCGCGGCGGCCAAAAGCAGTCAGCAACAACTGGCGGCGATGAGTCATCTTAGTAGCCGCTTCTTAGACTTGGCTCGCGGAATGCCTACTTTGCAGCATCTAGCAGCAACGACTCAAGCGCAGCGCTCGATCGCGATGGCAGCTGAGCAATACCAAATTAAAACCATGGGTGTGCTTAAGCTGGCTTTTTTATCGGGAGCGGTGCTGGAGTTATTTTCAGCCTTAGCCGTGGCCTTGGTGGCGGTGTACTTAGGGATGGGTTTGCTGGGTATGTTGCCATGGGCTAAGGGTGAGGTGCCGGTGGCCTATACGGGCGCATTGTTTATTTTGTTGCTGGCGCCTGAGTTTTACGCGCCACTGCGTCAATTGGGTAGCGATTATCATGCCAAAGCAGAAGCTGAGGCGGCGGTGGGGGAGTTATATCCTTTATTAAGCCAACACGTTTGGCAGCACCCAGGCCAGCAGCCCTTACCCCTCGCCGCAGCACCAGCGCTTACAGTAGAGCAGCTCAGTATTAGCGGCGCGCAGCAGCGCCAACGTTTAGCATCGGTGTCTTTTACCTTGCAGGCTGGCGAGCGGGTCTTGTTACAAGGTGCTAGTGGTCTAGGCAAATCATCTTTATTGCTGGCAATAATGGGCTTTATTCCATATCAGGGACGAATTCTTTTGAATCAGCAAGACCTGTTAGATTTTCAGCGCAGTGACTGGCAGCAACGTATTGCTTATTTATCGCAGCAGCCACAGTTTAAACAGGGTACGGTCGCAGAAAACCTGCGCTTAGCAGCACCTACAGCGAGTGATGCTAAATTGTGGCAGGTGTTGGAGCAGGTACAGCTAAAGGCGTTATTTTTAGCCTTGCCGGAGCAATTAACTACGCGTATAGGTGAAGCAGGGTTAGGGCTGTCCGGTGGGCAGCTGGGCCGCTTAGCCATTGCGCAGTTATTGCTGCGAGAGCCTGTACTTTGGTTGCTAGACGAGCCAACCGCACATCTTGACCCAGAAACCCAATCGCAGATTAATCAGCTGTTGCAGCAAGTCACTAAAGGGCACACTGTGTTGCTGGTCAGTCACAGTGCTGAGGGCTTAGCTTGGATGGATCGTCAGCTAACACTCGAGCAGTTGTTGGATTCTCAAGCGGCAGCAGACATAGGACAGGAAGAGAGACAGCTATGAATCAACCTATTGCATTGTCGAGGCTATTGAAGAGCCGTTTTGAAAATTGGCTGATTGCTTTATTGCTGGGAGCTTTAACGTTATTTTCTGCGATTGCTTTATTGGCGGTGTCAGGTTGGTTTATTACTGCCTCGGCCATTGCGGGGTTAAGTGTAACCAGTGCTTACTTATTTGATTATTTTCGCCCAGCAGCGATGATTCGCTTTTTTGCGATTACTCGTACTGCAGGACGCTATGCAGAGCGGGTCACTTCGCATAATGCGGCGCTGGGTTTATTAAAAGATTTACGTTGTCAGGTGTTTGCTTGGTTAACCCGCAAGCCAGTAAGTTTTGCGCGTCAGACAGAGGTTAACTCAGCGCAGCAAATGCACCGTTTGGTGGCAGATATTGATCGCTTAGATCACTTTCCACTGCAGGTAATCAGTCCTTGGTGCTGGGCCAGTGTCATTGTCTTTGCTTTTTTGATTTTTGCAGCCTGGGTGCATCCCACATTGCTTTGGGCTTCTTTAGTCGGGGTGTTGTTGGCTTGGTTGATTATTCCGCTAGCCGCTGCTTATCGAGGATTACAATTAGCCCGTAGAGATGTTGAAACAGCCGAGCGGCGGCGTATGTTGATGCTGGAATCTTTACAGTTAGTCACGCCCTTAACTATGTGGCAGAACTGGCAAGTACAACAGCAGCAAGCACTGCAGGCAGATGCTGATTACCAGCAGCAACAGTTGCGTCAGCAGCGCTTGATTAGTTTGACGCGCCTGTGGCAGCAGTGGGCGTTGGCTAGCAGTTCGTTGGCCGTTTTGTTGTTGGGCTTGCCGTTAGTTGAGCAGCAGTTGATTAGTCTGCCTTGGCTATTGGCGCCTGTGTTGGCGTTATTTGGTTTAAATGAAGCCTTGCTGCCCTTAGCGGCAAGCTTTATTAGTCTGGGGGAAAGTCAGGCAGCTCGCGATCGACTGAATCGCTTATATACGCCAATCTTACAGCCCCAAGCAGAGGTTAAAGTAGCGAATAAAGCAGATGCTAACGTGAGCCTAATGGTCACAGAGCTCAGTGCCAAACATCAGGCGGCAGTGAGTGGGCCAACAGCGGTGTCTTTTAATTTGCAGCAAGGGCAAGCCTTATTGGTGACAGGGGCTTCGGGTGTCGGGAAATCAACCTTGTTGCAAGCTTTGGCGGGCTATTTGCCTTATACCGGTACGGTGCAGGCCTCACATCCGATTGCTTATCTGTCACAGCAGTTGGATATTTTTGACTTGTCGTTGGCAGAAAATTTACGCTTAGCCAATGCAGCAGCCAGCGATGAGCAGTTATGGGCAGTTTTGGAACAGGTTGCTTTAGCAGATTGGGCGCGTCAGCAGCAAGGGCTTGCGACCCAGTTAGGCGAGTATGGTGCGCAGGTTTCAGGTGGGCAGGCGCGACGGATAGCTTTGGCCAGAGTGCTGTTGAGTGAGCGCCCGATTTTATTACTGGATGAGCCTTTAGCTGGGTTAGATGCGCAGAGTGCGAGTGTGATCGAAGCCAGTTTGGCCGCTTATCAAGCCCAGGCAGTCATAGTGGTGGTTAGTCATCAAGCAATCACCTTGCCGCAGTTGCAAACCTTGGTTTTACGCTAGGAGGAGATGTGGCGATCGATCAGGCACGTAGTATATGTTTGCGCCAAGCTTGGCTAGCCCAACCCAGTACTCAGCACCTGTTGGAGGATGGTCGCGCTTGGTTACAGTTGCAGTTGAGTAAGCATGTAGGCAGTTATTTGGTTAATTATCGGCCTTTATTTAGTGATTTTGAAAGTCCAATCAAATATCAGATTTGCATGGCTAAAGCACAAGAGCGCAGTGCTGTCTCTGTGCAGCTGATTGCCAGTGATCAAGGTTGGCCCTTGATGCCTAACGCAGTAGACGTGGTGATTTTACAGCATTGCTTAGAGTTTTCTGCAGAGCCAGATAGCCTGCTGCAGCAGGCGGTACAGTGCCTGCGTCCGGGCGGTCACTTGTTAATTCAGATGGTGAACCCCTTAAGCCGTTCTGGTCTCCAGCATCGCTGGCTGACTCGAGGTAGTCAGTATCGTGCCTGGCGCTTGTCGAGCATGTACCGCCATTTACAGGGGTTAAATATGTCGCCTGAGCTGCAACACTGGAGTGGATTTGGTGTTTGTGCTCAGCGCTTGAATTGCCTTAAATTTGCAAGGTTACAGCCGCATCTGGTGAATCGATGCAATCTGTTTGCTGGCCTCTATTGCGTCAGTGCGCGTAAGCTAGTGCGTGGTGATCTTGGGCCAGTGGTTCAAAAAACAGCATTTATTCAGCCGACGCTGCCTCTGGTGGGGGCAGCTACGCGGCGTGAAAAACCAAATAAGTAGTGAATCATGAGTGATGATGTGGTTGTAATTTATACCGATGGTGCCTGTAAGGGTAATCCGGGGCCAGGTGGCTGGGGGGCTTTATTGACCTATAAGGGGAAGGAGCTTGCCTTGTGCGGTGGTGAAGCAGAAACAACCAATAACCGTATGGAATTAATGGCAGCAATTGAGGGCTTGAGAGCCTTAAAGCGTCCAACTAAGGTGCGGTTGGTGACAGACTCTACCTATGTCATGAAAGGGATGCAGGAGTGGCTAGCCAATTGGAAAAAACGTGGCTGGAAAACTGCAAGCAAGCAACCAGTGAAAAATGTTGACCTATGGCAGGCGCTGGATCAGTTGGTTGCTGCGCATCAGGTTGAGTGGCAGTGGGTGCGTGGCCATACTGGTCATCCAGGTAATGAGCGAGCCGATGCATTGGCCAATCGTGGGGTAGAAGAGCTGAACTTATGAGATACATCGTACTTGATACTGAAACCACGGGTATGCCCGTGCATGAGGGGCACCGAATCGTTGAAATTGGCTGCGTTGAGTTAGAGGATCGCACCCTAACTGGGCGGCACTTTCATGTTTATTTGCAGCCTGATCGCGACAGTGATCCTGAGGCGTTACGGGTGCATGGAATTACCAGTGAGTTCTTACAAGATAAGCCACGATTTGCTGAAGTTGCCGATGATTTTTATCAGTTTATTCAGGGTGCCTGCTTAGTCATTCATAACGCGGCTTTTGACGTAGGCTTTATTGAGAACGAATTTAGGTTGATTGGCCAGCAGGATCGCACGCGGATCACGGACTATTGCGAAGTGCTGGATACCTTAGAGTTAGCAAAGCAGCTGCATCCAGGTCAGCGCAACAACTTAGATGCTTTGTGTCGCCGTTATGATGTCGATAACTCTAATCGGGAGTTGCACGGGGCGCTGTTAGATGCGCAGATTCTCGCTGATGTTTATCTAGCAATGACTGGGGGGCAAACCGATTTAATGCTAGCCAGTGATGAGCCAGAACCCTATGCCGTTGAGCAGTCATTAACAGCACTTACGCCCATTTCAGATGATCGTCCAGCCTTAAAAATTATTCGTGCGACTGCCGCAGAGCTTGAGGCTCATGAGCAGCGTTTAGCTGATATCAGTAAGGCAGTGAAGGGGCCTGCGCTATGGCAGCAATAGCGCTATAGCTAGCAATTATCAAAAATGGCAGCTTGAGTCTGCCATTTTTTTTGCCTGAAATTTGTCTCTCTATGAGGTCCGTTGTAGTGCGTGCTTTGCATACCTGTGGGGGTATATGTATAATCGCTAGCATCGATGGTTTTTTAGGAAGTGATGTGATGACGATTGATTGGGCAAACTTCGCCCCTTGGACCTCCTTATTGGCGGGGGTGATTCTGGGCGCATCGGCTGGCGCTTTTGCGCTGCTGAATGGCCGGGTGGCAGGAATCTCTGGCATGTTGAGTAGCTTGGTGTCTAAAGCAGAGGGTAAATCAGAAAAGTTTCTGTTTATGCTGGGTATGCTATTAGCGCCGTTGTTATGGCAGCTGTTTCAAACCTTGCCGACGATTGAGTTCACTGCAGGCTGGGAGCTTACTTTGATTGCAGGTGTATTAGTGGGGTTTGGTACTCGCTATGGCTCTGGCTGTACCAGCGGTCATGGAATCTGCGGTTTGTCACGATTATCACCACGCTCCATGGTGGCGGTGCTGAGTTTTATGGCAACCGGCTTTATTACGGTGTATGTCATTCGCCATCTGATAGGAGCGTAAGTTATGCGTAATCTAGCAGCGTTAATCTGTGGTTTAGTTTTTGGAATTGGCTTGTTGGTGGCAGGTATGCACCAGCCAACCAAAGTGCAGGGTTTTTTAGATATTGCTGGTAACTGGGATCCCTCATTAGCCTTTGTGATGGGCGGAGCGATTGCCACAGCGCTGGGCTTTTTTATGGTAGCGGGTAAGCGTGGTAAAGCATTGCTAGGTGGGCCAGTTCAGCTGCCAACACGCCGAGATATTGATAAGCCGTTGGTGATTGGTAGTGCTTTATTTGGAATCGGCTGGGGGCTAGCAGGAATTTGCCCAGGTCCTGTGGTGGTGACCTTGCCGCTATTAAACTGGCAAACATTAGTTTTTTTAGCTGCGTTGCTGGTCACCATGAAAGCATACGACTTTATTGTTAAGAAATAATCTGCAGGTGTGAGCGCAAAACAAGGATGTTTTTACTGCTCAGTCAGATCAAGCTGCCTAGCTAGGCAAGCATCAGAAGTAGGAGATAAGCATGTCAATGCAAATTAAAGAGTTCTTTCATCAGGATACCTCTACCTATAGCTATGTAGTGACCGATAGTAAAACCAAGTGCTGCGCTATTATTGATTCAGTATTGGACTACGATGCCGCTTCTGGGCGCACTGCTACCGTTGCAGCTGATGAGTTAGTAGCCTATGTTAAGCAGCAAGGTTTAACTGTTGAGTGGCTGCTAGAAACCCATGTACATGCGGATCATTTATCAGCCGCGCCTTATTTAAAGCAGCAGCTAGGTGGTCTGTTAGCGATTGGTGAACATATCCTAGAAGTGCAAGAAGTGTTTGGTAAGTTATTTAATGCAGGCACTGAGTTTGCCCGTGATGGTCGTCAGTTCGATCGCTTATTCAAAGACGGTGATGTGTTTGCCATCGGTCAGCTTAAGGCGCGTGTTTTGCACACGCCAGGGCATACGCCAGCCTGTGTCAGTTATGTAATTGAAGATGCGGTGTTCGTGGGTGACACTTTATTTATGCCCGATTATGGAACAGCGCGTTGCGACTTTCCAGGGGGAGATGCGCAAACTCTCTATCAGTCAATTCAAAAGTTATTTGCACTTCCTGATGAAACCCGTATGTATATGTGTCACGACTACAAAGCGCCAGGTCGTGAAGAGTACCTGTTTTTAACAACGGTCGGGGAAGAGCGGCAAAATAATATCCATGTGCATCAGGGTGTATCTGAGCAAGAATTTGTCACGATGCGTACCGAGCGAGATGCTGGATTATCAATGCCGCGTTTAATTCTTCCCTCAGTGCAGGTCAATATGCGGGCCGGTGAGCTGCCACCTGAAGAAGATAATGGGGTGAGCTACCTAAAAATCCCGCTTAATGCAGTTTAATTAATAAGGGTTAATCATGGATATTAAAAAAATTTCAGATAGTTTTTCAGTGGTTGCTCAATTGCAAGCCAGTGATCTAGAGGCGGTAAAAGCTGCAGGGTTTAAGACGCTGATTAATAACCGTCCTGACGCTGAAGATGAAGGGCAGCCGTTGAATGATGATATTGCTAAAAAAGCGGCTGAACTGGATTTGGTATTTTATTACTTGCCGGTTATTTCAGGTCAGGTAACTGATGAGGCGGTGGCTGAGTTTGAAAAGATTTTAGCTAAAGTTGAAGCGCCAGTACTTGCGTTCTGTCGCAGTGGTAATCGTTGTCTGTGCTTGTGGAGTTTGGTTAACGCCAGTCAAAACAAGAAGCCATTTGCAGAATTACAAGCAACGGCTCAGCAAGCAGGTTTTGATTTAACCAACTTGCAGGCGCGGATTGAGCAACGGGCTGGACATGCATAAGCGTAAGGCGTGGTTCAATTGGCTGCCCTGTTTGGAGTGGGGTAGCCAATACAGCAAGGCGGCAGCGGGTAAAGACGTGCTCGCTGCGGTCATTGTTACCTTAATGCTGATTCCGCAAAGCTTAGCTTATGCGATGCTGGCGGGATTGCCACCAGTAACTGGGTTGTATGCCAGTATTTTACCCTTAGTGTTGTACGCTATTTTTGGCACCAGCCGCACCTTAGCTGTTGGTCCGGTGGCGGTGATATCCTTAATGACTGCCGCAGCACTTGAGCCACATTTTAGTTCAGGGTCTGCCGATTATATGGCTGCTGCTATGTTGTTGGCGATTTTGTCTGGGCTGGTGTTGTTGTTGATGGCGGTTTTTCGTCTTGGCTTTTTAGCTAACTTTTTAAGTCATCCAGTTATATCAGGCTTTATTAGTGCGTCAGGTATTTTGATTGCGCTGAGCCAAGCTAAGCATATCTTGGGGGTTGACGCTGGAGGGCAGACGATTGCCGAGTTGCTCCCCAGTTTATGGCAAGGTTTGGAGGCTGTGCAGTGGGCCACTGTGGTGCTGGGTGTGGCCAGTTTAGTCTTTTTGTTTTGGGTGAGAAAAGGCTTGCAGCCTTTATTGCTCAAGCTGGGTATTGCCCCGGTGGTAGCGTCAGCTATGGCTAAAGCTGGTCCGGTTTTGGCTATCGTTGCCACGGTTATCGCTGTTAGTTTGTTAGGTTTAGAGCAGCAAGGCGTTAAGGTGGTGGGAGCTATTCCTTCTGGATTGCCGGCTTTAAGTTTGCCCATGATGGATCTAGGCGTTGCTTGGCAGCTATTGCCAGCAGCCATCTTAATTAGTTTGGTTGGTTTTGTTGAGTCAGTTTCCGTAGCGCAAACCTTGGCGGCTAAGCGTCGTGAGCGAATAGAGCCAAATCAGGAGCTGGTTGGGTTAGGTAGCGCCAATATAGCAGCCGCTTTGGCGGGAGGATTTCCAGTAACTGGCGGCTTTTCACGCTCAGTGGTTAATTTTGATGCTGGAGCGCAGACGCCCATGGCGGGTGTATTGACTGCGATAGGCATTGCGTTAACTGCTTTGTTTTTTACGCCATTGTTTCATAACTTACCCCATGCAGTGTTAGCGGCTACCATCATTGTTGCGGTTTTAAGTTTAGTGGATCTGGCTTCGTTTAAGTCGACCTGGAAATTTTCGCGACAAGATTTCTATGCGCAGTTCGCCACCTTTGTCGGGGTGCTGTTGTTGGGGGTGGAGGTCGGTATTATTTTGGGTGTATCACTCTCGCTGATCCTATACTTATGGCGTA